>NZ_CAXAPG010000001.1:0-590404 GCF_963970585.1 Pseudomonas sp. RL_105y_Pfl2_101
CACTGCTCTATCCGCTCCTTCCGGACTTCGATGACCTGAAGCCCAACACTTTCGAAACCTACTTAACTCATTGAATCTCAAGGAGTTTTCCGTTTCGACTGCGCCGGAAGTGGGGCGAATTATAGACGTCCAGAATCTGCCGTCAACACCTATTTTCATAACTCTGTCACATCAGTCAAAAGGCCCCGCAAACACAGAGGCCGGCGCCCAAGGGCGCTGGCCTCTCCACTTACCGGTTACAAGCTGGGGAACGCAAACTGCGAAGCCTCATGGCTCGCGCGCTGCGGCCAACGCTGGGTAATGGCTTTGCGACGGGTATAGAAACGCACGCCGTCCGGGCCGTAGGCGTGCAGGTCACCGAACAGCGAGCGTTTCCAGCCGCCAAAGCTGTGATATGCAACCGGCACCGGCAATGGAACGTTGACGCCCACCATGCCGACTTCGATCTCATCGCAGAACAACCGCGCCGCCTCGCCATCGCGAGTAAAGATGCAGGTGCCGTTGCCATACTCGTGATCGTTGATCAGTTGCATCGCCTCTTCCAGGCTATTGACCCGGACGATGCACAGTACCGGCCCAAAAATCTCCTCCTTATAGATACGCATCTCAGGTGTCACGCGATCAAACAGGCAGCCACCCAGGAAGAAACCTTCCTCATGCCCGGTCACACTCAAGCCACGCCCGTCGACCACCAGCGAAGCACCCGCCGCCACACCGTCTTCTATATAACCACTGACCTTGTCCCGATGCTGACCCGTCACCAACGGCCCCATGTCCAGCCCACAGGATGTACCTGCACCAATCTTCAACGCCTTGATCTGCGGAACCAGCTTGGACACCAGCGCATCTGCCACCTGGTCGCCGACACACACCGCCACCGAAATCGCCATGCAGCGTTCACCGCACGAACCGTACGCCGCGCCCATCAGTGCGCTGACGGCATTGTCCAGGTCGGCATCCGGCATCAGCACCGCATGGTTCTTTGCCCCACCCAGCGCCTGGACGCGTTTGCCGCGCCGAGTACCCTCGGCATAGATGTACTCGGCAATCGGTGTCGACCCCACAAAACTCAGCGCCTTCACTTCCGGCGCTTCGATCAGTGCGTCCACCGCAGCCTTGTCGCCGTGCACCACGCTCAATACGCCCTTGGGCAAACCGGCTTCCAACAACAACTGGGCGATCAGCAGCGTCGAACTCGGGTCACGCTCGGACGGCTTGAGAATAAAGCAGTTACCGCAGACGATCGCCAGCGGATACATCCACAGCGGCACCATCGCCGGAAAGTTGAACGGCGTGATACCGGCCACCACCCCCAAAGGCTGGAAGTCTGACCAGGCGTCGATGTTCGGTCCTACGTTACGGCTGTATTCGCCTTTCAGAATTTCTGGTGCTGCACAGGCGAACTCGACGTTTTCGATGCCGCGCTTGAGCTCACCGGCCGCGTCTTCCAAAGTCTTGCCGTGTTCTTCACTGATCAACTGTGCGATGCGCGACTCGTTCTGCTCCAGCAACTGCTTGAAACGAAACATTACCTGCGCGCGCTTGGCCGCCGGTGTATTGCGCCAGGCCGGGAAAGCCGCCCTAGCGGCATCAATGGCCTGCTGGATGGTCGCGCGATCAGCCAACGGCACTTTATGGATGGCCTGGCCAGTGGACGGATTGAACACATCGGCGGTGCGAGCGCTGTCACTCAGCAGTTCGCCACTGATCAAATGCGGGATGAGGCTCATGGGGGACTCCAGAATTATCCACAGGCGCCCGTGACCGGACGCCCGTTATCGAAAGCTATATAGAAGGACGTATCAGTCGAGCTTGTTCAGCACTTCACCGACCGCATCGAACAGGCGATCCAGATCCTGCGGCTTGCTGTTGAACGTTGGCCCGAACTGCAGGGTGTCGCCACCGAACCGCACATAGAACCCGGCTTTCCACAACGCCATGCCGGCCTCGAACGGACGCACGATTGCATCGCCGTCGCGCCCGGCGATCTGGATCGCGCCGGCCAGGCCATAGTTGCGAATGTCGATGACGTTTTTCGCGCCCTTCAAGCCGTGCAATGCATTCTCGAAATGCGGGGCGATCTCGGCCACGCTCTGTACCAGGTTCTCCTTCTGCAGCAGGTCCAGCGCCGCCAGGCCAGCCGCGCAGGCCACCGGGTGCGCCGAGTAGGTATAGCCGTGGGGAAATTCCACCGCGTACTCGGGCGTCGGCTGGTTCATGAACGTCTGGTAGATCTCGGAGCTGGCAATCACCGCCCCCATGGGGATTGCGCCATTGGTGACTTGTTTGGCGATGCACATCAGGTCCGGCGTCACACCAAAGCTGTCGGCACCGAACATCGAACCGGTACGGCCGAAACCGGTGATCACTTCGTCAAACACCAAGAGAATGCTGTGCTGGTTGCAGATTTCCCGCAGGCGCTGGAGGTAACCCTCCGGCGGCACCAGCACGCCAGCCGAGCCAGCCATCGGTTCGACGAAGACCGCAGCGATGTTGGAAGCATCGTGCAGCTCGATCAGCTTCAACAGCTCATCGGCCAAAGCGATACCCCCTTCTTTCGGCATGCCACGGGAATAGGCATTGCTGGCCAGCAAGGTGTGGGGCAAGTGGTCGACGTCCATCATGGCTTGGCCGAACATTTTGCGGTTGCCGTTGACACCGCCGAGGCTGGTGCCGGCGATGTTCACGCCGTGATAGCCACGGGCACGACCAATCATCTTGGTCTTGGTCGCCTGCCCCTTGAGACGCCAGTAGGCGCGGACCATCTTCACCGCGGTATCGGCGCACTCGGAGCCGGAATCGGTAAAGAACACATGATTGAGATTGCCCGGGGTCAGGCTGGTGATTTTTTCCGCCAGTTGGAACGACAGCGGATGGCCGTACTGGAACCCCGGCGAGTAATCAAGGGTGCCCAGTTGCTTGGCGACCGCTTCCTGGATTTCCTTGCGCGTGTGCCCGGCGCCGCATGTCCACAGGCCCGACAGCGAGTCGTACACCTTGCGCCCCTTGTCATCCACCAGCCAACTGCCTTCGGCAGCGACGATCAGGCGCGGATCGCGCTGGAAATTGCGGTTGGCGGTGTAAGGCATCCAATGGGCATCCAGCTTGAGCTGGCTGGCCAGGGAACCGGCAGCGTGTTCGGGCATGTTCATCGACAAAACCTCGCAGGTCATAAGCGACAGGGAATCGAAAGCGTTCTTGCAGCTAAGTTGCCACGGCGATAAAGTCGGTGAAATCCAACTTTTGTAACCTTCAGTCGGTGAATCACTAAACTATGAGCGTTCGTCGCCCCGATCCATTGGCCCAGGTCAGCGACTTTGATATTCGCCTGCTGCGCATTTTCCGCAGCGTGGTGGAATGTGGTGGATTTTCCGCCGCTGAAACCGTGCTTGGCATTGGCCGCTCGGCCATCAGCCAGCAGATGAGCGACCTCGAGCAACGTCTCGGCCTGCGTCTGTGCCAGCGTGGGCGCGCGGGCTTTTCCCTGACCGAGGAAGGTCGCGAGGTGTATCAATCGGCGTTGCAGTTATTGAGCGCACTGGAAAGCTTTCGCACCGAGGTCAACGGCTTGCACCAGCACTTGCGCGGTGAATTGACCATTGGCCTGACCGATAACCTGGTCACCCTGCCCCACATGCGCATCACCCACGCCTTGGCGCAATTGAAAGAACGCGGGCCCGACGTGCAGATCCAGATTCGCATGATCGCCCCCAACGAAGTTGAGCAAGGCGTGCTCGATGGGCGCCTGCATGTCGGCGTAGTCCCCCAGGCCAGCGTCCTGTCTGGGCTCGAATATCAACCGCTATACAGTGAACGATCACTGTTGTATTGCGCGGTTGGGCATCCGCTGTTTTATGTGGACGATCAGCAACTCGACGACACCCGCCTCAACAGCCAGGACGCCATCGCCCCCACTTTCCGCCTGCCTGCCGAGATCCAAGCCCACTACCAGGCACTCAACTGCACTGCCAGCGCATCGGACCGCGAAGGCATGGCGTTCCTGATCCTCACCGGACGCTACATCGGTTACCTGCCCGATCATTACGCCAGCCTCTGGGTCCAGCAAGGTCGGTTGCGCGCCTTGAAGCCCTTCGCACGTTTCTATGACCTGAGCCTGGCGTCGGTCACGCGCAAGGGTCGCCGACCTCACCTGGTGCTGGAGAGCTTTCTCGAAAGCCTGGCGGCAACCCGATGACTTCCTCTCCCACAGGGGGCAAGCGGTCGCCATCGAGATGGCTTTTAGTGTGATGGCACTTGTCGGATTGATGCCGGTGCGCTATCAACGCATTTGCTTGCCCACAGACCCAGCCCGGAAACGCCCATGACCTTTGAAGTTCCTGCCCACGGTGGCAAACCCACCAGCCGCATTCGTCAAAAGAATGAAGAGACGATCCTCAAGGCTGCCGAAGATGAATTCGCTCGTCACGGGTTCAAAGGCACCAGCATGAATGCCATCGCCCTGAAGGCCGGGCTGCCCAAGGCGAACCTGCATTACTACTTCACCAATAAACTCGGGTTGTACGTGGCGGTGCTGAGCAACATCATCGAGTTGTGGGACAGCACCTTCAATACCCTCACCGCCGAGGATGATCCGGCCGAAGCCTTGACCCGCTATATCCGCGCCAAGATGGAGTTCTCTCGTCGCCAGCCCCAGGCATCGCGACTGTTTGCCATGGAGGTGATCAGCGGTGGCGAATGCCTGAGCGAGTATTTCAACCAGGATTATCGCGCCTGGTTCAATGGTCGGGCGGCCGTATTCCAAGCCTGGATCGATACCGGCAAGATGGACCCGATCGACCCGGTGCACCTGATTTTCCTGTTGTGGGGCAGTACCCAGCATTACGCCGACTTCGCCACCCAAATCTGTCGCGTGACCGGTCGCAGCAAGTTGACCAAGCAGGACATGATCGAGGCTGGCGACAACCTGATCCGCATCATTCTCAAGGGCTGCGGCCTGACACCAGTCCTCTGAGATCGCCATGCCTTTTACCCTTGCCGGCTTTTGCGAATACCGCGAAGAAATTCGCAAAAGCCGCTTCATCACATTCGCCGCGCCCATCACCAGCCCCGCCGATGCCCAGGCTTTTATCGACCAGCACAGCGACCTGAATGCCTCGCACAATTGCTGGGCCTGGAAACTCGGCGACCAATACCGCAGCAACGACGATGGCGAGCCGGGAGGCACCGCCGGGCGGCCGATCCTGGCCGCGATCGAAGCACAAGCCTGCGACCAGGTCGCGGTGTTGGTGATCCGCTGGTACGGCGGAATTCAACTGGGCACGGGCGGTCTGGCCCGGGCTTATGGCGGCGGCGCGAACAAATGCCTGCAAAACGTCGAAAAAATCGAATTGATCAGTCGCGTGGCGCTGCGCTGTTCCTGCGGGTTCGCCGAACTGGCCCTGGTGAAGCTGCGCGTCGCCGAATGCGGCGGGTTGGTCAATGAAGAATGCTTTACCGCCAATGGCGTAGACCTTCAACTGGCCGTGGGTCAAGCGCAGATCGAAACATTGCAAACGCACCTGGCCGACCTGAGCCGTGGACGGATTCTGCTGGCACGTTGAGATCAGCCTGCGACCTTTCAGGGCGCCCCGCAATCGTTCAACTTGCCCACATCCACTGTGCACCCGACTGTGGATAACCTGAGCACATCCCTCTGTAACCCTTCTGTCATGCGGGTTCCAGAGAGTTGCTCATTTTTCAGCCAAAATCCCGCCGAACCGACAAATCCATCCACAAAACAAACGCTTGCGGCGGTTTATCACCTTTAGAAGAAAGCCGGGCAATGCTTATGCCCACGTTTCCGGCTTGCACACAATAACTGTGGAGCAACCTGTGGATAAGCCGTTTATGGCTCCTGCCACCCCAAGAAGGGCATGGCTCGCAGCCGCTTGCTCAATTTTTGACCACCCACTTCAGGGCAAACCGATGCCTGCGCAAAACTTGCGCGCTCCAAGTCGGTGCAGAGTTTACCTACGGCAACTGCCCAGGCTACATGCAGAGGGCCTTGGCAACGGGGGTTGCGACAATTTCCTGACCTGATGGCCAGAAAATTGCTTTATCCACAGGCATTCCTGTCCACCGGCCCGAGCCTGTCATGTCCAACCCCGACCCCATCGCCCGCCTGCAATTGCGCAACATCAGCAAACGCTACCCCGGTTGCCTGGCCAACAACGCCATCGACCTGAGCATCCAACCTGGCGAGATCCACGCCCTGCTCGGGGAAAACGGTGCAGGTAAAAGTACCTTGATGAAGATTATCTACGGCGTCACCCCTGCCGATTCGGGGGACGTGGTCTGGCAAGGCCAACGCGTCAACCTGCGCAACCCGGCCCAGGCCCGCAGCCTGGGAATCGGCATGGTGTTCCAGCATTTCTCGCTGTTCGAAACCCTCACCGTTGCGCAAAACATTGCCTTGGCAATGGGTGCGGCAGCCGGTACGCCTGCGCAGCTGGAACCCCGGATCCGCGAGGTTTCCCGGCGCTACGGCATGGCGCTGGAGCCGCAGCGGCGGGTCCACAGCCTGTCGATTGGCGAGCGGCAGCGGGTGGAGATCATTCGCTGCCTGATGCAGGACATTCGCCTGCTGATTCTCGATGAACCGACCTCGGTGCTCACCCCCGCGGAAGCCGAAGAACTGTTCGTGACCCTGCGCCGCCTGGCGAGCGAGGGCTGCAGCATCTTGTTTATCAGCCACAAGCTCGGGGAAGTGCGAGCGTTGTGCCACAGCGCCACGGTGCTGCGCGGCGGACGGGTGTCGGGGCATTGCACCCCGGCGCGCTGCTCGGACCGAGAGCTGGCGCAACTGATGGTTGGCGACGCAGCCGGACTGATCACGGACTACCCCAAGGTCTGCGCAGACAAAGCCTTTCTGCAAATCAATAAGCTGTCATGGCACAACCCGGACCCGTTCGGCTGCTCGTTGCGTGACATTGACCTTGAAGTCTGCGGCGGCGAAATCGTCGGCATCGCCGGGGTGGCGGGCAATGGTCAGGACGAATGGCTGGCGTTGCTCAGCGGAGAAACTCAGCTTCTCCGCCAGCAAGGCGAAACAATCCGATTCGACGGGCAACCCGTCGCGCACCTGCGCCCCGACGCCCGTCGCCGGCTCGGGCTGGCATTTGTCCCCGCCGAGCGCCTGGGCCATGGCGCCGTGCCGCAATTGAGCCTGGCAGATAACGCTCTGCTCAGTGCCTTCCAACAGGGCCTGGTCAGCCATGGGCTGATTCGACGCCGCAAGGTTGAACACTTGGCCGAGGCGATCATCCGGCGCTTTGGCGTGAAGACACCCGACACCAAAACTCCGGCACGCAGCCTTTCGGGGGGCAACTTGCAGAAATTCATTCTCGGCCGGGAAATCCTGCAACAGCCGAAGCTGCTGGTGGCCGCTCACCCAACCTGGGGGGTGGACGTCGGCGCGGCGGCGACCATCCATCGTGCCCTGATTGCCCTGCGCGATGCAGGCGCGGCAATTCTGGTGATCTCCGAAGACCTCGACGAACTGTTCCAGATCAGCGACCGCCTCGGCGCCTTGTGCGGCGGGCGTCTGTCGGCCTTGAGGCCCACCGTCGAGACCCGGCTCAGCGACGTCGGCGGCTGGATGGCCGGCCAGTTCGACGCCCCTCAATCCCCAGGCCCCGCGCCGGTTTAAACGGAGTTCTACATGCTGCTCTCTCTCGAACCTCGCGGCCAGCAATCGCGCCTGATGCTCTGGTGCTCGCCGCTACTGGCCGCCGTGCTGACCCTGACTTGTGGCTCGCTGCTGTTTATCGCCTTGGGGCACGACCCGCTACAAACGCTGTACACCTTGTTGATCGCCCCGATCAGCGATCTGTACGGCGTGTCCGAGTGGCTGGTCAAGACCTTGCCGATCCTGCTGTGTGCCCTCGGCCTGGCAGTGGCCTATCAGGCGCGCATTTGGAACATCGGCGCTGAAGGCCAACTGCTGCTGGGCGCCCTGGCTGGCAGTGCCTTGGCGGTGAACATCATCGACATGCACAGCCGCTGGGCACTGGTGCTGATCCTGCTGACCGGCACCCTGGCCGGTGCCGCCTGGGCCGGGCTTACGGCGTGGCTGCGCACGCACTTCAATGCCAATGAGATCCTCACCAGCATCATGCTCAACTACATCGCCCTGAACCTGCTGCTGTTTTGCGTTCACGGGCCGTTGAAAGACCCGGCGGGGTTCAACTTCCCGGAGTCGGCGATGTTCGGCGAGGCCAGTCGTCTGCCGTTGCTGCTGGAGGATGGCCGGGTCCATGCCGGGCTGTATTTCGCTCTACTGGCGCTGGTGGCGGTGTGGGTGTTGCTGCAGAAAAGCTTCGTCGGCTTTCAGATCAAGGTGCTGGGCCTCGACGCCCGCGCCGCCGGTTTCGCCGGTTTTCGCCAGAAACCGTTGGTGTGGCTGGCGTTGTTGATCAGTGGGGCACTGGCCGGGCTGGCCGGCGTCTGCGAAGTGACCGGGCCGATCGGCCAACTGGTGCCGCAGGTGTCGCCGGGCTACGGCTATGCAGCAATTACCGTGGCGTTCCTGGGTCGCCTCAATCCCATTGGCATTCTGTTTGCCAGCCTGTTGATGGCATTGCTGTACATCGGCGGCGAAAGCGCGCAGATGTCGCTGAACCTTCCCCAGGCAATCACCCAACTGTTCCAGGGGATGATGCTGTTTTTCCTGTTGGCCTGCGACGTGCTGATTCTGTACCGGCCGCGCCTGAACCTGCGCTGGGCCCGGCGCACCCGGACCACCCCCGTACAGGCAGGAGCGCTGTGATGGATATCGACCTGTTGAGCAATGTTTTTTACGCCATGGTCCGTTGCGGTACGCCGTTGCTGCTGGTGGCCCTGGGTGAATTGGTCTGCGAAAAAAGCGGCGTCCTCAACCTGGGCCAGGAAGGCATGATGCTGTTCGGCGCGGTGATCGGTTTTATCGTCGCGTTCAACAGTGGCAACCTCTGGCTCGGCGTGCTGCTGGCGATGGCCGCCGGGATGCTGTTATCGGCCTTGTTCGCGCTGGTGTCGCTGGCGTTCAACGCCAATCAGGTCGCCACCGGGCTGGCGTTGACGATTTTTGGAGTGGGCCTGTCGAGCTTCGTCGGGGCGGCCTGGGTCGGCAAACCGCTGGCGGGCTTCGAGCCGCTGGCCATTCCCTACCTGAGTGACATCCCGTTGATCGGGCGGATGCTGTTTGCCCAGGATCTGCTGGTTTACCTGTCCTTCGCGCTTTTTGCACTGGTGGCGTGGACGATCATGAAAAGCCGCGCCGGGTTGATCATCCAGGCCGTTGGCGAGAACCCCGATGCCGCCAGCGCCATGGGCCTGCCGGTGTTGCGGGTGCGGACCCTGGCGGTACTGTTTGGCGGCGCCATGGCCGGCTTGGCCGGCGCGTATCTGTCGCTGGCCTACACGCCGATGTGGGCCGAGAACATGAGCGCCGGGCGCGGCTGGATTGCCCTGGCGCTGGTGGTGTTCGCCAGTTGGCGGGTGTGGCGCCTGCTGCTGGGCGCCTACCTGTTCGGCCTCGCCAGCATCCTGCACCTGGTAGCCCAGGGGCTGGGCCTGGCGATTCCATCGAGTTTGCTGGCGATGCTGCCGTATGCCGCGACCATTGTGGTGCTGGTGCTGTTGTCCCGGGACGCCGTGCGCACCCGGCTGTATGCGCCGGTGTCGCTGGGGCAGCCTTGGCAAGCAGGGCATTGAGATAGACCACGGCGCGCCTATCGCGGGCAAGCCTTGCTCCCACCGTTTTGCATGAACGCCACAGACTTTCAGTGACCTGTGGGAGCAAGGCTTGCCCGCGATGAGTCCCGAACAGGCAACACCTGAACCAAGCCCCACACCACCTCGAAAAACAGGAAAACCCACAACACCGCACTGGCCCCATGAAGCAGCGCATACAACTGCCAGGTCGCAAACAAAAACCGCCCCGCCGCGTCATAACGCCCATACAGCGGCTGCGGATCCCGAATCCGCAGCACCGACCACACACAGACAATCGAGCCCAGCAGATTCACCATCAGCACATGCGCCGGTGCAAACGGCGGCAACTCTCCAGGCAGGTCGAATAGCTGAGTCATGCTCACCAACATGCCATGCAGCGCCGCAAAGCTCCACGGCGTGGCCAGCGCTGCCGACACGATCAGGTCATACCAGGCGCTGCCAAGCACCACCCGGCGATATTGCATTGAAGTCCACATACACCTTGCTCCAGATAATCGGGGAGCAAAGAAGCTAAAGCCTGGGGTATGCTCCAAGGTCAAGTCCTCTGGAGTTCCACAATGCGCATCGGTGAATTAGCCCAGGCCTGTGCCGTCAGTCGAGACACGCTGCGCTTCTACGAGCAACGTGGCCTGATCGCAGCGACGCGCAGCGCCAATGGCTATCGCGACTACCCCGCCGACGTGGTCCAACTGGTGCTCTATATCAAGACAGCTCAGCGCCTGGGCTTTACCCTGGGCGAGATTGGCGCCAGCGTCGCCGCCCTGTGGAACGCCCCCGACCCGGACTGCGCCGTGACGCAATTGCTACAAGACAAACTGAACCTGATCGAAACCCGCATGACCGAACTCGATGCGTTGCGTCACGAGCTGAAACAACGGCTCGGGCAACGCTGTCCATTAAATCCATGACCTTTTTCTTTCAAGGATGCCCCTCATGAATTCGGCAAGAAACGCATTGATCATCGGCGCCTCTCGGGGCCTGGGCCTTGGTCTGGTGAAGACGCTGCTCAGCGATGGCTGGAACGTGACCGCCACCGTGCGCAACCCGCAGAACGCAGAGGCTTTGAAGGCGCTGGGCCCGGTGCGGATCGAAAAACTCGACATGGACGACCAGCAAGCGGTCATCGCCCTGAGCCAACAGCTCAAGGGCGATACCTTCGACCTGCTGTTCGTCAATGCTGGCGTCAAGGGCCCGGAAAACCAGAACCCGGGTGGCGCGACGCTGGCCGAAGTCGGCCAGTTGTTCTTCACCAACGCCGTGGCCCCGATCAACCTGGCCCAACGCTTTGTCGGCCAGATCCGCGACGGCAGCGGCGTACTGGCGTTCATGAGTTCGGTGCTGGGCAGCGTGACCATGCCCGATGCGCCGGAACTGGCGCTGTACAAGGCCAGCAAGGCGGCGCTCAACTCCATGACCAATAGCTTTGTCAGCCAACTGGGTGAGCAAGCGCCGACAGTGCTGTCGCTGCACCCCGGTTGGGTGAAGACCGACATGGGTGGTGAAGGAGCGGACATCGATGTCGAGACCAGCACCCGCGGGCTGATCGACCAAGTGAATGCCTTCGCCGGCAAGGGTGGGCATCACTTCGTCAACTATCGGGGCGAGACGATTCCCTGGTAAACACCGCCATTCCCTTGTGGGAGCGAGCCTGCTCGCGATAGCAGACTCACATTCAGTATTTATAGTGGCTGATCCACCGCATCGCGAGCAGGCTCGCTCCCACATTTGGATCTCAGTCTGATACTGGAAATGTGTCCGGCAACCTGAGTAAACTCCGACCCTCGCCCCTAAGGCGACCCTGGATCAGCAGACAGGGCATCACTGAGCTGGCTAACCTGAACCCACTTTCAGAGGAGCCGGCCACCATGCCTGCGACCCGTACCTGGTTAAAAAATCCCCTCGCCATTTTCACGGCCAACGACCTTGATGCCCGTGGCGGCCTCGTCCTGCAGGACGGTGTGATCGTCGAACGGCTGAGTGCCGGCCAGCAACCCGCCCAGCCTTGTGACCACATTTTCGACGCGCGCGAACATGTGATCCTGCCTGGGTTGATCAACACCCATCATCACTTCTACCAGACCCTGACCCGTGCCTGGGCGCCGGTGGTGAACCAGCCGTTGTTCCCCTGGCTGAAGACCCTCTACCCAGTGTGGGCGCGACTGACCCCGGAAAAACTCGCGCTGGCCAGCAAAGTGGCCTTGGCCGAGTTGCTGCTGTCAGGCTGCACCACCGCGGCCGACCACCATTACCTGTTTCCAGAAGGCCTGGAAAATGCCATCGACGTGCAGGTGCAGAGTGTCCGTGAACTGGGTATGCGCGCGATGTTGACCCGCGGCTCCATGAGCCTGGGCGAAGCCGACGGTGGCTTGCCGCCACAGCAGACCGTGCAGCAGGGCCAGGTGATTCTCGACGACAGCCAGCGCTTGATAAGCCAATACCACGAGCGCGGCGAGGGCGCGCAGATCCAGATTGCCCTGGCGCCTTGCTCACCGTTCTCGGTCACGCCCCAGATCATGAGCGCCAGCGCCGAGCTGGCGGAGAAGCTCGATGTACGCCTGCACACGCACCTGGCCGAAACACTCGATGAAGAAGCGTTTTGCCTGCAACGCTTTGGTCTGCGCACCGTGGATTACCTGGACAGCGTCGGCTGGCTTGGCCCGCGCACCTGGCTGGCCCACGGCATTCATTTCAACCCGGATGAAATCGCCCGTCTCGGCGCTGCCGGCACCGGCATCTGTCACTGCCCAAGTTCGAACATGCGCCTGGCCTCGGGCATTTGCCCGACCCTGGACCTGACCGCCGCCGGCGCCCCCGTAGGCCTGGGGGTAGACGGCTCGGCGTCCAACGATGCCTCGAACATGATCCTCGAAACCCGCCAGGCGCTGTACATCCAACGCCTGCGCTACGGCGCGCAAGCGATCACGCCGGAGCGCGTCCTGGGCTGGGCGACCCGGGGGTCGGCGCAACTGCTCGGCCGCAGCGACATCGGTGAGTTGGCGGTGGGCAAGCAAGCCGACCTGGCACTGTTCAAGCTCGATGAGCTGCGCTTTTCCGGCAGCCACGACCCGGTCTCGGCGCTGCTGTTGTGCGGCGCGGATCGGGCGGATCGGGTGATGATCGGTGGGCAATGGCGGGTCATCGACGGGCAGGTCGAGGGGTTGGACTTGAAGGGTTTAATTGCTGACCACCGCCAGGCGGCGCGCGAATTGATCGCCGGCACCTGACCCAACGCCATCGCGGGCAAGCCTTGCTCCCACAGCTCTCGCGGCGAGGCTGCCCTCATAAACACCCACCCTTCACTGTGGGAGCAAGGCTGCCCGCGACGCTCTTCTAGAGGCCCAGCAGGGACAACATGATGAACGTCGCAAACAACACAAAATGGGTCATGCCTTCGATGGCATTGGTTTCACCATCGTTGAGGTTGATCGCACTGACGATCAGGGTGATGAAGATCATCACCGTCTGCACCGGGGTCATTGCCATCTCGAATGGCTGGCCGGTGTAGAGGGCCATGGCCTCCATCGCGGGCACGGTCAGGATCACGGTGGACAGCGAAGCCCCCAATGCGATGTTCACCACCGACTGCATGCGATTGGCGAGGGCCGCGCGCAGGGCGGTGAGAATTTCCGGGGCGGCGGAGATGGCGGCCACCAGGATCGCCGTAACCACCGGCGGCGCACCCGAGCCTTCCAACCCCAGGTCGAGGGCCTTGGACATGACTTCGGCCAGGGCGCCGATCACCACCACGCCAAACACCAGCGCGCCGATGGAAAGCGTCAGGCTGATGGGTTCCGGTTCATTTTCCAACGGCTCTTTCTTGCGGCGTTTTTCCGGATAGCTGTAGCTGAAGAAGTAACTATGAGGCCCGACCTGCATGCGCAGGAACAAGGTGTACAGCACGATCATCGCGCCGATGGTAAAGGCCGAATAGATTTTCCAGCTCTCGCGGGGAATGAACTCCGGAACCACCATCGATACCCCCATGGCGGTGAGGATCATCACGCTGTAGGTGCGCGCCGAATCGTCGTTATAAGCTTGCTCGCCATGCTTGATCCCGCCCATCAGCGCCGCAAGCCCGAGGATGCCATTGATGTCGAGCATCACCGCCGAGTAGATCGTGTCCCGAACCAACGTCGACGACGCCTCGTTGCTCATCATGATCGCCAGGATCACCACCTCCACCAGCACCGCCGACAGCGTCAGGATCATCGTGCCGTAAGGATCACCGACCTTTTCCGCCAGCCGTTCGGCGTGATGGGCCACGCGTATGGACGCCGCGACGATGAAACCGATCAGGACCAGGCCGCTGGTCAACGCCACCACCTGCCCGCTGCCTAGCAGCCAGTGCTCCAGCGGATAGGCGATACACGCGGCGATCAGCGCCAGCAACAGCAGTGTTTCTTGCTTGAGCAATGTGAGCATCGCGGACCTGTCACCGTGGGCGGGGTCATGAGTTACTGACTATAGGAGGCGGTGAACGTTTCGTTCGGTGTGATGCACCAGGGGGTGGCGAGTGGGAGGCAGGTGCACCTTTATTGTTCTCAAGGGCCTCATCGTGGGCAGCCTTGCTCCCACAGGTATTGCGTCGCACTGGTGAAGCAAGCTTGCCTGCCCATGAGGTTGGGCTGCCCATCTGTCGGGGCAAGGCCTGATTTCACGCGGTTTGGCCTTGCAGTTGTGGGAGCAAGGCTTGCCCGCGATGGCTGCATCAAAGTGTTAGCCATTTGTTGTCTTATTGGTCAGCATTTTGCATTGATGCTGCACAGCCAACCTCACAACAAAATGGAGTTCGAGTTCATGCACAAACGCCCCTTGAAGAAGTTGCTTTGCGCCGTCGTCGCCGCCGTCGGCCTGGGCGCCGGCCTGAATGCCGGTGCCGCCGACCCGCTGAAGGTCGGCTTCGTCTACATCGGCCCGATCGGCGACCACGGCTGGACCTATCAGCATGAACAAGGGCGCAAGGAGCTGGCGGCGAAATTCGGCGAGCAGATCACCACCAACTACGTGGAAAACGTGCCGGAGGGTGCCGACGCGGAGCGGGTGATCCGCAACATGGCCAAAGACAAATACGACCTGATCTTCACCACCTCCTTCGGCTACATGAACCCGACACTGAAAGTCGCCAAGCAGTTTCCAAAGGTGACCTTCGAACACGCCACTGGCTATAAGCAGGACAAGAACCTGGGCACGTACCTGGCTCGCACCTACGAGGGTCGCTACGTCGGTGGCTTCCTCGCGGCCAAGATGACCAAGACCAAAAAGATCGGTTATGTCGCCTCCTTCCCAATCCCGGAAGTCATCCGCGACATCAACGCCATCCAACTGGCCCTGAACAAGTACAACCCCGGTACCGAGATCAAAGTGGTGTGGGTCAACTCCTGGTTCGACCCGGGCAAGGAAGCCGACGCCGCCAACGCGCTGATCGACCAGGGCGTGGACGTGGTGTTCCAGCACACTGACAGCCCAGCGCCGATCCAGGCTGCCGAGCGACGCGGCGTCTATGCGGTGGGCTACGCTTCGGACATGGCTCACTTCGGTCCCAAGGCGGTGCTGACGTCCATCGTCAATGACTGGGGCCCGCATTACATCCAGGCGACCCAAAGCGTGATCGACCACAACTGGAAATCCCAGGACTACTGGGGTGGCCTGAAGGAAGGCACGGTGAAACTGCCGATCAGCGACCTGGTGCCGGCAGCGGTCAAGGGCGAGGCCAAGCAGATCATCGCTGACATTAAGAGCGGCGCCTTCCATCCGTTCACCGGCCCGATCAAAGACCAGGCCGGCGTCGAGAAAATCCCGGCGGGCGTGAGCGCCACCAACGCGGAGCTGGCGTCGATGAATTACTACGTCGAAGGCATGAAGGCTGAGATTCCCAAGTAACTGGCGATCAACACAAAACCCTGTGGGAGCGAGCCTGCTCGCGATAGCGCACTGACATTCAACATTGATGTCGACAGACAAATCGCCTTCGCGAGCAAGCCCGCTCCCACAGGGATCTCCATTTTTAAGTCAGGAAAGCAGCATGAACAGCCTTCCCATCATCGACATAAGCCCGCTCTACGGCGAGAAGCCTGGCGCCTGGCAAACCGTCGCCGAGCAGATCGACCGTGCCTGCCGCCAATGGGGCTTTTTCTACATCAAGGGCCATCCCATCAGCCCGGCGCGCATCGCCGAGGTACTGGACAGCGCCCAACGCTTCTTCGCCCTGCCCGTCGAAGAAAAACTCAAGATCGACATCACCCAGACCCGCCACCATCGTGGTTATGGCGCCGTCGCCACCGAACAACTGGACCCGAGCAAGCCCAGCGACCTGAAGGAAACCTTCGACATGGGCCTGCACTTGCCAGCCGATCACCCCGACGTACTGGCGGAAAAACCCCTGCGCGGCCCCAACCGCCACCCGGACCTGATTGGCTGGGAAAGCTTGATGGAGCAGCATTACCGCGACATGCAGGCACTTGCGCAAACCCTGCTGCGGGCCATGACCCTGGCCCTGGGTATCGAACGCGGCTTTTTCGACACGCGCTTCAACGAACCGGTCAGCGTACTGCGCCTGATCCATTACCCGCCCCGCGACACCGGCGGTTGCGCCGAGCAACAAGGTGCCGGCGCCCATACCGACTACGGTTGCATCACCCTGCTCTACCAAGACGCCGCCGGCGGCCTGCAAGTGCGCAACGTCGACGGCCAGTGGATCGACGCGCCGCCCATCGACGGCACCTTCGTGGTCAACCTCGGCGACATGATGGCGCGCTGGAGCAACGACCGTTACCTGTCCACGCCGCATCGGGTCATCAGCCCACAGGGGGTGGACCGGTATTCGATGCCGTTCTTTGCCGAGCCGCACCCCGACACGTTGATCCAATGCCTGCCCGGTTGCCAGGATGATGCCCACCCGCCAAAGTACCCAACGACTACCTGCGCCGAATTCCTGCTGTCGCGCTTCGCTGACACCTATGCTTACCGGCGTGAGTCGCTCGCCGTGTAGTGGATCAGCCGGTCAGGTTTTACCCGACAGGACGGCCAGCGCCTGTAGAATGCCCGCCATCGATTCGCTGATGAGAAAAGACCATGTACGACTGGCTGAACGCCCTGCCCAAGGCTGAACTGCACCTGCACCTGGAAGGCTCGCTGGAGCCCGAGCTGCTGTTCGCCCTGGCCGAACGCAACAAGATCGCCCTGCCCTGGAGCGACGTCGACACCCTGCGCAAGGCCTATGCCTTCAACAATCTGCAGGAATTCCTCGACTTGTATTACCAGGGCGCCGATGTGCTGCGCACCTCCCAGGATTTCTACGACCTGACCTGGGCCTACCTGTTGCGTTGCAAGGCGCAGAACGTGATCCACACCGAACCGTTCTTCGACCCGCAGACCCACACCGACCGTGGTATCCCGTTCGAAGTCGTGCTCAACGGCATCGCCGCCGCCCTCAAGGACGGTGAGCAGCAACTGGGCATCACCAGCGGCCTGATCCTGAGTTTCCTGCGCCACCTGAGCGAAGAACAAGCCGAGAAAACCCTCGACCAGGCGCTGCCGTTCCGCGAGGCCTTCGTGGCCGTGGGCCTGGACAGTTCGGAAATGGGCCATCCACCGAGCAAGTTCCAGCGCGTATTCGACCGGGCGCGCAACGAAGGCTTCCTGACCGTCGCCCACGCCGGCGAAGAAGGCCCGCCCGAGTACATCTGGGAAGCCCTGGACCTGCTGAAGATCCAGCGCATCGACCATGGCGTGCGAGCCATCGAAGATGAGCGGCTGATGCAGCGAATCATCGAGGAGCAGATTCCGTTGACCGTGTGCCCGCTGTCCAACACCAAGCTGCGCGTGTTCGACGACATGTCACAACACAACATCCTCGACATGCTCGAACGCGGCGTGAAGGTGACGGTGAACTCCGATGACCCGGCGTACTTCGGCGGCTACGTCACCGAGAACTTCCACGCGCTGTACACCCACCTGGGCATGACCCAAGACCAGGCCAAGCGCCTGGCCCAGAACAGCCTGGATGCGCGGCTGGTAAAACCTTAAGCCTGACAATCAACCCTGAGGGAGCTCGCGCCCTCAGTTTTTTGATCGCTTGCAAATCCACGGTTGGACGCAGATCCAATTGTGGGAACGAGCCTGCTCGCGAAGGCGGAGTGTCAGTCAACATAGATGTTGAATGTCAGACCGCTATCGCGAGCAGGCTCGCTCCCACAAGGGCGATGGTGTTAATCGGCGACTATCGCTTCGCTCAACTCTTCCAACGTCTTGCCCCGCGTCTCCATCCCGAACAACCAGACCACCCCCGCTGCAACGGCGAAGCACAGCGCGCCCAAGGCGAATACGCCACCCTGGCCGGTGATGGGAAACACCAGCCCGGTCACCAGCGGGCCGAGCAGCGAACCGACGCGACCGACCGCCGAAGCAAAGCCAGAGCCCGTGGCCCGGGCCGAAGTAGGGTACAGCTCCGGCGTGTAGGTGTAGAGCACTGCCCACATGCCGAACAGGAAAAACTGCATCAGCAACCCGGTGCCGATCAACAGGCCGACGTTGCCGCCAAACACCGCGCTCTGCCCATACAGGAACGCCATCGCTCCGCCGCCCAGCAATGTGATGACGCACACCGGTTTGCGCCCCCAGCGTTCCACCAACCAGGCCGCCATCAAGAAACCGGGAATCCCGCCTAGGGAAATCAGCACGGTGTAATACACCGACTGGGTCACCGCGAACCCCGACTGCTGCAACAACGCGCTGAGCCAGGAGGTCAGGCCGTAGAAGCCGAGCAAGGCAAAGAACCAGACGCTCCAGATCATCATCGTGCGCTGGCGATACAGCGGTGACCAGATCTGCGCCAGGGCCGAAAAGAAATTGCCCGGCGTGCTCTCGACCCTTGGCAGGCGGATCGGTTCCGGCAGGTTCTGATGCCCCAGCGAGGCCCGGACCTTGTCTTCGATTCGCGTAAGCACCGCGTTCGCTTCGTCCCCCCGACCGGCCTGCTCCAGCCAGCGCGGCGACTCGGGAATGAAGAAACGAATCGCCAGGACAAACACCGCCGGCACCGCCAGCACCAGAAAGATGTCGCGCCAGCCGACCAGCGGCAGCAGGAAATACGACAGCACCCCCGCCGCCACAAAACCCAGCGGCCAGAAGCCATCCATCAAGGCGATGTAGCGGCCCCGACGCTTGGCCGGGATCAGTTCCGAAAGCATCGACTGGGCAATCGGAAACTCCATGCCCATGCCGATGCCGAGCAAGATACGAAACAGCGTCAAGGTCTCGATGTCCTGGGCCGTGGAACACAAGTAGCTGGCAATGCCCCACAACACGATGCTCCACTGGAACACCGGTTTGCGCCCGAAACGATCGGCCAACATGCCCGACAGCGACGCCCCCAGCACCATGCCGAAGAAGCTGGAGCTGGCGAGCAAACCGGCCTGGGCGGTGCTCAGACCGAACTCGGCTTTGATCGACCCCAACAGGAACGTCATCATCGCCAGGTCCATGGAGTCGAAGAAAAACGCCAGGGCGATGATGATGAAGATGACCCGGTGGTAACCGCTAATGGGTAACCGTTCCAATCGTTGCGCCGCGCTATAGCCGTGAATGTCCATGCTGCCTCCCCAATCCGATAATTCCCCGGACCGAGTGTGCGCGAACCTCACCGGTGGCTATTGCTGAATACGACCTGCCGACAGCCCTGAGCGACGCATCTGTAGCGTTCCCTAAATCGCCATCTCCACCGTGTCCTGCCGGGCGAACCGGTGGATTCCCTGCTGACCGAGCGTCGTCACCTGCAGGGCTCGCGAATCGTTGGGCAAGCTCAGCCATCCTGACTGCATGAACAGTTGCAGCAAGGCCGCCCCCAGCGCGCCCCCCAGGTGCGGACGACGCTCGCTCCAGTCCGGGCAGGCACAGGCGATGCGGGTGTTGCGATGGGCCAGGGCCTGGATGAACAGGCCACGTCCGGCCAGTTGATTGGCGCCTTTGTGGGTGACGATCACCCGCTGTTCGAACTGCTCGATCCACCCGGCGTCCAGCAGGCGCTGATACAGGTCCGCCGCCAGGGTGCCCCCTAGGTGATCGTCGCAAAGCCTGGCCCGCATCAACGAAGCGGGAGCCGACGGCGCCCTGCTCGGCATGACTCGGTGCTTGAAGACGTCCGGAATCTGTCGCGGCGTACTGACCAGCGTCGCGCTGGCCAGCGCTTCGACGGCAGCGCCGATTTCAGGTGCCGCCAGGCGGAAAAACCGCTTGCGGCCCCGGACTTCGACTTTCAACAGGCCGCCAGCGGACAGGCGCCCCAGATGCGCGTTGGCCGAGGACGGTGACAACCCGGCGAGCAACGCCAACTCCTCAGCCTGGCGGGCCGTACCGTCCATCAAGGCCCACATCATTGCGCTGCGCTTGGGGTCAGCCAGCAACGTGGCGATCTGGCTGATGCAAGGTGCATGTTCCATGTATTCACTCCCTGTTGAATCATTCGTCTACTGCTCTGGCGCAGGCGGCCGCTAGTATAAGCGGGGCGGTCGAGCTTTCCTGTCCTCCGGAAACCTTTAGAGGCGATTGTTCGTGAGGGAAAAGTCTCTATTTGCCCGCGACTAATGACCGCCCCCCGTCGAGAGTGGAAATCGAGCCGTCAATTCACCGCAGCGGGCCTGGAGCATGTCCCGCAAAAGGTTGATGGGTTTGCTCAATTGCGCCCGATGGGCACACAGCAGATTGAGGGGCGCGCGTTCGCATTGCAGGTGCGGCAAGAGGATTTTCAAGCGCCCGGCCAGCACGTCGGTGGACACATCCAGCCACGATTTATAGGCAATCCCGGCACCCGCCACCGCCCAGCGCCGCACCACATCGGCGTCGTCACTGAAACGGTCACCACTGACGGTGAGGCTCACTTCCCGTTTACCGTCATGAAACCCCCATCGGTCATGGACCCGGCTGCCAAGCATGTATAACAGGCAGTTGTGCTGGGCCAACTGTTCCAGCTGATAGGGTTCACCCTGGCGAGCCAGATAGTCCGGCGATGCGCACAACACCCGGCGGTTATCCGCGGCAATGGGCAGGGCGACCAGGCTCGAATCTTCCGGATCGCCATAACGCAAAGCGATGTCCACCGGCGGCTTGAACAGGTCGGCCATGCGATCACCCAGCAACAGCCGCACCGTCAGCCCGGGGTGCTCACGCTGGAACGCATCCAACCAGGGCAGCAGCAGGTTGCGCCCCAAGTCCGACGGTGCGGACAACTGCAACACCCCACTGACCTGATCCTGGCCGCTGGTTAACAACCGCCGGCCTTCGTCAAGGCTGCTCAATGCGGCACGGGCATATTCGAGAAAGCCCTCTCCTTCGGCCGTCAGGCGCAGGCTACGGGTAGAACGGGCCAACAGCCGCGCGCCAAGGTGCTGCTCGATCCGTTTCAACGCGGCACTGGCCACCGCCGCCGACAGGTCCATGACCCTGGCTGCAGCCGAGAGACTGCCCAGGTCCGCCGCCCGGACAAACAACTGCAAGTCATCGAAGCGAAGCATGACGACCCCATTATCAAAAAACTGTTGAAAGAGCCTGTTCTTTTAGCCGGTTTTATCTCGACGATAAATAGCTAAACATGGCCTTCATCGAACTCACCTCACGGAACCGCTCCATGAAAGCCATCGCCTACTACCACTCGCTGCCCATCACCGACCCGCAATCGCTCCAGGACATCGAGCTCCAGGAGCCGGTCGCCGACCCCAGGGACCTGCTGGTGGAGGTCAAGGCTATTTCGGTCAACCCGGTGGACACCAAGGTCCGCCAGAACGTCCAGCCCGAAGACGGCGCAGCCAAGATTCTGGGCTGGGACGTAGCCGGCGTGGTCAAGGCGGTGGGCAGCGAAGTCACGCTGTTCAAGGCCGGGGACAAGGTGTTCTATGCTGGCTCCATCGCCCGCGCCGGCGGCAACAGCGAGCGGCACGTGGTGGATGAGCGCATCGTCGGCCACATGCCCAAGACCCTTGGTTTCGCCGAAGCAGCAGCGTTACCGCTGACGGCCATTACCGCCTGGGAGTTGTTGTTCGAGCGCCTGCAAATCCAGGAAGGCCAGGACGATCTGGGCCAAAGCCTGTTGATCGTCGGCGCTGCGGGAGGCGTGGGTTCGATCCTGACGCAACTGGCCAGCCAACTCACCGGGCTGAAGGTGATTGGCACCGCGTCCCGTGCGCTGACCCAGGATTGGGTGCACAGTCTGGGTGCCGACCGGGTGATCGACCACAGCCAGCCATTGAGCGAAGTGTTGAAAGAAGCGGGCCAGCCCCAGGTGACTCACGTCGCCAGCCTGACCCAGACCGACCAGCACCTGGACCAACTGGTCGAAGCCCTCGCGCCCCAGGGCAAATTGGCGCTGATCGACGATCCCAAGGCGCTGGACGTGACCAAGCTCAAGCGCAAGAGCCTGTCGTTGCATTGGGAATTCATGTACACCCGCTCGCTGTTCGAGACGGCCGACATGCTTGAACAGCACAAGCTGCTCAACCGGGTGGCCGCCCTGATCGACGCCGGCACGCTGAAGACCACGGTTGGCGAGCATTTCGGCACCATCAACGCCGAGAACCTGCGCCGGGCGCATGCCTTGCTGGAAAGCGGCAAGTCCAAGGGCAAGATTGTGCTCGCGGGCTTCTGACGGCACATCAACCCCGCTGAGCGCTGTAGGAGCTTGCGAGAGCAACGAGACTGCGATCTTTCCACCGCCAATTGAATCCCAGGCAGAAGCTCAAAAGATCGCAGGCTTCGCCAGCGCCTACAGAAACCAGCGGGAGCCAGCTCCCTCGCCACAGGTGTTGCATTAACTTGGGAGTGCACCGTCAGTCCGAGAGTTGATCCTTGTCACAATTGCGATCGCATTCGGGTCTACACTCGAGGCCTTTGCAACGCAATCTTTTCGTGAGGAGGTCAGCAATGAAGATCCTGATAAAAGAAGTGGCAAAATCCCAATGGCAAGTGCGCCTTGACCAGCACGTCGTCACCTTCCGTACCGAGGCCGAAGCCCAAGCCTTCGCCAGCACCCTGCAAACGCGTATCCTCGCGCCCCATCATTTCCCCGAACAGCAGCAGCGCGCGGCCAGCTGAGTCAACCCTCGCGACTGGCCTGGGCCAGCGCCCGGGCATTTTGCAAGCGACGGGTCAGCGTCGCTGCGCCCACCACCAACAGCCCGCAAAGGCTGATGACCAGCGCCATTGGCACGACGGTGCCGTCATGCAGCGCCGCCACCAACGCGGCTGCCCCGGCGGCCACCGAAAACTGCAGGCATCCCAGCATCGCCGAAGCACTACCGGCCCGGGCGCCCTGCCCATTCATGGCGCAAGCCGAGGCGTTGGGAAGGATGCACCCCAGGCTGGCGATGCAGATAAACAGCGGAACCAGCAGCGGCCACAACTGCGCAGGTTGCAATGAACTGACGGCCAGCAGGCTCAACCCTGCGCCCAGGTAGACCCATACCGCGCGGCTCAGCAGGAACGCCGGCCCGCGCTTGGACAGCAGCCGGGCGTTGACCTGGGCAACCAGGATGAAGCCCGCCGCGTTGGTGCCGAACAGCCAACCGAAGTGTTCGGTCGGTACACCGTAGAGCTTGATGAAGACGAAAGGCGAACCGGCGATGTAGGCAAACATCCCAGCGATAGCGATGCCCCCCGTCAGCGCATGGCCGAGGAAAACCGCGTCGGTCAATAACCGGCCATATTGGCGCAACGCCCCCGACAACGGTTGCCGAGGCACATAGTCCGGCAAGCTTTCCGGCAGCCACAAGGCCACCGCCGTCGACGCCAATGCGCTGAACACCGTCAGAGCAATGAAAATTGACTGCCAGCCATGCAGGTTCACCAGCAACCCGCCCAACATCGGCGCGAGAATCGGCGCCAGGCCCATCACCAGCATCAACTGCGAAAACACCTTGGCCGAACCCACCGCGTCGCATTTGTCGCTGACCACCGCCCGGGAAATCACCATCCCGGCGCATCCCCCCAGGGCCTGGACGAAGCGTGCACCGATCAGCCATTCCAGGCTCGGCGCGAAGGCGCAGGCCAGGGAGGCCAGGGTGAACAGGCCGACGCCGGTCAACAGCGGAATGCGCCGTCCGAACCGATCCGCCACCGGCCCATAGGCCAGTTGCCCGATGGACAAGCCGAGGAAATAAGCCGCCAGGGTCAACTGGATGTGTTTTTCATCGGTACCGAAGGTTGTGGCCATCGCCGGAAAGGCAGGCAGGTAGAAGTCGATCGCCAAGGGACCGAAAGCGCTCAAGGCGCCAAGAATCAGAATGGTGCGAAGGTTCATCGGGCGTCCAGCTCAGGCGTCGTTCGACAGCCCGACAGTCTAGCCGGGCCGGGCGCTCTTGAACATTCCGATAGGTCGCTAACGATTAAAAATGTCAGGCTACACTGGCCTCATAGCCTTCCTCCTTGATGGCCTCGACCACGGCATCGGCCGGCAGCGAACTCTGGACCTGGACGGTCCTGGTGCCCAGGTCGACGCGCACGTCGGCCGCCGGGTCCTTGGCCTGGACAGCCTGGGTGATGGCCTTGACGCAGTGACCGCAGGACATGCCCTGGACATTGAAAGTTTGCATGAGATAACTCCTTGGGATTGAGGTTGTCAGCAGTCTCAGGCTTACCATCATGACAAGGTCAAGTTCTGACAGAAACTGCCGGGCTGGTAATCAGCATCGCGCTCAGCCAAGCTGCACACATCAAGGATTTAACACCGGAGGTTCAGCCATGCGCTGGTCAGCGTTCAGCCTGTTTTGCATGCTCGGTTTTTCAGCGGTCGCGCCCCAGGCATCGGCCGTCGGCGAAGACTACGGTGTGCTGATCATTTCTCGCGAGCGCCTGGAAGTGGCGACCAACTGCGAAATCGGCGTCTACATCCAGGATCAGCTCTCGGCCAGGCTGTTCCAGGAGCAAAGCACCTCGTTCAACCTGCCGCCGGGCCAGTTTTCCTTGCGCCTGAAATTGCTCCCGGGACAGGCGCCGGGGTGCAACCCGGGCATGCTCGCGCCAGGGTCGCAGAACATCACGCTCAGGGCCGGTGGCATTCTGAAGTTCCGCATCGCCATGAATGAACAAGGCATGTACCTCAAGCAGGCTGGGCTCGGTTACTGACACGCCGCTGGCCCCTGTGGGCAAGCTCGGTGGGAGCAAAGCCAGCTTCCCAATGAGGGATCGGCAGCGCTTTTTGGATTGGCGCTTGACCTTGCCAGCATGGCAAGGTTGATCCTGTAGTCATTCACTACAGGGAGCCTGACCGATGTCCGAATCCACCACGTTCGATCTACCGATCGCCGGCATGACCTGCGCCAGTTGCGCCGGGCGGGTCGAGCGGGCCTTGAGCAAAGTCACCGGCACCCGCGCCGTCAGTGTGAACCTGGCAACTGAACTGGCGCGTGTGCAGGCCCCCGAAGGCAGCCTTGCGGCCTTGATGCAGGCCGTCGAACAGGCTGGCTATAGCGTCCCCGTGCAAACCCTGGAGCTGAACATCGACGGGATGACCTGCGCCTCCTGTGTCGGCCGGGTCGAACGCGCTTTGGGCAAGGTCGACGGTGTGAACAGGGTCAGCGTCAACCTTGCCAATGAGCGGGCCCACCTCGAACTGCTCGGCCAGGTGCGTCCGCAAACCCTGATCGATGCGGTCAAGCGCGCCGGCTATGACGCCACTGTCTGGCAAGCCGAACAGTCCGCTGACACGCAGGCCAACCGTCTGAACCGTGAACGCCTGGTATTGGTGCTGGCGATTGTGCTGGCCATGCCGCTGGTGCTGCCGATGCTGCTGCAGCCGTTCGGCGTGCATTGGATGCTTCCGGCCTGGGCACAGTTCGCCCTGGCGACGCCGGTGCAATTCATCTTCGGTGCGCGTTTCTACGTCGCCGCCTTCAAGGCCGTGCGGGCCGGTGCCGGAAACATGGACCTGCTCGTGGCCCTGGGCACGAGCGCCGGCTACGGTTTGAGCGTTTATGAATGGGCAATCGCCCGCCCTGGCAGCATGCCACACCTGTATTTCGAAGCCTCGGCCGTAGTGATTGCCCTGGTCCTGCTCGGCAAATACCTGGAAAGCCGTGCCAAGCGACAAACCGCCAGCGCCATCCGCGCCCTCGAAGCCTTGCGCCCGGAACGGGCGATCCAGGTGATCGATGGCCAGGAGCGGGATGTTGCCATTAGCGCCCTGCGCTTGAATGACCTGGTCCTGGTCAAGCCCGGCGAACGCTTCCCGGTGGACGGCGAAGTACTGGAAGGCCAGAGCCACGCCGATGAAGCGCTGATCAGCGGCGAAAGCCTGCCGGTACCCAAGCAGCCCGGCGACAAAGTCACCGGCGGCGCCATCAACGGCGAAGGCCGGCTGCTGGTACGCACGCAGGCCCTGGGTACCGAAACCGTCCTGGCGCGCATCATCCGTCTGGTGGAAGACGCTCAGGCCGCCAAGGCCCCGATCCAGAAGCTGGTGGATAAAGTCAGCCAGGTGTTCGTACCCGTGGTGCTGCTGCTGGCCCTGGCGACGTTGATCGGCTGGTGGCTGTACGGTGCGCCACTGGAAACCGCGCTGATCAACGCCGTCGCCGTGCTGGTGATCGCCTGCCCCTGCGCCCTGGGCCTGGCGACGCCCACGGCGATCATGGCCGGCACCGGCGTGGCCGCACGCCACGGGATTCTGATCAAGGATGCCGAGGCCCTGGAGCGCGCCCATGAAGTCAACACCGTCGTGTTCGACAAGACCGGCACCCTGACGTCCGGCACGCCGCGCATCGCCCACATGACGGCCTTGGAGGGTGATGAAGACGCACTGCTGAAAATGGCCGGCGCCCTGCAACGCGGCAGTGAGCACCCCCTCGCCAAAGCCGTGTTGGACACCTGCGCCGAGCGCGGCCTGGAGGTGGCGGATGTCAGCGACAGCCAGTCCCTGGCTGGACGCGGTATCGCCGGCAGCCTCGACGGACGCCGCCTGGCCCTGGGCAATCGACGCCTGCTGGACGAACTGGGCCTGGCCCCCGGTTCGCTGGCCGAGTCGGCACAGGCTTGGGAAACCGAAGGCCGCACGTTGTCCTGGTTGATCGAACAAGGCGCGCCGCCTCGGGTGCTGGGCCTGTTCGCCTTCGGTGACACGCTCAAGCCCGGTGCCCTCGCCGCGGTACAGGCCTTGAATGAACAGCACATCGCCAGCCACTTACTCACCGGCGACAACCAAGGCAGCGCCCGGGTGGTGGCCCAGGCGCTGGGGATCTCCAATGTCCATGCCGAGGTATTGCCAGCGGATAAATCCGCCATCGTCCAACAATTGAAGCGCCATTCGGTGGTGGCGATGGTGGGCGACGGCATCAACGACGCCCCAGCCCTGGCCGCCGCCGACATCGGCATTGCCATGGGCGGCGGCACCGACGTGGCGATGCATGCCGCGGGCATCACCCTCATGCGCGGCGATCCGCGACTGGTGCCGGCGGCGCTGGACATCAGCCGCAAGACCTACGCCAAGATCCGCCAGAACCTATTCTGGGCGTTCGTCTATAACTTGATCGGCATCCCTCTGGCGGCGTTCGGTTTTCTCAACCCGGTGCTGGCCGGCGCGGCCATGGCGCTGTCGAGCGTCAGCGTGGTAAGCAATGCATTACTGTTGAAGTTCTGGACACCCAAGCAGCTGGAGGACAAGCGATGAACATCGGCCAAGCGGCCCGCCAGAGCGGCCTGAGCGCGAAGATGATCCGCTATTACGAATCCATCGGCCTGCTCAAGGCCGCCCATCGTACCGACAGCGGCTATCGGATCTACGGCGCCGATGACCTGCACACTCTGGCCTTTATCAAGCGCTCCCGCGACTTGGGGTTTTCCCTGGAAGAGGTCGGCAAACTGCTGACCCTCTGGCAAGACCGCCAACGCGCCAGCGCCGACGTCAAGGCCCTGGCCCGGCAGCACATCGATGAACTGAACCAGAAAATCCGCGAGCTGGCCGAGCTGCGCGACACCCTGCAAGACCTGGTAGAGCACTGCCACGGCGACCACCGCCCGGATTGCCCGATCCTCAAGGAACTGGCGTCGGGGTGTTGCCAGAGTTGATGCCCAGCGCCAATCCCCTGTGGGAGCGAGCTTGCTCGCGATGACGGCGGCACATTCAACATCGATGCAAGCTGATCCACCGCTATCGCGAGCAAGCTCGCTCCCACAGGAGAAACGCGATCACCCAGAACCAGGTCGGCTATCAGGCCGCCTCGCGGTGGACGTTGATCTCGGGCGCCCCGTTAACCACGATGGCTGAACGAAGGTGTTGCGCAGTGGGCACCTCGGCATGGATGCCGAGCCTAGGCGAGGCACCGAGTGGTGGGGCAGAAGCGTTTTGGTTACTTTCGCCTGGGCCGGCATTCCGGCTTTTCAAAAGTGACCCGCCGTAAGAGGGTGTTTACAAAACTAGGCAGTCAATCTGCGTAGCAGCATTCTGCCCTGAGCCAGCCATACCCACGCCTCGGCGACTCGTGGTAGCCGATCGTAATGAACCGCAAGGCGTCTCGCCCTGTCATTCCAAGCGTGTGATCGCTCAACGACCCAGCGTTTCGCTTGTGGGACAAAGCCATTCGAGTCGGCCTGCACGGTAAAGAGTTCCAACTGCGCAGAGTGCACCCAACGTCCAACGTTTTTGTTAGCGGGATGCCTGATAACTTTGACTTGAATATCATGACGCTGCGAGATTGTTTGCGCGCATTGCCCGGCGTAACCGTTGTCTACGTACAGCGCTTGGATACTCGGATACTTGGCAAATCCGTCAGCCACTATGGGATGGGCCCCTGCATGATCCTGGATATTTTCCGCAGTAACGCTCACAGCCAGCAACAGCCCCAAGGTGTCGACCAGAAGATGACGCTTACGGCCCTTAACTTTCTTGCCACCATCAAAACCCGTTTCACCACCTTGCGCCGAGCCCCGAGTTGACTGTGAATCCAGCACCGCTGCCGTAGGCTCTACCGCGCGAGCTTCGCGTTCGCGCCACTGCTGACGCAAACGATCATGCATTTTTTCAAACTTGCCTTGCTCGCTCCATCGCCGGAACGTTCGGTAGACGTTCTGCCAGCGCGGGAAATGTTGGGGCAGCATCCGCCAGGCACAGCCGCTACGAACGACATAACAGCATGCATCTACAAGCAGGCGGCGGCTGATGCGGGGAGGAAGTCCGCGTCCTTTGTTCTCGAAAATATCTTGGACAAGCGTCCATTCTGAGTCGGTCAGACTGCTTGGATAATCCTGCTCCGGCTCGAGCCGACGATGGGCATCGGTGTAACCATATCTGGGTGGTTCGACCGCCGCCTTTTCGATGACAACAGCCTTATGGCTGGGAACGAGCGCTACACCTTGCCGCTCAAGCGCCCTGATTACAGGGCCCTTGGTAATCGACATGCCCGTTCTGCGCGTAAATTGGCGACGAATTTCCATTAGTGTGATGGTTGGATCGGATTCAACGATTTGAACCAGAATCCCTTCGTGCTCAGGTTTTATCTTGATGTTGGCCACTGACATGCATTCACAAACGCGGGGTTGGGAGCATTCCAACGGTATATCTTATTTGTAAGCACCCTCTAAGGGCGGAACCATAAGCCGCCGTTACCGCAGAAATGGATATACACAGCACTCCCAAAATCCCCCCAAAAAACGAAGCAAAAAAAAACGGCGCCTTTCCATTTCTGAAAGAAGCGCCGTTTTTTCTAAGTTGAGCAGCATTACGGCCATTGGCCGGGTTTCTGTTCAACCGATCATTGCATCCATGGCGGCGGCGGTTCTTCGGTCTTGCCGGGCGGGGCATCGTCGGCGGCCCGTACGGCCTGCCGGCGTTCCTCGTCCAGACGGGCGGCTTCGATCTCGCGCATGATCCCGCCGACATCCGCCATTTCTTCCGGCTCGTCGAACTCGCCGGTCAGTACGCTGGCCGGGTGCAAGGTGCCAGCTTCGTACAATGCCCACATTTCCTTCGCGTACTTGGTGCGCTTGAGCTCGGGGGCAAACCGACCGAAGTAGGACGCCATGTTGCCCACGTCCCGCTCCAGCATGCTGAGAGCATGGTTGTTACCCGCAGCATCCACGGCCTGCGGCAGGTCGATGATCACCGGCCCGGTTGGCGTGAGCAGGACGTTGAACTCCGACAGGTCGCCGTGCACCAGACCGGTACACAGCATCAGCACGATCTGGGAAATCAGATAGGCGTGATATTCACGGGCCTGGTCCGGCTCCAGCACCACATCGTTCAGACGCGGCGCCGCATCGCCATACTCGTCGGCCACCAGTTCCATCAGCAGCACGCCTTCAAGGAAGTCGTACGGCTTGGGCACGCGTACACCCGCGCCAGCCAAGCGGAACAGTGCCGCCACTTCGGCATTCTGCCAGGCGTCCTCGGTTTCCTTGCGCCCGAACTTCGAGCCCTTGGCCATCGCCCGAGCCTGACGGCTATTGCGGACCTTGCGACCCTCCTGATATTCGGCCGCCTGACGAAAACTTCGCTTGTTCGCCTCCTTGTAGACCTTCGCGCAACGTAGCTCGTTACCGCAGCGCACCACATAAACAGCTGCTTCTTTACCACTCATGAGTGGGCGCAGCACCTCGTCGACCAGACCGTCCTCGATCAGGGGTTCAATGCGTTTTGGAGTCTTCATCAGCTTTTATTGTGGGTCCTTTATTACCAAACACGCGAATGACAGTCGTTATACGGCAATCCTTCCTCCACGGGGAGGGGTTGCCGACCTATGAACCGGTGATGCATGCAATGTGCCGGATCAATCGACCGAGCCGAATCATAGCCGAGACCGGACCTGGCGTTGGCAACTCAATGCCCAGGCATTTGCGACAAGAGCTGACAGTCATGTCTACCGTCGGTTGTAGACCAGTGCGACGACTCAATGCTTGAACAGTTCCCCCGGTGTAAACCCGAACATCCCCTTGAACGCCGCAATGAACGCGGACATTGAATCATACCCACAGGACAACGCGGCGCTGGTGACGCTGTCGCCCTGCTCCAGCGAGCCCAGAGACGACAACAAGCGCATGCGCTGGCGCCAGGCGCGAAAGTTCAGGCCGGTCTCGCGCTGGAACAGACGCATCAGGGTTTTTTCCGACATGCCCAGGCGCTCAGCCCAGGCGTGCAAGGTGACGTTCTGCTCAGGCTGTTCGATCAACTCGTTACACAGCCCCAGCAGGCGAGCATGTCGCGGCAGCGGCAGGGAAAATCCAACCTCCGGCAGAGTCGCCAACTGGTCCAGCAACACCTGCACCAACCGTTGTTCCTGGGTATCGCCTTGCGGGTAATCGACCGGAAGCTGACAGAACACCTTGATCAACTCGCGGGCCAGTGGCGTGACTTCCAGCACTCGACAGCGCTCATCGGTCCAGGGGCAGGCGTGGCGATGCACATACAGGCTGCGCATTTCCGCCCGGGTCGAGGTCACCACCTGATGTTCCAGATCGGCCGGAATCCAGATGCCCCGTTGCGGCGGGGCGAAGAAACTGCCGGCAGCGGTATGTACGCCGAGGACGCCGCTGATGGCGTAGGAAAACTGCACCCAGTCGTGACGATGGGCTTGCGTCCAGGAACCAGCACTCAAGCTTTCGACACGGGCGTAAAGCGGCCTCGGCAATTGCGCCAGGTCAGGGATGCGGCGTTCGAGCTGCTGGTGTCCGTTAGGCGGCATTGATTGGCCTTATGTCGCAAGACGACTAGTCAGGACGACGTTAGGCTAAGTCGACTTTTCTTACAACTTGCGGTGCCCTATGCATATCCTCAGACACCTCAAACGCATGGTGACCGACTGGTTCCTGTGCGGCATGTTGCTCGCCACGCTGTTGGCGTACTTCTTTCCAACCTTTGGTGCCACGGGCGGTGGCATGCATGCCGAATGGGTGGTCAACATCGGTATCTTCGTGGTGTTCTTCCTGCACGGGGTCAACCTGTCCGGCGAACAGGTCCGCCACGGTTTGAAGAACATCCGGCTGCACGTGATGGTGCAGGCCTTCACCTTTGGCGTGTTTCCATTGATCTGGCTGCTCAGCCACTGGCTGCTGGGCAGCCACGTGCCAGCGCTGCTGATGCTGGGGTTCTTCTACCTGTGCGCCCTGCCCTCGACCATTTCTTCCTCGGTGGCGCTAACCGGCAGTGCCGGCGGTAACGTGCCGGCGGCGATTCTCAACGCAAGCCTGTCCAGCGTACTGGGGATTTTCCTGACACCGCTGCTGGTCAGTTTCGTGGTCGGCAGCGGCGCTGGTGGCATCGACCTGGGGTCAACCTTGCTCGACCTGTGCATGATGTTGCTGCTACCGCTGGTGCTGGGGCAGTTCCTGCGGCGTTGGTTGGCTGGCTTTTTCGGCAGGTACAAGCGCTACACCAGCATCATCGACAAGCTGGTAATCCTGCTGCTGGTCTACGCGGCGTTCTGCAACTCGATGGTGTCCGGCATCTGGCAACAGCAAGGCAACGGTGTGCTATTGAGCGCAGTGCTTGGCAGTGCCGCGCTGCTGGCGATCATCTTGTGGGGCACCACCCGCACCGCCCGCGCCCTGAAATTCAGCAGCGCCGATGAAGTGGCCGCGGTGTTCTGTGCCAGCAAGAAATCCCTCGCCGCCGGCGTGCCCATGGCGGCGTTGATTTTTGGCAACCATCCCGGCCTGGGGCTGATCCTGCTGCCGATCATGATCTATCACCCGCTGCAGCTGATCGTCTGCTCGATCCTCGCCGAGCGCTACGCCAGCCATCACCGGGAACTGGCCTCACGCCACAACGGCGCCGTCCTCAGCACTCGATAATCGCCGTCACGCCCTGGCCGGCGGCGGCGCAGATGGAAATCAAGCCACGCCCTCGCCCGGCCGCATCCAGCAACTTGGCAAGGTTGGCGACAATGCGCCCGCCCGTAGCGGCAAACGGGTGCCCGGCGGCCAGGGAACTGCCCTTGACGTTCAACCGGCTGCGGTCGATGGACCCTAGCGGCGCGTCGAGGCCCAGACGAGTCTTGCAGTAGCCCGGGTCTTCCCAGGCCTTCAGTGTGCACAACACCTGGGCGGCGAACGCTTCGTGGATCTCGTAGTAATCAAAGTCCTGCAAGGTCAAACCGTTGCGCGCCAGCAGTCGCGGCACGGCGTAGACCGGGGCCATCAGCAGCCCTTCGGCGCCATTGACGAAATCCACCGCCGCCGTTTCACCGTCGCGCAGGTACGCCAGGATCGGCAGCCCCCGGGCCTTGGCCCATTCTTCACTGCCCAGCAACACCAACGAGGCGCCATCGGTCAGTGGCGTGGAATTGCCCGCGCTCATCGTGCCCTTGGCGCTTTTTTCGAAGGCCGGCTTGAGGGAGGCGAGTTTTTCCAGGGTCAGATCCGGGCGCAGGTTGTTGTCCCGGGTCAGGCCCAGAAAGGGTGTCATCAAGTCGTTCTGCCAACCTTCGGCATAGGACGCGGCCATTTTCTGATGGCTTTCCAGGGCCAGCTGGTCTTGCGCCTCCCGGGGGATCTGCCAGGTCTGGGCCATCAATTCGCAGTGCTCGCCCATGTTCAGGCCAGTGCGCGGTTCGTTGATGCGCGGCAGGTCGGGGACGAGGTGCTGGGGACGCAGTTGCAGGAAGGCCTTGATCTTGTCGGCAGTGGTCTTGGCGCGATTGGCTTGCAGCAAGATCCTGCGCAGCCCTTCATTGACCGCGATAGGCGCGTCCGACGTGGTATCCACGCCGCCGGCAATGCCGCTGTCGATCTGGCCTAGGGCAATTTTGTTGGCCACCAGCAGCACCGCCTCCAACCCGGTGCCACAGGCCTGTTGTATGTCATAGGCCGGCGTCATCGGTGACAGCCGCGAGCCGAGCACGCATTCGCGGGTCATGTTCATATCCCGGGAGTGCTTGAGCACCGCGCCAGCAGCCACCTCGCCAATGTGCAGGCCATGCAGGTTGTAGCGTTCGATCAGCCCCTCGAGGGCAGCCGTCAACATCGCCTGGTTGCTGGCGGTGGCATAGGCCCCGTTGGAGCGGGCGAACGGAATGCGGTTACCACCGATGATCGCGACGCGGCGTAGTTGTGTCATGAAGAACTCCCTGTGTAGGTCTAGTGCCCTTTCAAGACTCAACCGAACCCGGTGGGAGCACAGCTTGCTCGCGATGAACGATGCCACGACCTACCTGAAAAGCGCGGTGTCTGCATCGCGAGCAAGCTGTGCTCCCACGGGGATTCGGCGCCCTGAAAGAAGCGCTCCGGCTCAAGCTTAGGCTTTATCTCGCCGATCGAACGACTGATTGCCAATCATGGTCCACACTTGGAACCTCATCAGCCGGAGTGTGTTCCATGTCTGACCGTTATATCGACTTTGCCAACTCGCCCATTGGCCGGCGCATGGTCGGGTCCCTCGGCCTGCCATCGCCGGTGCGCCTGGAACGCTGGCAGGCCGGGCGCCTGCGGCCGATCGAAGGCGCACTGCTGCTGGGCGGCGGGCCGTTGACCGAACAGATCGGCACGTTTGCCAAGCGCCTGACCGATACTATCTTCATCTACGGCGGCGAGCCGACCCTGGCCACCGAGTGGATCCCCGGCCATGGCCCGAAAATCAAGGCGGTGGTATACGACGCCAGCCATTTAGTGCAGGCCGACCAGCTCAAGCAGCTGCGGGAATTTTTCCAGCCTCTGATGAAAAACCTCGACCACAGCACCCATGTCGTCATCCTGGGCCGTGCTCCAGAAAGTCTTGCCGATCCGTTCGCTGCCAGTGCCCAGCGGGCGTTGGAGGGTTTCAGCCGTTCCCTGGCCAAAGAGTTGCGCCATGGCGGGACACTGCAATTGCTGTACGTCGGCGACGGCGCCGACGCCCAACTGGAAGGTGCGCTGCGGTTTTTCCTGTCACCCAAGAGCGCCTTCATCTCCGGGCAGGTCATTCGCCTCAACGCCTGTGACACCCAGGTCCAGGACTGGACCCGACCGCTTACGGGGCTCAAGGCGCTGGTCACTGGTGCCGCCCGTGGGATCGGCGCCTCCATCGCCGAAACCCTGGCCCGCGATGGCGCCGACGTGATCCTGCTGGACGTCCCGCAAGCCAAGACCGACCTCGACGCCCTGGCTGCACGCTTGAGCGGACGCAGCGTCACGCTGGATATCTGCGCCGAAGACGCCGCCGCCCAGTTGATCGAGCACCTTCCCGACGGCGTCGACATCGTGGTCCACAACGCCGGCATCACCCGGGACAAGACCCTCGCCAACATGACCCCGGAATTCTGGGACGCGGTATTGGCCGTCAACCTCAACGCCCCGCAAGTGCTGACCAAGGCCCTGCTCGACAGCGGCACCCTGCGCGACAATGGCCGGGTGATTCTGCTGGCGTCCATCAGCGGCATTGCCGGCAACCGGGGGCAGACCAACTATGCGGCAAGCAAGGCCGGGCTGATCGGCCTGGCCCAGGCATGGGCGCCTTTGCTGCGGCCACGCGGCATCAGCATCAACGCCGTGGCGCCGGGCTTCATTGAAACCCGCATGACCGCCGACATCCCCTTCGCCTTGCGCGAGGCCGGGCGGCGCATGAGCTCCCTGGGCCAGGGCGGCCTGCCCCAGGATGTCGCCGAAGCCGTGGCCTGGCTCGCGCAACCGGGCACGGGCGCCGTGACCGGGCAGGCGCTGCGGGTATGCGGACAAAGCCTTCTGGGAGCGTGACCATGACGATCCAATGGCATGAAGTCAGCAGCCCGCCCTCCATGTCCGGGCTTTACTCGAAAGCGGCGACACGGCGCAAGGTCACCGGCACGACCCTGCCCGAGGAAGGCCTGCGTCAAGTGCTGCAGGTCGACCCGCAACGCCTGGCGGCCTATCGCAAAGTCTGCGGGTTCGTCGATAACGGACTGCTGCCGCCGACCTATCCCCACGTCTTGGCGTTTGCCCTGCAAATGCAATTGCTCACTGGCCGTAACTTTCCGTTTCCGCTGTTGGGGCTGATCCACTTGAGCAATCGCATTCGTGTATTGCGGCCCATGGGCGGGGTTGGCCAGGTACGGGCCAGCGTCAATGTCGAGCAGCTGCAAGCCCACCCCAAGGGCGCGGTCTTCGACCTGGTGACCCGCCTCGATGATCAGTTGGGGCCGCTGTGGGAGGCCCAAAGCCAGATGCTTTGCAAAGGCGTCCAGCTCGACGGGGCACTCGTGGAGGATTCACCGCAGGCCAGCCTGCCCTTGATTGAAGTCGCGCGCTGGACCGCACCGGCGGACATCGGTCGGCAATACGCCAAAGTATCCGGCGACTACAACCCCATTCACTTGAGCGGCATCAGCGCCCGGTTGTTCGGCTTCCCCACCGCCATCGCCCATGGCCTGTGGAACAAGGCCAGGACCCTGGCGGCGTTGGATGAGCACCTGCCCGAGGCCAACATCGAGATCGATGTGACCTTCAAGAAACCGGTGCGCCTGCCCAGCGAGGTGACGCTGCTGGCAAGTGCCGCGGGGTCCAGCGGGCAGCTGCAACTGATGGGGGCTGGGGAGCTGGAGCATATGGTGGGAGAGTGGCGGCCGGTGGCCTGAACAGAATGATGGCCTCCACACCCGTCCCCTGTGTGCGAGCTTGCTCGCGAAAGCGGTGAGTCAGCTTGAATCACCGTTGAATGTGCCGAGGTCTTCGCGAGCAAGCTTGCTCCCACAGATGTTCCGGGGTGTTCACAGAGCAGGTGTCCGCCACAAAATCCCTGTGGGAGCGAGCTTGCTCGCGATGGCGGTGGGTCAGCTCGCATCCATCTTGAATACGCCGAGGTCAACGCGGCGGGTAGTTGGACAGGATCCGTCCCACCGTCTCGCGCACAGCCGTGTTGCGGTCAGTCGGGTTGGGGGAGTTGCTGAGCAGTTGCTCGTCACTGCCACGCCACACCAGCTTGCCGTCCTTGCCATCGAGCAGGTCGATCTGCACGGTGGCGACCTTGTAGCTGATGTTGCGGGTTTCGTTGTACATCGGCCCGCCCCAATAGCCATTCCAAGGCCCGCCCCAACCGCCGCCGTAGTGGGTGGTGACCTGCTGCTGGCGGTCCTCGACGATCAAATAGGCCTGGACCAGCACATCGCCATGCCCGCCAGCCGCCGCCGGACGCAGGCCGCGTTGGTCGAGTTGATCGGCAACCGCCTGGCGGATCCGCTGTTCGGTCAGGTCGCTCTTGATGCGGGGGTCATCGGGACGATATTGCAACGCCGGGGCTTTCCAGCTCCAACTGCGATACGCCGCGAAATCGCGGCCGGTGTCGAAGTCATGGTTGACCTGGTTAGAAGCACAAGCACCCAACAACAGAGTGAAGGCCAGTAGAGCAAGACGGCGAAACATGGTTTTTCTCCGTTGCGTAATCAACTTGGGGGATACGCCGACATGGCTTTTTCCACCGCCGCACGAATGGCATCGGTGCGCTCGGTTTGGCTGCCACGCTGGCCGGCCTCGGCGCTGGCGCTCCACACCGGTTGCCCCGTGCGAGCATCGAACAGATCCACCCGAACCACCACGACCTGCTCCTGATATGTGCGCACCATCGGCACCGGATGATACATGCCATAACCCTGACCATAACGGTCATAACGGTTATAGCCGCCGTAGTAACCGGCATCGTAGTCATCCCGGACCTGGCGCACACGGGTCTCCAGACGCAGGTCTGCACTGACGAACAGGTCGGCGGGCCGGTTGTCATGCAGCGGACGCAGGCCGCGCTGGTCCAGGGCATTGCTCACCGCTTCGGCCACCTGGGCCGAATCCGCCCAGGCGGTACCCGACGGCAGGTGCCCGTCGCGCCAGGCCCAGCTGCGATAGCGCCCGTAGTCACGGGGTGGCGCGGGATAGGCGCTGCGATCGAACACCGTAGCGGCCTCGGGCGGCGCCGGCGGTAGCGGATTGGACGTGGCGACATAGGGGTTGCTGCCCTGGCAGGCCGCCAGTCCCAGGCACAGCATCAACAACCCTGAACGACCTTTCATTTCGCTCTCCGGTCACACTGGACGGCAGATCCAGTGCAGATAACGTCCCAACCCGGCAAACGCCGGATGGCGACGGTGGGCCAGTTCCATTTCCAGCAACGGCGCAAGCTCCACACGGCCCTGAAACTCCACCGGCATGTAGTCATGGAAAACCCGCACGCCACTCTGGTTTTCGACCTGCCACAGGCCTTCAAGTTGCGCCGCCAATTCCCTTGGATCAAGAGGTTGTTGCGGCGTCAGGCTCTGTTTTTCGCCGGCCATGTCGTTTTTGCGCAACTTGCGAAAATGCCCCTTGAGGAGGTTGCGGTAGACCAGCGCGTCGCGGTTGTAGAACGCCAGGGACAGCCAGCCACCCGGGACCGTGAATTGATGCAGCACCGGCAGGATCGCGTGAGGTTCAGCCAGCCATTCCAGCACTGCGTGGCACAGCACCAAATCATAGGGTTCGGTGAGCTGGCCGGGCAGGTCTTGCCACGGCGCCTGGATGAACGTGGCGCTCTGGCCCGCCTCGGCAAACCGCTGGCGAGCGCCTTCGAGCATCGGTTCGGCCGGCTCGGCCAGGGTCACTTGGTGACCGCGCTCGGCCAGCCACAACGACATGTGGCCCAGGCCGGCGCCAATGTCCAAGACGCGCAACGGACGCTGTGGCAAGGTTTCCAGCAGATCGGCCTGAAGCACCGCCAGGCGGATCGCGCCCTTGGCCCCACCGTAGATTTTTTCTGCAAAGCGCGTGGCGAGCTGATCGAAATGACGGTCACTCATTGGCCGAACCGCCGTTCGCTGTCGGCCAGCTTGCTGCGCACCACGGCGTCCATGTCCAGGCCCAGTTCGCTGCAAAGCAGCAACAGGTACAACACGATGTCACCGACCTCCTGCCCAGCGTGGGCCAGTTTGTCCGCCGGCAACTGGCGCGACTGGTCCTCGGTCAGCCACTGGAAAATCTCCACCAGTTCGGCCATTTCCACACTGGCGGCCATGGCAAGGTTTTTCGGGCTGTGGAATTGCCGCCAGTCGTTACGGTCACGAATGGCATGCAGGCGTTCGGTCAGTTCAACAAGGTTCATCGGGTTCTCCTGAATGCGCATAGCTTCAGGGGGATAACCAGGGAAGGCAAGCGTCTCGGTACGAAGCGACGGTTTGCCCCATAATCGAACCAACTCGGCCGCCACAGCTCCTACAATCAGGAGCCAACGGCTCAGATCCCCTCCCATCAGGATGCACATATGCAGGTAGAAAGCTTTTTCGAATGGCTCGGCCAGGCGCTCGGTTCGATGATCCGTTTCATCGTCGACCTGCTCAGCGGTTTGTTCAACACCCTGGCCAACGCTGGCGGCAACTTCGTCGATGGGTTGTCACGCACCCTGGGCATGGATACCTCGATCATCAGCATCATCGCGCTGATCCTCGGGCTCATGCTGCTCTACTCGGCCATCCGCGCGTTCATGCGGGCCTCGATCGTCATGGGCATCATCTGGCTGGTGCTAGGGTTGTGGTTGTTGAGTTGGATCATTCACTAGGGCCAAGAGCACTGTGTGGGAGCAAAGCTTGCTCGTGATACAGGCGTCTCGGTTCCCTGAAAGACCGCGTCATCTTCATCGCGGGCAGGCCTTGCTCCCACAGATTTTTTCAGATCGAACGCAGAGCGTCCCTAGAGGCGTTCCCACGCGGAGCGAGGGAACGATCAATGCGAGAACCCGCTACAATCGCGCTCCATCAAGGAGCCCGCATGTCCAACCTGACCTCCGACTGGCGCGACCGCCTTACCCATCGCCGGGTCTGGGCGCTGGCTGCGCCGATGATTCTCTCGAACATTTCCGTACCGCTGGTGGCGTTGGTGGACAGCGCCGTCATCGGCCATCTGCCCCATGCTCATCAGCTAGGCGCCGTGGCGGTCGGGGCGAGTTTGTATACGGTGCTGGCGTGGGCCATGGGTTTCTTGCGCATGGGCACCACGGGGTTCGCCGCCCAGGCTGCCGGGCGTGATGATGGGGCAGCGTTGCGACAAGTGTTGTTGCAAGGACTGTTGTTGGCGTTGGGGTTGGCGGTGCTGCTCGGTGCCGTCGGCGTACCGTTGAGCGACGTGGCGTTGCACTTCATGCAGCCGTCCGCCGAGCTCAACCAGTTGACCCGTGACTTCTTCCACACCCGGCTCTTCGGCTTGCCGGCAGCGCTGGCCAGCTATGCGCTGGTAGGCTGGTTCCTCGGCGCCCAGAATGCCCGTGCCCCGCTGGCGATCCTGCTAGTGACCAACCTGGTCAACATCGCCCTGAACCTATGGTTCGTGATCGGCCTGGAGTGGGGCGTGACCGGGTCGGCCCGGGCGTCGGTCATTGCCGAGTGGACCGGCGCGCTGGTCGGCCTGGCCCTGGCCCGCAACACACTGCGCGCCTGGCCCGGGCAGATCGCCTGGGCCGCCCTTGGGCTGTGGCAGAGCTGGCGCCCGCTGCTGGCGGTGAACCGAGACATTTTCATTCGCAGCCTGGCGCTGCAAGCGGTGTTTTTCCTGATCACCGTGCAAGGCGCACGCCTGGGGGATGCGACCGTGGCGGCCAATGCCCTGCTGCTCAACGGCCTGTTGCTGACAGCCCATGCCCTGGACGGCCTGGCCCATGCCGTCGAAGCGCTGTGCGGTCATGCCATTGGCGCCCGCGACCGCCTGGCCCTGCGTCGCTCGCTGGTGGTGGCGTGCGGCTGGTCGTTGATCGCAAGCCTGGGCTTTGCACTGCTGTTCCTGTGCGCAGGTCACCTGTTCATTGACATGCAGACCGACATTCCCGACGTGCGCGCCACCGCTTATAGCTACCTGCCATACCTGGCAGCCCTGCCACTGATTGCGGTCTGGAGTTACTTGCTCGACGGGCTGTTCATCGGCGCCACCCGTGCCCGGGAAATGCGCAACGGCATGCTGCTGACCCTGCTGCTGGTGCTGCCCATCGCCTGGACACTGCAAGGGTTGGGCAACCATGGGCTGTGGATCACCTTCCTGCTGTTCATGGCCCTGCGCAGCCTGACCCTCGGTGCTTTCGCCTGGCACTTGCAGCGCCACGACCGCTGGCTCGGCACATCTGCCCACTAACGTTCAACCCTGGCTGCTCTGCCAGCGCCGACGCAGATGCTCGAGCCGCTCGCGCTGCGAACCGCCCACCAGGCCTGGCACTGGCCGGGCATCGGGGTATTGCAGGCGCAGCCACAGCCAGTCGTCGAGCACCGCACGCTCGGTAAACCCCAGCGCCAGGCCCTGCTGCAAATCCCCCCAGAGCCGCTGATAATCACATCCGGTAGAACGGGACCACTGCCAGGTGTGACGCTCCAGCAGGCATCGTTGCAACTGGTCCTGCTGCCGGTTGCTCAGGCCGTGCTCTTTCTCCAGCGCCGCCACCGGCAGCCCCGGGTTGGACAGTTGTTGCCAACCCTGGCTACCGATCGCCCGGTCGGCCCAGGTGCCACCAAACCAGCGCAACGAACTGATCGGGCCTAGCCAGCAACTGAGCTCCTGAGGATTGCAACCGTCGAAGAAATAGCTGGCGATGTGCGGGTTGTAATAGCTCAACAACGCTTTGTGATGCAGACCCAGGGTCACCGTCAGCATGCGTCGCAGATGCGCCAGCAATGGCGCAGCGGGCGATGGGCTGACCAACAACAGTCCCGGCCAGGAACGTGGGTCCAAGTGACAAAGGCTGACCAGCGCAGGCGAATGGCGCAGATCCACCAACAGTGGACCGTGCTCTTGCAGCCCCTGCAACTCGGTATTTTCAAACAAGGCAAAGTACCGGGCCTTGGCGAACTGCGCGTGCACAAGCCGCGCAGCGCCAGGCGCACTCGGTACGTCGAGCAGCAGCCATTGCGGCGTTGATCCAGACAGGGTCGCGGCATTCATCGAGCCACGCCCGAACCGCGTCGCATGAGCATACGGCAGGTGCATAGTGGCTGGGCGCAGGGGCTGAACGGCCCGCCTTCGGGCAACAAGCACAACAAGACCAGCGGCTCGGCATCCTGGATTGCAGACAACAGGACCGGATCGGCAACCAATGGTCTACGTGTTCCGCCTGTGGATAACTCATCCACAACCTCTACTGAGGCAGGCGCATTCAAAAATGCACTGATCATTGGCCGATCCGGATCGCCTTCGATAAAGCTCACCAGTACCTCGGTGCCGTCACTCAGGGCGCCCGCTCCACCCACGACCAGCTCGGGTGCCAAGGGCAGCCAGCAATGACTGGGGCTGGAACCTTCGCCCTGGTAGGCCCAGTCAAGCTGCACTGCCACGCGCCCCGCACCCGGCTCCGCCGGCTCGTCCACCGCCACGACCCAGCCCCGTTGCCGGCTCACCATGCGCGGCTTTATCGGAACCTCATCTGGCACGAACAGCGCGCCCCGGGGAATGGCCTTGAAATGATTGTCATACACCCCCGCCTGCGCGCGGTGCTCGACCTGCGTCAGCAGCCAGCGCCGGTTCCAACCGGCAAACGGATGGGCCATCAACGTCAGCACCTGACCACCGTGCAGGTTCATCAAGTCGCTGCGACCCTGGGCGACCTGCTCCCCCGACACCTCGGTTTGCACGCTGAAGGACCGCACCGCGGCAATCGGGCCCTCGTCCGCGTAGACCGCCTTACCGGCCGGAGGGAAACTGTGCGGATGATCAGCGAACACCAGGCAATGCCCGTCCCGTGTGTGTTCGAAATGAAAGTGGATACCCACCTGGGCGCATACACGTTGAAGGAACTGCAGGTCCGACTCGCGATACTGGGTACAGAAATCCTGCAGTGGATAATCGCCACTCAAATCCAGGCACAGGCTGCGGCCACTGATGCCATGGGCCTTGAGCACCTGGCGAATGATCTGCGGCACCGAACGGGCGCTGAAGACCCGCTGGCTGAAACGCTGCGTCAGACAGGCCAGCTTCGGCCTGATACGCACCCGGCAGCCGGCGCCATGACGGTGTTGGACCAACTCATGGAGCTGCCCATGAATACCCCGGCCTGGGGCCCCGAAACTCAACCAGACGCTGCGGTATAACAGCCCCGCCAGGTCCAGGTTCGCGTCGCGCAACAACAGTTGCGCCTCATAGACGAAGGGTTCACTGATGGTTTCGCTACCCGTGAAGGCCACGACGTCAACAGGCTCGGGCAGACCGGCTATCTCCAGACGAAAGACTGGCTCGCTGGCTGGATCGGACATCGGCGTTTCTCTACAGGAGGGGCGGTCGGGGATTCTCGCCGAGAGCCATGGTCGAGTAGAGGGGCCAAGCACAAGTTAGGAAAGGGACTACACGAAATAAGGACATCGCCGGTTAAATGCACCGACGTACAGAAATAACGACGGCACAAATAAAAACGCCCTCCGGGACTGTCCGAAAAAACCCGCAACATGCGGTGCATTTTCTGACAGCCCCGGAGGACGGTGCCGATGATGCAATCCTGTGGCGAACTGGACTGCGTAAGAGCTGCGTAGGAGCTGTCGAGTGCAACGAGGCTGCGATCTTTCCCCAAACACTTGAGTCCCAAGCGAAAGATCAAAAGATCCCAGCCATCGGCAGCGCCTACAGGGCACAGCCGAGCGGGAGCAAGCCTCCCTCAGCACCTTGCCCGAAAGGCGCTCACTTCCCCATCAAGAAGACAGATAGGACGAACGCGTCAGCCCCAGGCGCAAGGCATCGAGGAACTGGGTACGTTCGGCAGCACTGATGCGGGCGCTGGCACACTTGTCGCGGTAGTGAGTCATTAACTCCTCCGGCGACAGGTGCACGTAGCGCAGCATGTCCTCGATGGTGTCGTGGGTTTCGATACCGGCGTGGTACACGCTGCCATCGGCGTTCTGGTAGATGTTCACCGAGTCGGTGTCACCGAACAGGTTATGCATGTCACCGAGGATTTCCTGGTAGGCGCCCACCAGGAAGATGCCCAGCAGATAGTCTTCATCCGGCTTGAGCGCGTGAACCGGCAGGCTGGTCTCGATGCTCTGCTCGTCGACGTACTGCTTGATCTTGCCGTCGGAGTCGCAGGTCAGGTCTTGCAGCACGGCGCGGCGCAGCGGCTCTTCGTCCAGGCGATGCAGCGGCAGGATCGGCAGCACCTGGCCGATGGCCCAGGTGTCCGGCAGGCTCTGGAACACCGAGAAGTTGCAGATGTATTTGTCGGCCAACTTGTCGTTGAGCTCATCCAGCACCTGGCGGTGCGAACGCTGGCGTGCCTTCAACGAGTTGTGCAGGCGACGGCACACGGCAAAGTAGCACTGCTCGGCCAAGGCTTTTTCGGCCAGGGTCAGCTTGCCGTCGGCGTACTGGGTCGCCACGTCGCTCATGTAGTGAGTGGCGCGCCAGTATGTCTCGGTGACCATCTCGATATCGGTCGGGCCCAGCAGGTCAACCAGCCATTGCACGGTTTCCGGCAGTTCCTGCTTGTTGTCGATCACCGGCACGTCGTCGTTGTGCTTCTCGACGTCGGTCACCTGCACCACCAGCATGGCGTGGTGCGCGGTCAGCGAGCGGCCGCTCTCGGAGAAGATGTTCGGATGCGGCAGGCTCTGGGCATCGCAGAACTCCTTGAGCATGCCGACCACGACACCGGCGTAATCGTCCATGTCGTAGTTGATCGAACTGGCATTGCGCGAGTGCGTGCCGTCGTAGTCCACGCCCAGGCCACCGCCGACGTCGATGTGATCAACCGGCAGGCCGAGGTTGCGCAGCTCACCGTAGTAACGGATCGCTTCCTTGAAGCCGTGCTGGTAGTCCGCCAGGTTGGCGATCTGCGAGCCCATATGGAAGTGCAGCAGGCGAATGCCTTGGTCCAGGCCGGCGGCGCGGAAGCGCTCGACCACCGACAGCAGTTGCGCGGCCGACAAACCGAACTTGGACTTCTCGCCACCGGTATCGGCCCACTTGCTCGATGCCAGGGACGACAGGCGCACGCGCAAGCCGACCTGGGGCTTGACCTTGAGCGCTGCGGCCTCTTCGATCACCAAGCCAACTTCGGACTCTTTCTCGATGACGATGAAGACGTTGTGTCCGAGTTTCTGGCCCATCAGCGCCAGGCGGATGAACTCGCGGTCCTTGTAACCGTTACAGACGATCGTCCCGCCCTTCGGTGCCAGGGCCAATACCGCCAGCAGCTCCGGCTTGGAACCGGCTTCCAGGCCGATGGAGACGTTCTGGGTGGCGATGATGTTTTCGATCACCGCTTCCTGCTGGTTAACCTTGATCGGATAGAGCGCGGTGTACTTGCTCTGGTATTCCAGGCGCGCGATGTTGCTGTCAAACGCGCCGGTGAGCTGGCGCACACGGTCTTGCAGGATGTCAGGGAAGCGCACCAGCAAGGGCAGCGACAGGCCGCTCTGGCGCAACTGGTCGACTTGCTCGAACAGATCGATGGGCGAGCTGCCGGGACCGTTCGGACGGACTTCGACGCGACCGGCTTCATTGATCGCGAAATACCCGGCCCCCCAATGGCGAATCCCGTAAACACTGCGGCTGTCCGCAACTGTCCATTGGCTGCCATCGTCTTTGCGTGTGCGTCGTACGGACATCGAAGTCCCCTATAAAGAAGTCAAAATGCACCATCCGGTCGGAGGCTGGGGCAGTCTAGAGAGTGAAAATGACGAATTGCCTGTTAGCAAGGTAGACCCTGCTCCCAGCGATGAGTTTAGAAACCCGTTCAGAACAGGCTCTGTGAAAACCATGCGGGCGCCCTCGAACGTTGGGTTCGGGTCAAGCCGAGGGTGGTTTTCACAGAAGCTGCTAGCCGCCGGATTTCTTTGCCTTGAAGCCGTGCTTGGCCAGTTCCGCCAGCAGCAGCTCGACGTGATCGCCCTGGATCTCGATGATGCCGTCTTTCAACGCACCACCGGTGCCACAACGTTTCTTCAACGCAGTGGCCAGTTCCTTGAGCGCGTCTTCTGCCAACGGCACGCCGGTGATCGTGGTCACCGTTTTGCCGCCGCGCCCTTTGCTTTCACGGCGCACGCGCGCAATGCCGTCACCGGTAGGGATGGCGGTCTGCTTGCAGATGCAGGCATCCACCGGTTGACGGCAATCAGGGCAATGACGACCCGCGTCGGTAGAAAATACCAGGCCGCCCAGGGCGGCGAAGGATGCGGCTTTTTTGGCCACCGGCAATCCTCTTGGGAGGACAAAGACTGGTCGAGGACAGAACGTGCCTCGACCGCGAAACCCCACTCAGGCAGGGGCAGCGCTACTGGACCGCAGACACGGTTCAGCTTGAAAAGTCGCGCAGTGTAACGGCAAAAAGCCGACTTGCTAAGGGCCAATCAGCGCCAATTTATAGCTTCTTTGCGACGCTGCCACCATGGACCCGCAAATAGCGTTCAAGCGCCGCCAGGGAGTCCGGGCAGTAAGGCTTGCGCTGGATTTCATCGAGCACCTGTTCGAGCGGCAGGAAACGCGCTTCGAGGACTTCTTCGGGCTGCAGGACCAGCGGGCCGTCCCACACCGCCGAGAACGCCGAGCACCATAGGCGACTGCCGGGGTCTTCGAAATAAAAATGGTCGTGGGCGGTCAGTTCCACACCGCTCACGCCCAGCTCCTCCGCCAGCTCACGGGCAGCCGACTCGGCGTAGGTCTCATCGGCCTGCACCATGCCGCCCGCCGCCACGTCCCAGAAACCGGGGTAGATGGCCTTGCTCAGGGTACGTCGGTGAACACACAGCTCCCCGGACGAATTGAACAGCATGATGTAGGTGCCCCGTCCGATCAGGCCACGCTCACGCAATTCTGAACGCACCAGGCTGCCGAGCAGGTTGTCCTGCTCATCGACCCACGCGATCAGCTCGGCATCCGAGGCCACTCGGTGAGCGACCTCCCGGGGGCTTTCATTCATCGATCAGCCCTGGTTCAGCAGTTGCCGCAAGTCGATGACCGCTGCGTTGGCTCGGGAAATGTAGTTGGCCATGACCAATGAGTGGTTCGCCAATACACCGAAGCCGCTGCCGTTGAGGATCATCGGGCTCCAGACCGGTTCCTGGGACGCTTCCAGTTCACGAATGATCTGCCGCACGCTGACGGTGGCGTTCTTTTTCGCCAGGACATCGGCGAAGTCCACTTCGATGGCCCGCAGCAGGTGCGACAACGCCCACGCCTGGCCACGGGCCTCATAGAACACGTTATCGATTTGCAGCCACGGGGTCTCGACCACCTCTTCATCTACCTGCGGCACCTGTCCTGGGACCGAGACTTCGGTTTTCAGCGAGGTGTTGAGCTTGACCCGACCAACGCTGGCCGACAGGCGTTGGGACAACGAACCCAGGCGAGTGCCGACATCCCCCAGCCAGTTGTTCAGGTTATCGGCGCGGGCGTAGAACAGTGCGCTTTTCTGGCTCGGGTCGGACAGCCGCGCCTGATAGCGGCTCAGTAAATTGATGCCTTCCTGGTATTCCGACTCGCTGGAGGGCAGCACCCAACTGCGGTTGTTGAAGTTGAAGCGCGGCTCGGCCTTGGCCAGATCGGCGTCCTCGGCGGATTGGGACTGCGAACGGGCAAAGTCCTTGCGCAAGGCGCGGCTCAGGTCGCGGACCTGCACCAACACGCCGTATTCCCAGCTCGGCATGTTGTCCATCCATAGGCCAGGCGGGAAGCGATCGTTGGAGATGTAGCCACCCGGCTTGTTCAGCAGGGTCTCGGCCACCGTCTTGAGCGTTTCGACCGTGGTGTAGCCCACCACCATCTGCCGGCCATCTTTCTCGGCCGCGGCCTGGGCGTTCTGCTGCACAGGGAACAGCGCGGGCTCCTGGCTCCAATACCAGCCGACGGCAATGGTCACCAGCAGGTAAAGACCGATCAGCGTGGCCAGTGCACGGCTGAAAAAAAGCCCACCCAAGAAGCTGCGGGTGTCCGATTTCGGCTCGGCGGCACGTTCAGGCGCGCTGCCCGCGCGTTTTTTCCAGTCCAGCATGGTGATATCCCTTCAATCACTTGAGTTCTCGGTTCGACCACAACCCTACGCCATCGTGCCTGATTTGAAACGCGATAATGCGGCGCCAATCATGCCGGGCGCGACAGGGCAATCGAACAGCACTATAAAGGAAGCGTTGCCGTTGGCCTACGAGACTGGGCGGTCGCAAACTGAATTTCGCGACTGGACAGATTATTGATGTGTGACACTCATGCAAATGAAAAGAGGTGCTAGCATAGAGCCACCAGTCGATCTCAGCATGCACCCTAACTAGTAGTCAGGATATGACCGAGCCAGAAGACCCCAGCCGTGAGCGCCTCAAGCACCACTTTGCCCAGCGGGTAATTCATCAGGCTCGTCAGATCCTGGAGATTTGGCAGCGCCTGCAACGCAGTGAGTGGTCAAACACCGACCTGTCGGAGCTCAGCGAAGCCAATCTACGCCTGCTGCGCTTTGCCGAGCGCTTCGAACAGCCCGAGCACTCCCAGTTGGCCCAAGGCATCAGCCAGTCGCTGCAAGCTGTGGACGCCAATCGCGGGCGCTTGAGCAGCCACCTGATCACCGAAATCAACCGCTTGATGCAGCGCTTGTCTCGTACCGGCCTGCGCCATGGCGACCAGTTGGAACAAACCTTCCTGCCGCCGCTGCGCAAACCCATCTACGTGTTGCTGCAGGACCATGACCGCGCCGAGCGCCTGGCCAAACAGTTGGAGTTCTTCGGCCTCAGCGCCCAGGCGCTGGACAATGTCGCGGCGTTCCGCGCCTCGATGGTCGAACGCCTGCCAGCGGCGATTGTCATGGATGTGGATTTCAGCGGCCCCGGTGCGGGCCTGAAACTGGCCGCCGAAGCCCAGGAAGGCCTGGAACAACCGCTGCCGCTGTTGTTCTTCAGTTTGTTGGAAACCGACACGCCGACACGCCTGGCCGCAGTGCGCGCTGGCGGACAGGAATTTCTCACCGGCACCCTCGAAGCCTCGAGCCTGCTGGAAAAAATCGAAGTGCTGACCTGCGTCGCCCAGTACGATCCATACAAAGTGCTGATCATCGATGACTCCCGCGCCCAGGCCATGCACACCGAACGCCTGCTCAACAGCGCCGGCATCATCACCCGCACGCTGATCGAGCCGATCCAGGCCATGGCCGAGCTGGCGGACTTCCAGCCCGACCTGATCATCCTCGACATGTACATGCCGGCCTGCACCGGCACGGAACTGGCCAAGGTGATACGCCACAACGACCGCTACGTCAGCGTGCCGATCATCTACCTGTCCGCCGAAGACGACCTGGACAAGCAACTCGACGCCATGAGCGAAGGCGGCGACGACTTCCTCACCAAACCAATCAAGCCCCGACACCTGATCACCACGGTGCGCAACCGTGCGGCCCGGGCGCGCAACCTCAAGGCACGGATGGTGCGCGACAGCCTCACCGGCCTGTACAACCACACCCATATCCTGCAACTGCTGGAGGATTGCAGCTTCCGCGCTCGTCGCGAAGGCAAGCCCCTGAGCTTCGCCATGCTCGACATCGACCATTTCAAACGGGTCAACGACAGCCACGGCCACCCCATGGGCGACCGCGTGATCAAGAGCCTGGCGCTGTTTCTCAAGCAGCGCCTGCGCAAGACCGACTTCATCGGCCGTTATGGCGGCGAAGAGTTCGCCATCGTCATGCCCGACACCGACATCGACGCCGCCTGCAAAGTGCTGGATGAAATTCGCCAGCGCTTTGCCGAAATCCACTACCCGGCCCAACCCCATGATTTGTGGTGCACCTTCAGCGCCGGCGTGGTGGAAATGAGCGATGACGCCGACAGCCTGATGATGGCCAGCCAGGCGGACGAAGCGCTGTACCGCGCCAAGCACGCCGGGCGCAACCGGGTACAGAGCGCTCGTCAATCAAAGCAAAGTGCCACTTTTTCATCAGAATCGACTGATTCGGTCATAAACCTGTAACGCAAGCGCAATAAATTCAGGCACTTACGATTCTGCCCCCGGTAGACCCTTGATGCGCCTGAAGCTGCTGACCAATCTCAACACCCTTCTTCTCGTTGCCGTGTGCGTGGGCCTTGGGGCCACGCTGTGGTGGTCGCAGATCGCTCTGGAACGGCCCTACTTGCTGATGGAGCGCTACCTCGGCCTGTCGCGGCAGTTCCAGGGCGAAGTAGCTCGCAACATCGAGGACTACCTGACCAGCGGCGACGCCTTGCGCCTGAGTGCTGCCACCCAGGCCCTGGAGACCCTGCAGAAAGACCTCGATCAGTTCCCGCCGGCACTGGCCAAGCCCCTGCGCCCGAGCCTGTCGAACCTCGATGGTTTCAGCAAGACTGATCTGCTGGCCGCCGGTAAACTGGCCGGCGATCCGCAGGCCTTGCTGCTACAGGCCGAGCGTGAACTGAGCGCCAGCCTCGACCAATTGGCCCAATACGCCAACGGCGCCCCGGCCTACTTGCCACCCTTGTTTGCCGCTTCGCAGCACCTGGGCCGGTTGTCCCTCACGCGGGACAAACTGGTCAGCAGTGGCCACAGCGAATTGGCCACCGACGTCGAGCGGGAACTGGCGAGCATCCGTGTAGAGGCCGAGCGCCTCGACAGCCTGCCACTGCTGGGTGTCACCGCCAGCAGCGAATCAGGCAGCGATGATTTCGCTGCGCTGATGGGTTTGGAAAGCCAGGAAAAAACCGTCGCCGAAGATGCTGGTATCGCCCTCAAGCGCGAACTCAACAGCCTGCTCAGCCGTTACCCGGCAGAGTTGGCCCGTACCCGTGAACTGATCCAGAAACGCACCGAACTGAGCAGCGCCACGCACCTGAAAATCGCCGACGTGCAACAGGCGATCGATGCCATGGAACCGGCGGTACGGGCCCAGCATGGGCAGATCCAGGGAGAGGTTCGCTTGATCCAGGGGGTGATGATTGGCCTGATCCTGCTGATCGCGCTGCTCATCGACACCTTGCAGCGACGCCTGGCCCGTACCTTGACGCACCTGGCTCCAGCCCTGTCGACCTGGGCCGAGGGCGACTTCAGCCGCGATATCCACGTGGGCGCCAGTAACCGCGAATTGCAAGACATCGAGGCTTCGCTCAATCGTCTGCGCGCTTACCTGGCGGACCTGGTGGGCACCATTCGGGTAAACGCCGAGCAGGTCGCGGGTAGCAGCCGGACCCTGGCCGAGCTGAGCGGCGAGCTGCACAGTGGGGCCGAGCATCAGGCTGGCGATACGGCGCTGATCCGCGACTCCCTCAGCGAACTGGAAGCGACGATCCAGCAAGTGGCCGGCGATGCCAGCCAAGCCGCAGACGCCAGCCGCAGCGCCGGGCATGCGGTGGAGCAAGGACAGAAAGTCATCGGCCTGAGCCTCACGGGCCTGCACGCGCTGGTGGGGGAAGTGCAAGGCAACGCACAGATGATCGAACAACTGGCCGAGGAGTCGGCCACCATCGGCGGTGTGCTGACCGTGATTCGCTCGATTGCCGACCAGACCAACCTGCTGGCCCTCAACGCCGCCATCGAAGCCGCCCGCGCCGGGGAAATGGGCCGGGGCTTCGCGGTGGTGGCCGAAGAAGTCCGCTCCCTGGCCCAACGCACGGCCGGCGCCACCGCCGAAATCCAGACGCTGATCGCCCGCCTGCAACAGGCTGCACGCCAATCGGTGGACGGCATGCGCACCCAGGTCGAACACGCCGAAGCCACCGCCAACCAGGCGCAAGCGGCCGACGGCGCGCTGGATGAGATCGTCGGCGCCATCCAGACCATCGCCGACACGGCGGTACGCATCGCCGACGTCACCGCCCAACAAAGCGGCGCCGTCAGCGAAATCCGCGATCACAGCGAACGGATTCACCAACTGGGCGGGGACAACCTGCTGCGCATCGGCCAGGGGCGGGAACAGGGCGATAACCTACTGGTGCTAGGTGGGCGGCTGCATACGGCAGTGCAGGCGTTTCGGGTTTAACACCAAGAAACTGTACGAATCACTGTGGCGAGGGCGCTTGCTCCCGCTCGGCTGCGCAGCAGTCGTAAACCTGCCTACTGTTTTTTCCGATACACCGTTTTGAATGGTTTTGGGGCTGCTGCGCAGCACCGATGGGGGTTGTCGCATGGAGCAGGTTACGGAATTTTGTAACGGTGATCTTCATGCTAGGCTCCCACCCCCTCAAGAAATTGCAAAAGGAGCATGCAATGAGGGTACCTGCGTCGCCACCCGATGTTTCTGTCGAAGAAAATGTGGCAGTGGCATTTCATAAGAAAAATGTTCTGAAAGCTGGATCGGCTTTTATCTACTCTTGGTTTTATACCCAAGTCAGAAATCGTGGCCCTTGGGACTACAAGAAACTATCCGCCGAATATGAAGCCTTTGGAAATTTCAACTACGGTGCCACCGAAGCCGCAGCAGGCTTCAGTGAAGACGTTCTTTTACGGGCTGCAGGCCTGGCCCAAAGTCGAGCAGGAACAACCGCGGCGGAGTTCGGTACATGGTGGGGGCAAGCCCCCTTCGGCGACGATCCGGCAGATCAACGATGGATCAAGGAGGGGATAAAATATGCCAAATTCAGAAACTACTAAAAAGCCCGCCTATCTCACTGTCTTGTGTGCTTTGCTTGCCCTCGCGCTGGCTTACATCAGTTGGCTATGCTTCTTCCCTCAGAATATGCCCCAACTGACAGAGATCGTCTTACGAAAACCTTTGTCCCACGATGCATTTATCTATGGCGTAAAGGATGATCGTGGTGGAGCGACGGTTCCTTTCAGTTATCGCTACTACGTCTATCGGACTCTGGCAGCCGACAGTGACATCCTTTCCGAATTGAAAACCGCGACGCCGTTTCTTGTCACCCGTGATGGCTCAATAACTGTCGACATTCAGGAGTCGACGATTACGGTGTCAGTTGATAAGGAAGTCTATGCCTACCATAGCAACACCCTCTATCGACATGTCGATGGTGTCGACTACACATCCGTGAATATCTATTTGCGTTCAAGTCCTACAGATTAAATGAAGGAGCAGCCTGCTCGCGAAAGCGATGGGTCACCTTGCATCGATGCTGAATGGACCGCCCTCTTCGCAAGCAAGCCCGCTCCCACACTGGATCTTCAGCAGGCATAAATTTTGTGCTCACCACAAATCCCTGTGGGAGCGGGCTTGAACGCGAAAGCAGTGGATCAGTTTGCATCGAGGTTGAATGGGCCGCCGTCATCGCGAGCAGGCACCCACAGGAGGCCCGCTCCAACCGTATGACCGGATCAAAGACCCCAGTCATAAATTTCGCGCAAACATCGGTCATCGTGCTGGCTATTGCAGAGAACTGGACAGTCACAAAGGCTTTGCGGCATAGTCGCCAAGTTCTGATACCTGCTCACAGATAACAAGGAACAGCAGATGGCGACCCTATTGGTCCTGCACGGACCCAACCTGAACCTGCTGGGCACCCGTGAACCGGGCGTCTATGGCGCCGTGACACTGGCCCAGATCAACCAGGACCTGGAGCAGCGGGCCCGCAACGCCGGCCATCATTTGCTCTATCTGCAAAGCAACGCCGAATATGAATTGATCGACCGCATCCATGCCGCGCGTGACGAAGGCGTGGATTTCATTTTGATCAATCCAGCAGCTTTTACACACACAAGTGTCGCATTACGTGACGCGCTGCTGGCGGTGAGCATCCCATTCATCGAAGTGCATTTGTCCAACGTGCACAAACGCGAACCTTTCCGCCATCACTCCTACTTTTCCGATGTAGCAGTGGGAGTGATCTGCGGCCTTGGCGCCAGCGGTTACCGGCTGGCCCTGGAGGCCGCCCTAGAGCAGCTTGAAAAACAGGCAACAGCTTGAACCACAAGCGTTAAACGCCCCTGACCGACCCTTGGGAGTTGATGATTCATGGATATCCGTAAAGTTAAGAAATTGATCGAATTGCTGGAAGAGTCCGGCATCGACGAGCTTGAGATCAAGGAAGGCGAAGAGTCCGTACGCATCAGCCGCCACAGCAAGACCCCGGCCCAGCAGTTCTATGCACCGGCACCGATGCAGGCTCCGGCCGCCGCGCCAGCTCCTGCAGCAGCACCGGTTGCCGCAGCAGCGCCAGCCGCACCGGCTGCGCCAGCGCTCAACGGCACTGTCGCCCGTTCGCCAATGGTGGGCACGTTCTATCGCAAGTCTTCGCCATCCTCGCCGTCCTTCGTTGAAGTCGGCCAGACCGTGAAGAAAGGCGACACCCTGTGCATCGTCGAAGCCATGAAGATGATGAACCACATCGAAGCTGAAACCAGCGGTGTGATCGAGTCCATCCTCGTCGAAGACGGCCAGCCGGTTGAGTATGACCAACCGCTGTTCACCATCGTTTGAACCGCGGAGAGCCTTTGATGACTGCGAAGTTGGAAAAAGTTCTGATCGCTAACCGCGGTGAGATCGCCCTGCGGATTCTGCGTGCCTGCAAAGAGATGGGCATCAAGACCGTCGCCGTTTACTCCAAGGCCGACAAAGAACTGATGCACCTGGGCCTGGCGGACGAATCCGTCTGCATCGGTCCGGCGTCGGCTGCGCACTCCTACCTGCACATCCCGGCGATCATCGCCGCTGCCGAAGTGACCGGCGCTACCGCCATTCACCCTGGCTACGGCTTCCTGGCGGAAAACGCCGACTTCGCCGAACAGGTCGAAAATTCCGGTTTTGCCTTCATTGGCCCGAAAGCCGACACCATTCGCCTGATGGGCGACAAGGTTTCGGCCAAGCACGCCATGATCGCGGCGGGTGTGCCAACCGTTCCGGGTTCCGATGGCCCACTGCCTGAAGACGAAGAAACCGCTTTGCGCATCGGTCGCGAAGTCGGTTATCCGGTGATCATCAAGGCCGCTGGCGGCGGCGGCGGTCGCGGCATGCGCGTGGTACACAAGGAAGAAGACCTGATTTCCTCGGCGAAACTGACCCGCTCCGAAGCTGGCGCGGCGTTCGGCAACCCGATGGTCTACCTGGAAAAATTCCTGACCAACCCACGTCACGTCGAAGTCCAGGTGCTGTCCGACGGCCAGGGCCAGGCAATCCATCTGGGCGACCGCGACTGCTCGCTGCAACGTCGTCACCAGAAGGTCCTCGAAGAAGCGCCGGCACCGGGCATCGACGAGCAGGCTCGCGAGGAAGTCCTGGCGCGTTGCGTCAAGGCTTGCATCGACATCGGCTATCGCGGCGCCGGTACCTTCGAGTTCCTGTACGAGAACGGTCGTTTCTACTTCATCGAAATGAACACCCGTGTTCAGGTGGAGCACCCGGTTTCGGAAATGGTCACTGGTATCGACATCGTCAAGGAGATGCTCAGCATCGCCGCCGGCAACAAGCTGTCGCTCACCCAGGATGACGTGGTCATCCGCGGCCATTCGCTGGAGTGCCGGATCAACGCCGAAGACCCGAAAACCTTCATGCCAAGCCCAGGCACGGTCAAGCATTTCCATGCCCCGGGCGGCAATGGCGTTCGCGTCGACTCGCACCTGTACAGCGGTTATGCGGTTCCGCCGAACTACGATTCGTTGATCGGCAAGCTGATCACCTACGGGGCAACCCGTGACGAAGCCATGGCGCGCATGCGCAATGCGCTGGACGAAATCGTGGTTGACGGGATCAAGACCAACATCCCGCTGCACCGCGACCTCGTACGTGACGAAGGCTTCTGCAAAGGCGGCGTCAACATCCATTACCTGGAGCACAAGCTGGGCAACCAGCACTGATGCTTCAAGTGATGTAAAAAGACCCCGGTCCATTGGCCGGGGTCTTTTTTTGCCTGTCGTTCACGATGCTGGCAAGAACATCAGCTCAGCATCACCGTAGAGAATTCCTGCAAGGCCAGTTGCGCCGCCGTCGCCGGCCGCCCCTGATGGGTGCGAACGGCACCGTTGGCATTGGCCACCAACGGTTCGCTGCGCAAGCGCGTCATGAACCCGCGCGTACGTATCGATACCGGATCAGAGCCCTGCTTAGCCCTCGCCAGCACGGGTACGTAGTAGCGTTCGACCTGACTCTGCGAGGTCTTGAACACTGAGGTGATACCACTGCGCAGATCCAGCGCAACACCATAGTTATTCCCAAAGCAGGAAGAATACGACCAGTGATCCCAGGTGGGCTGCAGACCCTGGCGCCTCATCACCAACCGGACCGGCTCGCCAATGTCGGCCCCCGTCAGCCAGTCCCCACCCACCAGCGTGGCACGAATATCCTTGGGCGATCCCCCCAGGCGCCGCGTCACATCGCGAACACTGCGCTCGATCAGCGTACGGATGTTGTGATCGAAATGAATGACCGCCCCAACCTTGGTGGTCGGGTTGTACAACGAAGCGATCACGCACGTTTGCGCATTCAGCGAGAACAGATAGTTGTCCGCCGCCTCGCTGAACCTCGCCACCACGGCTTCGCCCTGCAACGCCCCCCTCGTCACGTCCGGGAAGACATGCCCGGGAAACGCCTCCCGCAGCTCCCCCACTCGCCCGAGGTTGCGCACATGGTCATTGCCGCCTCTCAAGCCAACCTTGTTATGGGCCCATTTGCCATTCGCCAGCCTGCGGATGGGCAGCTTGTACAACGCGCCGGGACGCCTGGCATCCACCAGGCATAACCCGCCGAAGTAGGGATCCTCCATCACCTGATAGTACCGGCCCTTGCTCCGGATGTAGTGAGCGCCTCGCGGTTGCGTTGCGCTGGATGGACTGCGATAGGTGCCAAAAAAAATCCCCTCCTCGGTCACCGGCTGCAAGTGCTCCGGTGTTCTGCTGACCGCCTGCTGCGGCTTCACGCGGATGGGCGGGATCACCGGCCCAGCCTCTTTGGCGATGCCCGATGTCGAGCGCCTCAAGCGTTGAGCGGACAACGACAGCGGTTTCACCGCAAGCTTCAGGCTCCTCGCCGCGCGCCCTAGTAGCCTGGTCATGCTTGCGGCACCGAGCGTAGCGAACAGCGTCCCCCAGGTCGCAGCCAGCCAGTGGCCAAGCGCGCCTTCCGTGTCGCCTTGCCCATGCGCCTCGACCGCCTGCCCGGCACTGACCGCCACCAAGCCAATGTCCAGCAACAAGGCAAACGGGGGGTAGACCATGCACACAGGAGCCGCCGCGAAGATCAGGCCCTTGAACACCTGATCCCTGATCATTTCAGCACGACTTGTGGTGATGTCCTCCACATCGGTGACAGCGCGCTCGATGCAAGCATCGAATTCAGCGCTGATATCCATCACCCGATTGAGTTCGCGCAATGTATCGACACGCGTGTTCCCGGCGGCCAGAGCCACCAGCGAACGCCCTACAGCGGCACGCGCGGTGAGTGCAACCCGCTCCAGTACGTAACCATGCAGTTGTGCTGCGACGCTCCCGGAAAAATCCAGGTACTTGCGAAACAGGACCCCATCCGGAGCGTCGGGGGTGTACAACCAATAAAAGGCCTTCGGATCGAAGTAGGTGAAAACGTAGACGCCTTGCACGACATGACCGCCGACCGTCAACTTGATTACACCTTCGCGCGTCACGGCAGCGCCGGGGTGCGTGGCGCCGTTCGCAGAGTTCCCATCGCTCAGCAACGTGACTTGCCGGGTGAGCCACTGGAATTCATCGGTGTTCAATATCGACTTGCCATGGGCCACACGCAGGTCACGGTCCATCCTGGCCAACAGCATGTAACGGTAAGCCTCACGGCGCCTCGGATACTCCGTGGCCTTGGCATCGAGGAAACTGGCGCGGATGTGCCTGGCGTATCGCTCCCCCAGGTAAGCCGCGCGAATGTATGACGCCAGTTCGGCGCTGCGAACCTGCCTCAAGTCCTGCCCGACAGAAGAACGCACGCCTTTTGCGGGGTCGTCGATATCCGCGTTGTGCTCGTATCCGAAGATGGCAAGGTCCAGCAGGCTGGCCGTTTTTTTCTCGGCGGCAAGCCCCGGGCTGTAGTCAATGAAGACCGTGGCCGGATCGACCGCTTCAAGCACCCCCTTGCTATGCAGGTAAGGCGTAATCGAATGGGCGAAGGTACGCTTGGCGAAGTCGATGAAGACTTCATAGTCGGCCAGTTGCTCATCGAATACCTGCCGCTGAACCAGAACCTCCTGGTTCAAGCCGCTGATGTTGCGTCGGGACTCAAGGGGCAACGCCGAGTACCAGCGAGGCGACTCATTCAGTTCCACCTGCGCCAGGTTATTGGCCAGGCCGGTCAAGACCGTGTTCTGAAGACCGGCCCTGAAACCGCTGACCGCCCCCCTGAGGTCTTTGCCCAGGTCCCACGAGGCTGGTTTTTCCGCCACGCCGGCAAAGTATTCCCGGGCTCGCCCATGATCGGTCGCAGAGAGTTGCTGCAGCAGATACTCGCGACCGGCTTCGTTTTGGGTCCAGGCACCGACCTCCCCGCTCAGCGCCCGAAGCGAGGTCAATTCGACCCATTCCTGGCCATCGGGCTTGCCGGGGGCATACAGCAGCAAGCCGCTGACGTCGTCGCCCAAGTCTTCGCGGTAGAACAGAAGAAGATCGGCACACTTCAGGCCATTGGGAAGCACAAGGCCGGCGACACGCCACACGCTGGCGGCTGGCGTCGCGACATCACCCTCCCATAGGGCACGGAGAGCGTCATGGCCGGTCGCCGACAACTGGCCCGCACAACGCGCGATAAACGCACTGCGCTGCAGGCGCGCCAAAAACCAATCGAGCATGGCCTCTTTCAGGTCCGCCCGCTCATATCGGTCGGCCAGTGCTTGCAGGTACCCGGCAGGCGCATCGACGTTCGCCAGCAATCGGCCAATGAAAGCTGGCGAAAGGGACTGGTTACGCAGCATGCCACCATTTTCCACCAGGAACACCGACACCGCGTCCGGCCGTACCGGGCCTGCCGCCACCAGTTCACTCAGGCGGTAAGTGTGCACCGGCTGCCCCATCACCGTTCGCCACTGTAACTGCACGCGAATGCTGTCGGGTTCGACCACCATGTCCAATTCATCCCTGACATAGTCCCTGGTCAATTGCCGAGCGAAGGCCCGCAGCGAAACCAGGTCATCGACCAGTTCATCGACTTGTACCTGCGCCAGCGCGGCCTGGTTTTCAAACGCCCGCAGCCGTTCACGATCCGGATTGCTCAAGCCCCGCAGCCAATGCGGCAATTGCAATCGCGCGAGCGCTCCAAGATCCCGGCGCTCACGGGTTGTTGCCAACGCGATCAAGCGACTCGTCTGGCGCCAGGCGTCCTGGAGCTCTTCGAGCTGTTCTCGCAACTCATCGACGTCCAGGCCGGCCAGATGGTCAGGCTGGAAAAGCCCGTCGACCGCGACCCGATGCTCATCGAGTCTTTGCCTGACCAACGCTTCGAGCGAGGCGTCCTGCGACGCCATTCGCCAATGCCGTCGCAGATAGTCCTTGTAGTGACTGACAAACCTCAGCGCCGCACTTTCCACCGCCAGGGCAACGTACTCACGACGCTCGGGGGCGAACCCCAGGTCTACTCCCTCGGGCCAACGGTAGGGCAAATCCTGCTCTTCGTCATAAACCACAGGCGCCTGGTCGATCATGCGCTGCAACACCGTGTCGAGCAGAGTGCCAATGAAGTGTGGATCGATGTTGCCTTGGTGATAATGGGTGCGCAGCTCGACCAGCAGGTACTCTTCCAGCACCTCCAGCAAGCTCATCTGGGTTTGCAGTCGCGCGTCGATAGCCACTTGCCAACGCGTCAATTTCTCCAGGGTCACGTGTGCAGTCGCCGCCTGCGGGGAAGAGACCAGCCCCGTGCGCGCCATGTTGCTGTGCCGTTCGGCAGTGATGTCCATACACATTCCTCCCTGCTGTGTGGACCGGCACCTTATCCGCCCGGCGATACGCCCATGGCATACATATATATATCGAAACACCCACCCGGACGGCGCGAGACTCGCTTATCCACTTTGCCCGCGACCTGGCGTACACTGCGCGCCTTTGCAGCCCTGCGCTGCCCCCTCTAGATTTTTTCCAAAGGTGCCCGCCATGCCTTGGCTGCAAGTACGTCTGGCCATCAGCCCGGAACAAGCCGAAACCTACGAAGACGCGTTTCTTGAAGTAGGCGCCGTATCGGTAACCTTCATGGACGCCGAAGACCAGCCGATCTTCGAGCCGGAGCTCAACACCACCCCACTGTGGTCCCACACCCACCTGCTGGCCCTATTCGAAGACGGGACCGAGGCAGCCAGCGTGCTGGCCCATCTGGAGCTGCTGACCGGCAGCCCGCTGCCCGAGCATCACAGTGAAGTGATAGAGGACCAGGACTGGGAACGCAGCTGGATGGACAACTTCCAGCCGATGCGTTTCGGCCAGCGCCTGTGGATCGTCCCAAGCTGGCACGCCGCGCCAGAACCGGACGCGGTCAACCTGCTGCTGGACCCGGGCCTGGCGTTCGGCACCGGCACCCACCCGACCACCGCACTGTGCCTGGAATGGCTCGACGGCCAGGAGCTGAAGGGCTGCAACGTACTCGACTTCGGCTGCGGCTCGGGGATCCTGGCGATTGCCGCGCTCCTGCTGGGCGCCAGGGAAGCGGTTGGCACCGACATCGACGTCCAGGCCCTGGAAGCCTCCCGCGACAACGCCGGGCGCAACAACATTGCCGAAGCCCTATTCCCACTGTACTTGCCGCAGGACTTGCCACAAGTCCAGGCCGACGTGCTGGTGGCCAACATCCTCGCCGGCCCGCTAGTGTCCCTGGCGCCGCAACTGTCGAGCCTGGTCAAACCGGGCGGACGCCTGGCGCTGTCGGGTATCTTGGCCGAACAGGGTGCAGAAGTCGCCGCCGCTTATGCCGCGGACTTTGACCTGGACCCGATCGCCAATCGCGATGGCTGGGTGCGCATCACCGGACGTCGGCGCTAGAATGAGCGCCTGTATCCACCGGATTGCCGCATGACTGACAGTTTCGTCACCCAGTGCCCGCATTGCCATACCCGTTTTCGCGTCAGCCATACTCAATTGAGTGTGGCCCGCGGGGTGGTTCGTTGCGGCTCGTGCCTGCAAGTGTTCAATGCCGCACGACAGTTGCTGGAACAACGCACCGCCAAGCAAGCGACGCCTGCTGTCGCGCCGCCCTCCAAACCGGAGGACGAAGCCCTGCCTCGGGCGATCAGCCAGAAACAATGGAGCGCCGCCGAGCTGGATCTGGATGACCTGGACAAGGAACTGGCGCGCCTGGAGCGGCGCGACAATCGCGCGCCGGGAAACACTGGCCGGCGCCGGGAAGACAACCTGAGCGCGCAGCGCGACTCGCTCTCCAGCGAGCAGCAAGCCTGGCCCGACAGCCTGTACAGCGAAACCTTGAGCGAACGCGCCGACGCCATCCTCGATACCCCTGTCGAACCGTTCGAGCCCCACGAGCCGGCCCGGCCACCACGCACCGAGCCGTCGCTGTCCCTGGCCCTTGAACCACTGGAACCAGACGACGAGCCTGGCGCCCCACTCCACCTGGCGCCGGACGACGAGCCCGACGAACACCTCGAGCGCCTGTCCGCCACCGACGACCACGACGACGAACCCGAGCAACCGGTGCCACTTCGCAAGTCACGCGAACGCCAGGAGCCAGGGATACGCGCCGAGGCCCTCCACGACCTGGACGACGACCCGCTGCAACTGGACTGGCGCAAACGCCGCTCGCCCTGGGGCCGACGCTTGTTGTGGGCCCTGCTGATACTGCTCGCCGCCGCAGCCCTGGGCGGCCAGTACATCGCCTACCATTTCGAAGAAATGGCCCGCCAGGACCAGTACCGGCCGTGGTTCCTGCAAATCTGTCCGACCATCGGCTGCGAAGTACCGTCCAAGGTCGACATCGCCAAGATCAAGAGCAGCAACCTAGTGGTGCGCAGCCATCCGGAGTTCAGCGGCGCCTTGGTGGTGGACGCGATCATCTACAACCGTGCGCCCTTCTCCCAACCTTTTCCGTTGCTGGAGCTGCGCTTTGCCGACCTCAACGGGCACCTGATCGCCAGCCGTCGCTTCAAGCCCGGGGAATACCTGGGCGGCGACCTCCAGGACCGCGGCGAAATGCCGCCCCAGACGCCCATTCACATCGCGCTGGATATCCTCGACCCTGGCCCCAAAGCGGTGAACTACAGCCTGAGCTTCCATTCCCCTGAATGAATCCTGCCAGGGTCGACCAATTGACGGCAGCTTTCTGACTGACCCCAGCCAGACCAAACCGCTGGCGATAACAAAATAGCTGTTCAGATTTTATCCAATTCGATCTTTATCCAGTCATCGAGAGCGGGTATCATGCCAACCCTTTTTCGAAGTCTCATGATCCGGCCCCACTTCAGGGAAGTCCTATGTCGGCGGTACGCATCGGCCCATATACATTGCAGAACGGCCTGATTCTCGCTCCTATGGCGGGGGTCACCGACCAGCCCTTTCGTCAACTGTGCAAGCGGTTGGGTGCAGGATTGGTGGTTTCGGAAATGGTCACCAGCGACATGAGTTTGTGGAACACCCGCAAATCGCGTCTGCGCATGATCCACGAAGGTGATCCCGAGCCCCGCTCGGTGCAGATCGCCGGTGGCGACGCACAGATGCTGGCGGAGGCGGCCCGGGCGAACGTCGAGCTGGGGGCGCAGATCATCGACATCAACATGGGCTGTCCGGCGAAAAAGGTCTGCAACAAGGCCGCCGGCTCTGCACTGTTGAAAGATGAAGCGCTGGTCACCGAGATCCTGCAGGCGGTCGTCGCCGCGGTCGATGTACCGGTGACCCTGAAGATCCGCACCGGCTGGGACCGGGAGAACAAGAATGGCCTGGTGGTGGCGAAGATCGCCGAACAGGCGGGCATCACGGCGCTGGCGGTCCACGGCCGCACCCGCGCCGACCTGTACACCGGCGAAGCCGAGTACGACACCATCGCCGCGATCAAGCAGGCCGTGTCGATTCCGGTGTTTGCCAATGGCGACGTCGATTCGCCCGAGAAGGCCCGGTACGTGCTCGACGCGACCGGTGCCGATGGCCTGTTGATCGGCCGGGCCGCCCAGGGGCGGCCATGGATTTTTCGTGAGATCGAACACTTCCTGCGCACTGGCGAAAAGCTTGCGGCGCCGCAGTTGTCCGAGGTGGAACGTATTCTGCTAGAGCATCTGGCCGCGCTACATGCCTTCTACGGAGAAGTCATGGGCGTACGCATCGCTCGCAAGCATGTGGGCTGGTATCTCGCAACCCTGCCGGGCGCCAGGGAGTTTCGCGCCCGTTTCAATCGTTTGGATGGTACGCAAGCACAATGCGCCGACGTTCAGGCGTTCTTCGCTGAACGTTACAAGAGCCTGACAGGGGACGAAGGGGTGGCCGCATGACGATGATGACCGAGACTTTAGTGAGTGGAACAACACCCGTGAGCGACAACGTGAATTTGAAACAGCACCTCAATACGCCCAGCGAAGAAGGCCAGACCCTTCGCGGGAGTGTCGAGAAGGCGCTGCACAATTATTTCGCCCACCTTGAGGGCGCTGCCGTCACGGATGTGTACAACCTGGTGCTTTCCGAAGTCGAGGCGCCTCTGCTCGAAAGCGTGATGAACTACGTCAAGGGCAACCAGACCAAGGCCAGTGAGCTGCTGGGCCTGAACCGCGGCACCCTGCGCAAGAAACTCAAGCAGTACGATCTGCTGTAAGCATTCAATCAAACCAGAAAGGCGCCCGCGTAAAAACGGTCGCCTTTTTTGCTGACTTCCCTTGCTTTTGATGGAAATTGAAATGACCGACCAGACCACCCGCCTGCCGATCCGCCGCGCCCTGATCAGCGTCTCCGACAAGACCGGAATTCTCGAATTCGCCCGCGAGTTGCAACAGCTGGGCGTCGAGATTCTCTCCACCGGCGGGACCTTCAAGCTGCTGCAGGACAACGGCGTCGCCGCAGTGGAAGTCGCGGACTACACCGGTTTTGCAGAAATGATGGACGGTCGGGTCAAGACCCTGCATCCGAAAATCCACGGCGGGATCCTCGGCCGTCGCGGCATCGACGACGCCATCATGAACGAACACGGCATCAAGCCGATCGACCTGGTAGCGGTCAACCTCTACCCGTTCGAAGCCACCATCAACAAGCCCGGCTGCGACCTGCCGACCGCCATCGAGAACATCGACATCGGCGGCCCGACCATGGTCCGCTCGGCGGCCAAGAACCACAAGGACGTGGCCATCGTGGTCAACGCCAGTGACTACGCCAGCGTGCTGGAAAACCTCAAGGCCGGCGGCCTGACCTACGCCCAGCGTTTCGACCTGATGCTCAAGGCGTTCGAACACACCGCTGCCTACGACGGCATGATCGCCAACTACATGGGCACCGTGAACCAGGCTGCTGAGACCCTGTCGACCGAAGGTCGCAGCGAATTCCCGCGCACCTTCAACACCCAGTTCGTCAAGGCCCAGGAAATGCGCTACGGCGAGAACCCGCACCAGAGCGCGGCGTTCTACGTGGAGGCCAAGCCTGCCGAAGTCGGCATTGCCACCGCCACCCAGCTGCAAGGCAAGGAACTGTCGTTCAACAACGTGGCCGACACCGACGCCGCGCTGGAGTGCGTGAAGAGCTTCGTCAAGCCGGCCTGCGTCATCGTCAAGCACGCCAACCCGTGCGGCGTGGCGGTGAGCCCGGACGCCGAGGGCGGCATCCGCCAGGCCTACGAACTGGCCTACGCCACCGACACCGAGTCGGCGTTCGGCGGCATCATCGCCTTCAACCGTGAACTGGACGCCGAGACCGCCAAGGCCATCGTCGAGCGTCAGTTCGTCGAAGTGATCATCGCCCCTTCGGTCACTGAAGAAGCCCGCGCCATTGTTGCCGCCAAGGCCAACGTGCGCCTGCTGGCCTGCGGTCAGTGGGATGCCAACCGTGCGCCGGCCTGGGACTACAAGCGCGTCAATGGCGGCCTGCTGGTACAGAGCCGCGATATCGGCATGATCGGTAGCGAAGACCTGAAAGTGGTGACCAAGCGCGCCCCGAGCGAGCAGGAAATCAACGACCTGATCTTCGCTTGGAAAGTCGCCAAGTACGTCAAGTCCAACGCCATCGTCTACGCCAAGAACCGCCAGACCATCGGTGTCGGCGCCGGCCAGATGAGTCGCGTGAACTCGGCCCGCATCGCCGCCATCAAAGCTGAACACGCCGGTTTGCAGGTACAAGGTGCGGTCATGGCCTCCGATGCGTTCTTCCCGTTCCGCGACGGCATCGACAACGCGGCCAAGGTCGGTATCACCGCGGTGATCCAACCGGGCGGTTCGATGCGTGACAGTGAAGTGATTGCGGCTGCCGATGAAGCCGGTATCGCGATGGTCTTTACGGGCATGCGCCACTTCCGTCACTGATACACCGCTCCCCTTGTAGGAGCTGACAAGTGAAACGGGCTGCGATCTTTTGATCTGGCTGTGAAAAGCAAAATCAAAGATCGCAGCCGCGTTTCACTCGTCAGCGCCTACAGGGGATTGCAGCGCCTCCCACAGTTTTGAGGTTTTTGAAATGAATGTTTTGATCATCGGCAGCGGTGGCCGTGAACACGCCCTAGCCTGGAAAGTGGCACAGGACCCGCGCGTCGAGAAAGTCTTCGTCGCCCCGGGTAACGCCGGCACCGCCATCGAAGCCAAGTGCGAGAACGTCGCCATCGACGTGCTGGCCCTGGAGCAGCTTGCAGATTTCGCGGAAAAAAACGTCTCGCTGACCATCGTCGGCCCGGAAGTGCCGCTGGTGGCCGGTGTGGTCGATCTGTTCCGCGCCCGTGGCCTGGACTGCTTCGGCCCGACTGCCGGTGCCGCGCAGTTGGAAGGCTCGAAAGCGTTCACCAAGGACTTCCTGGCGCGTCACAAGATCCCGACCGCCGACTACCAGAACTTCACCGAAATCGAACCGGCCCTGGCATACCTGCGCGAGAAAGGCGCACCGATCGTGATCAAGGCCGACGGCCTCGCTGCCGGTAAAGGCGTGATCGTTGCCATGACCCTGGCCGAAGCCGAAGATGCCGTGCGCGACATGCTCGCCGGCAATGCCTTCGGTGACGCCGGCTCCCGCGTGGTGATCGAAGAGTTCCTCGACGGCGAGGAAGCCAGCTTCATCGTCATGGTCGATGGCAAGAACGTTCTGCCAATGGCCACCAGCCAGGACCACAAGCGTGTCGGCGATGGCGACAGCGGCCCGAACACTGGCGGCATGGGTGCCTACTCCCCAGCCCCGGTGGTGACCGCCCAGGTGCACCAACGCGTCATGGACCAGGTGATCTGGCCGACCGTGCGCGGCATGGCCGAGGAAGGCAATGTCTACACCGGCTTCCTCTATGCTGGCCTGATGATCGACAAGGCTGGTAACCCAAAAGTCATCGAATTCAACTGCCGTTTCGGCGATCCTGAGACCCAGCCGGTAATGCTGCGCCTGCAATCGAGCCTGGTCTTGCTGGTCGAGGCTGCACTGGCCCAGGCACTGGACAAGGTCGAAGCCCAGTGGGATCCACGCCCAAGCGTCGGTGTCGTTTTGGCGGCTGGCGGTTACCCGGGCGACTACGCCAAGGGTAGCGCGATCCAGGGCTTGGACGCCGCGGCCCGCCTGGAAGGCAAGGTCTTCCATGCAGGCACGGCGTTGAAGGATGGGCAAGTGATCACCGCCGGCGGTCGCGTGCTTTGCGCCACCGCCATGGGCGCCAGTGTCGACGAAGCTCAGCTGCAGGCCTACAAGCTTGCCGCCGAGATCGACTGGGAAGGTTGCTTCTACCGCAAGGACATTGGCTACCGCGCCATTGCCCGTGAGCGTGGCGAAAATCTGGAATAACCCGGCCATTCAGCCAGGCAAGGGTCTGCGGCCCTTGCCTGACTGTTCCGGCGCCGCGCATAGTTATAATCTGGCATCAACCTACGAAGGGATTTCGCCGTGCGCTGGCTCAGGATTGCCATAGGCCTTACCGTCACCTTGCTGACGCTGCTCTGCATGCTCCCGGCCCAGGCCGCGCCAGGCAGTGGCTGGGCGGTATTGCTCGACGAACAGGGCGACCTCACGCTGAGCGACATCCGTTCTGCCCGCTACACCAATCAATTCAGCCCCATCGACCTGGAGCGCCTCCAGGCCGCCGAGCCCGGCGGGGCATTGTGGTTGCGTTTCCGCCTGGCCCCCGACCGGCATGAACAGATCCTGCGCATCTTCGCGCCCGACCTGTCACGCCTGAACCTCTATGTGTTGGACGGCGATGCCCTGGTTGACCAACAAATCAGCGGCAATGCCACGCCACATACCGAACCTGTGGTACCTAGCAGCGATTTCATACTGCCCCTGCCGCGCAGCGACAAATCGCTGGACGTCTACCTGCGACTGGCCTCGCACCATGAACTGCGCCCCTACATCACCTTGCAATCGGCGGTCGTGGCCGCGGCCGATCAGAACCAGACGCTGATCTATGGGTTGCTGTTCGGCTGCATCACCATGCTGATCCTGCACAACCTCACCCGCTACGCCTACACCCGCTCACGCAGTTGCCTGTGGCTGGCAGCCTGTGAAGGACTGCTGATGCTCAGCCTGGTGCTGTTGCTGAACCTGGCCGGACCCTGGCTGCCCGACTGGCCAGCCGTCCAGACGCCCGGGGCCTACCTGGCCTTGCTGCTGACAGCGCCCTGCGGCCTGATGTTCGCCTACCGTTTCTTCGCGCCCCTGGGCCCGCACCCGTTGAACCGGCTGCTGCTGGGGGACATTGTGCTCGTCATGCTGTGCAGCCTGTTGCTGTTGTTCGTCAACACGCTACCGCTCAATATCATGACCTATGTCCTGGTGGCCCTGGCCGGCCTGAGCATGCTGTTCGTCAGCGCCTGGCACTGGCAAAAAGGCTACCGCCCGGCCCGACTGTTCGTCGCGGCCATGGTGGTCTTCAACCTGGGCACGCTGATCATCCTTCCGGCACTGCAAGGGCTCACGGAAGTTCCTCCCCAAGGCTTGATCATCACCCTGCTGATCTTCATCTGCATCAGCGGCCTGTTGATGAGTGTCGCCCTGGGCGAGCGCCAGCGCTCGATCAACGAAAGCCGGTTCAGCATCAGCCGCGACCTGGCGGCGAGCAATGCCGAGATCAATGCCAAGGCCGAGTTCCTGGCCAAGATCAGCCACGAGATCCGCACCCCGATGAACGGCGTGCTGGGCATGACCGAGTTGCTGCTGGGCACGCCGTTGTCGGTCAAGCAACGCGACTACGTGCAGACGATCCACAGCGCTGGCAATGAGCTGCTGACCCTGATCAACGAGATCCTCGACATCTCCCGGCTCGAATCCGGACAGATCGAACTGGACGACGTGCAGTTCGATCTCAATGCACTGATCGAGGATTGCCTGAGTATCTTCCGCGCCAAGGCCGAACAGCAGAATATCGAGCTGATCAGTTTCATCCAGCCCCAGGTGCCACGCGTGATCAGCGGTGACCCGACGCGGCTGCGCCAGGCACTGCTGAGCCTGCTGGAAAACGCCCTGAAGAAAACCGATGAGGGCGAAGTGCTGATCGTCGTCGCCCTCGACGAGCGCAGCAATCAGCCGCGCCTGCGTATCGCCGTACAGGACAGCGGGACGCCGATGGACGCCGAAGAGCGCGACACGCTGATGCACGCCGAACTGCACAGCAAGAATTTCCTGTCGGCCACGCGCCTGGGGGGAAACCTGGGCCTGGTCATCGCCCGTCAGTTGATCATCCTGATGCACGGGGAATTCGGTATCAAAAGCGGCAGCACCCAGGGCAGTACCCTGTGGCTGACCCTACCGCTGGATCCGGATCGCCTCGAACATCCGACTTCCGACCTCGATGGTCCGCTGCAAGGGGCGCGGGTATTGATCGTCGACGACAACGACACCTGCCGCAAAGTCCTGGTGCAACAGTGCAGCGCCTGGGGCCTGAACGTCAGTGCGGTGCCATCGGGCAAGGAAGCCCTGGCGCTGCTGCGCACCAAGGCGCACCTGCGCGATTATTTCGACGTGGTGTTGCTGGACCAGAACATGCCGGGCATGACCGGCATGCAACTGGCGGCCAAGATCAAGGAAGACCCGAGCCTGAACCACGACATCCTGTTGATCATGCTCACCGGTATCAGCAATGCGCCAAGCAAGATCGTGGCACGCAACAGCGGGGTCAAGCGCATCCTCGCCAAACCGGTGGCCGGCTATACCCTCAAGACCACCCTGGCGGACGAGCTGAACCAGCGCAACCGGGGCCAAGCGACGAATGTCCAGGTGAACGCCGGCCCTCCCATCCCAGTGAAGGTGCCGAGCGATTTCCGCATCCTGGTGGCCGAGGACAACAGCATTTCCACCAAGGTCATCCGCGGCATGCTCGGCAAGCTCAACCTGCAACCCGACACGGCCAGCAACGGCGAAGAAGCCCTCAAGGCCATGAAGGAGCAGCGCTACGACCTGGTCCTTATGGACTGCGAAATGCCGATCCTCGACGGCTTTTCCGCCACCCAGCAATTGCGCGCCTGGGAAATGGGCAACCAGCGGACCCGCACCCCCGTGGTGGCGCTCACCGCGCACATCCTGGCCGAGCACAAGGAACGCGCCCGTCAGGCCGGGATGGACGGCCATATGGCCAAGCCGGTGGAACTGTCGCAGCTGCGTGAGCTGATCGAACACTGGGTCGCTCAGCGCGATCAGCAAAAACCGACTGCATCGACTTATTGAGCCAAGCCTGCGAGAGCGCGCGCTTCAGAGCTCCAGGGCACTGAGGTAGGTGGACGCTTGGGACAGCACTGAACGCTTTACCTTTTCCCTGAAGGTGGCGTAGTACAGCGTATTGAAGTTGATGGTGGTCATTTGCTCGACGCTGTTGCGCACCCAGTCGCTTCGTTCGATGAACAAGAGTCGAGACGCCTGTCGACGCAGCTGGAACTGGCAGTGATAAACGCCCATTGCAATTCGATGGGTGCCGTTCGGCACGCAGGGAATCATCTGGAAAATGCCTGTGTCGCGAGACAGGCTGGTTGATTCGAACAGCTCGAGCGCTTTCGGATTGTTCTCCAGCGCCACCAACGCACCACTGGCCGGGGTGTGAAAAGCTTCGCCAAGACGAGCTTCGATATGTTGCGTCGCCCCCGCCCCCAAAGGCTTGCCTTCAATGGCAGGCAACGCCTGCGGGCGTGGCACGTCCCAACCCAGGAATTTGAGTTGGTTGCAGTAATAGTCGAACCAATTCCCTGACAACCCGGCACGGTAGGCCGCCCAAGTGGCCCGTTGCGCGTACAGCGTGCTCAAGTACACATCTTCCCTTTGGGACGCAGGCAGACCGGCCGCGAACGAAACAACACTGCCGCCAACGACCGCCGCGGATGGAATCGGCCCCGTCATCGGCCCACCTCTTCAGCAGGACAAAGAGCCAAATCCTCGATAGCCTCAGTGATCTGCGCGACGTGGTCGCCCACGACAGCCCCCACCTTACGGGCGATAACCTCGCGAGCCGGTGCGAACAATGTTTCGCTCAGTTGCATATGAAAATAACGCGCCGACACACAACCGTCGATGTCCTTGTCATCAAAGCATTGCCCCCATGGGTTGGCATCGATTGCTTTCCCGGTGCTGAATTGCAAACAGAGACCTGTCATCGAAACAGGGCTATGCGCCACGATCACCAACAAGCGCATGGAGCTGGACGATGAAGGGTTCGGTGTCGGGTCAGGTTCGTTGTGTTTTTGCATCTGCTTGCGCAGGATACTCAGCGCCGGCAGCGAGCCGGGTAACGCAGCCACACGACCCAACACCGTCATGATTTGCTGTTGCTGATCCAGCCGATCATCCAAGGGGATTGCTGCGACCCACTCCAATGGCGAGCTGACCCCTTCTTTTTTCGGTAGCAGGTCCTTTCGCCGTTTGGCACCTGAAACCCAGGCGACACTCAGGACCTCCATATAACTATCGTACCAATCAGCCCTCGGTATACGCTGCAGAGTCTTGTTAGCCACCAACTGCGCGAGCAAGACCGAATTCATCAGGTCGTCAACGGCCGTTTCACGCACAGAGGAGGAAACTAAAACAATCGCCGCCGCGTTAACAAAAATCGAATATTCCTTGTCCATGCTTTTATTCCTCTTGAACATAAGGCAACCGACCATCCGGCTGCCTTATTTAAACTAAGCTTAGATTTCGTACTCTTCGATCTTGCTGACGGCATGATTACCCAGCCGACCAATAATGACGCCTCGGGTTTGCTCGACAATACTCGGTACTTTCCTGAAAACCGACTCGCCTTTATACAGCTTCACTTCGCGACTGCTCCAATCTGCAAACAAAACCTGGGTCGCGCTATTGCGCCGAATAAAGCGTACGGTGCCAAGCAACATGCTGACTTCACCGTCTATTTCGACACAGGTACCGGCCGCCATTCCACCCACCCCATGTTCCAGCAGGTTTCGCTCGAAAAGGGTCAGCGTCTTTTCCTTCTTCTGCAAGGCCGTGATTGCACTGTCGGCGACCTTCAACAACAGCGCCGAAGTAGCGCTTCCGAGGGCAATACCCGCGACTACGGAACCGAGAATGTCCAATACCAGCTTGTCCATTCGCACGGTGTTGCCGGCGATGCTCAGATCATCATAGAACCGCTGCGTCGCGACCCAACCGGCGTTCGTCATGACCTCAACAAACTTGTAGTACCACTCTCGCCCTTGGGATTCGAGAGGGTATTGCCTGTTGGCAACCAGGGAGGCAAAGAGAAAAGCATGCTGCGCATCTTCTTGATGCTGGGGAGAAAGACCACCGGCGAACGCCAGGATGCCTTCACCGACAACCGATCCCTTCGTCGGTGGTTCAATATCGCCCACATACAACGAACGAGGACTGATATCAGGGTAAATTTCGTAACTTTCCAGCCGCGCCACACAGGCAGCTACAGCGTTATCACACATTTCATAACTCATCACTTACTCCTTAAACTATTAAGCAAGTCACTCCATAACTTGCAGCCCCACCTTAATCAACCGAACCAGACTCAACAACTCTCGACTTGTAACTTCAAAATAAAACCACCAATTTAACAGCCGGCAAATAAAGTCAAGAAAACACTCAAATAAAACACCACCCTTTCCACCTCAGCCAATCAAATGCCGACAGTCGATTCAGAGGCTGATAGACTCCGGCGATGTCTTTCGCAATGAGTCTGAACCATGCTCCACGTGCTATTCAGCGTGTACCTCAAGATGCTGGTGCTCTATAGCCCCTTCTTCGTGCTGTCGTGTTTTATCGGGCTGACTCGCGGCTATTCGCGCAAGGAACAACGCCGCCTGGCCTGGAAGGTCGCGATCGCGACGCTGGTCTCCAGCGTGTTGCTGTATTTGTTCGGGCGGGTGATTTTCAGCGTGTTCGGCATCACCGTGGACGCCTTCCGTATCGGTGCCGGCAGTGTGCTGTTCATTTCGGCACTGGGCATGGCCCAGGGCAAGTCGGCCGTACAGACCGACAACGTGCAGCAGGACGTGACCATCGTCCCGCTGACCATTCCATTGACCGTCGGCCCCGGCACCATCGGTGCCCTGCTGGTGATGGGCGTGAGCCAGCCGCACTGGGACGACAAACTCATGGCCATCATCAGCATCGCCCTGGCGAGCTTCACCGTCGGCGTCGTGCTCTACCTGTCCAGCCGCATCGAACGGATCCTGGGCGACCAGGGCCTGCAGATCGTCAGCCGCCTGATGGGGCTGTTTGTCTGCGCCTTGGCGGCGCAGATCATTTTTACCGGGGTGAGGGGCTACCTGGTGCCCTAAAGGAGGACCGCCTGGCCTTCGACCGGCGCCGGCGCCAGCAGCTCTTTCAGGGTTGCACTGCCGACCCCTCCCAGGTCCCGTAACCGTGCCACGAACGTCGACACCGGGCGGGCATGCGCAGCGTTGAAGCCCAGGCATATTTCACCGCGCAAGACCGGGTCGGCGGCACACACATCACGCAAGATCAGGCAGTGTTCACTGTCCGGATCAACAATGACCAGATGCGTCTGGACGATCTCGAACACGAGCTTTGCAGGTTCATCGAGTGCCCAGACCAATGTACTTGCCATGGTGGGTGGTTCACCCAGGGCATGTCGACAGTCGACAATGACCGAGTCCAGTTTCAGCCACTCCGTCTTCGTCAAATGACACGTCACCGCGCCCTGGCCCAAGCGCAGAATCAACGTATTGACCTCATCGGGAATCAGCGGCAAGAGATCGCGACCGATCTTCGCCCCTTCGACGACCAGCACCTGGGCGTTGCGCTGGACATAATCGAACGGCCCGATGCTGCGTTTGTCGGGATAGATGAGCACCCGTCCATCCTGATGCTTGTGCAGCAGCACGTTAACCTGAGCCTGAGTGCCGAGCAGGGTAAAGTTCCTGGGCAGGTTTTTGCCGGTCACCCGCAGCAGCCGGGCACCTTGCACGTCATACCATTGCAGGCTTCCAGGCTCGGACTCCACCGACACGAACTCGGCATGCTGCGCTTGCTCCAGCAACCGCTGGAGAGCTTCGATCAGGTGTTCGCCCTGGGCGCTCACCCAGTCGTGATTGACCCCGGTGATAGTCCCCGCCTCCTGATGACGCAACGCCAACGACACACCGTCCACACTGGTGCCGCGCAAACCGCTGCCTTCGAGCGTGACATCGGCGAAGCGCCAGCTCGCCCACTCCCGCTGATACGCCGGCAGGCTGTCGCCGGGCAGCAATTGCGAGCCGGCACCGAATGCCTGGTCAAGTCGCAACGGGTCAAAGAATGCCTGGTTCAATACGTCACCGCTCGACCGATCGAACAGCCAGACCGACTGATTGTCGGGCGTCACGCCGAGCAAGCGAACCTCCTTGTCGAGTCCCGGATCGCACAACAGCAAGCGGTGATTCACGTACCAGGCACACAGGTTGCCGTCACCGGCGACATTGCGCAGACCGGCAATCGCAAAATCCCTGCCCGGGTAACCCTTGGCCAACGGCTCGAGCGCCTGCCACCACCGGGCACGCCCCTTGAGCCACTGCTCGCTCACGCCGGCAAACTGCAGCGATTCTTGCGCGTCCAGGTTGAAAAACAACCCGTTTTCATCGAGCGCTACATACCCCCCGTCGACGGCCAGGACCTGCTTGAGCCCATCGGGCTGTACCCATTGATGGGTCCACTGCGCCTTGCCGTCGTTCACGCTGCGTTGCAGTCGGCAGAGCGTCTGGTTGGAGGTGACTCGCTGGTACACGAAGAACACCTCGCTGTCGTCGGCCACGGGCAATAGCATCAGCCCGTCCAAGTTCTTGATCGAGCCATCCCAGCCACGGGCATGATGCTTGGCGGGTGGCGCCAAGATCAGACGTCGATCACTGCTGCGTACCCATGCCAGGTCTCGGGAATCGGGCGCAATCGTCCAGCAGATCGAAACGTACGAAGCCGGCTGCCAATCGACAGTCGTCACCCCGTTATCCAAAGGCCCGGGGGACAGCCGCAGAAAATCACCGAGTACGGACGACCACTCGGCCAGGCTATCGCTGGTCAACAGCAGCGCCTGCAGTTGCGGCGCGGTGTCGTAAGTGACGGAACTCAACAGCAATTGCCCGTCATGAATCAGGTAGCGGTATTGCAGGACGGTTTGGTTGTCGAGGAGGTATTCCTGCACGACATGAATCACCCCCTGGGCATCCGCTTCCAGGCTGCGAATGGTGCTTTGCCCCTCCTGGAGCAGTAACAGGTAGCGACACTTGAGCAAACCCGTGGCGCAATCCGTCTGCCAGATCTGGAACCCGTCAGGATCGTAGAAATACGCGGACGCCCCCATGACGACCGACAACTGCGGCTCGCCGAGCACGGCCATGTCGTCGCGGATATAGAGAAAGCGGTCTTCGCTCGCGTCATACCAGGCCGTGGTGTAGCTCGGCTGCTGGGGATCCTCGAACGGGATCAGATAGTGATGGATCGGCGTATAGGGCAGCGCCAATCGATGCTCGCGCGCCAGGGTCATGTAGTGGTCAAGTAGCGCCTGCTCATCGAGCCCCTCTGGCGCCGCCTGTTTGAGAAGGTCCAGTTGGCGTTTACCCTGGGTCACACTGAACAGCTGGTCAGCCGTGCGAATCAGCACTTCCTGCTGGCCGATACGGCTCACATGGACGGTGCCGATGTACAGCTCGCCGGAAGGCTCGACCCGGATATCACTCTCATTGGCCCAGGTGGCCTGCAACACCCAGCGGCAATACGTCTGGTTCGGCGCGACAAGGCTGATATCGGCCCCGGGATTGAGCGCTACGGTGCAACGCGCACCCGCGCCCCTGAGCCGATAGGACAACTTTCCATGCCAGGCGTCTGGCAGGACGGGAATCACCAGTACCCGCTCCACCGCATCCAGGTTCACCCTGATCAGCGTTTCGCCGTACACCGGATTCAAGCGATTGAGGATGTAGTCGGAAGGAAAGGAATAGAACGTAAACAGAAACAACCAGGTGCCGTCCGCTTGCTTTTTCTCCAGCCGCCGGGCCGTGTCGAAGCCACGATCATGGCGCCAGCGGGCGAACGGCAACGCCTTGTACTCATAGCCGTAAGTGGTGTGCGGCGTACAGGGCAGCACGATGGGTTGCCCGTCGGGCGGGGTGAACTCGATCCGTCCGGGCAGGCCCAGCTCTCGACGGATGTCGATCGCCCGCGCGTCATCGGGGTCGAAGCCCGGCACACCGAAATGATCATGCAAGGGGTACAGCTTTGGGCTGTCGAGCCGCAGCGTCCCATCATTCAGGTCGATGCTTCTGACAATCAGTGAAGGCCGTGCCACCCACGCGGCCAACCTGTGATCGTAGTGGTAACCGTCGCCACGGTAGGCCTGCTCCAGATCATCGAAAAACTGACCGACTTGACGTGCCTCCCGGGCGATGGTGGCAAACCCCTGGGCCAGGGCGGCGCCCCCGACGGCCAATCCACCGAGAATCACCCCCGCACCGCCGAGCACCGCCGCGGCGGTCGAAGCCCCGGCCAACCCTGCCCCGACGCCGCCCGCCGTCAAGGCCAGGCTGGCAGAGTCGAATGTCAGTTGGGTACCGAATTGCGCTTTTTCGATGCCGGTTTGCGCCGTCTTCAGCTGATAGATATCAAAGCCGACATTGGCCAGCCCTAACACCGCGCCGACGCCCTCGTTGGCCGCATGCCCCAGCGCCTGACCAACGACCGGCGCACACGTGCGGGCAATGAGCCGTTCTTCCGCCAGGGCGGTGCGGACCAACTGCACCAGGCCCGCCACGTCCACGACATTACCGTGTACCAACTGCGCATAGTTGACGTAGGCATGCAGGCGCACGGCGGTGGTCAACGTTCGATCCTCCCCTTCCCGCCCGCGCAAGGCGTTCATCAAAGCCTGGATGGTGAAGCCCGCGTTGAGGGTATGAACGCTGCCGGCCTCGGTCGGGTCCAGAACGCCGCCGCTCTGCACAGGTTGGCGCGCCAGGGTCGAAAACTGTTCCGACAGCCAGTTCTTGATCCGCAACAGGCGATGATCGTCACTGAGCACGCGGATCAATTGTTGCGGTTGCGCAGGATCGATCAGGCTCACCCGGTATTGGCCCTCTGGCGTAACCTCCAGCGTTTCGAACAAGGGCACCAGCGTCGTCGGCGAGTCATGCAGCGCCTGCAAACCGACCGTGACCTGGGCGATCTGCTGGCCCCACCAATGGCTGTCCAACTCCAGCAAACTGCTGCCCAGGTGCGAATTGTCGACCAGGGCTCTGCCGTAGGCACTGTTCAGGCGCTGGCGAATCGCGAGCGCTGGTTTTCCGGGCAACGGATCGGGATTGAGCAGGTGCTCCACGGTGAAGCCCTCAGCCAGCTCCAAGGCGGCGATCTTATTGCTGTGCAGGTCGATCAGATCGAATTCCGGTCGAGCGTCAGGACCATAGGCGGCGTAATAGCGGGCCATACCCTCTGTCTGGAAAAACCTTTCCAGCGCCCGCTGCAGTCCATCCGGATGCTCGAATTTGCACAGGCCGAAGTTGGGGTCGAAAAAGTGATAGGCGGCACTTTCTCCACTGATGGTCTTGGCCACCAGCATCGAATGGTTGTCCGAGTTGAGCATCAGCGTACGGGGGCCGGTGTGCTTCTCGAGCGTGTCCCTGACCTGGTCAAGGTTCGCCTGTCCAAGACGCGTACCGACGTCAGTCATCGGTACGTCCCGCAGTGCTTCCAGCGTTTGCAGGAACGCTTGGGAATCGGTTTGCCCGGGTTCGAGCACCGCCAGGAAGAAACGCTCGCGCAGATGCCCGGTGGACCCATCGCCCTGCATAAGCGCTGCGCTCATCACCAACGTCAGGGGATAGCAGCGCCCACCAATCGCCTCGCCATCGCTGTTGAGCAGTAAATCCTGGGGGACCATTTGCACGCCGGCGTGGCCGAATCCGTCCAGCACTTGCGCGGAACGTTCGACGATCTGGAGACGGTGCTCAAGGGTCGCCACTTTCTGGATCCGTGCAACATGACGGCCCCACTGGAACAGCGTCCGCGCCTGTTTCAAGGCCGTTCTCTTCAACTCCAGCGCGCTGTCGGACGGCAGCGGCGCATCCACTGGATCGGTTTCCAGGCCACTCATGAACCTTGCCGCCTTGCGCTTGAACAATTGCCGCTCGATGACCGCGTAACGACCCGCCACGCCCTGTTCGACAACGCCGTTGGCCAGGTTCTCCAGCTCACTGCTGGAGGCGTTGAAGCGCGGGTTATCCAAGGTCTCCAAATCGAGCAAAATGCCCAGTGACAGCCTTTGTACAGGGCTGACCTCAATGACCCGCCGGGCACCGCTGGCGATCTCGTTCAGCACCTCGTCGATCCCCAGGCTTTGCATCTTTGCATCGCTCAAGAACACCGGCACCAGCGTATCGGAGGGCTGGCGCCGAATACGCTGGCGATCATCGAAACTCAGCGGCAGCGGCTTCTCGAAACGGATTTCACCGTCATGCCCCTGGCTCATCGCCTCGCTGAACGGCTCGCCGAGCCCCTCGAGCAATCGCTCCAGCACATCGGTCAGCAGCACGGCTCGGCCTTCGATCAGCGGCCAGCCCTGTTGGAACTCAACGGTCGAATGCTTGAGCAACTGCGCGATGTCGCCGCTGTAGCGCGTGGGGTACTGACCATCACGCCAACGTGCCTGCTCGTTGCGGACCCATTTCTCGTGATCGGTTTCATTTTCTTTCCAGGAGTGATCCTGCTCCTCTTCGGTGGCACCGTTCACCGTCCCATTGGGCGCGATGGGCGCCTCTTTGCGCAGGCTCTCGGCAATGACGGCGCTCAAGTGCGCTTTCGCATAGTCGACCATGCCATCGCGCATGGCACCGGGCCCCGTCAGGTAGATGGTGCCCTCGCTGTCGAACCGAATGCCATCGCCGAAGTGGGTCGCTATGGCCGAGATCAACGCTATCGCTCTGGGCACGTCTTCCATCGACAATCCGGTCAACGGCCCATTGGTTTTTTCGAACACCTCCTCCACCAGCCCTAACATGCCGGCAACATCACTCAATGCAATATCGCGCTGAGCCGCCAACCGGGTCGATGCATCGATCAACGCGTAGTTGGTGCGAACGCGCTCAAGCACGCTTTTGAGAACTGCTGAGCCCGGATGGGCCATCAGAAACGCATTGGATAACGATTGCTCCATGGCCAAGGCCCGCAGCGCGAAGGGACGAGCAAGCCGATCCGCCGGTTGCCCAAAGACCTCACTCAAGCTTGGACGGCTTTGCGCGAAGGCTTGCAGCGCCGGAAAATGCTCGGCGCCAATGTGCGCGTAATAGCTGGAAGTCGTCTCGCGACCCGGCATCCATTCGGGGTTGTTGTTCAGCAGCAGTTGCAGGACCCCGAGGCGGGCATCACGGTCAAAGCCGCTGATATCAACGGCGCCCAGGGTTTGCGACAACGGCGGAAGGTGGTCGACATCGGTATAACTGCCGCCTTCGGCATACAGGACCTCGGCGCGCACAACATCGGAGGCCGCCGCCATGTTGCCGCGCAAACGCATCTCCCGTTCATAGACAGCCTGCAACTGCAGCGAAATTTCGCCCGTGGCAAGATCACGTAACTTGAAGCCGTGCATGTCCAAGAGGCTACGTTGATTGTGTGCCAACTGTTTGCGCAGTACTTGTACATCCTGACCGTAGGCGCGGGACAACAAATCTATCCGGGCCTCGTCAGCTGACCCTCCGCTAGCCACTGCCGCACGGATATGTGAATGCATCTGTTGTTTCAGAACAATCGCCCGCTCATTGTATAAGGCGCCCAATTCAACTTCGGAGACACGTTCGTCTACGCCTTGTAGAAAAACATCGGCCTTGGCGGCTTCGACAATCAATTTGCTGGTTTGCCAGGCCAGTAGTGCATCACTGTCATACCAAAGATTCAGGGTATAAGCCTGCTTGGCCAACACCTTTCTCCACACATTTAGATAATCGCGCTGAATGCTGCCAAGTCCACCCCCGAGCCAGACAAAGTGCAACGTCCTGGGAACCTCCGCAGGCACCTGTTTCATCTGTTCGGTGCTGAACTGAAGGCGCGCTTCATGACGTTCGACTTTGTCATAGATCCGCGGCAAATCCACTGTCGCCTCGTCGGGGCCGGACACGCTGCGCTTCACCCTGCGGCTGCCCAGGACCTGGGCGAGCGTCTGCTTCAAGAGCCCCAGTGGCTCGAGCAGTCGATGGGAGTCCGGTACGCTAATACAGGCAAAGTAATAACGGATGACCGCGTCGTATTGCTCATTGTTTTTGTACGGCAACAGTGCCTGTTCAAGGTCGGCCAGTTTGAAAAGACTGATGAAACCGAGCGCACCACCGTACGCCTTGATGTTCGCTTCCTGCATAAAAACACTCCTTGGCCTGTTCCTTTACAAAAGCAACAGACATATAAAAACGCCGCCACCAGAGCGTGTTCTGGCGACCTGCTTTTCAATTAAATATTTTGCAACTTGGCGGCAACTAAAACCTATGCCAAGCGCTGACAAGCACACACCGATAACTTATCAGGCACGAAAACTAACGCTTAAGAAGCAACAACTCAAACAGGAAGGCTTTCAATGCATTTCAAAGGAGCATCAAGACTTGAACCTGCTCTTTTATTTATACGCACGACAAATAAAGCGAAAGAATCGAAAACGCGGCCCTGAATCCTGTGGCGAGCAAGCTCCCGCTGGGCTACGCCGTAGGAGCTGCCGGGTGCAACGAGGCTGCGATCTTTCCCCAGACACTTGAATCTCAAGCGAAAGATCAAAAGATCGCAGCCTTCGGCAGCGCCTACACCCAGCGTGAGCAAGAGAACGGTTTCGCGGTTCAGGCTGGCTTGAGCCCATACCAGCGTGGCGTATACACCCAGTTTCCACCCGTCGCGCGCGCAAACACACAGGTTGTGGAGGAGCCGATCAGCACCATGGTGCGCATATCCACCTGCTCGGTCGTGAGTTGCCCTAACGTGGTGACACGCAGGGTCTGGCCCGGACGACCGATGTCACGCCCCAACACCACCGGCGTCTCCGGCGTGCGGTGCTGAGCGACGATCTCCAGCGCACGCCCCAATTGCCACGGCCGCGCACGGGAAATCGGGTTGTAGAAAGCCAACGCCAGATCAGCTTCGGCCGCCAGGTCCAGGCGTTTTTCGATGATCGACCAGGGCTTGAGATTGTCCGACAGCGACATCACGCAGAAGTCATGCCCCAACGGCGCACCGGCCTGGGCGGCGGTGGCGAGGGAGGCGGACACACCGGGCAGGATCTCCAGGTCCACCTGATGCCAGGCCGGATCGCTGGACTCGTGCAACGCTTCGAGCACCGCCGCCGCCATGGCGAATACCCCCGGGTCGCCGGACGACACCACGATCACCGAACGGCCTTGCGCGGCCAATTCAAAGGCATGTCGGGCACGCTGCATTTCTTCGCGGTTGTCGGTGCAGTGCAGCACTTGATCGTCGCGAAACGGGCCGGCCATGCGCACATAGGTTTCGTAACCGAGCACATCGGTGGCCCGAGCCAGTTCGGCCTTCACCGCCGGCACCATCAGTTCGGCCGCACCCGGTCCCAGGCCGATCACCGCCAGGCGTCCGCGCGGGCGACCGATTTGGGCCACATCCAAGGGCAGCGCGGCAACGGCGATGGCCAGATTATCCGTTGTCGAAATAATGTTCGCCCCCGGTACAAAACTGCGCGCCAACGCTGCGGCATCGCCGGTCATCGCCACAAAGCGCAGCGCCACCCCGAGCTCCAGCGCCGCTTCACGCAAGGCCACACTGGCCATCAGCGTATCCGCCGCCACCAGGCATGCCAGGCTCTGAAGCGCCACTTTCGCTTGCTGCAAAGCCGCACGAACGGCACCCGGCAGGTCAGCCATCTCGGCGCTCACCACCACCGCGACACTGCGCGGATAAATCAGCAATTCATGGGCGCTCGCCTCACGCTCGGCATGGCCAACGTGGATCGTGCGCCGCGCCTGCGGGTCTTGCGGCAACTGCGCCTGATCCAACCACGGCGCCGCACCTTCGATGCGCACCGGTTCACCGGCCAACAAGTCGGAGACGAAGCGCTTGCCCTGCTCGAGGTCGCCAAGGCTGTAGCCGCTTGGCGGATTGAGCAGGCAGGTGCCGAAACGCAATTCGCCGCTGGTGGTAATCGCCGGCGCTACTTGCAGCGTTGCCGCGATCTCCCGGGCCATGACGTTGACCCCACCCAGGCCGCCCAGCAGCGGCACCACGGCGCTACCATCCTCGGCCACCGCCAGCACCGGTGGCTCGACGCCCTTTTCCAGCAACAACGGCGCCAGGGTGCGGATGACGATGCCGGCCGCGCACAGGACAATGATCGGCGTATTGTGTTGGTAGAGCTCGCGCAACGTCGCGCCGAACTCGAGGTATTGGCGATCCGCGCCCTCGACCCTTCCGGCCAGGCCGTGGATCAAGGCGTCGGGATAGCGCTGCTGGATCCGTCGGGCCGTTGCCAGGCTGCCCGGGCCGAGGATGACGATGGCCGGCGCCTTGGCGGCCATCATCCCTGCCACCGTTCGCCTGGGACGATGATCAGCGAGAAGTACGGCGAAGACATCGGCTCGACTTCATCCAACGGCACGATTTTCTGGTTGGCCATGGTCGCCCGCTCGACGTACAGCGCCCGTGCGTCCATGCCCAGTTCCTGAAGCACTTGGCGAACCTTGGGGAAATTGCGCCCCAGCTTCATGATCACCGCCGCATCGGCGTCGGCCAGGCGACGCTTGAGATCGTCGTGGGGCAGGACGCCGGAGAGCACCGACAGGCTCTGGTTGCGATAGACCAGCGGCGCACCGAGCACCGAGGCCCCACCCAGCATCGAGCACACGCCGGGAATGACTTGGGCCTCATAGCGCTCGGCCAGGCGATCGTGCAGGTACATGTAGGAGCCGTAGAAAAACGGATCGCCCTCGCAGATCACGGCCACATCGCGACCGGCATCCAGGTGCACGGCCAACTGCTCGGCGGCGGTGTCGTAGAAGTCGGCGATCACCTGTTCATAGGACAGCGGCGCCGGCAGCGCTTCGGTGGTGACCGGATAGACCAGCGGCAGCAACGTCTGCGCGTCCTGCAAATGGGCCTCGATAATGCCGAAGGCATTGCCCTTCTTGCCCTTGGCGACGAAGTACGCCACCACCGGCGATTCGCGCAGCAGGCGCAGGGCCTTGACCGTAATCAGTTCCGGGTCACCGGGGCCCACGCCGAGGCCGATCAGACGTCCAGGCTGCTGCATCATTCAATCTCCGTAGCGAGGGCGTTGACGGCAGCGGCGGCCATGGCGCTGCCGCCCAGGCGGCCTTGCATGATCACGAACGGCACGCCGCGGCTGTTGGCCGCCAGCATCGCCTTGGACTCAGCGGCACCGACGAAGCCCACCGGAAAACCGAGGATCAATGCCGGTTTCGGCGCGCCGGCATCGAGCATCTCCAGCAGGTAGAACAGCGCGGTCGGCGCGTTGCCGATGACCACCACGCTGCCTTCCAGGTGCGGGCGCCACAGCTCCAGCGCCGCCGCCGAACGGGTGTTGCCCAGTTCCAGGGCCAATGCCGGCACACCCTCGTCGCGCAAGGTGCAGATCACCTGATTGTTGGCCGGCAGACGCGCCCGGGTCACGCCTTCGCAGACCATCCGCGCATCGCACAGAATCGGCGCACCGGCGGCCAGCGCCTGGCGCCCGGCCGTGCCCGCGCCCTCGGAAAACTGCAAGCCATCGATGGCCTCGACCATGCCGCAGGCGTGGATCACCCGCACCGCGAGTTTCTCCAGGTCGGCCGGAATGCGCGCCAGGTTGGCTTCGGCGCGGATGATCGCGAAGGAGTGGCGATAGATCTCCTGACCGTCGCGAATGTAATCAAGCATCAAGGGGGCTCCGGGGGCGCGCGTCGAGCCAGTGGCCGAGCGCTTCAATAGTCAGATTGTGTGCCTGCAACGCGCCGAAACCCGGCAGCGTGGCATCGCGAAAATACAGGTCATAACGACCGGGGGCGACCGCCAGCAAGGTGATGGGCGCGATATGGGCTGCCGCGCAGGAACGCGGGCAGCCCGACAGATGGATTTTCAGGGTCTGGCCCTGGCGTTGCAGCAGTTCGGCCAATTGACGGGCATCGGTCTTGGTGTCGGCCAGGGCTTTGCCGCAGCCACTGACGCCGGTGCAGGCGATGAGTTGCGCCAGGGGCTGATCGAACGAACACAACAGGCCCAACCCTTCAAGCCGCGCCAGCACTTCGTCGGCCTCCTCGCGGCGCACGTTGGGCAGCAGCAGGCTTTGCCAAGGGCTGAAACGCAGGCTCGCGTCGCCCTTTTCCCGCGCCAGTTGCGCCGCCCCCCGCAGCATGACCGCATTGAGCCGCCCCAGGGGCACCGCCGCGCCGACGTAGACGCGGTCGTCGTGCTGGGGATGAACGCCGATGTACAGTCCGTCGATGGACCCGTCCCGCCGCCAATCCAGGCAAGTTTGCAGCGGCACGCGACGGGCCAATCGGGTCATGAACTCATCGGCGGGAATTTCAGCCAACAAGTGACGCATGCGGTTCTGGTCCGGGCGGGCCAGGTCGAGGAACAGTTCCAGCACCGCCACCACCAAGGCATGCCCCTGGGCCAACGGCACCCTGCCCGCCGGTTTATCCAAGGGTGAACCGGCCAAGCCGAAGGCCAGCCAAGGCTCGCCATCACGGACCAGGGCCGACAACCACAGGTCGTGGTGATGTTCGAGCATCGCTAACGCTTCCCCTGCGTCCAGTTGCACGGCGAACTTGGCCGACAACTCAGGGAAGCGCTCATGGGTTTGCAGGGTGAAGAGGATCTGCGCCGCCAACGGGCGAGTGTCGAACAGCATCTGTCGGTCGACCCCGGCCGTAGGGCTGAGCATCAGGTTGCGCACGTCATCGCCGGCCGGCTTGCGCGGGCCAAGCCCGGCGGCCAGCAATGGCTGGATCAGCGCTTCGTGTTCGGGACCGATCCCGCGGATTTGCAGATTGGCCCGGTTGGTCGCCTCGATCACGCCGCCGGCAAACCGCTCGGCCACCGCCGCCACGACGTAGGCCTGATCCGCCAAGATGGCACCGCCATCGAGCTTGATCCGACAGATCCCCCCGTCCAACGCCTGGACGACACGCAGCAACCCCGGGCAACCGGAGGGGCGTACAACGTTGGAGGATGGACGTTCGTTCAAGGGCAAACCGCAAATAAGAAACGCCGCATCGGCGAAGGACCGCCATTATGCCTGCTTTGCCGGGGGTCATGAAAAGCTTACCGGTCGGATTGCTGAGAGCCGGCACACAAATCCCCTGCGCACCGCAAATTCCCATGTGGGAGCTTGCTCGCGATAGCGGTCTGCCAGAACAAAATGATGTCGAAAGTGACGCGGCCATCGCGAGCACGCAAATCCCCATAGGATTTGAAGATGACTGAGTATCCCGGGCGGATCATCCACCCGACCGACGTAAGAATTTTTTCTTTACCAAACAACCACATACATCGACACAAAAGCACCTTTGAACAAACAGAGAAACTCCGCTTTATTCATAAGGCAGTCAGTTACTTCATCATCGATAAGGAAATCGAGATATGTCAGAAAACTCAAACAACTACACCGAACAAGAACTCACAACGGCGTTTGATGACATCGCTCTCACGCTGTTCAAAGACGTCACCGCCGAGCCGGTACCCAAGATTCTCGTCGTCGCAGGCCTGCAAAGCTCGGGTAAGAGCTACCTGTTGGAAAGAAGTCTGCTGCCCTCCGGGCGCTACGACAATTATGTTCGGCTGTACCTGCCCGAATACCGAGAAAAACATCCCCGTTACGCGAGACTCATAGAACACGGTGTTCTGCACGCTTACGAGCACACCGAAGCGTTCATTCGGGACATCGGCAAGAAGATCTTCGAGAGGGCGTTCACCCAAAAATACAACATCATCATGGAGGCAGCCTTCGACAGTCAGGGTTTCGCAGCTTTCCCTCCATCGGCAACAGCGGCTGGTTATCAGTTCGAAACGCACATCGTCGCCTGCTGTAAAGATTTCGCCCATTTATCGAGCATCAAGAGAGCCTTCAAAAACATTCAAGCAGGTGAATTGGAGAGGTTCGTCACGGTGCCAATGCTCGACGCCAGCCTAGACCATGCAATAGCGGCACTTCCGGCTCTGGAGGCGGCCGCTCAAGCAGTTAGCGGTTCGACATTCTATTTTTATGAGCGTGGGTTTGGTGCGTTCAAAGAACGACCTTTGCGCGCGCAGAGCACCTATACCAAAGATACGGAAGGAACCTTGACCATTGCAGGGGACCAGCAAAACTATGCAAGCCTTTTCCAAACAACCACCCGTCGTCCTATCTATGAATTGAAGGACCGCGAGGAAATGGTAAAGGAATGTCACCGGGCACTGCTCGCGACTCAGACATTGACTACACCGATGCCCGACTCCCTCTATCACGATCTTTACAGCTATATCCTCAGGTATGTGTACCGATAACCCCAACCAAACCCGTGCCCTCAGGTTCGCGCCTTAACCCAAGGGCACGGTATGATGGCGGCCCGGTTCGCGGCTGTAACACGCCTGTCGATCAACCCCATCTATTCGAGGAACAGAGATGACCCCCTGGCTGACCGTAGTGGGCATCGGTGAAGACGGCTTCAAGGGCCTGGGCCGAACGGCCCGCCATGCCTTGCTGCGGGCGTCACGCATTGTCGGCAGCGACCGGCAACTGGTGCTGCTACCACTGTGCATCCGCGGCCAACGGGAACTGTGGCCCAGCCCGTTCTCCCTTGAGCCGCTGCTGGCGCGACGGAGTGAACCGGTGTGCGTGCTGGCCAGCGGCGATCCGATGTTCTATGGCGTGGGCGCCAGCCTGGCTAAACAGGTGCCGAGCGATCAGATGCTGGTCATCCCCGCGCCATCCTCCTGCTCGCTGGCCGCAGCACGCATGGGCTGGCCGTTGCAAGACGTGGTCACGCTGTCGCTGGTAGCGCGCCCCCTGGCAGCGCTCAATGTGCATTTATCCACAGGCGTCAGGCTATTGCTGCTGAGCAATGACCGCCACAGCCCTGCCGCCGTGGCGACGCTACTGCGCGAGCGCGGCTTCGGCCCCAGCCCCATGACCGTCCTGGAACACCTGGGCGGTGCGGCAGAACGACGGATCGAAAGTACGGCGACACAATGGTCCGACCCGAGCGGCGCCGACCTGAACCTGATCGCCATCGAATGCCGCGCCGAACCGTCCACAGCGCGCCTGTCACGCCTGGCCGGTTTGCCAGACACCGCGTTCGAACATGACGGCCAGTTGACCAAACGTGACGTGCGCGCCATCACCCTCGCCCGCCTCGCCCCGATGCCCGGCGAGTTGCTCTGGGATGTCGGTGCCGGCAGCGGCTCCATCGGCATCGAATGGATGCGCACCCACCCCAGTTGCCGGGCCCTGGCCATCGAAGCCGACGAAGGCCGCCAAGGCTTGATCGAACGCAACCGCGACACCCTCGGCGTGCCCGGCTTGCAACTGATTCGCGGCAAAGCCCCACGGGCGTTGGAGCACCTGGAGCGTCCGGACGCGGTGTTCATCGGCGGCGGCGTCACCCGCGAAGGCGTGCTCGACGCCTGCTGGGCCCGACTCAAGCCCGGCGGTCGGCTGGTCGCCAACGCCGTGACCCTGCAAAGCGAAACGACCCTGATGCACTGGCGCGAACGCCACGGCGGTGAACTGACCCGCATCCACATCGCCCAGGCCCAGCCCTTGGGCGAGTTCGACACTTGGCGCCAGGCCTTGCCGATCACCCTGCTGGACCTGACGAAACCTCTCGATGCGTGACGAAACCGCCGAACAACCCGCGCCCCTGCGCAGCGGCCTGACCACCGGCAGTTGCGCCACGGCCACCAGCCTGGCAGCCGCTCGATTACTGCTGCGCGGCATCGAAGCCGATGCCGTGGATATCGTCCTGCCCAAGGGCAAGCAGGTGCAGATGCGCCTGGAGTTCTGCCGGCTGACCGAACAAGGCGCCGAAGCCGGGACGATCAAGGACGCGGGCGATGACCCGGACGTGACCCACGGCGCCCTGTTGTTTTCCCACGTGCGCTTGATCGCCGAGCCCGGTGTACGTTTCGTCGCTGGTCGCGGCGTTGGCACGGTGACGCGACCGGGGTTGGTGCTGAACGTCGGTGAGCCGGCGATCAACCCGGTGCCGCGCAAAATGATCAACGACCACCTGGGTCGGCTGGCCGAGGACAGCGGTTATGCCGGCGGTTTCGAAGTCACGGTCAATGTCGAGGGCGGCGAAGCCCTGGCGCTGAAAACCATGAATCCACGCCTGGGGATTCTTGGCGGCCTGTCGATCCTTGGCACCAGCGGCATCGTCCGGCCATTCTCCTGCGCGGCCTACATTGCCTCGATCCACCAGGGCATCGACGTGGCGAAAACCAACGGCTACCTGCACATCGCCGCCTGCACCGGCAATGCCAGCGAAGACACCATGCGCCGGGTCTACAACCTGCCGGAAATCGCCCTGATCGAAATGGGCGACTTCGTCGGCGCCGTGCTCAAGCATGTGCGCAAGGTCCCGGTGGAAAAGCTCAGTCTCTGCGGCGGCTTTGGCAAAATCAGCAAACTCGCCGCCGGCCACATGGACCTGCACAGCCGTCACTCGAGCATTGACCTGCCACAGTTGGCCGAGTGGGCCGCCGCCATCGGTGCCGATGAGGTTTTGCAGCAGGGCATCCGAGAAGCCAACACCAGCCAACAGGCCTTGGCCATGGCCAGCGCCGCCGGCATCGCCCTCGGCGACGAGGTGTGCGCACACGCCCTGGCCTTCGCTCGCAGCGTGGTGCCGGCCCAGGTCCAGGTCGAGGTCTTCGCCATCGACCGCCAAGGCGGGATTGTCGGCCACGCCGGAGCCTTGTTATGAAACGTATCCTGCTGCTCGGTGGCGTCACCGAAGCCCTGGCCATCGCCCGCACCCTCGGTCCACAACACATCTACAGCCTGGCCGGCATCGGCCGCGTCCCCACCGACTTGACCTGCCAGGTCCGCGTCGGCGGCTATGGCGGCGCCGAAGGGTTGGCGCACTTCATCCGCGCCGAGGGTATCGACCTGCTGCTGGACGCCACCCACCCCTACGCCGCCCAGATCAGCCAAAACGCCGCCCACGCCGCCCGCGCCTGCGCCATCCCCTGCTGGGCCCTACGCCGCCCGGCGTGGCAGCCCCAGGCCGGCGATGACTGGCGCGAAGTGGCCGACTGGAGCGAACTGATCCAGGCCCTGCGACCCTTCCACCGCCCCCTGTTTACTCTCGGTCGCGAACCCCTGCAACATCTGCATGAAATCCCACCAGAGCAATTCTGGACCCTGCGTGCCCTGGACGTTTACCCCGGCAATGAGCGCTGCGAAGTGATTGGGGCCCGTGGGCCGTTTCACATTGACGGTGAACGCGAACTGTTCGAACGGCGGCAGATCGATGTGCTGGTGAGCAAGAACAGCGGCAGCACGGCTACCGAGCCGAAACTGGAGGTGGCGCGGGAGCGAGGGGTGCCGGTGTTGGTGTTGAAGCGGCCGGTGTTGATGGGGGTGGATAGGGAGTTTGGAGAGATCAATGAAATGCTGGACGCTTTATCCGTACAAAACGGGTTCTGAATTCAGCACATTCGCGCGACATTTCTGACAAGTTTTCAAGACGAAGCCGGCTGTTTCGTCCAAGACGTTCAATTCTATAGTTCCGCTCCTTAATACCCACCGCAGCACCTGGCAGTCATTAAGCATGAGCGACCCGTCTCGTGCCGAGGAAAGTGCTGCTTGCCAATGTGTATCCCAAGGAATACGATCCGAATGATCGAACTTGAACAGTCCCGAGTATTCTCAAGCTGGCTTAACGGGTTGAAGGACATTGCTGGGAAAGCTCGCATCATTGCCAGGCTCCGATCGGCAGAGCATGGAAATTTTGGTGATTGCGAACCGGTGGGTAACGCAGTGTATGAGATGCGTATTCACTCGGGTCCGGGCTACAGAGTGTACTTCTCCCGTCAAGGCTCCGTGCTTTATTTGCTGCTTGTGGGAGGTGACAAATCGACTCAGAAACGGGATATCGCACGCGCTGTTCAAATGGCGCAAACCATGGGTAATGAGGAGTGAATCATGACTGAAGAATTCACACGTTTCGATGCAGCCACTTACCTCAAGACGCCTGAGGAAATGGCCGCTTATCTGGATGCCTGTTTTGAAGAGGATGCGGGTGACGGCGTACTGGTTCGAGCAGCTCTTAACGATATTGCCAGGGCAAAGGGCATGACGCAGATTGCTCGTGATGCAGGCCTGGGGCGAGAGAGTCTTTACAAAGCACTGGGAAGTACGGGCAATCCGGAGTTCACAACTATCATGAAAGTCATGAAAGCTTTGGGCTTGAGGTTACATGCGACGGCCATTTGACAGAGGTTCCCTTCCCTCCTGTATTGGAGTGATTGAATACCGATTGATCAAAAACACACGACGAGGGAACTTGCTCCCTCGCCACAAAAGCACTCACTCGAAGATCTGTTGCTACTGTTAACACCAGCCCTGCGACCCTACACCGCACGTGGCCTTTTTACTTCTCAACCCCGATCAGGCTAAATACCGCCACCTGATCGCCCAACCGAGCGGATTGCCCCATGTCCCGACAACGGCTTGCATTTGCCTGGATCGCCTGCTTCGCAGTGCTGTTCAATATGCTTGCCATGCCGCTTTCCAACAGCGCTGGCGCGATGGCCAATTCGCCGGCCGAACAACTGCTGTGGGGCAGTTTCTGCTCGTCCAGCGGCACGAAAATGGTGGCGATATCCTTGGGCAAGCTCGAACAGGGCACGCCACAGAAAGACAATCACTCGACTATGCAGCATTGCTGGTGCTGCTCAGGGCCGGCGCCGTTGGTGGCGCTCGCCGGGCACGTCCCGCAGTTGTATCTGGATGCACAGTTGGACCATCGTGCCGCCGTCCATTCCAAGCTCGACAGCCCCACGCCACGCCAGCAATGGCCCAGTCTCAATCCTCGCGCCTCGCCTCTGGCCTGATTCTTCCGCACACACCTGCGCCCTGAATCGTTCCGGAGAATCGCCATGTTGAACAGACTTATCCTGCTGGCTGCCCTATTGCTTCCCCTCGGCTTCGCCCAAGCTCACCAATACAAGGTGGGCGAACTTGAGATCGCCCATCCGTGGTCCCAGGAGTTGCCGCCCAACGCACCGACCGTGGCCGCGTATTTCGTGATTCACAACGGCGGCACGAGCGCCGACAAGCTGCTCAGCGTCGACTCGCCGATTGCCGGCAAGGCCGAGCTCCATGAGCATGTGATGCAAAACGACCTGATGAAAATGCAACCGGTGCCCGTGGTGGAGATCGCCCCCGGTGCGACCGTCACCTTCGCGCCGATGGCGTATCACGTGATGCTGCTGGACCTGAAGGACCGCAGCCTGCTCAGCGATGGCAAACGCTTTGCCATGACCCTGCATTTCGAAAAAGCGGGGGATGTCACGGTCAACATCGCGGTGCAGAAAAAAGCACCCGACGGCACCAAGACACACATGCACGCCCAGTAGACGTAGTCGCCCGTGCCCACCCTTCGCGCCAGGCCATCCATGCCCCGCCGCCAGCCCCTGAGCCTGACACGCGGCAGCTGGATCAGTCTGTTCGCCATGCTGATGATCTTTGTCGGTCCGCTGATTTCCCAGTCGATGCCGATGGGTCAGCGCATGTCCATGCCTGTGTCCATGGACATGTCGGTGCACGAGGCGCCGGCAGCCGAATACTGCCCGCCCCAGAGCGAACATCATGCGCTTTGGGAAAAATGCGGTTATTGCAGCCTGCTGTTCAATTGCCCCGCGCTGCCTGGCGGTCACACCTTCGCCGTCTTTGACACCCCCCACACCAACACCTACACCAGCCTTTCCCCACGCCTGGGCCATGCCTGGCCGGCGTTCTTCCCGGGTGCCCGCACCCGCGCACCGCCCCTCGACGCGTAAGCCCGACACTTAACTCACCCGGTCGCACAAGACAGCCCCAGGCTGCCCGACCGTGTCGTCTACGTTTGTTCGATGGAATCATCATGTCCAGGTTTTCTGCTGGCATCGCGTTGGGCTCCGCCCAGGTGCGCTGCCCCCTGAACGAGCCACGGGTTCGTTTGCGCCAAACCATCGCCGCCCTCTGCGGCCTGCTGCTCACCCCACTCGTGCTGGCCGACGAGCAAGAGCATCATGACCATCAGGTCGAAGAACTGAGCCCGACGGTGATCACCGCCATCGCCCCCAGCTCACCCCTGACCGTCGTCACCAACCCCAAGGACCCGCGCCAACCGGTGCCGGCCAGCGACGGTGGCGACTACCTCAAGACCATTCCTGGCTTTGCCCTGGTGCGCAACGGCGGCACCAATGGCGACCCCGTGTTGCGCGGCATGTTCGGCTCACGGCTGAACATTCTCACCAACGGCAGCATGCTGTTGGGTGCTTGCCCGGGCCGGATGGACGCGCCGACGTCCTACATATCGCCGGAAACCTACGACAAGCTCACTGTTATCAAAGGCCCGCAAACCGTGCTGTGGGGCCCCGGCGCATCGGCCGGGACCGTCCTGTTCGAGCGCGAGCCGGAACAGTTCGGCGAACTCGGCACCCGGATCAACGCCAGTGTGCTGGCCGGCTCCAACGGCCGTTTCGACAAAGTGGTGGATGCCGCCGCCGGTGGGCCGCTGGGTTATGTACGGGTGATCGGCAACACCGCCCATTCGGACGATTACCGCGACGGCAATAACGACACCGTGCCGTCGCGTTATGACAAGTGGAACGGCGACGTCACCCTCGGCTGGACGCCAGACGCCGATACCCTGCTGGAGTTGACGGCCGGCAAGGGCGACGGTGAAGCACGCTACGCCGGGCGTGGCATGGACGGCTCGCAGTTCAAGCGCGAAAGCCTCGGGCTGCGTTTCGAACGCTCGAACATCGGCGAGGTGCTGGACAAGGTCGAGGCCCAGGTCTACTACAACTACGCCGACCACGTGATGGACAACTACACACTGCGCACGCCGTCAGGCACCGGGATGATGGCCGGGCCCATGGCCTCCAACGTCGACCGCCGCACCCTCGGCGCCCGCATCAAGGCCACCTGGCGCTGGGCCGATGTGCAGTTGATCAGCGGCCTGGACGCCCAGACCAACGAGCATCGCCAACGCAGCAGCATGGGCGTGGACACCTATAAGGACCTGCCGTACACCAAGGACGCCGACTTCCACAATTACGGGGTGTTCGGCGAACTGACCTGGTACGCCGCCGACCGCGACAGGGTGATCACCGGTGCCCGACTCGACCGTGCCTCGGCCAAGGACTACCGCCAGAGCATCGGTTCCGGCATGTCGGCGCGCGCCAATCCCACCGCCGATGACACCCGCGCCGACACCCTGCCCAGCGGCTTCATCCGCTACGAACACGACCTGGACGACAGCCCCGCCACCCTCTATGCAGGCGTGGGTCACGCGCAACGTTTCCCGGACTACTGGGAGCTGTTCTCGGCGAACGTCGGCCCCAGCGGCTCGCTGAATGCCTTCGACGCGATCAAGCCAGAGAAAACCACCCAGCTCGACTTCGGCCTGCAGTACAAGACCGAAACCCTCGAAGCCTGGGCGTCGGGTTATGTCGGGCAGGTGCGCGACTACATCCTGTTCGATTACACGCCCGGCATGATGGGCACCACCTCGCGGGCCGAGAACATCGATGCACGGATCATGGGCGGTGAGCTGGGCGCAGCCTACAAGCTGACCGAGCGCTGGAAGGCCGATGCCACCCTGGCCTACGCCTGGGGCAAGAACAGCAGCGACGGCAGCGCCCTGGCGCAAATGCCGCCGCTGGACGCACGCCTAGGCCTGACCTACAGCGAAGACCGCTGGAGCGCCGGCGCCCTGTGGCGTGTGGTGGCGGCGCAGCACCGGGTCGACGAGAACAAGGGCAACGTGGTGGGCAAGGACTACGGCAAAAGCTCCGGGTTCGGGGTGTTCTCCCTCAACGGTGCCTACCGCATCAATAAGCACTGGAAGGTCAGCAGCGGCGTCGACAACCTGTTTGGCAAAGCCTACGCCGAACATCTGAACCTGGCCGGCAACGCCGGGTTCGGCTACCCGGCGAGTGACCCGCAGGCCATCAACGAACCGGGGCGCACGCTCTGGACCAAGGTGGATATGAGTTTCTAAAAGCATCGCGGGCAAGCCCTGCTCCCACAGGGACTCCATTGCTGAGGGACGCAACATGTTCCACAGCAATGACGAATACTGTGGGGGCAAGGCTTGCCCGCGATCGGTTGCGCAGCAACCGCAAAACATAACAATCTATTTGCCCTGCGGAGCGCTTTGCAATGAGCCAACCGAAACCCAATTTCTACAACCTGGCCTGGCGCTGGCATTTTTATGCCGGGCTGTTCGTGGCGCCGTTCATGGTGATGCTGGCCCTGACCGGCATCATTTACCTGTTCAAACCGCAACTCGATCCGCTGATGTACGGCAGCCTGTTGAACGTGCCGGCCGGGCATCACACCCTGGCGGCGGACGACCTGCTCAAGCAGGTCCGCCAGGCCTACCCCCAAGGCCAGGTCAAACAGTACCTGCCGCCGGTCAACGCCGAGCGCAGCGCGCAATTCGTGGTGATCGACCAGGGCCGGGAACTGAACGTGTTCATCGACCCGTACCACGGCGATGTCCTCGGCGAGCAGGATGCGAAGAACAACCTGCAAGCCATGGCCCGGGCCATCCACGGCGAATTGCTGATCGGCACCGTCGGTGACCGCTTGGTGGAAATGGCCGCCGGCTGGGGCGTGGTGCTGGTGGTCTCCGGGCTGTACCTGTGGTGGCCGCGCGGGCAATCATCGGCCGGCGTGCTGTGGCCGCGCTGGAGTGCACGCGGTCGGCTGTTCTGGCGCGACCTGCACGTCGTCGTCGGCTTCTGGGGCGCGGCGTTGCTGCTGGTGATGCTGCTTAGCGGCATGACCTGGACCGGCTTCTGGGGCAAGCAATACGCCAATCTCTGGAACCGCTTCCCGGCGGCGATGTGGAATGACGTGCCCAAGTCCGATGTCGAGGCCGGCAGCCTCAACAACGCCCACCGCCAGACCGTGCCATGGGCTGTGGAAAACACGCCGATGCCGACGTCCGGCGACCATGCCGAGCACATGGGCCACGGCGGCATGCACGAAGGGCCCGCCGTCCCGACTGTCAGCCTGCAAGCGGTGCAGGACATCGCCACCGAGCGCCAGGTCACGCCCGGCTACAGCATCACCCTGCCGACCACGGCCAGCGGCGTGTTCACCGTCGCCGTGTTCGCCGATGACCCACGAAACGACGCCACCCTGCACGTGGACCAGTACACCGGCAAGGTCCTGGCCGATGTGCGTTGGGCGCACTACAGCGTCGTCGCCCGCGCCACCGAAACCGGCGTAATGCTGCACGAAGGCAAGATGTTCGGCCCGCTGAACCAGATCATTGTGCTGCTGATCTGCCTGATGATCCTACTCAGCGCCGTCAGTGGCTTGGTGATCTGGTGGAAGCGCCGGCCAGAGGGCAAGTTCGGCGTACCGCCGCTGCGTCACGACCTGCCGACCTGGAAGGCCGGGGTGTTCATCATGCTGGCCCTGGCAGTGGTGTTTCCGTTGGTGGGGGCTTCGCTGCTGGTGATGGGCTTGCTGGATCGCCTCGTCACCCGTTTCAATCGCCAGCCTGAGATTGCCTCATCTTCAAACTGAAGACAGTGCGCTAACGGAAGGCGGTGCGAACCCCCTACAATCGCGCCCGCTTTCCAAACCACGAACACAGTTCAAACTGTGGGAGCGAGCCTGCTCGCTCCCACAGGGGCTGTGTGTCGATCCATTAATTTGAGTAAATGCATGCCCTCCCTAACCCTCTCCCACCTCGCCTGGACGCCCCTGGGCCATGGCCACTGTCATCACCAGTTTCAGCTGCGTGACGTGACGTTGCGGGTGGCAGCCGGAGAGTTTGTCGGGTTGATCGGGCCCAACGGCAGTGGCAAGACCAGCCTGTTGCGTTGCGCCTATCGCTTCAGCCGGCCAGAAAGTGGCGAGGTCAAACTCGAGCATCACAACGTTTGGAAACAGTCCTCGCGCTGGTGCGCCCAACGCATCGCCGTGGTCCTGCAAGAGTTTCCCAACGCCTTCGGCCTGACGGTCGAGGAAGTGGTCGCCATGGGCCGCACGCCCCACAAAGGCCTGTTCGACGGCGACAATCACGAGGACCGTCGGCTGGTGCGCCAGGCACTGGAATCGGCCGGGCTTGCAGGCTTTGGCGACCATGCCTTCGCCACCCTCTCAGGCGGTGAGAAGCAACGGGTGATCCTCGCCCGCGCCCTGGCCCAGCAACCGCAGTTGCTGATCCTCGACGAGCCGACCAACCACCTCGACCCCCACTATCAATTGCAATTGCTGCAACTGATCAAGGGCCTGGGCATCGGCACTCTCGCCAGCCTCCACGACCTGAACCTGGCCGCCGCCTTCTGCGACCGCCTGTACGTGATCGAACACGGGCGCATCGTCGCCAGCGGCACGCCCAAGGACGTCCTCACCGTCGAGCTGTTGCGCGAGGTGTTCGGCATCGAAGCCCTGGTGGATGAACACCCGCTGTCCGGCTACCCACGAATCACCTGGATAACCCAACCATGACCTTGCGTTCCCTGCTGTTGCTGCCCCTGCTGCTGGGCAGTGCCCACGCCTTGGCCGAAGCCACCCACTACCCGTTGACGATCCAAAGCTGCAATCGCCAAGTGGTGTTCAACGAGGCGCCTCGGCACGCTGTCAGCCACGACATCAACATGACCCAGATGATGCTCGCCTTGGGCCTCAAACCGCACATGGTCGGCTACAGCGGCATCAGCGGCTGGAAGTCGGTGACGCCCGAGATGGCGAAGATCCTCGATGGCCTGCCGGAACTGGCCGCCAAATACCCCTCGGTGGAAACCCTGCTCAATGCCAACGTCGATTTCTTCTTCGCCGGCTGGGACTACGGCATGCGGGTGGGCGGCGACCTGACCCCGCAGACCCTGCAACCGCTGGGCATCAATGTCTACGAACTGACCGAATCCTGCGCGTTCGTGATGAAGCGTCCAGCGGCCTCGCTGGAGGACACCTACAACGACCTGCGCAACCTCGGGAAGATCTTCGACGTGCAGGATCGCGCCAACGCGCTGATTGCCACGATGCAAGCCCAGGTGGCCGAAGTGCGCAAACACCTGCCGCCCGATCAACTCCGTGTGTTTCTGTACGACAGCGGCGAAGACCGCGCCATGACCTCCGGGCGCCTGGGCATGCCCCAGGCCCTGATCGACGCGGCCGGTGGGCGCAACATCCTTGATGACGTGGAAACCAGTTGGACCCGGGTGAACTGGGAGAACGTGGTCGAGCGCAACCCGCAAGTCATCGTGATTGTCGATTACGGCGAAGTCAGCGCCGAGCAGAAGCAACAATTTCTGTTGAACAACCCGGCCCTGCAATCGGTGGAGGCGATCCAGCAACGGCGCTTCATTGTGATTCCCTACGTACAGGCCACGCCGGGCATCGATAACGTGCTGGCGGTGCAAACCCTGGCGCGGGGTTTTCACCGCCAATGAACGGTCGTCGCTACGGCGCCCTGCTGACACTCCTCGGCGCACTGCTGCTGGTGTCGTGCGTGGTGTCCCTGGGCTTCGGGCCGGCGCGGGTGCCGGTGGCCGTGGTCTGGGACATTCTGCTGAACAAGGCCTTCGGGGTGGGCGAGGTCCATTGGACGCCGGGCCAGGAGCATATCGTCTGGCTGATCCGCGTACCGCGGCTGTTGCTCGGTGCCTTGGTCGGCGCGGGGCTGGCGTTGATCGGTGCGGTGCTGCAAGCGGTCACGCGCAACCCGCTGGCCGATCCGCACTTGCTGGGCGTCACGTCCGGCGCGACTCTGGGAGCGGTCATCGTGGTGCTGCATGTCGGCGAGATCGTCGGCCTGCTGACCCTGCCGCTGGCGGCGTTCATCGGTGCGCTGCTGAGCATGCTGCTGGTGCTGACCATCGCTGCCCGCCAGGGTCGTCTGGAAAGTGATCGCCTGTTGCTGTGCGGCGTGGCGGTGTCCTTCGTGATGATGGCGGCCGCCAACCTGTTGTTGTTCCTCGGTGACCATCGCGCCAGTTCAGCGGTGATGTTCTGGATGCTCGGCGGCCTGGGCCTGGCCCGCTGGGAACTGCTGGTGGTGCCAGCGGCCAGTGTGGTGCTGGGGCTGGTGTTGCTGCTCGGCATGGCCCGGCCGCTGAACGCGCTGATGGCCGGCGAACAGACCGCCGTGACCCTGGGCCTGAACGCGGCGAAGGTGCGGTTGTGGATCTTCTTGATCGCCTCGCTGATGACCGGCGTGCTGGTGTCCATCAGCGGCTCGATTGGTTTTGTCGGGCTGATGGTGCCGCACATTGCCCGGCGCCTGGTGGGCGCCGAGCATCGTCGGTTGCTGCCGGCCTGCGTGCTGCTTGGCAGCCTGTTCCTGGTGTGGGTGGACGTCGCGGCGCGGACGTTGATCGCCCCGGAAGACTTGCCGATTGGTGTCGCTACCGCGGCCATTGGCGGGCTGTTCTTCATCGGCCTGATGCGCCGCCGATAGACGCAGAGGCACACCATCCGTGGGAGAGCGCTTGCTCCCGCTGGGTCCTGGAGCTGGCAAAGTCTGCGATCTTCTGATCTTTCGCTTGAGACTCAAGTGTCTGGGGAAAGATCGCAGCCTCGTTGCACTCGACAGCGCCTACGGGCGCAGCCCAGCGGGAGCAAGCTCCCTCGCCACAGGTTGGTATTCACAAGCAACGTATCCCAGCTCTTCGCGCACGCACTAATGTGGCGCTCCTCCTCGCACCAGCCCCCGCATCGCGTTCACTCATGGTGCATTCGCGCCCTCACCCCCCCGCGCCAACCCCGCATTTCAAAGCCTTCCCCCGACCGGGCACACCCCTTGCAAAAGCGCTTTCAGCGTTTGCATCTGCCCTCGAAAAAAACTCAAAAGACCACGGAGATCGCACAATGAAGCGTCGTAGCTTGATCAAGGCTTTTACACTCTCGGCAAGCATTGCCGCGATGGGCATGACCTGGACCGTCCAGGCCGCCGAGACCATCAAGGTCGGCATCCTGCATTCGCTGTCCGGCACCATGGCGATCTCCGAGACGTCCCTCAAGGACATGGCGTTAATGACCATTGATGAGATCAACGCCAAGGGTGGGGTCAACGGCAAGCAGCTTGAAGCAGTGGTCGTGGACCCGGCGTCGAACTGGCCGTTGTTCGCCGAAAAGGGCCGCCAGTTGCTGACCCAGGACAAGGTCGCCGTGGTGTTCGGCTGCTGGACGTCGGTGTCGCGTAAATCCGTGCTGCCGGTGTTCGAAGAGCTCAATGGGCTGCTGTTCTACCCGGTGCAATACGAAGGCGAAGAGATGTCGCCAAACGTCTTCTACACCGGTGCAGCACCGAACCAGCAGGCGATTCCGGCGGTGGAATACCTGATGAGTGAGGAAGGCGGCAGCGCCAAGCGCTATTTCCTGCTGGGCACCGACTACGTCTACCCGCGCACCACCAACAAGATCCTGCGCTCGTTCCTGCACTCCAAAGGTGTGGCAGACAAGGACATCGAAGAGGTCTACACCCCGTTCGGTCACAGCGATTACCAGACCATCGTCGCCAACATCAAGAAGTTCTCGGCTGGTGGCAAGACCGCAGTCATTTCCACGGTCAACGGCGACTCCAACGTACCGTTCTATAAAGAACTGGCGAACCAGGGCCTGAAAGCCACCGACGTACCGGTTGTGGCGTTCTCGGTGGGCGAAGAGGAACTGCGCGGCATCGACACCAAGCCACTGGTAGGCAACCTGGCGGCGTGGAACTACTTCGAATCCTTGGATAACCCGGCAAACAAGACATTCGTCGACGCCTGGAAAGCCTACGCCAAGACCAAGAACTTGCCAGGCGCTGATAAAGCAGTGACCAACGACCCGATGGAAGCCACTTATGTCGGCATCCACATGTGGGCGCAAGCAGTGGAAAAAGCCCAGTCCACCGACGTCGACAAAGTCCGCGAAGCCCTGGCCGGCCAGACCTTCGCCGCACCATCGGGCTACACCCTGACCATGGACAAGACCAACCATCACCTGCACAAGCCAGTGATGATCGGCGAGATCCAGGCCGACGGTCAGTTCAACGTGGTCTGGCAGACCGAAGGCCCGATCCGCGCGCAACCGTGGAGCCCGTTCATCGCCGGCAACGACAAGAAGCCCGACTATGCGGTGAAGAGCAACTGAGCCCATGGGTGTCGGCCCTGGGTCTAGGGGTCAACACCCACCCCTTGTGGGAACGAGCAGGCTCGCTCCCACAAAAGAAAGTTTGCGCAAGGCCAACAATATGCCCACCGCCCTTTACCGCCTCATCCTCGCCCTGGTGCTGCTGTTGCCACTGGAGGCCCACGCCGGCGACGCCGAAGACTTCGTCGCCGCCAACCCGACCCAGCAGGCCAAACTCCTGGAAAGCTGGGCCGCGCAGCCGGAGCCTGAGCGCGTTGAACTGATCAACGCCCTGCAACAGGGCCAGTTGACCGTCGAGGGTCAACCCAAGACCCTGCGCCTGAACAACCGCTTGCGCGGGCTGATCGAAAACACCCTCGCCAGCCATCAACTGCTCGCCGTCGATGCCCGCGTACGCCTGGGTGCGGCGCAGCAACTGCAAAAAAGCGCGCGCCCCGCGCAACTGACCCTTCTCGATCGGCAACTGGCCGGCGAGCAGGACGAAGACGTGCATGCCGCTCTGAGCCTGGCGCTGGCGAACCTGCAACTGGTGGACAGCAACCCGAACGTGCGCCTGGCCGCCGTCCGCCTGCTGGGGGAAACCGGCGATCCACTGGCCCGCACGCGCCTGGAAGGTTTGCTCGAACCCGGCGTCGAAACCGATGCCGCTGTGCGCACCGCGGCTGAAACCAGCCTCAGCCAGGTCAAACGCAAACTCTTGGTGGGCGAGTTGCTGGGCCAAGCCTTCAGCGGCATGTCCCTGGGTTCGATCCTGCTGCTCGCCGCCCTCGGCCTGGCGATCACCTTCGGCCTGCTGGGGGTGATCAACATGGCCCACGGCGAGATGCTCATGCTGGGCGCCTACTCCACTTATGTGGTGCAGCTGCTGTTCCAGCGCTTCGCCCCGAACGCCATCGAGTTCTATCCGCTGATCGCCCTGCCGGTGGCATTTTTCATCACCGCCGCCATCGGCATGGCCCTGGAGCGCACGGTGATTCGTCACCTCTATGGGCGCCCACTGGAAACCCTGCTCGCCACCTGGGGCATCAGCCTGATGTTGATCCAACTGGTGCGCCTGGTATTCGGCGCGCAGAACGTCGAAGTCGCCAATCCGGCCTGGTTGTCGGGCGGGATCCAGGTGTTACCGAACCTGGTGCTGCCGTACAACCGCATCGTGATCATTGCCTTCGCGCTGTTCGTGGTGGTGCTGACCTGGCTGCTGCTGAACAAGACCCGCCTGGGCCTGAACGTGCGCGCCGTCACCCAGAACCGCAACATGGCCGCCTGCTGCGGCGTGCCCACCGGGCGGGTGGACATGCTCGCCTTCGGCCTCGGCTCGGGCATCGCCGGGTTGGGCGGCGTGGCCTTGAGCCAGATTGGCAACGTCGGTCCGGACCTGGGCCAGAGCTACATCATCGACTCGTTCCTGGTGGTGGTGCTCGGCGGCGTCGGCCAGTTGGCCGGTAGCGTGTTCGCCGCGTTCGGCCTGGGTATCGCCAACAAGATCCTAGAACCACAGATCGGCGCCGTGCTCGGCAAGATCCTGATCCTCGCGCTGATCATTCTGTTCATCCAGAAGCGTCCGCAAGGCCTCTTCGCGCTCAAAGGACGGGTAATCGACTGATGAACCAGCCCCTGATGCTCACGGCCACGCAAAAGGCCGGCCCCAAAGTCACCCTCGTCGTCGGCACGGTGATCCTGGCCGTGCTGCTGAGCCTGCCGTTGCTGTCACTGTTGCCGGCGGACAATCCGCTGCATGTCTCGGCCTACACCCTGACCCTGGTGGGCAAAATTCTCTGCTACGCCATCGTCGCCCTGGCACTGGACCTGGTCTGGGGCTACGCCGGCTTGCTCTCCCTGGGCCACGGCCTGTTCTTCGCCCTGGGCGGCTACGCCATGGGCATGTACCTGATGCGCCAGACTGCCGGCGATGGCTTGCCGGCGTTCATGACCTTCTTGTCGTGGACCGAGTTGCCCTGGTACTGGGCCGGCACCGACCGCTTCCTCTGGGCGATGTGCCTGGTGGTGCTGGCGCCGGGCTTGCTGGCGCTGGTATTCGGTTTCTTCGCCTTCCGCTCGCGGATCAAGGGCGTGTATTTCTCGATCATGACCCAGGCCCTGACCTTCGCCGGAATGCTCCTGTTTTTCCGCAACGAAACCGGCTTTGGCGGCAACAACGGCTTTACCAATTTCCGCTCGATCCTGGGCTTTGGCATCACCGAGCCGGGCACCCGGGCGGTGCTGTTTTTCGCCACTGTGGTGTTGCTGGTGGCGAGCCTGTTCATCGGCTGGCGTCTGGCCCGCAGCAAGTTTGGCCGGGTGCTGACGGCCCTGCGTGACGCGGAAAACCGCCTGATGTTCTGCGGCTACGATCCCCGAGGTTTCAAGCTGTTCGTCTGGGTGTTGAGTGCGGTGCTGTGTGGCCTGGCCGGGGCGTTGTACGTGCCGCAGGTGGGCATCATCAACCCCAGCGAAATGTCGCCGACCAACTCCATCGAGGCCGCTGTGTGGGTCGCCCTCGGTGGACGCGGCACGCTGATCGGGCCGCTGCTGGGCGCCGGCGTGGTCAATGGCATGAAGAGCTGGTTCACCGTGGCGTTTCCTGAATATTGGCTGTTCTTCCTCGGAGCACTGTTCATCGTTGTGACGCTGTATCTACCGAAAGGTGTGATCGGCTTGCTAAAAAAGAGAGGCGGACAATGAGAATCACCCCGACGGCCGACTTCATGCTCGAACCCATCCTTGAACCCAACAAAGACCAGGGCAGCAGTCGCGACGCCATCGGCCTCGGCCAAGCCGCCGGCGTGGGCCTGAATACCCGCCACGGCACCATCCTGACCCTGGAAGACATCAGCGTCAGTTTCGACGGCTTCAAGGCTTTGAACGCTTTGAACCTGTACATCGGCGTCGGCGAATTGCGCTGCATCATCGGCCCCAACGGCGCCGGCAAGACCACCCTGATGGACGTGATCACCGGCAAGACCCGGCCCAGCCACGGCAAGGCCTGGTTCGGCGAAACCCTGGATCTGACCAGCATGAGCGAAGTGGCGATCGCCCAGGCCGGCATCGGCCGCAAGTTCCAGAAGCCCACGGTGTTCGAAGCGTTGAGCGTGTTCGAGAACTTGGAGCTGGCGCTCAAGACCGACAAGTCGGTGTGGGCCAGCCTGCGGGCAAAACTCACTGGACAGCAACACGACCGTATCAACGAAGTGCTCGAGACCATCCGCCTCACCCCCTCGGTCAACCGCGCTGCGGGGCTGCTGTCCCACGGGCAAAAGCAGTTCCTGGAGATTGGCATGCTGCTGGTACAAGACCCGCAATTGCTGCTGCTCGACGAGCCGGTGGCGGGCATGACCGACGCCGAGACCGACTTCACCGCCGAGCTGTTCAAGTCCTTGGCGGGCAAGCATTCGCTGATGGTGGTGGAACACGACATGGGCTTTGTCGGCGCGATTGCCGACCACGTCACCGTGCTGCACCAGGGCAGCGTGCTGGCAGAAGGGTCGCTGGAACAGGTGCAGGAAAATGAGCGGGTGATCGAGGTGTATCTCGGTCGCTGAGGCGATAGAAGTTGGCTTTTATGTGGGAGCGAGCCTGCTCGCGATGACGGCGGCACATTCGACAACAATGCAAGCTGACCCACCGCTATCGCGAGCAGGCTCGCTCCCACAGGGGTTCTAGGAGATTTGGAGATGCTGCAAGTCGACAAGCTGCACCAGTACTACGGCGGTAGCCACATCCTGCGGGGCCTGTCGTTCGACGCCAAGGTCGGCGAGGTGACGTGCCTGTTGGGGCGCAACGGCGTGGGCAAGACCACCCTGCTCAAATGCCTGATGGGGCTGTTGCCGGCCAAGGAAGGTGCGGTGAATTGGGAAGGCAAGCCCATCACCGCGTTCAAGCCACACCAACGGGTGCATGCCGGCATTGCCTACGTGCCCCAGGGCCGGGAGATTTTCGGAAGGCTGACCGTGGAAGAAAACCTGCTGATGGGCCTGTCGCGGTTTCCCGGCTCCGAAGCCAAGGAGGTGCCGGCGTTTATCTACGAATTGTTCCCGGTGCTGCTGCAAATGAAACAGCGGCATGGCGGTGACCTGTCTGGCGGCCAGCAACAGCAGCTCGCCATTGGCCGGGCGCTGGCCAGCCGTCCACGCCTGCTGATTCTCGACGAGCCCACCGAAGGCATCCAGCCCTCGGTGATCAAGGAGATCGGCGTGGTGATCAAGAAACTGGCGGCCCGGGGCGACATGGCGATTTTGCTGGTAGAGCAATTCTACGACTTCGCCGCCGAGCTGGCCGATCAGTACCTGGTGATGTCCCGGGGCGAGATCGTGCAGCAGGGCCGTGGAGAAAATATGGAAACCGAGGGTGTGCGCGGGCTGGTTACGATCTAGTCTTTAGCGTCCTGACGATAATCAGAAATCATGAATCTACCTGTCTCTTCATTGGCACCTTCGGCCCTGTTCAGCCCCAGCTGGCATGCCGAGCTGGAATTGGGTTACGCCCGATTCGGCGATTGCACGCGCCCGGTACAGCGCCGCCATAAAGGCCCGCTGCGGGTGCAGAAGCACTTGTACGCCGAAGGGCCCGAAGTGTGCCAGCACATCATCGTCCACCCGCCCGGCGGGATTGCCGGCGGTGACCGACTGGACATCTCGGCCCACGTCGGCCCTGGCGCCTGGGCGCAGTTGACCAGCCCCGGCGCGGCCAAGTGGTATCGCGCCGCCGGCCCGGCGTACCAGCAGTTGAGCCTGAGCGTGGCCCCGGGCGCGACCCTGGAATGGCTGCCCCAGGAAACCATCGTCTTCAGCGCGGCCCGGGCCGAACTCAGCACTTGCATCGACCTGCAAGGCGACGGGCGCCTGTTCTACTGGGACATGGTTGCCCTCGGCCGACCGGCCAGCGGCGAGCGGTTCGACCTGGGGCACTTTCAGTCACGGTTGGACATTCGCCGCGACGGCCAGTTGCTGTGGCATGAACGCCAGCGCATTGTGGGCGGTGATGGGTTGCTCGACTCGCCCATCGGGCTGGGCGGTGACCCGGTGTTTGCCACGTTGCTGGTGACCGGCGAGATCGACAGCGAACTGCTGGAACGTTGCCGATCCCTGGGCCATGCCGTGCGCGGCGACCTGACCCAATTGCCCGGCCTGGTCGTGGCCCGCTGCCTGGCGAGCGAGGCGTTGCTGGCGCGGGGGTGGTTGATTGAATTGTGGCGACTACTACGCCCGGCAATGCTGGGGCGAGAGGCCGTACCACCGAGAATCTGGAGTACCTGAATCTGCTTTTCTGTGGGAGCGAGCCTGCTCGCGATAGCAATGGAACATTCACCCTACATGTTGACTGACACACCGCTATCGCAAGCAGGCTCGCTCCCACAGGGGCTGTATTCAAGGATCTGTAATTTTTATCTGCCCTTATGGATTGCACATGGACCTGACTCCACGCGAAAAAGACAAGCTGCTGATCTTCACCGCCGGCCTCGTCGCCGAACGACGGTTGGCCCGTGGCCTGAAGCTCAACTACCCGGAGGCCATGGCCTATATTTCCGCGGCCCTGCTCGAAGGCGCCCGTGACGGCCAGACCGTCGCCGAGCTGATGCACTACGGCACCACGCTGCTGAGCCGCGAGCAGGTGATGGAAGGTATCCCGGAAATGATCCCCGAGATTCAGGTCGAGGCGACGTTTCCCGACGGTACCAAACTGGTCACCGTCCACCAGCCCATCGCCTGAGGCCGTGCCATGACTCCCCACGTTCGTGACGGCCAACACCCGGACCTGCCAGCGATCCGCGACATCTACAACGACGCCGCCCTCAATACCACGGCGATCTGGAACGAACAGGCGGTGGACCTGGGCAATCGCCAAGCCTGGCTCAGCGCCCGGCAATCCCAGGGTTACCCGGTACTGGTGATCGTCGATGCCGATGAAAACGTGCTCGGCTATGCCTCGTTCGGCGACTGGCGCCCCTTCGATGGTTACCGGCACACCGTGGAGCATTCGGTCTACGTGCGCAGCGACCAGCGCGGCAATGGTCTCGGCCCGCTGTTGATGAATGCACTGATCGAGCGGGCCGGGGCCTGCGGCAAACACGTCATGGTCGCCGCCATCGAAAGCGGCAACACGGCGTCGATCCGCCTGCACGAGCGGGCCGGTTTCGTCACCACCGGGCAGATGCCCCAGGTGGGTACCAAGTTCGGCCGCTGGCTGGACCTGACTTTCATGCAGTTGATCCTCAATCCCGGGGCGCTACCGCCTGCCGTCAACAAGGAGTGAAAAGCCAATGAACGCTGCCCAGTTGCGTCGAGTCCACGCTGAAAGCTTTGCGCATTATCGCCAGGGCCTGATCGATCTGTTGCTCGACGCCGTCGGGTACGGCGCCAGCGTGGGGTTCATGGCCGATCTCGATGCCGTCCAGGCACGTGCCTATTTCGACGAGGTCCAGGCCAGCCTCAACCAGGGCCACCTGCTGCTGTGGGTAGTGGTCAAGGACGAACAGGTGCAAGCCAGCGTCCAGCTAGGCCTGTGCCAGAAACCCAACGGCCTCAACCGGGCCGAAGTGCAGAAGCTGCTGGTCCGCGGCGAGGCCCGCCGCCGGGGCCTGGGCCAACAATTGATGAGCGCCCTGGAACTCGGCGCCCATCAGCACAAGCGCGGCCTGCTGTACCTCGACACCGAGGCCGGCTCCGAGGCCGAAGCGTTCTACCGCGCCATGGGCTACATCCGCGTCGGCGAACTGCCGGACTACTGCCAGAGCCCGGACGGGACCTACACACCGACCGCCATTTACTACAAGACTTTGGGGCAACCGCAATGATTCCAGGGCAATACCAGGTCCAGCCTGGCGACATCGAACTCAACGTAGGCCGCCGCACGCTCACGCTGAACGTTGCCAACAGCGGCGACCGGCCGATCCAGGTCGGCTCGCACTATCACTTTTTCGAGACCAACGACGCCCTGACCTTCGACCGCGCCGCCAGCCGTGGCATGCGCCTGAACATCCCGGCCGGCACCGCGGTGCGCTTCGAACCGGGCCAGCGCCGCGAAGTGGAGCTGGTGGACCTGGCCGGGCATCGCCGGGTGTTCGGATTTGCCGGGCGGGTCATGGGCGAATTGGACTAAGCGTCAGCTCGTTCCCACGCTCTGCGTGGGAATGCATCCCGTGACGCTCCGCGTCACACAAGCGGACGCAGAGCGTCCATGGCGGCATTCCCACGCAGAGCGTGGGAACGATCAGGAAAGCACATGAAGATTTCGAGACAAGCCTACGCCGACATGTTCGGCCCCACCGTCGGTGACAAGGTCCGCCTGGCCGACACTGAGTTGTGGATCGAAGTGGAAAAGGACTTCACCACCTACGGCGAAGAAGTGAAGTTCGGCGGCGGCAAGGTGATTCGCGACGGCATGGGCCAGAGTCAACTGCTGGCCGCCGAGGTCGTGGACACCTTGATCACCAACGCGCTGATCATCGACCACTGGGGGATCGTCAAGGCCGATGTCGGCCTCAAGGACGGACGCATCGCGGCCATCGGCAAGGCCGGCAATCCGGATATCCAGCCCGACGTGACCATCGCCATCGGCGCCAGCACCGAAGTGATCGCTGGCGAAGGCATGATCCTCACCGCCGGCGGTATCGACACCCACATCCATTTCATCTGCCCGCAGCAGATCGAAGAAGCGCTGATGAGTGGCGTCACCACCATGATCGGCGGCGGCACGGGGCCGGCCACCGGAACCAACGCCACCACCTGCACCCCCGGTCCCTGGCACCTGGCGCGCATGCTCCAGGCCGCCGATGCGTTCCCCATGAACATCGGTTTCACCGGCAAGGGCAACGCCAGCCTGCCAGAGCCGTTGATCGAGCAGGTCAAGGCCGGCGCCATCGGCCTGAAGTTGCACGAAGACTGGGGCACCACCCCGGCCGCCATTGACAACTGCTTGAGCGTGGCCGACCAGTACGACGTGCAGGTGGCGATCCACACCGACACCCTCAACGAATCGGGTTTCGTGGAAACCACCCTCGCCGCCTTCAAGGGCCGCACCATCCACACCTACCACACCGAAGGTGCCGGTGGCGGTCACGCGCCGGACATCATCAAGGCCTGCGGCTTCGCCAACGTGCTGCCCAGCTCCACCAACCCGACCCGGCCGTTCACCCGCAACACCATCGACGAACACCTGGACATGCTGATGGTCTGCCATCACCTGGACCCGAACATTGCCGAAGACGTGGCCTTCGCCGAAAGCCGTATCCGCCGCGAGACCATCGCCGCCGAAGACATTCTCCACGACCTCGGCGCCTTCTCGATGATCAGCTCCGACAGTCAGGCCATGGGCCGCGTCGGCGAAGTCATCACGCGCACCTGGCAGACCGCCGACAAGATGAAGAAGCAACGCGGCGCCCTGCCCGGCGACGGCGAAGGCAAAGGCAACGACAACTTCCGTATCAAGCGCTACATCGCCAAGTACACCATCAACCCGGCGATCACCCATGGCATCAGCCATGAAGTGGGCTCCATCGAAGTGGGCAAGTGGGCTGATCTGGTGCTGTGGCGCCCGGCGTTCTTCGGCGTCAAGCCGACCTTGATTCTCAAGGGTGGGGCGATTGCCGCCAGCCTGATGGGCGATGCCAACGCCTCGATCCCGACACCGCAACCGGTGCACTACCGACCGATGTTCGCAAGCTTTGGCGGCTCGCGGCATGCCACCAGCCTGACCTTCATCAGCCAGGCCGCCGCCGAGGCGGGGTTACCGGAACAACTTGGGCTGAAGAAAAGAATCGCCGTGGTCAAAGGCTGCCGCGATGTGCAGAAGACCGACCTGATCCACAACGACTACCTGCCGAGCATCGACGTCGATCCGCAGACCTACCAGGTCAAGGCCGACGGTGTGTTGCTATGGTGCGAACCGGCCGAAGTGCTGCCGATGGCGCAGCGTTATTTCCTGTTCTGAGTGGGATCGCTTGCCGAACATGCTGTGGCGAGGGCGCTTGCGCCCTCGCCACAGAGATTCACTGCCCTGAAATGACCGAGCGGGTTCAACCTACAATTCGGTACTTTCCTTCAGCGCGTCCAGTTCCGATTGAGTCAATGACTGAATCAGCTCCGCCTCCTTGATGCCATGCTGCAAGGCCAACGCCTCGGATTGAGAGGCATAGTCGGTCGCCTCCAGGGTGCCGGCGACCTTCGCCTCATCCAGTTCAATCTGCTTGGCGATGAGCGTGTCGGTCAGCGCCTGGAAGGACGCCGGATGTTGTTGCCTCAGGTAGTCGATCCAGAAATCCCGGCTCACCAGCGACTGGAATTGCGCAGGCGTATCGTCCAGCGCCAAGACGAGGGCGGCCGCCGCATCGAGCATCGGACCCGTAACCTGTCCCATCGAGACAAACCGTGCGCCTGAGGGTTGTTTCGGTAGCTCCAGTCGCGCCTTCAGACCCACGCGATAGGCCAGACGAACCTCGACCTCTTCTATCTTCTTTATTTTTTCGACCTTCTTCGCGGCCGTGAGATCGAGACGGGCATTGATAGCATCACGCCGCTGCTGGATATCCTGCTGGGCGATGCGCTCCACCTCATCAAGGCGAAACAACCCCTTCGCCAGGCGAACCAACGTCGCCGCCTCGTCCCCTGCCGCCGCCGTAGCCATGGCGTTGTGAATCATCAACCTGATTTCCAGGTAGCTGAACGACAACGACGCCCGATCCACGCACGCCGGGGCGCCGGCCAGTTCAAACAGTTCACGACGCAACTGCGTGGAATCCCTGGCCGCTTCAAGCATCTGCCAAACACGAGCCTGAAGGTCCGAATAGTTTTCCTGGCCCTCGTAAGAACCGGCCAATCGATTCAACAGGTGAAACAACTCCTTGGACTGCGGTTCATTTGCCAGGCTTTGCCACAAAGCTTTCTTTGCCTCTAGCTCGGTTCCCAGCAAATTGCGTAACCACTGCTGCACGCTTGACGGCCTGCCGGTAGAGGCAGGCCCAAACGCACCGTACCCACGCAAAGCCAGCCATTGCGGATGCGACAGCGAGAGGTTCGTCCAGTAATCGCCCAAGCGCTGCTCGGTCAGCTCGCTCAACGGATTACCCTGCAAGAGCGTCACCCCATTGAGGCGAGCGGTGGCGCGAGCACGCTCTGCCGGCGGATCAATCAGATTGTCCGGGACCTGGGTCAGTTGGTTGTCGCGCAAATCCAGCCGATCCAGAGGCAGCTCACTGAGGCCGCTGGGCCAGACACTAATGCCGGTGCCCTTCAAATACAGGCCCCTCAGATCGGACAAAAAACTGAAATCCGGCAAGCTTCCCAGCGGATTAAACTCCAGATTGAGTACTTTCAGTCGGGTCAAGCTTTGTAGCGTTACGACGCTTTGGGGTGTCAGAAATATCTGATTAGATCCCAGATCGAGCTTGGTCAGGCCCTTCATCGCCTCTAGCGTGGCGGGAAGATGAGTCAGCCTGTTGCGGGTCATATCCAACCAGCGAAGGGAAGAAAAACTGGCGAGGAAACTTTCACTGTCCGCGGTTGTAAGCCCCATATCATTCAACCTCAGTGAGACCACATGGCTGAAATCGGCGGTCAGGTCGGGAAGGCCTCCCACATACTGTTGGCTAATCCTCAACTCATATCCCACCCTGCTGCCGTCCATCGCCGATACCACCGGAGCCTGGCGCCGCCAGCAACGCTTGATGCGCTCAGCCAGCGCTCGCCTGGCTTGCGGGTCCACATCCACGTAACGCTGACGCCCCACCTCACGCCAAGCCGGCGTGTTGGCCCAACGGTCCAGATCCCGATGCAGCATATTCAGCTCGACCTTACGCCGCTTCAGCTCCTTGACGGCTCCCCCGCCCAATGAATCCAGCAAAGCCTCGACTTCTTGCGCGGTATAGTCCGGGTACAGCTCAAGGACCCGGCTTTGCGGTGAACGCCCCACCCCCAACAGTTCGCGCAGCCCCCCCAACGGGTAGCCGAGCTGGCCCGAGGCCAGGCGCATCGGCGATTTGAACCAGGGCTTGATCGGTGGCAGCTTCAAGAGGCTCGCCAGGGAATCCCGGCTCAATGGGGCGGCACCAATGGTCTGTTTCAACAGGTCTGCTTGATGGATCGACGGCAGGCCGATTGCCTGGCGCTCGGCATCCGGAAGGGCACGCAGCAACGCATCGTAGAGGCTCCCCCAGTGGCTCAGGTCGTTGCCCTGGTCGTCGAAAGACTTGTAGGCCCCCTCATCCTTGACCACGTATTTGATCTGCTGCGCGTCCTGCGGCCCGATCGCGTCGATCAATACGCCGGTCACGTCGTCTTCGCGCAACTCGATGCGCACCGCATCACTCCAACCCGACAAGGTTTTCAAGGTCGCCAGCGCCAACCGCGACGTATCGGCGGTGGCCAACGGCTCGTGGTACAACCCCTCGTAGGCTCGGTTCATCCGCACGGCCCGCTGGAAATGACGCAGCTCTTCGGCGATACGCAACGGGATGGGTTTGGTCTGGGCTGCATTGGCGAAATCCCATGCAGCCATGTGTTCTGTTTCAGTCGGGCTGGCATGGGCCAGCATCTGGTCGATTGCCCCGGCGGGGACCGAAGGGAAGCGGGATTTGATCAACGTCGCACGGGGGTCGTTCGAGAAGTCCTCCTTGCCATAATAGTCATTGAACAAACCCGCTTTCTCACGCACCACGATCTCCGCGAGTTTTTTCCTGAGCAGGCGAACTCGGGCCGGCATGTCGGTTTTCGCCATGGCCGGGCGCGCATCCGCCAACAGGTCGCCGCCGGCGGCATCCACCGCCTCGATCAGGTTTTTCAACACCGAAGGCGTCCGCACGTTCGCTTCGGCGAGGCTGCCCCCCTGGGCTGCGGCGTTACCTTCAGGCCCGGGGGCGAATTGCCACAGACGCCTGCCCGAGTGATCGAGCACCTCCAGCTGCAGCCCCTTTGGCCACGGGCCATAACGGGTGAGCAAGTGCAACTGGGCCATCGGCTCGGCGTTGTCGTATTGCAGCGCGTCTTCGCTTTGCAGTTGCCCGGTCAACACCTCGATTTGCCGACAAATGTCGAAGCGCGTGATCGTATCGGCCAGCAACGCCGGCATCGGCGCGCCCTCCACGTGTACACGTCGTAGCACATCGTCAGGGGTGCCGCTGGCGATGCGAATCTGCTCCAGTTCCGCCGCGCTGAAATCCTTGACCCGATGCCCTAGCCGCTTTATCAACTTCGCGCCCTCCCAGCCATAGGGGTGCTCCAGTTCATGGTTCCACGCGCCGCTGCCGTTGTCCGTCAACTCGGGCTGATAGGCATCCGGTCGGGAGGGGTGCCGAATGCGATACCGCTGCGTGGACGGATCCCGCTGCACTTCATAGTGCTGGCCATCCAGCACCAGGACCTGACGGCCGTTGACCCGATGCAAACCTCGAGCGTCCGGCACTGCACCCGCGGGCGGCACAAGATCGCTCCGGTAGGGGGTCAAGTCGGGACGCCACAGCCGCGATTCGCCGTTGTCCAACTGGACCGGTTCCAACTGATCCACGGCGTTGGACCATTGGATATGCGGCAGCACCGCGGCGCCCGTGGCCACGAACGCGGTATTGAGGGCGACGCTGGAAAAATGCGCCCACATTTCTTTGGTCTCCCCCCGTTCGAACGCTTCGATGCCCTCAAAGGCCTCGTTGAACATCTGTACCGCCCCAACCGTCAACATCAGCGGCCCCAGCCCTGGCACGACGAACGCTCCCAGGTTGAGCACATCGATGACCGCATTCAAATAACTTTCCTGGCGCGCCAGACGGGCTTTCTTGTCTTCATCACCGGTGGGCACCGCTACCGCCCGTGCGTCGAGTTGGATCTTCTGGATCTGCCGTCGCCGCAAGGACTCCCACAACGGGGCGGGAATGGGCGAAGTGCCCATGGGCAGCCGCCGCAGGTTCGGCTTGAGCGGGTAGTCGACCTGGTCCTCTGCCTGCTCAGAGGGTTGGTAGAACCGGTTGAACTGCTCGAAAAAAACGCCTTGCTTGCGCAGCGGCACAAAACGGCTGAAAAAGCGCCGATAGGTGATGCCGTGCAGGCGCCGCCGCGTTTCAGCCATGAAGTCGGCGCTGGAAGCAAACTCCTTCAGCGGCTGCTCGGGATCACCGGGAAGGTAGGCCACGAGCCGCTCGACTCGCCGGCTGTTTTCACGCTCCGGTCCGATCAGCACCGGGCCAACCAACTCGATGTCGAAAACGTTCAGCGAAGTGAAGGTCACCGCGCGGTCGTCCAAGGTGATTGCGTCCTGGTCGCCGACCACCTGTTGCAACATTCGATAAGCCGCCCGACTGATATCCCCCTTTGCCCAGGCGAGCTCCATGCTCAGCGCCAAACCTTGCCGGTGATGATCGCGCAGTTGGCGGTCCAACGGGTTGCGTGACACCTCATCTGCCGGCCGTACGATAGCGTTGATGTGTTCTTGATACTGGCGCCCCAGGTCCAACGTGCGACATAGCTTGGCAAAGGCTTGGGGCGCAATCGACAACGCCCCCGCGCGAAAGGCACTGATGGAAGGCTCGACCGCCCCACCATAAAACGGGCGCTGAGTGGTGATAAGCGTGCAATCGGCACAACCTGGCTGGTTTTCTTCGTCAGGTTCGAAGTTGCCCAGCGCGGTCTCCAACAGCGAAGCGCCGTGGTATTCGTACTGATTGAAATGACGCTCTCCGTTATCCAGGACGAGCGCGCCAAAGAAATCACTGCGAACTTGGCGTCCGTACTTGCGGACGAAATAGACTTGGTGGACGTTCAGCTCCTGCTTGAACTCAGCCTCAATCGCCTGCTTAAGCAGCGGCTCGGCAAAGGCACGAACATCCCGGATATCGCCCAAGGTGTTATCGACCTGGTTCAAGGTCTCGCGGTAGCGCGAATGACGGCTCTTGAGGTTGGCCCTGGTTTCGTGGGAGGCCTTTACATACCAGTCTGGCAGTTCCAGCGCATGCTCGCTCAGCGCCTGCTGGCGCTGCACGATGGCCCCGCTGTACCAACCGGGAATACGAGTTTTGAGCAGGTCCAAGTGCAGGCCGCGGGCTTCAGGCCTCACGGGGGGAAGAATGGGTTCTGACATATCGGGTCGTCCTTGATGCTGGAAAACCCGAGCCTAACCAGCGCGCGCTCGAAGAGTGCGGTAACTATTTATCGCTATTTCGACAAGACATAACGGGCACGAGCGCCGCTGTCAGTCCACCCAACGACCCAGCTGCCGGCGCAGCCGCCGGTTCTCGTCCCGCAATTGCTGGACTTCCTCCAGCAGGTCCAGCGCCAGGGCAACGCCTTCCCATTCCAGGTCCAGGTCGTGCCGCAGCTTCGCGGCACGCTTGGCCAGGGTCAGTTCGTAATCGGTGAAACGCCAATCCGTCGGGGCCGCGCCGTGGGGTTCGAGGATGCCATGCTCGACGATTTCGATCACATGGACATCGGCCAATGCGGCGGCTTCACAGAATTCCACCAGGTTCAGTTCAATGATCGGGTTGCTCATGGTCTGCTTCTCCCAATGCTTTTACTGTGTAGGTGCTGACGAGTGAAACGAGGCTGCGATCTTTCCGTTACCCATTGAGTTTAGAGCGAAAGATCAAGATCAAAAGATCGCAGCCTCGTTTCACTCGTCAGCTCCTACACAGCTCCTACCAACAGAAACGGGGCGCTGTCAGAAGTTCTCCCGCGGATCGAACACGGCTTTCTTCGCCAGTTCCGCCCACAACGCCTTGACCGTTTCGTCGCTGACCTTGGGCATCACGGCCTTGAGTTGCACGAACAGGTAACCGCGCTCGCCGGCCTTGTTACGCAGACCGTGGCCCTTGGCGCGCATGCGTTGGCCATTCTGGCTGCCGGCCGGGACTTTGAGGTTGATCTTGCCGGTGAGGGTCGGGACCGCCACTTCAGTGCCCAGCGCCAATTCCCACGGCGCCAGGGGCAAGGTGATGATCAGGTCCTGGCCTTCGACATCGAACTTGGGGTGCGGCGCGAAACGAATGGTCAGGTACAAATCGCCATTGGCGCCGCCGCCGACGCCCGGCGCACCCTGGCCCTTGAGGCGGATGCGTTCGCCGTCGGTCACCCCCAGCGGGATCTTCACGTTCAGGCTTTTGCTGGTGTTGCTCACATGCTGGCCGGCCGCGTTGTACTGCGGCACCTGGAAGCTGACCTTTTTCGACTCGCTCGACAGGGTCTCTTCCAGGAAGATCGGTAATTCCATTTCCACGTCTTGCCCTCGACGGCCGGCGCTGCGACCTGACTGTCCGCCGCCGAAACCCGGCCCGCGATTACCGAAAATCGAACTGAAGAAGTCCGAGAAATCCCCGGTGTCCTGGCCGTCAAAACCACCACGGCTCTGCCAACCCGGCGGGCCCTGGAACGGCTGGCCGTGCTGGCCGTAGCGGCGCAGCTCGTCGTACTCGGCGCGCTTGTCGGCGCTTTTCAGCGCTTCATAGGCTTCGGAGACGTCCTTGAACTGGGTCTCGGCGTCCTTTTCCTTGCTCACATCCGGGTGGTACTTGCGCGCCAGTTTGCGATAGGCGGCCTTGATCGTGGCGTCGTCGGCCGTCGGCTCAACACCCAGGATCTTGTAATAGTCTTTGAAGTCCATTGAAGGATCACCATCCGTTATCGATATAGCGCCGCCATGCACAGCATGCTCGTAATACAAGCCCCGGAGTTTGACCAATCTCAAGGTTTGTGACCGGGCGGCGCTTCAGAAGTTTATCGGCAGCCGGCGGCGGTTCTTGTGCCCGCCCTGTGCTACCAGGCTCATGCCAGCAAGTTTGGGGGTGCGATGCCGTCTTTCAAGGCCAACGATTGCGAATTAGCAGATAACCGGCCTTCGAATCCGCGCCGCACTGACATACACTGCGCGGCCGTTTTTTCAACTGGAACCCGAAAGACATGAAAAACGCATCCCCGGCCCGTGCCTGTGGCATCGACTTTGGCACGTCCAACTCCACTGTCGGCTGGCTGCGCCCCGGCATGGAAACGTTGATCGCGCTGGAGGACGACAAGATCACCCTGCCCTCGGTGGTCTTTTTCAATCTCGAGGAGCGCCGTCCGGTGTATGGCCGACTGGCCCTGCACGAATACCTGGAAGGCTACGAAGGCCGGCTGATGCGCTCGCTCAAGAGTCTGCTGGGCTCCAAGCTGATCAAGCACGACACCAGCGTGTTGGGCACGGCCATGCCGTTCAAGGATCTGCTGGGGCTGTTCATCGGCCAGTTGAAGAAACGTGCCGAAGCCACCGCCGGTCGGGAGTTCGAAGAAGTGGTGCTGGGTCGCCCGGTGTTTTTTGTCGACGACGATGAAATGGCCGACCAGGAAGCGGAAAACACTTTAGTGGACGTCGCCCGCGCCATCGGTTTCAAGGAAGTCTCGTTCCAATATGAGCCCATCGCGGCGGCATTCGACTATGAATCGACCATCGAGAAAGAGGAGCTGGTGCTGATCGTCGACATCGGCGGCGGCACCTCGGACTTCTCCCTGGTGCGCCTGTCGCCCGAGCGCCGCACACACGACAACCGCCACGCCGACATCCTCGCCACCGGTGGCGTGCACATCGGCGGGACCGATTTCGACAAGCAGCTCTCGCTGGCCGGCCTGATGCCGCTGTTTGGCTACGGCAGCCGCATGAAGAGCGGCGCCTACATGCCCACCAGCCACCACATGAACCTGGCGACCTGGCACACCATCAACGCGGTGTACTCGCAAAAAACCACCCTGGCCCTGGGCAGCATGCGCTACGACATCGAAGACACCGGCGGCATCGACCGGCTGTTCAAGCTGATCGAACAGCGCGCCGGGCACTGGCTGGCGATGGAAGTGGAAGAAACCAAGATCCAGCTGACTCAATCCGACCAACGCCACGTGCCGCTGGACCGGATCGAGCCGGGCCTGAGCGTGGACCTGAGCCGGGCCTTGTTCGAGTCGGCCATCGACGGCTTGCTGGAGCGGGTACGCGGCAGCGTCACGCAGTTGCTCAACGATGCCAACGTGCGGGTCGATCAGGTCGACACGGTGTTTTTCACCGGCGGCTCCAGCGGCATTCCGGCGCTGCGCAACAGCGTCTCGGCGATGCTGCCCCAGGCGCGGCATGTGGAAGGCAATATCTTCGGCAGTATCGGCAGCGGGTTGGCGATCGAGGCGATGAAGCGGTACGGCACTCAGGTCTGATCCAGTTCTGCGGCGCGTCCATCGCGAGCAGGCTCGCTCCCACATTGAATCGCATTCCCTCTGAAGGAACTCGGTCAACTGTGGGAGCGAGCCTGCTCGCGATGGCGCCAGAACAGGCGACGCCTACCGGATCAAACCATCCCCACCTGCTTCAACTCACTCTTGAGATACGCATAATAAATCGGCCCCGCCACCACTCCCGGCAGGCCGAACGCGGCTTCGAACACCAGCATCGCCATGAGCAACTCCCAGGACTTGGCGCTGATCTGCCCGCCGACGATGCGGGCGTTGAGGAAGTACTCGAGCTTGTGGATCACGATCAGGTAACCCAGCGCCGCCACCGCCACCCAGATCGACAGTGACATGGCGACAATGGTGATCAGGGTGTTGGACATCAGGTTGCCAATGACCGGCAGCAGCCCCAGCAAAAACGTCATCACGATCAGGGTCTTGGCCAAGGGTAGATGTATGCCGAACAGCGGCAGCACCACCGCCAGAAAAATCCCGGTGAAGAAGGTGTTGAGCAAGGAAATCTTGATCTGGGCGAACACGATGTTGCGAAACGCCTTGACCAGCAGGTTCAGACGATCGAACAGCGCTGCAGCCAGGGGCTTGCGCTTGGTCAGGTCGGGGATGCGTTGCAGGGCAACGATGGCCCCCAGCACCATGCCGATCAGCAGCGTCACGAACATGTGGGCCGCGTCCTTGCCCACCAGTTGCAGGTCGCTCAGGTGTTTGCTCACCCAGTCGCCGATCGCCACCCGGAATTCGGCGGCGCTGGCCGGCAGGTAAGCGTCGATGAACGGCGGCAATTGCCCACGGGCACGGTCGACCACGGTCATGAACTTGTCCAGGGACGCGCCAGGGTTTTCCGCTTCATGTAACAGGAAACTGAAGGCACCTGCGAAGATCAGCGTCAGCGCACTGACCACCAGCGTGCCCAGCAATGCCACCGCCAGCCAGCGAGCGCGGCGGCCTTCGATCAGGCGTTGCAACTGCGGGGTGAGCATGTTGACCAGTTCGAACACCAGCAGCCCGGCCAGCAGGCTCGGCAACAGGCGCAGCGGCAACACCAGCAACAGCCCACCAAAAATGATCACCCAACTGATCACCAACAACACATGACGCTGAGAAAACGTTGGCATACAGCCTCAGGACAAAACGGCGTAAAAGGATCGGCAGTCTGCCAGCGATCCGCTGGCAGCACTAGGGATTGTGTCGGCCGACCTTGGTCGCAGTTCAGGTGTTTTTTGCAGTGGCTGTGTCGCTCTCATCGCGAGCAAGCGCGCTTCCACCCTGGGCCGGACAATACAAACCCACTGTGGAAGCGCGCTTGCTCGCGATAGAGTTATGGATTCAACGCTTATTTTTTCTTCAGGCACTCACTCATGAACGCCTTGCGGGCGTCCCCCTTCAGAGCCCGCTCGGTGGCCGTGACGTTGCAGGTTTTCATGCGCTCCTGCGGGGTAGCCTTGAGGCAGTTGCTCATGAAGACCTTGCGCTCGTCGCCCTTGAGCGCCTTGGCGGTAGCGTCGGCGTTGCAGGTGGTCATCTTAGACTGCTGCGCCGTTTCGGCGAAGCCCTGGGAACAAAGCAATAAACCGATCATCAACAAAGGCACACGCAGCGTCTTCATGGTGGTTCTCCTGGCTGCCACACGAGGGTGTGGCGATGAAGTGCAGTGTAGACAAAACCTGTTACACCTTCACCAGGTGGATCCTCTGTGCCTGAGCTACACGCCAGCAGCCTTCAACCGCTCGGCATGCTCGACAAACAACCGGATCGGCTCGGCCCCCTTGCCCACCAGCCCCAGCGATTGATTGACGATATCGAAGTGGTCCAGCGGATAGTCATCGCCGATCACTGTGCCCAGGTGCGAGCTGTAGCGTCCGACCATACCGTCGCACTGCCCCGCCTCCCTAACAAACGTACGAGCAAATAAACGGCAGCTGCGGTTGGTGCCGTCGAACAGGTTGCCCCCCTTGTCAGTCTTGCCCGGCTGCAAGGTGCCGGACCACGAGTAATATCGCACGCCATTGACCTCTTCCGGTCCATTGCCGCCCCAGGTTAGCGGCAGACCCTGTGGATAACGTTGGTTGAACAGTGCCGCCCCGGCGGTGGTCAGGGAGGCATGGGAAGCGTGAATATCCACCGGCAGCTTCGGCCCGCGATAACCGGTTTCCAGCAGGCTCATCAAGGTGTTGATCAGGCGCAGCACGGCACTGAGCACGCGTCCCTTGGCGCTGTCGGCGGGGTAGTGGGCTTGCAGGTAATCCGCCAGTTCTGAGCCGTGGTTGGTGCCGGCCACCGACGTGACCGACGCTACCAGGTCCGGGCGTTTGGCGGCTGCATAGCGGGCGGTGAGACTGCCTTGGCTGTGGCCGATCAGGTTGACTTTCGGCGCACCGGTTTGCCGCAGGATCTCCTCGATCCGCGCCAGCAATTGCTCGCCGCGCTCCTCGGAAGAGTGCAGCGGCGAAACCTTCACCGCCACGACCACGGCCCCGCCGCGACGCAACGCCGAGACGATCCCATACCAGTACGGATACAGCACCAGGCGTATGAACCCGAACATCCCCGGGACCAGTACCAGCGGGTAACGAGTGGCGCAGCGTTGCGACATGGCGACATCCTTGTGATCAAGAGGGGTCAGCATCGGTACTGATGATGACCTGTCTATGACACCCGTGTCACTGCCATGGCCCCATGGCCAGAGATTGCGTCCGTTGGGCCGATCAGAACGTCCGCGCCAGCGCCAGCAAACGCTCCTGGGCCTCGGCGCAGGACAACGCAAAGCTGCGCTCGGCCGATTCTTCGCCTTCTGCCGCCACCACCGTCACATCGGTGATGCCGATAAACCCCAGGACGGTGCGCAACAGCGTGTCGGCGTGGTTCATGCTTTCCAGCTGGCCGCCGGGCCCGAAACCGAAATCGCCGCGACTGGTCACGATCAGCGCCTTCTTACCCAACACCAGCGGCTCGTAGTGCGACACGCCGTTATCCAGGCTGTGGTTGAACGTCAGCCCGATGCGCACGATCTGGTCGATCCAGGCCTTCACGCCGCTGGGCACGCTGAAATTGTGCATGGGCGCGGAGATCACCAATCGGTCATGGGCTAGCAACTCCCCGACCAAGACATCGCTCAGGGCCAGGTCCGCCTGCATGGTCAACGGTCGCGCCTGGGGCTCGGGGTAGAACGCCGCGGCGATGAAAGCTTCGTTGACCGGCGCAATCACCGTCCGACCGACTTCGCGACGGGTCAATTGGGATTGCGGATGGGCGGCCTGCCACGCCGAAACAAAGGCCTCGGTCAAACGCCGGGAATGAGAGCGTTCACCACGGGGACTGCCATGCACCACAAGAATTTTACTCATCTTAATCTCCTTTTATACGGCTACAATCAACACTGCTTTTTCCCTGTAGCTTGAAGCTCGCTGCCGCTGACAGACAAATGAGCGTTAGTTCATTTGGATGAATTAATCTCACCCATCGTATTTCAGGAGAATTAGGATGTTCGCCAACCTGCCGCTTAACGCCCTGCGGGCTTTCGAGGCAGCCGCGCGGCTGCTCAGTTTCAAGGCGGCAGCAGCGGAGTTGTCGGTGACACCTACCGCGGTCTCCCATCAGATTCGATCCCTGGAGAGCTGGCTGGGGCTGGCGCTGTTCGAACGCCTGCCACGCCAGGTACGCCTCACCGACGGCGGGCAACGTTTGTTTCACAGCCTGCACGGGGCGTTGCTGGAAGTGGCGCAAAGCGTCGACACCCTGCGCCCGCAACGCAGCACCAGTCACCTGACCCTGTCCACCACTGCAGCGTTTGCCGCCCTGTGGCTGGTGCCTCGCCTGGGGCGTTTTTATACACGCCACCCCAACATCAACGTGCGCCTGGACACCCACTGCGAGGTGATCGACCTGCACCAGGACGCCAGCGTCGACCTGGTGGTGCGCTACAGCCTGGATACCTACCCGAACCTGTACGGCATGTGCCTGTTCGATGAAAGCTTCGGGGTCTATGGTTCGCCTGAACAGGTGGCCCTGGCGGCCCGGCAGGTGCCGACGCTGATCAGCGTGCATTGGCACAACTCCAAGCTGTACGCCCACGGTTGGGATGCCTGGTGCGCCCAGGCCGGGGAAACCTGGCTTACCCGGCAGCCATGCATGCGCGAGTACGACGAGGAGCATTACGCCTTGCAAGCGGCGATTGCCGGCCAGGGCCTAGTGCTGGCGAGCAATATTCTGGTCTCTGAAAGCATCGCCAGCGGCTTGCTGGTGGGCTATCGCCCGGACGTTCAGGTCAATGGCGCCGGCTACAGCGCCCTGTGCGTCCCGGGCCGCGAACGCCATCCGCCGGTGCGGGCGTTCTTCCAGTGGCTAGGGGAGGAAGCGCGGCTGTCGGGGTTCCCCCCGGTGTTTGCGATGTCGCAGGCGTAGCCGCTGCCGAAGGCTCGGACCGCGTTCGGACGATCTTTTGACTTTGCTTTTTTGGCGTTCGCTCATGACTCAATTGTCGGGGACAAGATCGCCGCCTCGTTGCACTCGGCAGCTCCTACACGGGGTATTTCATAAAACTTTTTGCTTCGCCCATCACTCCCACCTAAAGAAGTGATCGCGCCATCAGAGCGTGACGCTCCCACCGGATCAGCCTCCAGGAGAACGAGATGAGCGACATGCACTTATCCGATGTAACCACCCTGCGCGAACGTGCACGGCAGAACGTGCAGAACGGTGCAGTGACCGAAGGCTACGGCGCCGATCGGCAAGAAGTCGTCCGCCTGCTCAACGAAGCACTGGCCACCGAATGGGTCTGCGTGCTGCGCTACAAGCGCCACTACTTCATGGCCACCGGCCTCAAGGCCAGCGTGGCGGCCAGTGAATTCCTCGAGCACGCGAACCAGGAAGCCGAACACGCCGACAAACTCGCCGAACGCATCGTGCAACTGGGCGGCGAGCCGGAATTCAACCCCGACCTGTTGACCCGCAATTCCCACGCCCAGTACGTGGCGGGCAACACCCTCAAAGAAATGGTGTACGAGGACCTGGTGGCAGAACGGATCGCCATCGACAGCTACCGGGAAATCATCCAGTACATCGGTGAAAAAGACCCGACCACCCGGCGCATCTTCGAAGACATCCTCGCCCAGGAAGAAGAACATGCCGATGACATGGCCGATCTCCTGGCCGATCTCTAATACCGCCATCGCGAGCAGGCTCGCTCCCACAGGGGACCGCATTCTTCCTGAAGAAACTCGGTCGAATGTGGGAGCGAGCCTGCTCGCGATGGGGCCGGCAGTATCACTGCAAGGCTCGGCTACCGGGTCGGCTTGACCGTCACCGGCGCCTTGCCCGCCTTCAACTGCTCCAGCAGCGGCGCGCACTCTTTCGGCTCTCCGCCGCTGGGCGCCACCAACGCGAGCAAGCCGGCGGCCGGTGTTGCGATCACACCCAACGCCACCATCCCGGCACCGCGCAGCATCAGCGGCACCGCCTTGACCCCGGCGGCGGGCTTGGCGAACGGGCCTCGCACGTACAACGGCGAGCGCAGGGAAATCAGGCGCCAGCCCTTGGACTCTGGGGTGATGGTCAGGTCCAGCTGTTCATTCGCCATGTTCGCCGTGCCGTCGATGTAAATGATCGCGTTCTCGGTGTCGAACACGAACAGGCGCGTGGTCGCCAGGCCCGTCTTGATATCGAAATCCGCCGCCGCGCAGTTGATCTTCACTTCCTTGTCGCCAAAGATTTTCCCCACCACGTAGTTGCCGACGTTCAGCCCCGCCAACTCCATCAGCTCACGACTGATGGCACCATCGTTGATGAGCATTTTCAACGTGCCGTTGGAAGTGCCCAGCAACGCCGCCACCGAATTGCCGCGGCCGGTGATATCGGCATCGCCGTTCAGTTCGCCGAAGCTGGTTTTCATCGGCTCAAAACCCGGGAACAGCTGCTTGAGCTTGAAGCCGCGCGCCGTCAACTTCGCCTGGCCTTCAAGGGGCTGAGTGTGCCCGTTGAGGCGGATCTGCGCATCGAGACGGCCACCGGCCACGCCGAAACGCAGGGGCTCGAGGCTCAACTGCCCATCGTTGAGCACCAGATGGGTGTACAGATCGGTGAACGGCAACTGCTCACTATGGACGATGCGTTTGCCAGTGAACTTCACATCGGCGTCCATCACACTCCAACGCTCGGTGCGAAATTCTTCCACGGGCAAGACCTTGTCGGACGGCTGCTTGCTGGTGCCGCCCCGGGCCTTTTGCTCGGCATTGGAGTCGGCCCCGATCAGCGGCGCCAAATCGCTGAAAAGCAGTTGATTGGAGACCAGCGCGCCACTGAGCTTCGCCCGCGGCTGGCTGGCGACATAGGCCAGGTCGCCATGGATATCGCTGTCGCCGATCTTGCCGTTGAACGCCTCATAGCGAAACAGCGCCCCACCCGGCTCATGCAGCTTGGCGATCAAGCGGCCATCAGTGGCATAAGGCGGCGAATCCGGCAGGGTCACGCCGGTCAGCGGGTAGAGATGAGCCAGGCTGTTGCCGGCCAGTTTCAAGCGCAAGTCCAAGGCCCCGAGATTCATCGGGTCGGAGAGGGTGCCGGCCAGTTCGACGTGGGTCTCGGCGATTTTCGCCTGGGCCTGGAGCGGAAAGGGTCGTGACGCATCCTGCAATGCCAGCAGGCCACCGACCTTGCCGGAGCCGGCCAGGCTTTGCCCGTGATACTGCCCGTTGACCTTGAAGGCGAACGCGTAGTCCTGCGGTGTCGCACCTTGGCCCTGAGTTTTTTGGGCGACCTTGTCACCGACGATATCGCTGAACGGGATGGGTTTGCCCAACGGGTCGATCAACAGGTCGAGCCGGGTCTTGAGCGCCTGGTCGTCAAGGGTGACGTGGCCCTTGTCGAAGCCGATGGTGCCGATGTCCACCACCCAGCTGGATGGCTCGACGTCCGGGTCTTTCGGATCGAATTGGAAAGTCCAGTTGGCGCGCCCATCAGCCAGGCGTTGCAGGTTGGCGCTGGGCTCCGTCAGGTCGATACGCGCAATCGCCACCCGCCGGGCCAGCAAGGCCAAGGGCGACAGGCGCAACTCAACACGTTTTAACGTGACCATTTGCGGGGTTTTCGACCAATCCGGGTTGCCCAGGCTCAAGTCCTCGGCCACCACGTGGGGCCACGGCAACCAAGCTCGCCAGCCTCCCTCCTCCGGCTCACGCTGCCAGGACACCGCCAAGTTACCGTGGATAGCGAAGGGGCGATGCAACGCCTCGGCAACCTTGGCATTGAGCGTGGGCTTAATGCGGTTCCAGTCGAAGAACGCGATGACCAGGACCAGCACGGCCAGCAGGACAACAAGGCTGGCAAAGCTCCAGGCGAGGATTTTCGAGGTGCGCGTCATGCACAAGGCTCCTGATGACAAGTCAGCGTCCGCAACCGCGACGCCGCTGAAAACACGAACCTGCAGTCGGTTCGTTATGAAGGGTTGGACTGGTAAAACGGCCGACTGGTGCCGATGAACGGCATAAAAAAACGCAAGAATCCTGACTGATCAGCCAACAAACTGTTACCGAAGCCGCACATTTGCGAGGCAGCGATGAGTACAAAATACCCACCTAGGTGCAAAACCACACCTCGGAAAGGCCCGCTCTAGAGCCTTCGCCCAGAACAATCAATTCCGTTGATTATTACCATTGCGTTTATGAACTTTTATATCGACTTATCGAGAGTAGCATTGCCGTCGTACCCACTTTATCGCCCTCCCACGGAGCAACGATCATGAAACGCCAATTACTGATGAGCCTGTCCCTTTCACTGCTGGCCTCGACTGCCTTTGCATTGCCAGCTGCCGAACAAGCCACGCCACAGGCCAAGGACAGCCACTCTGTCTACAGCCAGACTGTTACCGAAGGTGGCCGTGATCGTCTGGAAGAAAAAGGTCTGGTTGAGGACGGTTCTTCTCGCACACCTGGCCAAACCCTTGCCGAAGACGGTTCTGACCGCACACCTGGCCAGACCCTCGCCGAAGACGGTTCTGACCGCACACCTGGCCAGACCCTCGCCGCAGACGGTTCTGACCGCACACCTGGCCAGACCCTCGCCGCAGACGGTTCTGACCGCACACCTGGCCAGACCCTCGCTGAAGACGGGTCTTCCCGCACCAAACTGGGCGAAACCGTGGCCGAAGGCGGTGGTGATCGCACAATCGAACGCAACGGCATAGTGAGCTGAGCCCATGGTGGCCCAGAAAAAAGCCCGATTCCTGCAATCGGGCTTTTGACTTTTCAAGCCCTTCGTTTTTCCCGTCTGATCCCTCTCTACCGTTCGACGTCGACAAAGCCGATTTGCTAGAGTGCATCGCTCCCGTGAATCAGAAGCCCGCCTTGCGATGCTGCCCCGCGCCGAACAGAAACAACAGACCCGAATTGCCCTGATGGATGCAGCCCGCCATTTGATGGAGTGCGGCCGGGGGTTCGGCAGCCTGAGCCTGCGGGAAGTCGCCCGGACGGCCGGCATCGTGCCCACCGGGTTCTACCGGCACTTCGACGACATGGACCAACTGGGCCTGGCACTGGTCAGCGAAGTCGGCCAGACCTTTCGCGAAACCATCCGCCTGGTACGCCACAACGAATTCGTCATGGGCGGCATTATCGATGCGTCTGTGCGGATCTTTCTCGATGTGGTGCAGGCCAATCGATCGCAGTTCCTGTTCCTGGCCCGCGAGCAATACGGCGGCTCCCTGCCGGTGCGCCAGGCCATCGCCCAACTGCGCGAAGACATCAGCTCGGACCTGGCCGCCGACCTGGCCTTGATGCCCAAGTTGCAGCACCTGGACCTGGCCGCCTTAGGCGTGATGGCCGACCTCATCGTCAAGAGCGTATTCGCCACCCTGCCGGACATCATCGACCCACCCGCCCAAGCCCTCCCCGAACACCTCACGCCCCAGGCAAAGATTACTCAGCAACTGCGGTTCATCTTCATTGGCCTCAAGCATTGGCAAGGGCTGGGCAGTACCGAATAACTGTCTGCATGCCTCCTCTGTGGGAGCGAGCCTGCTCGCGAAAGCGGTGTATCAGCCCCCTGATTGCTCACCTGACACACCGCCTCCCGAAAAACCACGCGACAGATGCTCTGTGATGTAGGAAAAGGCGCATCTGGACCTACGAACTTTCCTATTCGCTGCAAATGCCACCCGCGCCGGAATTGCACTCAATCAGCGGCTCATCGTCTTATTCATCGCTTCCGAGACCTGTCAACGCGGCCTTGCGTACGACGTCCTTGTATATAGGAGCCATGAAAATGACTGCACCCGTGCTATCCCTCCACACCAATGAAGCCTCTCCTGAATACCTGAGCCATCTCGACGAGCCCTACTTTGAGCCGGATCGGTTGGAGGGTTGCGTCGAAGAAGTCGCGACACGGCTTAGACAACAACAGGCTTACGTCAAAGCCCATCCGCCACTCGGTATTTACCGACTGGCGGCCGAGGGTAGTCAGACCCGAGACGGCGGAACGATCCAACAAGCTTCATCACCGTTTGAATTCAAGATGGATGGCCGCACGCTACGCGCCGCCCAGAAAGGCGATCACGTCGCATATGCCGATGGCAGCACGGCGCGGATCGTCACCGGGGCCGGTGAAAGCAATAGCGATGTTGCACTGGTCGACAGCCGTCTGAGCAATGGCGACGAAATCATCAATCCCCCCCAAGACATAGCGATTCTCATCGTCCGCAAAGGCGTGTCGAACGCAGAAGTTTTTTTGCCCGCAGTAGGGCCAGCTGAGGGCCGCCGTCTGCGCCGGAATGAGATGAAGGAGAACCCCCAATGAACAAGGGTTATTTCATCGGCCGGGGCGACAAGACCACGTGTGGCGGGGAAGTGCTGGACGGCGATGGTAGGATCAATATTTTCGGCCTGCTGCACGCCCGCGAAGGTGACCGGGTTTCGTGTGGAAAGGACGGAAAAATCTATCAGATCAGGGGCGGCGTAGCGCACATGGTCAGCCACGGTAAGCAAATGGCCGGCACGCTGGATAGTCACAGTACCTGCCCCTGCAAAGCGCAACTGATCCCTTCGGTTTTCTGGGCCACCTATGAAGGTGCGAATTCTGCACCGCAAACCAGCCGAGCGGCTCAGCCGGCTCCACAGCCCGCGACCAGCGCTCCAACTGCTTCACGCCAATCGTTTTTAGCCCCATCGAGCAACCCGTCACGCCCAACATCTACCCGCGTAGAACCCCAGGAACCGGGCTTCTATATCGTGCCCAGAAGCGTGACTCGCGAAGCGCTGGAAGCCACGTTGTTCCCTTCACCCGACCCGGCTGTGATGCGCAAATTCCGCGCACTCAATCCTCATCGCAACGTCGTCAAGGCCGGTTCGATGATCGTGCTGAGCGATCCGAACAACCATCAATGCACCCGCGAAGAGGCGCAGGTGATGGCGGCGGCGGAAACGGTGAATGCCGCCCTTGACGACCTGACCGCAGAGCAAGCCGACTTCATGCACCGCCACGCGGCGGAGATCGCCAGCTTCACCGGCCAGACCTCCACTTGGCTCGGTGTCAGCGCGGTGATGATGGAAAAACATCTGACCAGCCTGCGCGACACGCTCCAGGCCATGGAACGCTTGCACCAGAACAGCTTTCGTCAATACGGCCATCTTAGATCGCCGCAATTCTTCGCCGAGCGCAAGCTGCTGCTCGCTCAACTGGATGCCCACCTGCTGAATTCCACCCGCCTGCGCGGCCATACGACGCTGGGCGACCATCCCAAACTGAAAACCGCCCTCGGCATTTCGAGCCGCAGTCTGGTGCACCACTGGAACAAGGCCGGAGCACCGGGGCAGATACCGGGGTATGCCACGCATGTGGAGAGCACCAGTCGTGCAGCGAAATATATGCAGATGGGCGGTTATATCGGCATTGGGATTGGTGGGGTGTCTTCGTTATTAGCTGTTCAGGACGTGTGTAACGGAGGCTCTGAGGCGGCTTGTGAGAGAATTAAGTTCACTGAAGGAGGGAAATTCGGCCTATCTACCGTTGGTGGCGCTTGGGGTGGAAATTTAGGTTTATCAGCCAGCGGGCCGCTTTGCTTGGCGCTTGGAGCCTCTACTGGTATCGGAGGTGTGATTTGTGTCGCGGCCGTAGTGGGCGTTGGTGCTTGGGCGGGTACAGCTGTTGGAAGTATGGGAGGCGAAAAAATAGGTGACGTTATGTACGAGATAGCTTTGCCATGACGCTGGGGGAGTTCTGGAACTCTTCGCTGTCTGACTGGATTGTGTTGGCTATGATCCCTATGAACCTTGCGTGCTTGACATTCAGTTTGTACCTAATTCGCCATCATTTGAACCCCATGATGGACGCCTTGAAAAACAGCCGCTTCATATACCTTTGGGCTCCCGCTTGGCGAAATCGAGGCTACTTTGGGGGATTTGTGCTGCTGAGTAAAATTGCCGGGATGGTGATTTTTTCAAATGCGTATATCCGCATCGGGGATGTGGACCCCGTTGATGTCAAACATTTCCCACCCTATCTGAAACGTCTTCTCATCATTGATAGAACGTTGATGGCTTTTACTTTGGCATGGATGGGCATCGTAGCCGTGCTGATCAAGCTCAGATGACTGAATAAACACAAATCCCAGCTGCTAACACTTCGGCCTCCCCAGCCAAAGCTTGATGCATCACTGGAACAAGGCCGGAGCACCGGGGCAGATACCGGGGTATGCCACGCATGTGGAGGCGACCAGCCGGGCCGCGAAGTACATGAAGTCAGGTGGGTATATCGGTATTGGGATTGGCGGGGTGTCTTCGTTGCTGGCGATTCAAGAGGTTTGTTCCGGGGGATCTGGGGAAACTTGTGGGCGGGTCAGGTTTACTGAAGGGGGTAAATTTCTCGGATCAGCCTTTGGTGGCTGGGCTGGTGGCGCAGGAGCCTCTTTGGCTAGCAGCTCTGTTTGCTTGGCGCTAGGGGTTCCCACAGGCGGCATTGGGAGTGTCCTGTGTGTTGCAGCAGTGGTGGGGACTGGTGCATGGGTAGGTACGACCGTTGGCGGTCAAAGGGGGGAGATCGTAGGCGAGATTCTGTATGAGGCCGTACCGCCATGATCAGCGGTTGGCCCGTGTGGGCCCTGCTCATTTTGAATGGCGGCCCAATCCTGTTGAGCTTCGTAAGTTTGATTTTCACTATGTATCTGAGCCGTCGGCATCTGGACGGCATGATGGAGGCCTTGGATAACAGCCGCTACATCCATCTCTGGGGCCCCGCATGGCGGGGTCAAGGCTGGGTAGGGGGAATCGTACTGATCGTGAAAATTGCCGGGATGGTGGTGTTTCCGAGGGCAAATATTCTCAATGGTGACGTAGACCCTACCGACATCCAAAACTTTCCACCTCGCCTGAAGCGCCTTCTCGTTGTTTTTGTATTGATCGTACTAACTTCCATAGTTTGGATGGTGCTTGTATGCCTGCTGTTGAAGTTCGAATAGCTTAATGAGGGATCCGGTCTGTCGAGGGAGGGCTTTCGTAGGAAACGCCACATCCCTCTGTGCGAAGTTTCCTATTCGCTCCAAATGCCCACACCGCCGGGATAGCGACTCACCCGCGCCGCAACGTCTCATTCATCGTTTCGATGGAGGAGAAAATCTAATGATCAGGGGCTATTACATTGGACTGGGTGACCAAACCACCTGCGGCGGCCAAGTCATGGATGGGGATGCGCACAACAGAATGAATGGTATCGCCCGTGCTCGTGAAGGTGATCCGGTTTCTTGTGGCAAGGACGGAAAGACTTATCAGATTGTGGGCGGCATCTCGGGCATGACCAGCAATGGCCGGCGTAACGCTGGCACGTTGGACAGCGTCAGCAGTTGCCCTTGTAATGCTCAGTTGATTCCATCGCTGCACTCGGCCACCTACAGAACAGCCGACGCTGCACCGCAAGCCAGCCGAGCCGCTGGATCGGCTTCCCAATCTATGAACAGCGCACCCTCTACGCCGCGCCACTCGGGCTTCGCCCTATCGAGCAACCCGCCGCCCCCAACATCTACCCGCGTAGAACACCAGGAACCGGGCTTCTACGTTGTGCCCAAAAGCGTGACCCGAGAAGCGCTGGAGGCCACGTTGTTCCCGTCACCCGACCCGGCGGTGATGCGCAAATTCCGCGCGCTCAATCCTTATCGCGATGTGGTCAAGGCCGGTTCGATGATCGTGCTGAGCGATCCGAACAATCACCTATGCACCCGCGAAGAGGCGTTGTTGATGGAAACAGCGATATGGATCAACGACGCCCTTGAACCGCTAAGCGCGGATGAGGCCGACTTCATGGCTCGGCATCGCGACGAAATCGAAACGTTCCTGGCCCAGGGCTCGACTGCCATCGGTGTGGGTGAGGCCATCTTCGCCAAAAACCTGGAGGACGTTAAAACCGTTCTGCGGGATATCGAGGCGTTGCATCAACGTACTTTCCGGCGCGATGGGCACCTACGGTCGCCGGATTTTTTTGCAGAGCGCAAACAACTACTCTCAAGGCTCGACATCCATCTGACCACCCTGACGCGAAAGGGCATCGGCCTGCCAGATCATCCGAACCTGAAAAGCGCCTTGGGCATCTCCAGTCGCAATTTGGTCCATCGTTGGACCAAGGCTGGTGGCGCAGGTCAGATTCCAGGTAATGCGACTCATATCGAGGGTGTTTCCAAAGCGGCCAAAATCATCAAGTACGGGGGGTGGATTGGCCCGATTATTGGTGGTGGGGCTTCGTACATGAAGGTTCAGGATGTTTGCACGGCAGATAGTGCGCAGGCTTGTAAGAAAGTTAAATTCACTGAGACTGGCAGCTTCGCTGGTGGAGTGGCAGGTGGTGTGGCGGCAGGCGCCGCCCTGACAGGGCCCGTGGTTGGAGCGATCTGTATCGGGTTAAGTGTGCCGACAGGAGGGTTGGCAATGGTGGGGTGCGGTGTTCTGGTGGTCGGAACAGGGTCGCTTGCGGGGGGTGTCCTTGGAGGAACACTGGGCGAAAAAACGGGAGAACTTATCTATGAGGCTGCCCAATGACTGTGAGCTTTTCTGAGAAAATATTTATGGTCGTCGGGATAATTGATTTGGGAGGAATTTTCATTTGGATTGGAATGTGTCTGTACTTGGCTTACAAAAAAACGGACCTAATATTGGATCACTTGAAAAATTGTTCGGCCGTCATGACGATCGCATCACTGCGCCATGGTGGTCCTTGGGGTAAATTGATGCTGGTAGGCGGGATTTCCGGACTCATCACCTTTCCCAATTTTTACCTCAAAAGAGGCGGACTAAGTGCCGAAGACATAAATACTTTTCCCGCGAGCCTTAAGCGTAAGCTAGTAGTACTGCAGTGGTGTGTTATCGCACTTCTATCGGTAATGATTATTCTTGCCATGTTCGTTAAGTTTGGTCTCGCTTAGTCTTCCCGTTCCATAGGTTGACCTGTGCCTTGTGATCGGGTTTACAGAGGAAAGACGTCTCCCTGCGCGGAGCGGCTGGTACGACATCCGAAAGAATGCTGGTATTGCAAGCTATCCCGAGAGCTATTGTTCAATATAAATAACAAGGTGTTCGACTGCTTATGAATGCGCCTTTCCAAAACACCACATGTATTACCAACAAAAAAATCAATAACGTGGCTCCAACGTTTTACGTGGTCTCCAAAGACAAGTTGATCATCATGTCATTCCTGACCTTTGGCTACTATTTTATCTACTGGAACTACAAGAACTGGAAAACCTATCGAACTGCTACAGGCGAGAGAATCTGGCCTGTAGCTCGTACGATATTCGGTTTATTTTTTATCTATTCGCTGTACATAAAGATAGATCGACGGTTGCGCATCGCAAACAGACACTATAACTGGCATCCGTATTTGCTCATACTCTGCGCATTGTTGAATGTAGGCGTGAATACTTATGTAGTTCTGGTTGCGACAGAACCCAAAGTTTTCTTTCCTATCGGGTTGGCATCGCTTGCTTTTGGTACCTATTGTCAACTTCGCGTTCAGGCCGCTATCAACCATTTGGAACAGGATCCAGAGGGGCGTCAGAACACCAAAATCACCCTTGCCAATTTCGCATGGATTGCATTGGGCTGTGTCATTTGGTTTTTCTGTATCTCTGGAACTCTGTTGGTACCTTGAAGCAGGTCAACGCTGACCGCAATGGTCAGGAAATCATGTGGGCCGAAGGGCAACAATCCACGAACCCTCAAATCAAAAGATCGCACCTTTCGGCAGCCGCTAGGCAATTTCTGTAGGACCTGCCGACGGCTGCGATCTTTTGGTGCTTTTCCCCGCCAAACCCTCGGACATTTCCTTCAACACGCCGGGCTGTTCATGAACTAGGCAGCGCTCTCGAGCGCCGCTAACCTTTGTTCGTCATCGCAAAAAACGGTGATACGGACGTGCAAGTCCGATCTAGGAGCGTATTCGTTATGGCTATTCGCCGAGCATTTTTCTATGCTCGCTGACTATTATGGCGGCTGCGCGTGGGAGATCTTCGGGTCTGCCGGGTTCCTGGACCGGTCTTGCACACCTACGTACAGCTGCCACCCATTTTTCGACGTGCAATCGGAGGGTGCCGGCTCCACTTCCAGGATTTTCATTATGTTCAAAGCAACTCCGAATCCCCCGCCAAACAGCCACAAGTCCCGCGTCCAAGCGCAGGAAGAAAAGAAGCTCGATGACGCCGCCACCCGCGCCCTCGATTACTACCTCAAGCCCAAGCCCGCCTCACCGCCCGAACCTGACAAAAACCAGCTCTTCATCGTGTCCCCCCACATCGACACCGAAACCCTGCTCGCCAACGCCTCCGAAGACCTGCTCTCCATCAGCACCATCGCCGCCGACCTGGCTGACGACGTGGACGACTCACGCCGCTGCGTCGCCCTGGCGATCAGTCGCATGGCCGATGGGGTGCAGTTGTTGGTCGAGCGGGCGTTGGATCATCTGGAAACCAGGGAGATGGCGGCGCCTGGTGCCAAGGGATAGCGCTTTGTTTTGATGCAAGCTGAGCCGACGCCTTCGCGAGCAGGCTCGCTCCCACAGGTTCTTTTTGTGTCAGCCGCAAAATGGTGCGCGACAACTCGACGCGCACCATTATGGAACGCCATCCACCCCGCCCTGAAACGCCATCCTGGCTATTTCCTACACCTTCTTCGGTTGGCAAGCCCCTTGCTCTAAACACAGCACTGTTCATTGCTGGAAGCACTCCGATGCTGGTGATTCACCGCAGAATCGACACTCAACCGCGCTGGGACGCCGAGCTGCACCTGACCTTTGACGCCCGCAGCAAAAGCCGTCTGCGCTGTTTCAGTGCCGAGGGCGAAGACGTGGGGTTGTTCCTGGAGCGAGGCCAACCGCCGCTGTACGACGGCGAATGCCTGCAAGCTGAAGACGGGCGCATCGTGCGCGTTTGCGCCCGCGCCGAACAACTGCTGCATGTCACCTGCGCCAACGCCTTCGAACTGACCCGCGCCGCCTATCACCTGGGCAATCGCCATGTCGCCTTGCAAGTGGCCGATGGCTGGTTGCGCCTGCTGGACGACTACGTACTCAAGGCGATGCTCGAGCAACTGGGCGCCCGCGCCGAATCCATCGAAGCCCCGTTCCAGCCGGAACACGGCGCCTATGGCGGCGGTCACCATCACTCCCGGCACGGCGACGAAGATTTCAACTACGCGCCGCGCCTGCATCAGTTTGGCGTGCGCACATGAACCCGGCCTGGGCGCTGCTGCGTCTGGCCAGCCCGCAATTGCCGATTGGCGGCTACAGCTATTCCCAGGGGCTGGAGATGGCGGTGGACAACGGCCTGGTCAAGAATTGCGACGACGCCCGGCGCTGGATCAGCGATCAACTGCTGCTGAACCTGGCGCGTTTCGAAGCGCCTTTGCTGCTGGCGCACTGCAGCGCAGCAGCCGCTGACGATTGGGACGCCCTGCTGCTTCATTGCGAAGAACACCGCGCCAGCCGGGAAACCCGCGAGCTGTATCAGGAGAGCCGGCAGATGGGCTACTCGTTGCAGCAACTGCTCACCGGCCTGCCGGAACTCGACGGTGCCGCGCGCGGCTTTCTTGAACAGCTCAGTCTCCAACAACGCAGCGAGCCGCACCTGGCCTTGTGCTGGGCCCTGGCGGCGCGCGCCTGGCATATCGCCCCCCAAGACGCCCTCGCCGCCTGGCTATGGAGCTGGCTGGAAAACCAACTGGCGGTGCTGATGAAAACCCTGCCCCTGGGTCAGCAAGCGGCCCAGCGCCTGACCAGCGAACTGCTGCCGCTGCTGCAACAGGCTCAGCACGACGCCTCGAACATCGACCCCGACCATTACGGCAGCGCCGCCTTTGGCCTGTCCCTGGCGTGCATGGCTCATGAGCGCCAGTACAGCCGCCTGTTCCGTTCCTAGGAGACACTCATGAATACACAACCTCTGCGCGTCGGTATCGGCGGCCCGGTAGGTTCCGGCAAGACCGCCCTGACCCTGGCCCTGTGCCTGGCGCTACGTGAACGCTACAACCTGGCAGTGGTCACCAACGACATCTACACCCGCGAAGACGCCGACTTCCTGGTACGCAACGAGGCCCTGGCGCCGGAGCGGATCATCGGTGTGGAAACCGGCGGCTGCCCGCACACGGCGATTCGCGAAGACGCGTCGATCAACCTGGAGGCGGTGGACCAGTTGAACCGGCGCTTCCCGGGCCTGGACCTGATTCTGGTGGAATCAGGCGGCGACAACCTGTCGGCGACCTTCAGCCCGGAATTGTCGGACCTGACCCTCTATGTGATCGACGTCTCGGCCGGTGACAAGCTGCCGCGCAAGGGCGGGCCGGGCATCTGCAAATCCGACCTGCTGGTGATCAATAAAATCGACCTGGCACCGCTGGTGGGTGCATCTCTGGAAATGATGGACAGCGACACCCGGCGGATGCGCAACGGCAAGCCCTTCGTGTTCAGCAACCAGAAGACCGGCCAGGGCCTGGACGACATCATCGCCTTCATCGAGCGCCAGGGTCTGCTGACCGCCGCCTGATCTTTCCGACTGACCACAAGGAAGCTTATCCATGACCTTCAAACGCATCCTCGGCGCCCTCGCCCTGCTGCTGACCCCGGCCCTGGCCTTTGCCCATCCCGGCCATGGCGACAATGGCCTGGTTGCCGGGCTCGGCCACCCCATCGGTGGGCTCGACCATTTGCTGGCGATGCTGGCGGTCGGTTTGTGGGCCGCACAACAACAAGGTGCCGCGCGCTGGGCGCTGCCCTGTACCTTCATCGGTACGATGCTGTTCGGTGGCCTGCTGGGCTTTGAAGGCCTGGACCTGCCAGCGCTGGAAAGCGGGATCGCCGCCTCGGTACTCGCCCTGGGCCTGGCGGTGGCACTGGCGGTACGTCCGCCGTTGAGCCTGGCGGTCGGTGCGACGGCACTGTTTGCGCTGTTCCATGGCGTGGCCCACGGCTTGGAACTGCCGGACATGTCGAGCCCATGGGCCTATGCGGCGGGCTTCGTCGCGGCGACAGCGGCGCTGCATGGCGCCGGGTTTGCCCTGGTACGGGTGTTGCCGCGAGCGGCGGCGCCGTTGGTCCGATTGGCCGGGGCGGCTTCGGCGGCGGCTGGGGTGTGGTTATTGGCCGGCTAATTTTTCCGACACCTTCAAAGGCGCCTTCGCGAGCAAGCCCGCTCACAGTTTGATCGATCCCTGTGAGAGCGGGCTTGCTCGCGAAGGCGGCCTGACAGCCGCCCCATCTCCCCAGGCCTGCCACTCTGCTACCATGTCGCGCAATCGCCCCCAGCCGTGACGACGTCCGCCAATGCCTCATGCTTCCCGCCCCGCTCCCCAGCCTGAATTGACCGCCCTGTTCGCAACGGTGCGTCAGCATTTTCACGACGTGATCGTGCCGATGTGGCAAGGCCCGGGCTGGAATGCCGAACTGGCGTTGCCCTATGAGTCCCTGGATGCCGAGCATGTGCCGCTGCCCCCCCAGCGCTACCGCGCCATGGCCTGTGCGCGCCAGTTGTATGTGTTCGCCAGCCTGATCGGCGAAGTGCCCCAGGCCGAGGAACGGGCCAGTGCACTGTTTCGCTCGCTGCAGCGTCATTTCCACGATGCCGAACACGGCGGCTGGTTCTACAGCATCGACCCGCAAGGCGCGCCGCTGGACACCGGCAAAGACCTCTACACCCACGCCTTTATCCTGTTCGCCTGCGCCCATTACTGGGGCAAGGTCCGCGAATCGCTGGTGGAATCGGTGCTCAACGCGAGCCTGGAGGTCATTGCCAAGCGTTTTGCCAGTGCAGACGGTCTCTACGAGGCCAGCCTCAAGCGCGATTGGTCAACGACCGGATCCGGCCCGTTGCAAAACCCCTTGATGCACCTGGCCGAAGCGTTCCTCGCCACCCTGTCGGTCCGCGAAGACGCCAACGTCCGCCAGGCGTTGCTGAGCCTGTGCGACGGGATGTCCAAGCAGTTCATCGAGCCGCAGCAACGCGTGATGATGGAGAAGCCGCTCAAGGCTGTGGATAACTGGTTCGAACCGGGGCACCAGTTCGAATGGTATTACTTGCTGGCCTCATCGCCCCTGTTGCGCAACGGCAAGTTGCACACAGCCCTGGCGCACAGCTTCGGCCATACCGAACAACGCGGCGTCGACCCGGACTCCGGTGCTGTGTGTGCAATGCTGGCCTTGGGATCCCAGGCGGGCCCGCGCGATGCCACCCAACGCATCTGGGCCCAAGCGGAGTACTTGCGGGCACTCACCCTGCGCCCGGGCAGCCAGGCGTTGTTGCTGCGTCAATTACAAGCGCTGCAGCAGCATTTCCTGCATGCCAAGGGCTGGAACGAATGCCTGGACGCCGACGGCGCTGTCAGCCGCCGGGACATGCCGTCCACCACGCCGTATCACCTGCTGACTTGCTATCGCGGGCTGGCCGACTATCTAGGCTGATTGGCAAACCGCTATCGCGGGCAAGCCTTGCTCCCACAGGGATCAGGGCAGACCTGCTCCCCAGAGGTGAGTCAAACCTGTGGGAGCAAGGCTTGTCCGCGATGAACGATAACGCGGTCTTATGTTTTGTTGCGCTCAATGGCAAACCCGGCCCAGGTCTGGCTCACCGGCATCAGCTCCAGGCTGTTGATGTTGATGTGCGCTGGCGCATTGAGCACCCAGAAAATCGTATCGGCGATGTCCTGTGGCTGGATCGGCTCGGCGCCGGCGTAGGTCGCGTTGTAGCGCTCCTGGTCGCCACCGAAGCGCACCAGGGAAAACTCGCTCTCGCACAGGCCCGGCTCAATATTGCTCACCCGCACGCCCGTGCCTTGCAGGTCGCAACGCAGGTTCAGGGAGAACTGTTTGACGAACGCCTTGCTCGCGCCATACACGTGGCTGCCCGGGTACGGGTAGTTGCCGGCGATGGAGCCCAGGTTGACGATCCCGGCCCCACGGCCGTGGGCGATCAGGCGCGGCAACAGCAGGCGAGTGCTGTAGAGCAGCCCTTTCACATTGGTGTCGACCATGGTGTCCCAGTCATCGAGGTCGCACTTGGGTGCCGGGTCGACGCCCAGGGCCAGGCCGGCGTTGTTGATCAGCCCGCGCAATTTGGCGAAGGATGGCGGCAGGTTGGCGATGGCCTCTTCCATGGCCTTGCGATCACGCACATCCAATACCAGGCCATGGACTTCGGTCTGCTTCGACAGCTCGGCACACAGGGCATTAAGGCGTTCTTCACGACGACCGGTCAGCACCAGCTTCCAACCCGCCTCGGCAAAACGACGGGCACAGGCTTCACCAAAACCGGACGTTGCGCCGGTAATAAACAGGGTGTCAGACATCGTGTTCTCCTTGCTTGAACTTCAACAGCCATTGAATGGAAATCGGCCCACAGCATGCCCGCCCCGGCACGGTAGGGGCAAGGCTTGCGCACGGCTTTTGCCCCACGACTGCTCATAAAACAACCAATCTGCGCCAAGCCTTGTCAAACAAGGGCCGCAGCCGGTTGCCCGCACCTTATCCACAGGCACGTCCACAGTAATCGGGGGCAAGTGCAAAACCCGCAAGCCGCTGTGTGTAAGGCTTTGCGGGGTATTTGGAAAATTTTTTCGCTTGACCCTGCAGGTGGGGTTGTGCAGCGCAAGTTATCTGCTATAAGCCAACGTTAGATGGGCGATGGCTCCAAGCCAGTAACGACGGTGCTCAGCGCGGTCTTTCCAGAGTTTAATCACAGACTTATCCACAGGCTTGCCCAGCGACTTTCGAGCCCATTTCGGTGCTCATAAAAGTGTTGACAACAGCCACTCCCCCTTGACCAAAAACACCTGATCAAAAAACGATCACAGCCCTGAAAGCCACGTATTCAAAGGCTTGCAGCCAGCTACTCCCACGTTACCCACAGCCAGTTCCACAGCAAACGGGGACAAGTCAAAACCGTGACAAAACAACTATTTGCGGCGACTTTATGTCGCGGTTTCGCAGGGGCTCAGGATTGTTGTCCACAATTGCAAAAACGCATAAAAAACCTGTGGGAGCGAGCTTGCTCGCGATGGCTGTCTGTCAGTGCCATGGAGAGTGGCTGACACGCCGCTATCGCGAGCAGGCTCGCTCCCATAGGGGATTTGTGGTGTGTCCAGAAGATAAAAAAACCGGCGATCACTCGCCGGTTTTTTTCATTGCAACAGCCGCCTCAATGTCCGCCCAGGTAGGCGTTGCGCACTTCCTCGTTGGCGAGCAGCTCCTTGCCTGTGCCAGTCAGGCGGATTTCGCCGTTGACCATCACATAGGCCCGGTCCGACAGCCTGAGGGCGTGGTTGGCGTTCTGTTCCACCAGGAAGATGGTCATCCCGGTGGACGCCAGCTCACGCAGGGTGGCGAAGATCTGCTTCACCACGATCGGCGCCAGCCCCAGGCTCGGCTCATCGAGCAGCAACAACTTTGGCCGGCTCATCAAAGCCCGGGCGATGGCGAGCATTTGCTGCTCGCCGCCGGACATGGTCATGGCCCGCTGGTTGCGGCGCTCCTTGAGCCGTGGAAACAGCTCGAACATGCGCTGCATGTCTTCACTGGCGTGCTTGTCACCGATGGGAATGGTGCCCATCAGCAGGTTTTCCTCGACGGTCATGTCCGGGAATACCCGCCGTCCTTCCGGTGACTGCGCGATGCCGTGGGAAGCAATGTAGTGCGACGACTTGTGGGTGATGTCCACGCCCTGGTAAATGATCTGCCCGCCCGCCGCACGCGGCTGGCCGAAAATCGACATCAGCAGCGTGGACTTGCCGGCACCGTTGGAGCCGATCAGGCTCACGGTTTCACCTTCACCAACGTGCATCGAGACTTTTTTCAGGGCCTGGATCGGCCCGTAGAACACGTCCAGCTCCTTGAGTTCGAGGATAGGTCCACTCATACCAGTTCCTCTTCATCGGCACCCAGGTAAGCCGCGATCACCTTCGGATCGTTGCGAATCGCCTCGGGACCGCCCTCGGCGATCACGTTGCCGTGGTCCAGCACCACGATGTGGTCGGAAATGCTCATTACCATGCCCATGTCGTGTTCGATCAGCACCACGGTCAGATCGTGCTCGTCGCGCAGCAGCCGGATCATCGCGCTCAGCGCTTCGGTTTCCTGAGGGTTGAGGCCGGCGGCCGGTTCGTCGAGGCAGATGATCTGCGGACGCGTGCACATGGCCCGGGCGATTTCCAGGCGCCGCTGCTGACCATAGGAAAGCTCACCGGCGAGACGGTTGGCACAATCGACCAGGTCCACCACTTCCAGCCAATAGAAGGCGTGGTCCAGGGCGTCGCTTTCAGCCTTGCGGTAGCCCTTGGTGTTGAGGATGCCCGCCAGCAGACTGCGGTTGACCCACATGTGCTGCGCCACCAGCAGGTTTTCCAGCACCGACATTTCCTTGAACAGGCGAATGTTCTGGAAGGTACGCGCAAGGCCAGCGCGGTTCACCAGGTGGGTGCCGCCGAACATCTTGTAGTACAGCCGGCTGGCGAAGGATTTCGGCGACACGAAGTCCGTCGGGCGAAACGCCTCGCCCAACAACTTGATGACGTTGGTTTGCTCGCCACGCACGTTGAGCTCGATCTTGCCGCCCGAGGCCTTGTAGAAACCGGTCAGGCAGTTGAACACCGTGGTCTTGCCGGCGCCGTTGGGGCCGATCAGAGCGAAGATCGAGTTGCGTTTGACTTGCAGGCTGACGTCGCTGAGGGCCTTGATCCCACCGAACTGCATCATCAGGTTTTCGACCTGGAGTACGACTTCACTCATGGCGCTACTCCTTTACGCGGCGTCACACCCGTGCGGCTGATACGGATCAGGCCGCGTGGGCGCCAGATCATCATCAACACCATCAGCACGCCGAACAGCAGCACCCGATATTCCGAGAAACTGCGCAGCAACTCCGGCGCCACGGTGAGCACGAACGCGGCGATCACCACGCCAACCGTCGAACCCATGCCACCCAGCACCACGATGGCCAGGATCAGCGCCGACTCGAAGAACGTGAACGAAGACGGGTTGACGAAACCCTGGTAACTGGCAAAGAACACCCCGGCCAGGCCCGCCGTGGACGCGCCGATGGTGAAGGCCGAGAGTTTGACCAACACATGGTTCAGGCCCATGGAACGGCAGGCGATTTCGTCTTCGCGCAAGGCTTCCCAGGCACGTCCGACCGGCATACGGGTCAGGCGATGCTTGACATAGAGCACCAGCAGCACGGTGATGAACAGGACGATGTAGATGAACAGGAATTTGACGTTGGGGTTGTAGGCCATGCCGAAGAACTCGTGGAACGGCACACCGCCCTCCTTCGCTCGCCGACCGAACTCCAGGCCGAAGAAGGTCGGTGACGGCACCGGCATGCCATTCGGTCCGCCGGTGAACGATAGCCAGTTGTTGAGTACCAGGCGAATGATCTCGCCAAAGCCCAGGGTCACGATGGCCAAGTAGTCACCGTGCATTCGCAACACCGGGAATCCTAATATGCACCCGGCCATCGCCGCCGCAATCGCCGCCAGCGGCAACACCGTCCAGAACCCCAGCCCCAGGTATTGGTAGCCCAGCGCCAGGCCATAGGCACCGATGGCGTAGAACGCCACGTAACCCAGGTCCAGCAGCCCCGCCAGGCCGACCACGATGTTCAGGCCCAGGCCCAACAGCACGTAGATCAGGCCGAGGATGACCACCGTAAGCACGTATTTGTTGGCAAAAAACGGGAACACGATCGCAATCACGATCAGCGCCGGGATGATCCAGCGCAGGCGCGACTTGTAGTCCGGGGGCAGCACATGCACGCCGGAACTGGTGCTTTCGAAACCCTGGAGAATATTCAGACCCTTGGGGGTTTGCAGAAACAGGCTCAAGGCAAAGCGCCCAACCATCACGATCGCCACCAGCCAGCCCACACGGGCCGGTTGCAGGTTGAAGCTGTAGCCGTCGAGCACCACGCCGACAATGGGCCCGAACACGATCAGCGAGATCAGGCCGGCCAGGATCGCGTCGATGACGCTCTGTTTGATATCAAGCGGTTTATTGGCAGCAGACATACTTATACCTTCGCCACGAGTGGGCGACCCAGCAGGCCTTGGGGACGGAAAATCAGAATCAGCACCAGCAGCGAGAAACTGAACACGTCTTTGTAGTCAGAGTTGATCAGACCGGCGAACAGCGACTCGGAAATGCCGAGGATGATCCCGCCGAGCATCGCCCCAGGCAAGGAGCCGATACCGCCGAGTACCGCCGCGGTGAACGCCTTGATGCCGATGATGAAGCCGGCATAGAAGTCGAACGTGCCGTAGTTCATGGTGATCAGCACACCGGCCAGGGCCGCCATGGCCGCGCCGATGATGAACACGTAGGAAATGACCCGGTCAGTGTTGATCCCCAGGATCGACGCCATCTTGCGGTCTTGCTGGGTCGCGCGGCACATGCGTCCGAGCTTGGTGTACTTGATGATGTAGGTCAGCAAGGCCATCCCGGCGAATGCGGCGATCAGGATGAAAATCTTGGTGTAGGTGAGCTGGACGAAACCGCTGCCGATGTCGACGCGCATGGCGCCTTCGAGCAGAGTCGGAACACCCTGTTGGCGGGCGCCCTGGCTGATCTGTGCGTAGTTCTGCAGAATCAGCGAGATGCCGATGGCACTGATCAGCGGTGCCAGGCGGGTGGAGTTTCGCAGGGGTTTGTAGGCAACGCGTTCGATGACCCAGCCGTAGACCCCGGTGACCACCACCGTGAACACGAGCGTGCCGAGGATCATAAGCGGAAAGGATTCAATACCGAAGTAAGCCAGCAGAGCCAGACTGATTGCCGCCAGGTAAGCGGAAATCATGTAAACCTCACCGTGGGCGAAGTTGATCATGCCGATGATGCCGTAGACCATTGTGTAGCCGATGGCGATCAGACCATAGACCGACCCGAGGGTCAGGCCATTGATCAGTTGCTGCAGGAAAATACCATCCATAACGCAATCTCACGCAGTGAGAACCTGCACACCCTGGGGTGTGCGGTTCTTCTAAGGAAAATACAGATTTACGTCGGAGCGATGTCAGCCGCGACCGGCGCGCGCCCCTTGGAAACCGGGGCTTGCCCGGCTCTGAAGAAGGCGTGGACGCTCGCTTCGGCCCTTACTTCTGTTTTTCCAGCTGGTGATACTTGCCGTCCTTGTCCCATTGGTAAACCACGTAGTCGGAGACCTTCAGGTCGCCCTTGGAATCCCACTCCTTCTTGCCCATCACGGTCTGGACCGGATTGGCCTTGAGCCATTCAGCCGCGGCTTCGCCGTCATTTTTCTTGGCGCCGTTGAAACCGGCAGCCAGGGCCTGAACCGAGGCGTAGGCATACAGGGTATAGCCTTCCGGTTCGGTGCCCTTGGCACGGAACGCGTCCACCACGGCCTTGCTGTCTGGCAGCAGGCGCGGGTCGGCGCCGAAGGTCATGTATACGCCGTCGACGAATTGCGGGCCGCCGGCGGTGGTGACCAGTTCGTCGGTGACGATGCCGTCATCGGACATGAATTTCACGTCCTTGAGGCCTTGTTCACGCAACTGGCGAACCAGTGGGCCGGCTTCCGGGTGCAGACCGCCGAAGTAGACCACGTCGGCACCGGCCGCACGGATCTTGGTGACAACGGCGCTGAAGTCTTTCTCACCACGGGTCAGGCCTTCGTACAGCACCGGTTCCACGCCACGCTTGGCCAACTGCGCCTTGGTAGCATCCGCCAGGCCCTGGCCGTAGGTGTCCTTGTCGTGCAGGACGACGACTTTCTTGCCCTTGAGCACGTCAACGATGTAGTCGCCCGCGACGATGCCCTGCTGGTCGTCACGACCGCACATACGGAACATCGCGCTCAGGCCACGCTCGGTGACCTGCGGGTTGGTGGAACCTGGGGTGATGGAGATGATGCCGGCATCGCCGTAGACCTCGGACGCCGGGATGGTGGAGGAGGAGCAGAAGTGACCGACCACCGCCAGAACCTTGTCCTGGTCGACAAATCGGTTGGCCACGGCCACGGCCTGCTTAGGTTCACAGGCGTCATCGCCCTTGACCAGCAGGATATCCTCACCGTTGACGCCACCCGCCGCGTTAATGGCATCGGCTGCCGCCTGAGCACCCTTCATGTACTGCTCGCCAAATGCAGCGTTGGCGCCGGTCATCGGCCCCGCCACACCAAATTTCACTTCAGCTTGAGCAAACGCAGAAACACCCAGCGCAGCTGCCACTGCGAGGGCCAGGAAACCTTTCTTGTAAAACGTCTGGGACATGAGGTGGTGCTCCAAGGTTTTTTTTAGTTGGCACTGCGACTTCATTTCACTGATAAAGCTCAGAGCAAGGGCCGTGCCATCGGTTTTTTATTCTGAAAAAAGTCGCTGCTTTATTGTTATTTCGACTGTTTCGAGCCCTTTTTCATAGGGCGTGCAACCGTCTAAACCGCACTAGGTGCAACCTTTTATTTAAATGGGTGAAACCCTCCGTGAGCCATCATTGCAACCATCGCACGAAACGGCGTGCAACCACTGTGTAACAACCCACGTCACCGAACTGCACACTGTCGGTGCGCGATTGCTACAACCCGCACCATAACAGGCTAGACGCTACGTCGGAAAACGTGGATTCCAGCAACATTTTTCAACACTCAAATGACGATCCGCAGGCACTGGCCCGCGTGATACAGCGAAAAACCCGCCTCATACAAGCCACTGCGCAACCCCACCCCGGCCAATGGCCGCATGGGTGCGAACGGGATCGGCAGGGCCTGGGCATCGCCGTGGCAGAGGTAGTCGGCGAACGCCTTGCCGACCACCGTACCGGTGGTCACGCCCCGGCCGTTGTAACCGGTAACGGTCACCAGCCCAGGAGCGGGCTCGAACAGGCGCATCAGGTGATCGGGGGTGAAGGCAATACAACCGGTCCAGGTGCACTCCCACTCCACCGGCTTGAGATAAGGAAAATAGTGCTGCTGGACCCGATCGGCCCAAGCCTTGAGGAACCAGGTCGGCTTGCGGTTGCCGTTGCCCAGGCTGCCCAGCAGCAAACGGCCGTCCTTGTCCCGTCGGATGCTGCTCAACACCTGGCGGGTATCCCACGAACCCTGTCCGCCCGGCAGAATGCGTCGGGCGGCCACGTCGGTCAGCGGGACCGAGGCGACCTGATAGTAATAACCGGGGAAGAAATTGCGCCGCAGTTCGGTCCAGTCGCCCTCGGTGTAGGCATTGGAAGCAATTACCACCTGCTCGGCCAGCACCGAACCCTGGGCAGTCTGCACCGACCAGCGCGGGCCTTGACGCTCCAGGCCTGTCACCGGTGAGTGATCGAACAACTGGCCGCCAAGGTCCCTGGCTGCCTTGGCCAACCCACTGGTATAGGCCATCGGGTTGAGCGTGCCGGCGCGACGGTCGAGCAATGCCGCGGCGATTTTCGACGTGCCGGTGGCATCGACACAGGCCTGGCCGGTGAGCAGTTCCACCGGGGCACCACGGCGTTTCCATTGTTCTTCGCGACTGCGCAGGTCTGCCTCGCCCCGGGCGTTATGGGCCATGTGCAGGGTGCCTTCGCGGCGCAGTTGACAATCAATGCTGTATTTATCGATGAGGCTGAACACCAGGGCCGGCGCGGCCCCCAGCATGCGGTTGAGCTGGCTGCCCACCGCCTCGCCGAACCCGGCCTCGATGTCATCCGGCGGGATCCAGAGGCCGGCGTTGACCAACCCGACGTTACGCCCCGATCCGCCATGTCCGGCCCGATGAGCCTCCAGCACAACCACGCGCTTGCCCTGTTCGAGTAAATGCACCGCCGCCGACAGCCCGGTAAAACCGGCGCCGATCACGCAGACGTCGGCCGTAACTTCGCCGGTGAGCGCGCTGTTTTCGGGCCTTTGCGGCGTCAGTTTTTCCCACAGACATTCTTCGCGTAACGGCATTGCCAGACTCCAACAGAAACCCAACAAACACAAAATCCAATGTGGGAGCGAGCCTGCTCGCGAAGCGGTTTATCTGCCAACATCCATATTGTCTGATCCGACGCTTTCGCGAGCAGGCTCGCTCCCACAGAGGCACTCTTCGTTGACTCGACCTCAGTCGAAGGTAATCCCCTGCGCCAACGGCAACTCCAGCGAGTAGTTCACGGTGTTGGTCTGGCGGCGCATGTAGCCACGCCAGGCGTCGGAGCCGGATTCGCGACCGCCGCCGGTTTCTTTTTCGCCACCGAATGCGCCGCCGATCTCGGCACCGCTCGGGCCAATGTTGACGTTGGCGATGCCGCAGTCGCTGCCCACGGCCGACATGAACTGCTCGGCTTCACGTACGTCGGTGGTGAAGATGCAGGACGACAGGCCCTGGGGCACGGAATTGTTCAGGCACAAGGCCTCGGCAAAGTCCTTGTAGCCGACCACGTACAGGATCGGTGCGAAGGTTTCGTGGCGCACCACATCACTCTGCTCGGGCATCTCGACGATGGCTGGCGAGACGTAATAGGCATCCGGGAATTGCTCTTCAAGCTGGCGCTTGCCGCCAAATACGCGCCCGCCCTCGCTCAAGGCCTGCTCCAGCGCATCCTGCATGTTGTCGAAGCTGTGCTGGTCGATCAGCGGCCCGACCAGGTTGCCTTCCAACGGATGGCCGATACGCACTTTCGAATAGGCAGCCTTGAGGCGGGTGACGATTTCTTCCTTCACCGATTCATGGGCGATCAGCCGGCGCAGGGTGGTGCAACGCTGGCCGGCGGTGCCGACGGCGCTGAACAGGATGGCGCGCACGGCCATGTCCAAGTCGGCGCTCGGCGCCAGGATCATGGCGTTGTTGCCGCCCAGTTCCAGAATACTGCGGGCGAAACGCGCGGCGACCTTCGGTGCCACTTCACGGCCCATGCGGGTGCTACCGGTGGCGCTGATCAAGGCCACACGCGGGTCATCCACCAGCGCTTCACCAGCATCACGGCCGCCGATGATCACCTGGCTCAGGTACGGGGGTGCGTCGCTGAAATTTTTCAGCACGCGCTCGAACAACGCCTGGCACGCCAGGGCGGTGAGCGGGGTCTTTTCCGACGGTTTCCAGATCACCGCGTTGCCGCACACCAGGGCCAGCGTGGTGTTCCAGGCCCAGACCGCCACCGGGAAGTTGAAGGCACTGATCACCCCGACCACGCCCAGCGGATGCCAGGATTCACGCATGTGGTGGCCCGGACGCTCGGAGGCGATGGTCAGGCCGTACAGCTGGCGGGACAGGCCGACGGCGAAGTCGCAGATGTCGATCATCTCTTGCACTTCACCCAGGCCTTCCTGGGTGATCTTGCCGGCTTCCCACGACACCAACTCGCCGAGGTCGGCCTTGTACACACGCAACAGGTCGCCGAATTGACGCACCAGCTCGCCACGACGCGGGGCTGGCACCTGGCGCCACAGGTCGAAGGCGTGTTCGGCACGGCTGACCTGCTGCTCGACTTCAGCCGCGCCTTCCCAGTTCACGGCGCCGATACGACTGCCATCAATGGGTGAATGCACCGGTTGTGTGCCGTTCTGGTACAGGGTCGAGTCGACGCCCAGGCGATCAAGCAATGCAGCAACCATGGAAAATTTCCTCACACAAAAGACAAAGGATTGGCAGCCGGACGAATACGGCTGATCAGACCTGTAGTTGTAGCTGGCCCGAGACTTGCCAACAAACGACCTTTAAGCGAGATATCATTCCGTTTATTCATGCTGGCCATGACCGGATAAGCAGAGCCACAAGAAATAAGGCCTCATCATGATCAATAAACGCTATTTGCCGTCGATCACGGCGCTGCAATGCTTCGAAGCGGTGACCCGCCACCTGAGCTTCACCCGTGCCGCCGAAGAGCTGAATCTGACCCAAAGCGCCGTCAGCAAACAAGTCGCGCAATTGGAAGAGTTGCTGCAGCACCTGCTGTTCCGGCGCGTGCGCCGACGCTTGCAGCTGACGCCCGCCGGTGATTTGTACCTGGGGGAAGTGCGAAAAATCCTCACGCAGGTGGAGATGTCTACCCATTACCTGCGCTCCTACGGCGGCGACACCGAAGTCCTGCGCGTTTCCACGCCTCCGACCTTTGGCGCACGCTGGCTGGTTCCACGCTTGAAGGGTTGGCGATTGCGACATCCGACCATTCACCTGGACCTGTGCAGCGAGCAGGAGGCCGACGACTTGCTGCAAGGGCGCAGCGACCTGGCGTTCTATTTCGGCCACGGTTCGCGACCCGGCACCGAATCCCTGAAGCTGTTTGGCGAAGAACTGGTACCGGTCTGCGCGCCCGGCAGCCTCCCTGAACAGCCCTTCACCGACCCGACCCAACTGGCCGGGCTGGTGCTGCTGCAAAACGCCTCGCGCCCCCAAGCCTGGCACGACTGGTTCGACAACCAGGGCTATCACACCGAACACAGCTACCACGGGCCGCGTTTCGAAACTTTCTACATGTGCATCCGGGCCGCCCAGGTCGGCTGCGGCGTCGCCCTGCTGCCGCGATTTCTGGTGGAAGAAGAACTGGCCGACGGCAAACTGGTCATCCCCTGGCCGCACGCGATGCCCAGCACCAACGCCTATTACCTGGCCTATCCGGAACATTCGGCGGAAGTGCCCAAGGTGCGACTTTTTGTGGAGTGGATGCTGGAGCAGATCGACAGCCCGGATAGACCGGCATAACCCCCCGCGAACTTGCTCCCACAGAATCTGGCTCTCACAGCGGGGATAAATCCCCTTCCCACAAATAACGCTCATCACAACAGAGGACGCTGCGACCAAAAAACACTGGCAATACCCACCACGGTTATGCGCCACTAGCCCTTTGACTACAACCCGCCGAACCTCGCTACCCACGGCTGCGGCCTGTCTGGAGACCCCTATGAGCGAGAGCGTATTTGCCGATCGTATCGTGCAGAACCTGCTCGACACCGACTTCTACAAACTGACGATGATGCAGGCGGTGTTGCACAACTACCCCAACGTCGAAGTCGAATGGGAGTTTCGCTGCCGCAACAGCGAAGACCTGCGCCCGTACCTGGCGGAGATCCGCTTTCAGATCGAGCGTCTGGCCGAGTTGAGCCTGAGCGCCGACCAGTTGGGTTTCCTGGAGCGCATCAGTTTTCTGAAGCCGGACTTCCTGCGTTTCCTGGGGCTGTTTCGCTTCAACCTGCGCTACGTGCACACCGGTATCGAAAACGGCGAGTTGTTCATCCGCCTGCGCGGGCCGTGGCTGCACGTCATTCTGTTCGAAGTGCCGCTGCTGGCCATCGTCAGCGAGGTGCGCAATCGTTATCGCTATCGTGAAATCGTCCTGGAACAGGCGCGGGAGCAGCTTTACCGCAAGTTCGACTGGCTGAGCGCCAACGCCAGCGCCGAAGAACTGTCCGAACTGCAAGTCGCGGACTTCGGCACCCGCCGGCGTTTTTCCTTCCGCGTCCAGGAAGAAGTGGTCAATGTGCTCAAGCACGATTTCCCCGGGCGCTTCGTCGGCACCAGTAACGTGCACCTGTCCCGGGAGCTGGACATGAAGCCCCTGGGCACCATGGCCCATGAGTGGATCATGGCCCACCAGCAATTGGGTCCACGACTGATCGACAGCCAGATCGCCGCCCTCGATTGCTGGGTACGCGAGTACCGAGGCTTGCTGGGGATCGCCCTGACCGACTGCATCACCATGGACGCCTTCCTCAAGGATTTCGATCTGTTCTTCGCCAAGCTGTTCGACGGTTTGCGCCATGACTCGGGCGACCCGGTGATCTGGGCCGAACAAGCCATTGCCCACTATCACAAGCTCGGCATCGACCCGATGAGCAAGACCCTGGTGTTCTCCGATAGCCTGACGTTGCCCAAATGCCTGGAGATTTTTCGGGCATTGCATGGTCGCATTAATGTCAGCTTCGGTATTGGCACCCACCTGACGTGTGACATTCCGGGTGTAGAGCCGATGAGCATCGTGCTTAAAATGATCAGCTGTGATGGGCAACCCGTGGCCAAGATTTCAGACGAGCCCGGCAAGACCCACTGCAAAGACCCGAATTTCGTCGCCTATATGCGACATGTTTTCCAAGTACCTGCCGCCCTTTCAGACACATCAAGCAAGGAGTGAATTCATGCAAGCCGTACAGCGTGAGATTGCTGAACAGCTCAAGGTCCAGCCACCGTTCGCCGATGACGCCGCTCTCAAGGCCGAAATCGCCCGGCGGGTGGGCTTTATCCAGGATTGCCTGGTCAACTCCGGGCTCAAGTCCCTCGTGCTGGGCATCAGCGGTGGCGTTGACTCGTTGACCGCCGGGCTGCTGGCCCAACGTGCCATGCGCGAGCTGCGGGAGAACACCGGTAACGCCGCCTACAAGTTCATCGCCGTGCGCCTGCCGTACGAAACCCAGTTCGACGAACATGAAGCGCAAGCCTGCGTGGACTTCATCGACCCGGACGAGCGCCATACCGTCAACATCGGTCCAGCGGTCAAGGCCCTGGCCGATCAAGTCGCGGCGTTCGAAGGCAAGGCAGCGGTCTCGCGGGATTTCGTGCTGGGCAATACCAAGGCGCGGATGCGCATGGTGGCGCAATACACCATCGCGGGCACCGAGCACGGCCTGGTGATTGGCACCGATCATGCCGCCGAAGCGGTCATGGGTTTTTTCACCAAGTTCGGTGATGGCGCTTGTGACTTGGCCCCGCTCAGCGGCCTGGTGAAAAACCAGGTCAGGGCCATTGCCCGAGACTTCGGCGCGCCGGAGTCGCTGGTGGAAAAAGTCCCCACCGCCGACCTTGAGGACCTGTCCCCAGGCAAGCCGGACGAAGCCTCCCACGGCGTGACCTATGCCGAGATCGATACGTTTCTGCATGGGCAACCGGTTCGTGAAGAGGCGGCCAGGATCATTTGTGACACCTATCGTAAGACTGAGCATAAGCGGGTGATGCCTTACGCCCCGTAACCACCGCGACGGTGTGACAATCCCTGTGGGAGCGAGCCTGCTCGCGAAGGCGTCGCATCAGCGACATCATTGCTGACTGACACACCGCTTTCGCGAGCAGGCTCGCTCCCACAGGGGAAATCTGCCAGGCATGAAAAAGCGCCCTGAATGAGGGCGCTTTTTTTATGCCTCGGCGATTACTTCAGGGTAACAGTGCCTTTCATCATCGAGATATGTCCCGGGAACGAGCAGAAGAAACCGTACGCCTCACCGGCAGCCAGTTTCGACACATCAAAGGTCACCGAGTCCTTCTCTCCGGCACCAATGATCTTGGTGTGGGCAATGATGCGAGCATCACCGTCCTTGAGGTAGTTCTTGTCGATACCGGCAGCAAGGCCATCGGTGGCAATCGGCTGCATGTCAGCCTCCTTGCTCAGTACCCAGTTATGACCCATGACGTTTTTCGGCAAGCTGCCCGAGTGCTTCAGCTCGACTGTGAAGGTCTTGCAGCTCTTGTCGATTTCGATGGCCTTGGTGTTGAAGGACATCTGGTCGGTCGAGTCGACGGTGATCTTGCACTCCGCTGCCATCAGTTGGCTACTAGCCAGCGTCAACAGAGATACTGCTACAAGTTTGGCGAACATCATGAATCTCCAAGGCATGGTTAAAAAATTCGGTCAAAGGAAAAGACTGCCTGATTTTCCGGCAAGTTCCTATGACCTGAGTCAAAGATTGTATACAACTTCAGGCTATCAACCTGATGGACAGAATCAACCAGCCGAAAGTATGAGGCGCCCCTATCATCAGCCCCATCACCTACTGGAGCGATCGTCATGAACCTCAACAGCCTGCTGTGCAGTTTGCTCGCCGCCTACGCCTGTGGCGCCAGCGGCACCTACGAAAAGCCCCAGCGCGAGGTATAAATCCTTTGCGCAACACGGGCCAGGCTTTACTCTGGCGCGGTGACTGACCACGGAGTAAAGCATGTCCATCGCTTCTGTTTGTGTATTTTGCGGCGCCAGCACTGGCACCAATCCCGCGTATCGTGAAGCGGCGCAGGCCCTCGGGCGAGCATTGGCGGAACGAAAACTGACCCTGGTCTACGGCGGCGGTGCCGTCGGCCTGATGGGGATCGTCGCCGACGCAGCCCTGGCAGCCGGCGGCGAGGTCATCGGCATCATCCCGCAAAGCCTCAAGGACAAGGAAATCGGCCACAGCGGCCTGACCCGCCTGGAAGTGGTGGACGGCATGCACGCCCGCAAGGCGCGCATGGCCGAACTCAGCGATGCCTTCATCGCCCTGCCCGGTGGCCTCGGCACGCTGGAGGAGTTATTCGAAGTCTGGACCTGGGGCCAACTCGGCTACCACGGCAAACCGCTGGGGCTGCTGGAAGTGAACGGTTTCTACAGCAAGCTCACCGCTTTTCTCGATCATATCGTCGGCGAAGGCTTCGTCCGCGCGCCCCATCGTGACATGCTGCAAGTGAGCGAATCCGCGCAGAACCTGCTCGATGCCTTGGACGAATGGCAACCGTCCGTGCAGCCAAAGTGGGCCGAACAAAAACCCAGCTAACGGCTCGGCCCCGATACAGGGCAGAATATGCGCCGCTCAACCTCACCTTCGACCCCAGAGGATCGCCCATGGCCAAACCCAATTATTCCTTCGCCAAACGTCAGAGAGACTTGGCCAAGGAGCAGAAGAAAGAGGAAAAGCTGCAGCGCAAGAAAGCCACAGCTGAAGAAGCGGCACTGAACCCGGATGACGAAGGCGAAGTGACGGCAGAAGATGATGGTGGTGATGCACCGAAAGACCAGGCACCCGACGCCTGACATCCCCAGGGCCCGATGATCCGATCCGGCCCTACTGTCTCGGGCTGGCGGTCTCGCTGCCGGCCCTCACAGTCCCAGCGCCTTGATGATCGACAGGCGATAACCCGCAGGCAGGTTCACCGGCAATTGGTCCGGCGCGAACAGCCCGATCTCCTTGTGCTCATGACTGATGGTCGGCACGAAACCGCCCAGCAACTGGCAACGGTACGTGGAGATGAAGACGTGCTTGCCGGCAATGACCTCGAACAAGTACGAATCCAGCGGCTCCCCCACGCTCACCTCCACTGCCAGTTCCTCGGCGATTTCCCGCGCCAGGCATTGTGGCGCCGTTTCACCCAGCTCGATCCGTCCGCCAGGCAACTCCCATTCGTCCCGCTCGTTGAGCATCAGTACAACCAGGCCTTGGGGGGATTGCAGCACGCCTTTGATGGATACCGGGAACATAATGGGTCTCGCTGTGTAGGAGCTGTCGAGTGCAACGAGGCTGCGATCTTTCCCCTGCCAATTGAGTCTGGAGCGAAGGATCAAAAGATCAAAAGATCGCAGCCTTCGGCAGCTCCTACGTATTAATTCATGCTTCCAACGGCATCACCGTCACCCGCACTTCGGGATCATGGGCACCGCCCCCCAGGATTACCCCGCGCAACGGCGACACATCGGAAAAATCCCGGCCCCAGGCCAGGGTGATGTGTTCCAGGGCCGGCTGTACGTTATTGGTCGGGTCGAAGTCCACCCAACCCAATACCGGGCAATACACCGAGACCCAGGCATGGGACGCATCGGCGCCAATCAGCCGGGGTTGGCCAGGTGGCGGTTGGGTCAGCAGGTAGCCGCTGACGTAACGCGCCGCCAGCCCGCGAGAACGCACGCAGGCCAGCATCAAGTGAGCGAAGTCCTGGCACACCCCCCGCCGCCGCTCCAGCACCTCCACCAGCGGCGTGGCCACCTGGGTCGCCTCGGCATCGAAGGTGAACTCCTCGAAGATTTTCTCCATCAATGCCTGAACGCCAATCATCAGCGGTCGCCCTGGCGCAAAGCAGCTTTCGGAGAATTCGACGAAGCTGCGCTTGAGGTGCACGTAGGGCGACTCGAAACGGTAACGGCACGCCTCCAGCAGTGGTGCCGCAAGCGGTCGGCTGCTATAGGTCAGCGCGCGACAGGTCGACTCCCAGGCCGGGGACAGGTTGAAGTCCAGCGCGGGGCGGGCCAGTACCTCGACGCTCAAGCGGGCATTGACCAGCAGCTCGTCGTGGGGGCGTTCGAAGGCCAGGCGGGTCAGCGGGTTGCCGAACACATCCTGCTCGTCACGGCGGGTCGTCGGTTCCGGGCTGATCAGCAATTGCTGTTCGGTGCAACGCTGCCAATCACAGGCCCGTGGCCACAAGTGGGCAAGTTGCTGGGCCAGGGATACCGGGCTGTCGTAGTGGTAATGGGTGTCGTGGAGAATCTGGTAACGGGCGTTCATCAGACGGACACCGTGCGTTGGCTGACGTCATCGACGTGGGCGAAATGGCGCAAGGCCAGGCGATCTGATACCTGGCCACCGACATCGGCCACTTCCTGCAACAGGTCGGCCAGCCCATCGAGTGCTGCGCGCAGGCTGGCTTCACCAAACAGGGGATTCTCCAGGCAACGCAAATCAAAGCGAGAAAGACGCGTCACCAATTCTGGCAAGGCCGTTTCCTTCGGTGCGCCAAAATCGTCGTTCAGGCGTTTGAGTGTGCGGGCCACCAGCTTTAACTGGAAAAGCACCGCGTGGGGGTTCTGCTCGTCCAGCAACAACAGGTCCAGCACCGGGACCAGTTGCGCCACCGCCAGGTAGCGCGAACGATAGGTGATGCTGCTGTTGCCCAATTCCAGCAGCCACTCCAACCCAGCCTGGTCGAACACTGCATCGCTGCGCAAAAACGCCGCCAGGCTGCTGCTGAGGAACTGCAAGCGTTCCAGGCGCCGGCCAATCATCAAGAAGCGCCAGCCCTCGTCACGGGTCATGTCGTCCAGAGCAAAGCCGGACAATGCCGCCAGGGACATCACCAGCCGATTGAGGAAATCCAGCAACTCACCGAAATCCGGTTCCTCGGTTTCCAGCTCCATCGCTTCGCGCTGCAACTCCACCAGGGCCTGCCAGTTCTCCCGGGACAACTTGCCGCGAACCTGCGAGGCCGCCCACTGCAAGCGCTGCAGGTTGGAGCGCAGGCTGAACGACCAGTCGTCCCCCAACAACGCCGCCAGCAAACGCTCGTGCAACTCGCCCTCTTCAGGCAACAGCATCAGGCTTTCGCCCAGGGACACCGCCGATTGCAAAGCCTGCGGGTCGTCGCCATCGACATAACGCCCGAGCATGATCCGCAGCAGCCGTGCGCTGTCGTCGCAGCGTTCGCAGTAACGGCCGAACCAGAACAGGTTTTCCACCACCCGCGAAGGCAGGTACGGATCACGTCGAACCAGATCATGGACCCCAACGGTTCGCTGGGCCGTCCATTGCTCACCACCGGGTGCCTGCTCACTCAGCACCCAGGTGTCCTTGCTGGCGCCGCCACGCTGCATCGACACCACTTCAGCGTCGGCCTCGGCGGCCACGCGAGTCAGGCCACCTGGCAGCACCCGATAATCGTCTTTCCCGGACACGGCGTACATGCGCATACCAATTGCCCGGGGCTGGATGCGCCCATCTTCGGCCTGCCAGACCGGCGCTTGGGACAGTTGCGCCAGTTCCTGGGCGACATAGGCGTAGGGCCGTGCCTGAATGCGCGCGGCCAGTTGGGCGCGCTGCGCCTCGCTCAGGTCGCGACCGAACACCGGGCTGAAACTCTGGGAAGGAAACGCCGGCTTGATCAACAAGTGCGGCAATTTTTCCAAGGCCTGGGCCAGCACCGGCGGCTCGCCGCACCACCAGGTGGCGATGGACGGCAGCAGCAGTTCTTCGCCAAACAGGTACTGATTGATCTTTGGCAGGAACCCCAGCAGGCCCGGCGACTCCAGCACGCCACTGCCCAGGGCATTGGCCACCAGCACCCGGCCCTGGCGCACCGCTTCCAGCAACCCCGGCACGCCGAGGGCCGAATCGGTGCGCAGCTCCAGGGGATCGCAGAAATCGTCGTCGAGCCGGCGCATGATGGCGTGAACCCGGCGCAGGCCGCTGAGGGTCTTGAGGTAGACCGTGGCATCGCGAACGGTCAGGTCGCCGCCTTCCACCAGCGGATAGCCCAGTTGGCGCGCCAGGTAAAGGTGTTCGAAATAGCTTTCGTTGAACCGCCCCGGCGTCAACAGCACCACCAGCGGCGAGTCGCCATCGCTGGGCGCCTGGCGCGCCAGGGTTTCTTGCAAGGTGCGGAAAAAACCGGACAGGTGGCGCACCTTGAGGTCGCGGTACAGGTCTGGGAACGCGCGGGAAACGATCATGCGATTTTCCAGCGCATAACCAGCCCCTGAAGGCGCCTGGGTCCGATCCGCCGTGACCCACCAGCGTCCATCGGGCGTGCGCGCCAGATCCACCGCGTACAAGTGCAGGAAGCTGCCGTCCGGCGGCGCGATGCCTTGGCAAGGCCAGAGGAAATTGTTGTGCCCGAACACCAGCTCTGCCGGCAACAGCCCTTCGCTGATCAGCCGCTGCGGCCCGTACAGGTCGGCCAGTACGGCATTGAGCAGTCGCGCACGCTGGGCGATCCCGGCCGACAGGTGTTTCCATTCCTGCGGGTCGATCACGTGGGGCAGCAGGTCCAGCTCCCACGGCCGGTCGGCGCCCTTCGGATCGGCGTAGACGTTGTAGGTCACGCCGTTTTCCTGGATCTGCCGGGCCAGCAGGGCCTGACGCTGGAGCAACTGGGCCGGCGTGCTGCGCTGCAACTGGTCGAACAGCCGCCGCCAGTGCGTACGCACCGCACCGCTGTCGTCCAGCAATTCGTGATAGGTGCCCGTCGTCAGCGGGTAACGGTCAAGCAGGTCAGGCATGGAAAGCTCGGCAGACGGCAATGAAAGGTGAGACTAGCGCAAGCGCATGACGCCCGGATAGTTGAAAGATGGTGAGCAGACGCTGGGTTGTGCCCTGTAGGAGCTGCCGAAGGCTGCGATCTTTTGATCTTGATTTTTCGCTCCAGACTCAATTGGCAGGGGAAAGATCGCAGCCTCGTTGCACTCGACAGCTCCTACACAGCCTCTACACAGCTCCTCCATTTAGGCCCCTTGAAGACGTCGCAGATCAAGGGTGAGTGGAAACTCGTCATCTACGACGAGGCAGGGAATCGGCAGCTTCCCCGGTGTATGTCCGAGACGGAAGAAACGCGCCATGCGCCGGCTCTCGGCCTCGTTGGCATTCACCGGCAGGCTGTCGTAGTTGCGCCCGCCCGGATGGGCCACGTGATACTGGCAACCGCCCACGGAGCGTTGCATCCAGGTATCGAGCAAGTCGAAGACCAGCGGCGCATGCACCGGGATGGTCGGTTGCAGGCAGTTGGCCGGTTGCCAGGCGCGAAAGCGCACCCCGGCGACGAATTCACCGACCCGACCGGTCGGTTGCAACGGCACCGGCACGCCATTGCAGGTCAGCAGGTAGCGTTGCGGCGCCAGGCCGCTGAGCTTGACCTGCAAACGCTCCAGGGAGGAATCCACATAACGCACGGTGCCGCCGACCGCACCCTCCTCCCCCAGCACATGCCAAGGCTCGAGGGCCTGGCGCAATTGCAGCTCGATACCACTGACCGCGTAATCGCCGACCTTGGGAAAACGGAACTCCAGGTGCGCGGCGAACCACTCGGCCCGCAGCGGGTAGCCGGCGGCGTTCAGTTCATGGATGACGTCGGCAAAATCCTGCTCGATAAAGTGCGGCAACAGGAAGCGGTCATGCAGCTCAGTGCCCCAACGCGCCAGTTTCGCCGGCGCATAAGGCTCGCGCCAGAACCGCGCCACCAGCGCCCGCAGCAATAATTGCTGGGCCAGGCTCATGCGGGCGTGGGGCGGCATCTCGAACGCACGCAACTCCAACAGGCCGAGACGCCCCGTGGCACCATCCGGCGAATAGAGCTTGTCGACGCAGAATTCGGCGCGGTGGGTATTGCCGGTCACGTCGATCAACAGGTTGCGCAGCAGGCGATCTACCAACCACGGCGGGCACTCCTCGCCGGGCTGTGGCATCTGCGAGAACGCGATTTCCAGTTCATACAACGCGTCATTGCGCGCCTCGTCCACGCGCGGCGCCTGGGAGGTCGGGCCGATGAACAATCCGGAAAACAGGTAGGACAAAGACGGGTGGTTATGCCAGTAACTGATCAGGCTGCGCAGCAGGTCGGGACGCCGCAGGAACGGTGAGTCAGCCGGTGTCGCGCCACCCAGTACGAAATGGTTACCGCCGCCGGTGCCGGTGTGCCGGCCATCGATCATGAATTTCTCGGTGGTCAGCCGGGTCTGACGCGCTTCTTCGTATAAGAATTCAGTGCGCTCGACCAACTCATCCCAGGTCGCCGAGGGTTGCACGTTGACCTCGATCACACCGGGGTCGGGAGTGATACGGAAATTGCTCAGGCGCGGGTCGCTCGGCGGCTCGTAGCCTTCCAACAGCACCGGACAGTGCAGTTCCTCAGCCGTCGCTTCAATGGCGCTGACCAGCTCCAGGTAATCCTCGACCCGCTCCAGCGGCGGCATGAACAGATAGAGCCGGCCTTCGCGGGCCTCGGCACAGAAGGCGGTACGGGTCAGCCAGTCGGCAGACTTGTCGATCTCCGGGACACGCTCCTGCTCGGCCGCCGGCTCGCCGTGACGCGCCAGTTGCTCGGTGTCGGGCAGCTCGGGCAAGTCCTGGTTCGGGTCGGTGGGGTGGATGAACGGGTACTCGGCCGCCGTCACCCACGGCTGGGACGCCAGTGGCAGTCGATAGCCCAGCGGCGAATCCCCCGGTACCAGGCGGCAGTGACTGTCACGCAGGTACCAGCGACCGCTTTGCCATTGATCGCCCTTGGCGGTGCGGGCCAGCGGCAGGACCTGGCCGATGACCTTGTCCAGGCCCTGGCTGAAGACCTTGCGCAGCCGCGCGCGCTCCAGAGCGTCTTCCAGGCGTGGGTCCTGGGCCGTGACATTCGAAGGCAATGCGCCTTCGCGCCAGAGGTAATAGAAGTTGTCTTCGTAGGCCGGAAACACGAACCGCGCAGGAATTTTCAAACGCTCGGCGACGCTCGCCAGGAAGCGCCCGGCCAGTTCGCCATCGGCGCCGTAGTCCTCCTGCTCATCGGCGATCAACGCGCTGTTGTGCCAGATCGGCACCCCGTCGCGGCGCCAATAGCAGTTGAGCGACCAGCGCGGCAGTTGCTCGCCGGGGTACCACTTGCCCTGGCCGAAATGCACCAGCCCCTTGGGCGCATAGTGCTTGCGCATGCGCTGGAACAACTCGGCGGAGAGCCAGCGTTTGTCCGGCCCCAGCGCGGCGGTGTTCCATTCAGCGCCGTCCGGGTCATCGATCGAGACGAAGGTCGGCTCGCCGCCCATGGTCAGGCGCACGTCGCCCTCCAACAGGTCGGCATCGATCTGCCGCCCCAGGGCCTGGATCTCCAGCCATTGCGCGTCGGTGTAAGGCTTGGTCACCCGCGGCGCTTCCCAGACCCGCTCGACGGACATTTCATGGCTGAACTCACATTCGCAAGGTTCCACCAAGCCACTGATCGGTGCCGCCGAGGACGGATCGGGACTACAGGCCAGCGGGATGTGGCCTTCACCGGCGAACAACCCGGACGTCGCATCCAGGCCGATCCAGCCGGCACCGGGCAGGTACACCTCGCACCAGGCATGCAAGTCGGTGAAATCGACGTCGGTGCCGGACGGGCCATCGAGGCTCTTCACGTCGGCGGTCAACTGGATCAAGTAACCGGAGACAAACCGAGCCGCCAGGCCAAGGTTGCGCAACAACTGCACCAACAACCAGGCCGAGTCACGGCACGAGCCGGAGGCGTGCTCAAGGGTATGCTCCGGGGTCTGCACACCGGGCTCCATGCGAATCAGGTAGTTGATGTCTTCGCTCAGGCGCTGGTTGAGCGCCACCAGGAAATCCACCGCCGGCAATGGCGTGCGGTCGATGCCGTCCAGATACGCCTGGAACCTCGGCGTCAGCGGCAGGGTTTCCAGGTAAGGCGCCAGCTCCTTGCGCTCGTCGGCCGCGTAGGCGAACGGAATCTTTTCGGCGTAGGGCTCGAGGAAGAAGTCGAACGGATTGAACACCGCCATTTCCGCCAGCAGATCGACTTCGATCCGCAGCTCCCGGGTTTTCTCGGGAAACACCAACCGCGCCAGGTAATTGCCCTGGGGGTCTTGCTGCCAGTTGATGAAATGCTGCTCGGGCGAAACCTTCAGCGCATAGGAAAGAATCCGCGTGCGGCTGTGGGCCGCCGGGCGCAGGCGAACGATCTGCGGGCCGAGTTCGACCGCGCGGTCGTAGCGATAATGCGTGACGTGATGCAATGCGACATGGATCGACACGACGTGCCTCCTGCGAGCCTAGGCGGTATCGAAAGCGGCGCAAGACTTATGCCATGCAGGCAGGCCGGACACTTTCTTTGTCTACTCAAGGCAGTAGAGCACTAAAAACGCGCGATGCCCGTATTCATCTGTAAAGGAATGCACATAAATGCGGCGCGGCTGGCGCGAATCGACTCAGCGACGCCGGCGTGAGGCCTTGGCGGCCTGGATGATAAGCTCGCGTTGGCGGCGAATCTCGACGAGTTTGCCGCGCATTTCCCGATGGCGTTTGCTGTTGAGCAGCAAGAGCCCCAGCAGTGGCAACAGCACCGCGAAAAGGTACACGCCCTGATGCGGCCCATAAGCGAATGTCGGCAGCATCGCCGCCAGACAGGCGAGGAAATAACCCGCCACCCACCAGACCGCCCAGGCGCGCCCGCGTGCGATCATGAGATTGCCCAGGACCAGGACACTCACCAGAGCCAAGGTGCCGAGTCCAACATAGTTGCCCCTGACGGAAGGCTCCAAGGCTCGCCAATAAGTGCTTGCGGACAAAACGAGCAGCGCAGACCCGGAAAAGCAGCCCAGAAAGATCGTGCCCATGAACACCGGAAAATAATGGGCGAGGAACCGCTTCATTGATCCGCCGCCAATCATTCGGTGAACTCCTCATACAGCCCGACGGCAACAGTCTTCACGGCGCCATCGCCGGTATAACTGCCAATGATCCCCAAAGCACGGCGCTGCTCATATGAATCGTCCTTGAAGAATTGGAGAGTTGATTTTTTATTGTGCCGTGCCCTGAAGTATCTACGCCAGCTCAGATTTCTGGCCTGACGACACCGACTCAGCGACGCGGTCGCGACGTCTTTGCGGACTGGAGGATGCGTTCGCGCTGATGGCGGATTTCGACGAGCTTGCTGCGCATCTCGCGGTGGCGTTTGCTGTTGAGCAGCAGGAGTCCGAGTAATGGAAAAAACAGACCTGCCGCATAGGCGATTCGATTCGGACGATAGCCAATGGTTGGTAATACACACAGCAGACAAGCTACGAACAACCCGACAAACAGCCAGATCCAACCAGGCCTGCCCCGGATGACCATGAAGTTGCTATGGACCAGAACCATTGTGCAAATAGCGATGCCTATGGCGGACAATTTTGCTTGGCTCGCCAACGGAACGCCCGCAAGGAAACCGTCGAGCAGAGCAAAGAGGGCAAACAGAAACGATATTTTCGCCACGAAGATTGCTGCAATGAAGGTTGGAAAGTAGCGCCTCATGAAATCGATGAAATTCGGATGGCTTTTCATTTAGCGTCCTTTCATTTTTTTCCGCTGCCGGGTGGCAGACCTTGTCGCGATACGCTCATTGCGTAACTCCAATAGTTTTTGACGCATCTCTCGATGGCGTTTGCTATTGAGCAATAGCAACCCCAGCAACGGGAACAACAACCCAGTCACATAGGCAACGGGATGCGGTCTATAGCCGTAGGTGGGAAGGACAATGAAGAGGCAAACGAGATAGAACACAACGATGGCCCGAACACCCCACGACCGCCCTCTGATCATGAAGAAATGACTCAACGCCAAGAGCAGAGATAGCACCAGTGCAATCAGAAAAGAATATTTAGCCCGCTCAGGATCGCCTCGAAAATAAGTACTTGAGGCCAATGAAATCGAAGCGGAAACCGCAAAACAGGCTAGAAAAAAAGCGCATATGAAGGTTGGAAAATACTGAGCAAGGAACGCGTTCAATGAATGCTTGCGGTCCATCAACTACCCCCCCCGCGCATTAGCTTGATCGGCTCTGCTGCCTGGTCTCACGCTTGATCCGCTGACGTTCGTGGCGGATCTCCAAAAGTCGAGCACGCATTTCCCGGTGACGTTTGCTACTGAGCAGCAACACACCAAGCAAGGGCCAAAACACCCCCTCCGCATAAACAAACTTGTGCGGATCATATTGGATAGTCGGCAAAACGGTTAGCAAGCAAGCAGCAAGTACGGCGACCATGACCCATGCGCACCAAGGTCGCCCTCGAACGATCAAATAGTTGCTGTGCACGATGACCATGGCGATGATAACGGTCGCCGCCCACCCGGAAGTCGCCCTGATATCCACTGGGACAGCTCGAAAATAAGTACTCATCGCTAACGATACCGTCGCCGAAGCAGCGAAGCAGCCCGCAAAAATGACTCCCATGAAAACAAAAAGGTAACGTACCAGGAAACTACGGATAGTCTGGTTCTGCTCCATTACTCCATCTCCTCATACAAGCCAACCGCAATGGTTTTGACATTGCCAGATATGGCGCTGCCGGCGAACCCCAATGCCGCGCCCAGAGAATCCTGTATCTGAGTAACAGTGCCATGCCTAAGCTGAGTGGGTGTGTAGCGCTGGATCGGCATCAATGACGGCGAACAACCGCGGCAGGTTGATTTGGCTTTCAATGCGGCGGCGGCCAACATCTGGGAGATGCTGTTGTCCATGCCGATGCCGATGCCGGGTAACGGTGTGCTCAAATGAATCGTCCTTGAGAATCGGAGGGTGAGATTTTATCCACACTGAACCTTGCGCTCGCTGCGCTGTGCCCTGTAGGAACTGCCGAAGGCTGCGATCTTTTGACCTTTTGATCTTTCGCTTGAGATTCAAGTGCCTGGGTAAAGATCGCAGCCTCGCTTCGCTCGACAGCTCCTACACTGCAGGCAGGCCGGACACTTTCTTTGTCTACCCGCCAAGGCCATAGAGCACTAACACCGCGCGAAGCCCGAATTCATCTGCAAAGCAATGCACATAAATGCGGCGCGGACAGCGCGATTCGACTCAGCGCCGCCGGCGCGAGGCCTTGGCGGCCTGGATGATGAGTTCGCGCTGGCGGCGGATTTCTACCAGTTTGCTCCGCATCTCCCGGTGGCGTTTGCTGTTGAGCAATAGCAGACCCAGGAGCGGAAATAATACAGCCATCACATAGATGACTTTGTGTGGGCGCCCCTCAATGGTCGGTAACACGCTCAACAGACATAGAACCAGTACTCCGACCAGTCCCCACACCCACTGTGGCCGTCCCCGCATCACCATGAAATTGCAATGCACCACGACCAAGGTGGCAGCCGTTCCTCCCAATACCGACCAAGTCGCTTGCTCACCGACTGACACCCCAGACAAATAGAACATCACCAGTAAAGGAACAGCACAGCCCACTGAAAACAGCACCGAAAAAACGCCGCCAATAAAGGTAGGTAAGTAACGCGCAAAAAAACGCGGCAAACTCAAATCGTCCATTACTCCTCCAACTCTTCGTACAAGCCGACGGCAATAGTCTTAACATTTCCCGACAAGCTGCTGCCGGTCAGGCCGATTGTCGCCCCTAAGGAGTCTTTGATCTGAGTAACCGTAGCGTGCTTGAGCTGGGTCGGCGTGAAACGTTTGGGCAACTCCCCAGCAAGCTGTTTGAGCTTAAGCATTTTCGGTGTCAGCCGTGGGTCATTGATACTTAGCAATTCTTTGGTCAACTTCGCCCGCTCTTGGCGATTCAGACCACGCAGAATCTCACGCAGACTTTTGCCGGTGGTGGCCTTCGTCACCTTTACCAGTTTTATGGTAGTTAAGGCAGAAGCCCCGACTCCCAATAATGAGGCTGCATCTAGACCGATAGAAGCGTATTGGTACCACTCCTCGCTGTCCAATTTGTCATTGATTTGCGGGTTGGTCACTTCAGCCCCTGTTCGTATAACTCCGATAACGCACTGCGCAGAGCTAGCAACCGCTGCGGTATACCCCAGAGCAACCACGACAGAACTGGCTCCCGCGCTGAAGGGAACCGCAATCGTGCCACTGAGCACGACAATCCAGCCCAACACCGCTCCTGCGCAAGATAGCGTGGTATTGACCGCCTCCCCCACTAATCGCGACTCACGAGGATTGCTCTGTACCTGTTGCGCGAACTGCTCCGGCGCGATGTATTTCTGCGCCTCACGCAAAATGATCCGCTTGGGCTTGATGCTACAGATCGGCTTGAATTCACGCAGGGTCACTACATTGAATTCAGCATCGATGTACACCACACCGGCGCCGACGATACCGGGATCGGCGTCAATGGCAGCAAACAGGCGCGGCAGGTTGAGTTGGCTTTCGATACGGCGACGGGCCATCATCTGAGAGATGCTGTTGTCCATGCCGATGCCGGGTAATGGAGTGCTCATATGAATCGTCCTTGAATCGGAGGGTGAGACGTTATCCACACTGAACCTGTGGCGAGGGGATTTAGCGAAACGTCGCACCGCCCCGCTGGGCTGCGAAGCAGCCCTAAATATCTGCCACCTCGGTGGGTCAGGCTGATTGTGCTAAGCCTGTATGGGGCTGCTGCGCAGCCCAGCGGGGCGGTGCGACGTTTCGCTAAATCCCCTCGCCACAAGAGCGATGTGTCCGGCGTTGTTGTGCCTATTGACGGGAATTGGCGGGCGCCACGATAACAAACGGCCAGCACCGCCGCTAGAAAGCAAAACGCCAGCACTTAGGCTGGCGTTTGGCGAGGCGGCTAGGCGATCAGCGCGGCACGACAGGCTTGCGCGCCGGTTTCGGGCCCTTGCCCTTGGCGGCGTCCTTGCGTTCCTTGGCGGCCTGCTGGTTGCGGGCGAATGCCGCGGCCTTGGCCTGCTCGCGCTTGTCCCACGGGTTGCCACCGTCGCTGGCCCGCGGCGGCAGGCCGGTGTGCTGGGTCAGGATCTTGGTGGTTTCCTTGCCTACCTTATGGCTGCCGGCTGGCGTCGAGTTCTTGCGACGGGCGCTCTGGTAGCTGTCGGTGGCCGGCTGGTGCAACGGAATCAATTGGTTCTTGCCCGGCCCGATCAGGTCGGCGCGGCCCATGCGGGTCAGCGCTTCGCGCAGCATCGGCCAACCCTTGGGGTCGTGATAACGCAGGAAGGCCTTGTGCAGGCGGCGCTGCTCCTCGCTCTTGACGATGGTCACCGCGTCGCTCTTGTAGGTGACCTTGCGCAGCGGGTTCTTGCCCGAGTGGTACATGGCGGTCGCCGTGGCCATCGGCGACGGATAGAACGCCTGCACCTGGTCAGCCCGGAAACCGTTGCCCTTGAGCCACAGCGCCAGGTTCATCATGTCTTCGTCGGTGGTGCCCGGGTGGGCGGCGATGAAGTACGGAATCAGGTACTGCTCTTTTCCGGCTTCCTTGGTGTACTTCTCGAACATCCGCTTGAATTTGTCATAGCTGCCGATGCCCGGCTTCATCATCTGGTTGAGCGGGCCTTCCTCGGTGTGCTCCGGAGCGATCTTCAGGTAACCGCCAACGTGGTGGGTCACCAGCTCCTTGACGTATTCCGGCGACTCGACCGCCAGGTCGTAACGCAGGCCGGAGGCGATCAGGATCTTCTTCACCCCAGGCAAGGCCCGGGCGCTGCGGTACAGCTGGATCAGCGAAGAATGGTCAGTGTTCAGGTTCGGGCAGATGCCGGGGAACACACACGACGGCTTGCGGCACGCGGATTCGATTTCCGGGCTCTTGCAGGCGATGCGGTACATGTTCGCGGTCGGGCCGCCGAGGTCGGAAATGACCCCGGTGAAACCGGGGACCTTGTCGCGGATCTCTTCGATCTCGCGAATGATCGACTCTTCGGAACGGTTCTGGATGATCCGGCCTTCGTGCTCGGTGATCGAGCAGAAGGTGCAGCCACCGAAGCAGCCACGCATGATGTTCACCGAGAAACGGATCATCTCGTAGGCCGGGATCTTCTCCTTGCCGTACACCGGGTGGGGGACACGTGCGTAAGGCATGCCAAACACGTAGTCCATTTCTTCGGTGGTCATCGGAATGGGCGGCGGGTTGAACCAGACATCGACTTCGCCGTGCTTCTGCACCAGGGCGCGGGCATTGCCTGGGTTGGTTTCCAGGTGAAGCACGCGGTTGGCGTGGGCGTAGAGCACCGCATCGCCACGAACCTTTTCCACCGATGGCAGACGGATCACGGTTTTGTCGCGGGTCATTTTCGGGCTCGCCAGGATCTGCACGACCTTGGCTTCGCTCGGGTCTTCTGCACTTGAAAAAGTCGACCCTTTTTCCTGCTCGATGGCGCAAGCTTGAGTGTCCTGGGTGTTCACATACGGGTTGATGATCTTGTCGATCCTGCCCGGGCGGTCGATGCGCGTGGAGTCGACTTCGTACCAGTCTTTCGGCGTGTCACGACGGATGAACGCCGTGCCGCGCACGTCGGTGATGTCTTCGATCTTGTGGCCGTAGGACAGGCGCTGGGCGACTTCGACAATCGCCCGCTCGGCGTTGCCGTAGAGCAGGATATCGGCGCAGGCGTCGATCAGGATCGAGTTGCGCACCCGGTCCTGCCAGTAATCGTAGTGAGCGATACGCCGCAGCGATGCTTCGATACCGCCAAGCACGATCGGCACATGCTTGTAGGCTTCCTTGCAGCGCTGGCTGTAGACCAGGCTCGCACGGTCCGGCCGTTTGCCCGCCATGCCACCTGGGGTGTAGGCGTCATCGGAGCGAATTTTCTTGTCGGCGGTGTAGCGGTTGATCATCGAGTCCATGTTGCCGGCCGCGACACCGAAAAACAGGTTGGGCTCGCCAAGCTTCATGAAGTCGTCTTTGGACTGCCAGTTCGGCTGGGCAATGATCCCGACGCGAAAGCCCTGGGCTTCCAGCAAACGGCCAATGATCGCCATGCCGAACGACGGGTGATCGACGTAGGCATCACCGGTCACGATGATGATGTCGCACGAATCCCAGCCGAGCTGATCCATCTCCTCCCTGCTCATGGGCAGGAACGGCGCCGGGCCGAAACACTCGGCCCAGTACTTGGGATAGTCAAATAACGGCTTGGCTGCTTGCATGTCGATAACCGGTATAAAAGATGAAAAATCGCGGGCGCGGAATATAGCACAAAAAATAACCAATTCCGACGGCTATGGTCGGAAATTGGTGGTGCACCTTTCGCGAGCAGGCTCGCCCCCACAGAGGAGTGCATTCCAAGGTGGGAGCGAGCTTGCTCCGGGCGGCGTTCCGACGATGAGGCCGGATCAGACGACGAAGAACTTACTCGTCGTCGTCAAAATTGTAGCTACCCGGCGCCAGGTTCTCGAACCGGGTGTATTTACCGATGAACGCCAGGCGGATGAAGCCGATCGGGCCGTTCCGCTGCTTGCCGATGATGATTTCGGCGATGCCCTTGTGCTCCGTCTCGGGGTGATACACCTCGTCGCGGTACACGAACATGATGACGTCGGCGTCCTGCTCGATCGCTCCGGATTCCCGCAAGTCGGAGTTCACCGGACGCTTGTTGGGGCGCTGTTCCAGGGAACGGTTCAACTGGGAAAGCGCCACCACCGGGCAGTTGAATTCCTTGGCCAGGGCCTTGAGGGAACGGGAGATTTCGGAAATCTCGTTGGTCCGGTTGTCGCCGCTGGAACCGGGGATCTGCATCAGTTGCAGGTAGTCGATCATGATCAACCCGACCTCACCGTGCTCACGCACCAGGCGACGGGTCCGGGCGCGCATTTCCGATGGACTGATACCAGCCGTATCGTCGATGAACAGCTTGCGGTCGTTGAGCAGGTTGACCGCCGAGGTGAGGCGCGGCCAGTCGTCGTCTTCCAGTTGGCCGGAACGAACCTTGGTCTGGTCGATACGCCCCAGGGACGAGAGCATACGCATGATCAGCGATTCGCCTGGCATCTCGAGGGAGTACACCAGGACCGCCTTTTCGCTGCGCAGCACGGCGTTTTCCACCAGGTTCATCGCAAAGGTGGTTTTTCCCATGGACGGACGGCCGGCGACAATAATCAGGTCGGACGGCTGCAGGCCGCTGGTCTTCTCGTCGAGGTCGGTGTAGCCGGTGGACAGGCCGGTAATGGCGTTGTCAGTATTGAACAAGGTGTCGATACGGTCGATGGCCTTGGTCAGCAGGTCGTTGACGCTGACCGGGCCGCCGGTTTTCGGGCGGGCTTCGGCGATCTGGAAGATCTGCCGTTCGGCTTCGTCAAGAATCTCGGCGGCGGTGCGGCCTTCGGGGTTGAAAGCGCTGTCGGCGATCTCGGTGCTGATGCCGATCAATTGGCGCAAGGTCGCCCGCTCGCGCACGATCTGCGCGTAAGCCTTGATGTTGGCGACCGACGGCGTGTTTTTCGCCAGTTCGCCCAGGTAACCGAGGCCACCAACCTGAGACGTCTGCCCTTCCTTGTCCAATTGCTCGGCCAGGGTCACGACGTCGATCGGCATGTTCTGATCGGCCAGCTTGGCGATCGCACGGAAAATCAGGCGGTGGTCATGCCGGTAGAAATCGCCATCGGAGACCTGATCGAGCACGCGTTCCCAGGCGTTGTTGTCCAGCATCAGGCCACCGAGCACGGCCTGTTCGGCCTCGATGGAATGCGGAGGCACCTTCAGGGCAGCGGTTTGCAGATCATATTGCTCGGGAGCGGTGATTTCGTTCATGGCCACTTCTGGTTATGAAAATCAGGAATTGCAGAAAGACAAAGGGCACGACCTGTAAACAGGATCGTGCCCGATGTTACCGGCAAGCACCCGAGGGTGCCAGCCGACAGGTGTTGCTTAGGCTGCTACCACGACAACGCGTACGGTGGCTTCAACTTCGGAGTGCAGGTGCACAGCTACGTCGAATTCGCCTACGTTGCGGATGGTGCCGTTCGGCAGACGAACTTCGCTTTTCGCAACTTCAACGCCGGAGGCGGTCAGTGCATCAGCGATGTCGTGAGTACCGATCGAACCGAACAGCTTGCCTTCGTCGCCAGCGGTGGCAGTGATGGTCACTTCCAGCTCAGCCAGTTGGGCAGCACGGCTTTCAGCCGAGGTTTTACGGTCTGCGGCAGCTTTTTCCAGCTCAGCACGACGCTCTTCGAACGCAGCCAGGTTGGCAGCGGTCGCAGCGGTGGCTTTGCCGTAAGGCAGCAGGTAGTTACGGCCGTAACCGGCCTTAACGTTTACTTTGTCACCCAGGTTGCCCAGGTTGGTGACTTTTTCCAGAAGGATCAGTTGCATGTGAAAATCCTCTAACTTTTAACCTTCACCGTTCGCGTTGTCGGCGTCTTTCGGCGCCATACGACCGCGAAAATCAATCAGGCTGTCAACGATGGCCATGACCACGAGTAACGGACCGAGCAAGTGCATGAAAGGCAACAACGTCACGTACATCCCCACCAGCCAGAACGTAGCCAGTCGCTTCTGCGCCACCAGCCCGTGAATCAGGGCCAGGCCGGCGAAGACCAGCGGTACACTGCACAACGGCAACAGGATCAGTGCATGCAGCCCGAAAAACGGAGCAACACACATGACGGCCAGCAGTGACAGCGCCACGCGCTTGGGGAATCGGATGGCGCGAAATTCGCGACCGAAACCACCGGGGTTATACAACGACGCCTGCCAATAGCGCCCAAGAATCAGGCACAGCACGCTAAAGATCTGCAGCGAAGACGCTATCGAGATGATCATCAGCGGAGCGCTCAGGGCGGTGAGAAACGCCTTCTGGTCTGCCGAGAATGTCTCGTAGACCTCACCCATCGCCAGCGGCAGGACGTGTTCGAACGTCTGCGCCAGTGACTCGATGAAGGAACTGAATACAGTTCCCAGGCTCACCGCACACAACAACCCCACGGCCACGCTGCACAGCAGCACGCGATTCCAGGTATGTCCGGCGCGCAGAACCAACGCCAGGCCACAAGCCCCGAGCAACACCAGAAGTGTTGTCGGGTCCTTCAGGAAATACCAGCTCACCAACGCTGACAACAACCCGATACCCAGGACGCTCAAGGCGTCCGAACCGCGCCGCAGGAGCACAAGGCACCCAGCGGCGGCACTCAACCAGAACAACAGCGGCAATGCCGCGGATCCGGCCACAACCAACGTGGCCTGCACGCGTCCCCGCATGATGAAGTCAGCTAAGGCGCGCATGCATTCAATCCCTTACTACTCGTCGACTGCCCGGTCTCAGCGGCCGTGGCTGTCGGTGTAGGCCAGCAGGGCCAGGAAGCGGGCGCGCTTGATAGCGGTGGCCAGCTGACGCTGATAACGAGCTTTGGTACCGGTGATGCGGCTTGGAACGATTTTGCCGGTCTCGGATACGTAGGCTTTCAGAGTGTTGAGATCTTTGTAATCGATCTCTTTCACGTCTTCAGCGGTGAAGCGGCAGAATTTACGACGACGGAAGAAACGTGCCATGTGATTGGCTCCTTAAAAGGTCCGTGGATTACTCGTCAGCGTTATCGCTGTTGTCGCTGTCGCTATCGCTGTCATCGCCATCGGCGCTGTCAGAGTGCTCAGGACGGTCGCGACGCTCACGGCGCTCACTGCGGTTTTCTTCAGCCTTGAGCATCTCGGATTGGCCGGTGACGGCTTCTTCGCGACGGATGACCAGGTTACGGATCACTGCATCGTTGTAGCGGAAGTTGTCTTCCAGCTCGGCCAGGGCCTTGCCAGTGCACTCAACGTTCAGCATCACGTAGTGAGCCTTGTGAACATTGTTGATTGCGTAGGCCAGTTGACGACGGCCCCAATCTTCCAGACGGTGGATTTTGCCGCCGTCTTCTTCGATCAGCTTGGTGTAACGCTCAACCATGCCGCCGACTTGCTCGCTTTGATCCGGGTGGACCAAAAAGATGATTTCGTAATGACGCATGAATGCTCCTTACGGGTTGTAGCCTGCCGCTCAAAAACGGTCAGACAAGGAGTGAATGACACTTATGGACTTGTGGACGCTAGACACATAAGTGCCTGCCATCACAGCAAGGGGCGCAATTGTAGAGAAGGGCCGAGGGAGGCGCAAGGCAATTGGCGATTATTTGAACAACCACTGACGATTGCGAAGCTGAACAATTGTAGGAGCTGCCGAAGGCTGCGATCTTTTGATCTTGATCTTTCGCTTGAGACTCAAGTGTCAGGGACAAGATCGCAGCCTCGTTGAACTCGTCAGCTCCTACAAGGGTATGTCAGGGCTTTTTGGCGACAGCCTTGACGCTGCGCTGGCGCTGCGCTTCGAACAGGCACACGCCCGTGGCCACCGAAACGTTGAGGCTGCTGACGCTGCCGGCCATCGGCAGCTTGACCAGGTAATCGCAGTGTTCGCGGGTCAGGCGGCGCATGCCCTTGCCTTCGGCACCCATGATCAGGATCGTCGGCCCCGTCAGGTCCTGATTGTAAATACTGACCTCGGCCTCGCCCGCCGTGCCGACCACCCACAAGCCGCGCTGCTGGAGTTTTTCCAGGGTGCGTGCCAGGTTGGTCACCGCCACCAGCGGAATCACTTCCGCCGCGCCGCAGGCAACTTTACGCACCACCGGCGTCAAGGTTGCCGACTTGTCTTTAGGCACGATGACCGCCAACGCACCAGCTGCATCCGCCGAACGCAAGCAGGCGCCGAGGTTATGCGGGTCGGTCACGCCGTCCAGCACCAGCAGCAGGGGGGGGCCTTCGCTGCGATCGAGCAGTTCGTCGAGCATCGCCTCGCCCCAGACCTGGCTCGGACTTACGTCCGCCACCACACCCTGGTGAACGCCTTCTACCCACACGTCCATTTCACGACGCTCGGCCTGGCCGATGGCAACCTTGTTTTGAGTGGCCAGCTCGACCAGCGCTTGCACACGCGGCTCGCTGCGACCTTCCGCCAACCACACTTGCTTGACACGCTTAGGGTGGTGACGCAGCAGCGCTTCTACAGCGTGCACGCCGTAGATTTTTTCCAGACTCATGACTTGGCCTTAGGTTTGCGCGACCCGCCGCTTTTCGCAGGGGCCGAACCCGCTTTTGGCGGGCCTTTACGGTGTTTACTTGGCTTGCTCGACGGCTTTTCCGTCCCGTGGGACTTTCCCCCAGGCGCCGCTTTACCACCGCTTTTGGCTTCGTTGAGCAACTGCTGCTTCAACTCGCGACTCTTGCGCAGTTCGGCGTTTTTCGCCGCTGCGTCGCTGGGGCGATAGGCTTCGGGGGCCTTGTCCTTGGCAGGCGAACGGCGACCGGCCGCCTTGGCTGGCTCACGCTCTGCGTTTTTTGCAGGAGCCCCTTTACCCTTGGTCGCAGGCGCTGCGCTCTCGCTGCCACGTTTTTTACGACCAGCCGGCGCTTCGGCGGGCTTGTCAGGCATTCCGAAGTCGATCTTGCGTTCATCGAGATCGACGCGCATGACCTGCACTTCCACGGTGTCGCCCAGGCGGAAGCTGCGACCGGTGCGCTCGCCCGCCAGGCGGTGGTGCACAGGATCAAAGTGGTAGTAATCGCCCGGCAAGGCGGTGACGTGCACCAGGCCCTCGACGTAGATGTCGGTCAGCTCGACAAACAAACCAAAGCCGGTCACAGCAGTGATCACGCCCGGGAACGACTCGCCCACGCGGTCTTTCATGAACTCGCACTTGAGCCAGTTCACCACGTCGCGGGTGGCTTCGTCGGCGCGGCGTTCGCTCATGGAGCACTGCTCGCCCAACTGCTCCAGGGCCGCTTCGTCGTACGGATAGATCCGTGCCTTCGGAATGGTCATGGCACCGGCGCGCTTGACGTGCGGGGTGTTCTGCTTGGAATGGATCACGCTGCGGATCGCGCGGTGCGTGAGCAGGTCCGGGTAGCGGCGGATCGGCGAGGTGAAGTGGGTGTACGCCTCGTAATTCAAACCAAAGTGACCCTGGTTGTCGGCGCTGTACACCGCCTGACTCAGGGAGCGCAGCATCACGGTCTGGATCACATGGTAATCCGGACGATCCTTGATGTTGGCCAGCAGTGCCTGGTAGTCCTTCGGCGTCGGGCCATCCTTGCCTTTGTGCAGGGACAGGCCGAGTTCGCCGAGGAAGGCGCGCAGTTTTTCCAGACGTTCCGGCGGCGGGCCGTCGTGCACGCGGTACAACGCAGGAATCTCGTGCTTCTTGAGGAACTCCGCGGTGGCCACGTTAGCCGCCAGCATGCACTCTTCGATCAGCTTGTGCGCATCGTTACGGGTCGTCGGGGTGATTGCGGCGATCTTGCGCTCGGAACCGAAGACAATCCGGGTTTCCTGGGTCTCAAAATCGATCGCGCCACGCACGTGACGGGCGCCCAGCAGCACCTTGTACAGCGAGTACAGTTGCTTGAGGTGCGGCACCACGCCAGCGTATTCAGTACGCAGGGCCTTGGCTTCACTGGTCTTCGGCGTTTCCAGGATGGTGCTGACCTTGTTGTAAGTCAGGCGCGCCTGGGAGTGGATCACCGCTTCGTAGAACTGGTAGTCGGTCATTTCGCCGGCTTTGGAGATGGTCATCTCGCACACCATGGCCAAACGGTCAACTTTCGGATTCAGCGAGCACAGCCCGTTGGACAGCTGCTCAGGCAGCATCGGGATCACGCGCTCAGGGAAATATACGGAGTTGCCGCGCACCTGGGCTTCGTTATCCAGGGCCGAACCGATCTTCACGTAGCTGGACACGTCGGCAATCGCGACGAACAACTTCCAACCGCCGGAGAACAGGCGCAGCTTGCCAGGCCTTGCTTCGCAATAGACCGCATCATCAAAGTCCCGGGCGTCTTCACCGTCGATAGTGACGAATGGCAGATGGCGCAGGTCGATGCGTTTTTCTTTATCTTTCTCTTCAACTTCCGGCTTGAGCTTGGCGGCTTCCTTGAGCACAGCCTCGGGCCAGACGTGAGGAATGTCGTAGGTGCGCAGCGCGACGTCGATCTCCATGCCCGGCGCCATGTAGTTGCCGACCACTTCAACGATATCGCCCTGTGGCTGGAAGCGCGCCGTTGGCCAGTGGGTGATGTTCACCTCGACGAACTGACCAACCTTGGCAGCGCCATTACGGCCCGGGGTAATCAGCACTTCCTGCTGAACCTTCGGGTTATCCGGCACAACAAAACCGATACCACCTTCTTCGAAGTAACGGCCGACGATGGACTCGTGGGCACGGGACACCACTTCGACGATCACGCCTTCACGACGACCACGGCGATCCAGGCCGGACACGCGGGCCAGGGCCCGGTCACCATCGAACACCAGGCGCATTTGCGCCGGGCTCATGAACAGATCGTCGCTGCCGTCGTCCGGGATCAGGAAACCGAAGCCGTCACGGTGACCGGCAATGCGCCCCAGGATCAGGTCGAGCTTGTCCACCGGCGCATAGGTGCCGCGCCGGGTATAGATCAGTTGAGCGTCGCGCTCCATGGCACGCAGACGGCGGCGCAGGGCTTCGAGCTGGTCCTCGGTGGTCAGACCGAACTCTTCGACCAACTGCTCGCGGCTAGCAGGCGACCCCCGATCGGCGAGATGCGCCAGGATCAGTTCGCGGCTAGGGATAGGGTTTTCATATTTTTCCGCTTCACGAGCGGCCTCGGGATCGAGGGACTGCCAATCGGCCATTAGAGAGTTTTCACCTTGTCTATATGCGGGTTAGTTTGGCATAGGCGTAATGAAACGGGAAATTTCAAGCAGCCGATTGCTTTTCTAAAGTCTTTTGACCTGCCTTTGAAGCCCGGAAAAGCGCCACTCGTGAAATTTAGCGGTTTTTTTCTCAGAAGGGGTTTACAGTTAAAAAGACGCTCCGTATAGTGCGCGCCATCGACGACGTACACACGATGTCGATACTGCCCAGATGGTGAAATTGGTAGACACGCCAGCTTCAGGTGCTGGTGACCGCAAGGTCGTGGAAGTTCGAGTCTTCTTCTGGGCACCAATTTCGAGCAACAGGTCAATGGCCTGTAAGCTCAACAAAAACCCGCGAAAGCGGGTTTTTGCATTTTTGCCCCCTGCAATAGCGTCTGGAAATTACTAAAACAAAAACAGGGGTTTACAGATCAAAACGCGCTCCGTATAGTGCGCCACATCAACAGCGGCTACGCTGAAGATATTGCCCAGATGGTGAAATTGGTAGACACGCCAGCTTCAGGTGCTGGTGACCGCAAGGTCGTGGAAGTTCGAGTCTTCTTCTGGGCACCAATTCAAACTTCGAGGTTACAGCCTTGAAGCTCACAGAAACCCGCGAAAGCGGGTTTTTGCGTTTCTGGCCTCCTTACCCCCTCTCCCGCCAAACACGAGCCGTAGGCACTGCCAAGCACAACGAGGCTGCGATCTTTCTCCAGGCGATTGAATCGCGAGTGAAAGATCAAAAGATCGCAGACGCCTACAAACCTCACCACGAACTTGCTCGCAATGAGGCCTGCCCAGCCGCCTGATCAGGCCCGGAACTGCCCCAGGCTTGCCTTCAACTGCGCCGCCAGGGTGTCGAGCACCTTGCCGCTGGCGGTGGTCTCAACCACGGCCTGAGCCGCTTTCTCGGCCTGAGCATGGATGGTTTCCACCCGCCCACGCACCGCTTGCGCGCCCTGGGCCTGATGAGCCGCGGCCTGAGTCGCCAGGCCGATGGCCGCATGCACCTGCTCTACGGAGGCCTGCACCGACTGCTGCAACCGCGCGCTGTCGCGCAGCACCACCAAGCCTTCGCTGGCCTGGCGCCCGGCCTGGCCGATAGCGGCCACCGCCTCGCGAGCCCCCTGCTGCAAGGCCACGATATGCGCCTGGATATCGCCCGTTGAGCTTTGGGTCTTGCTCGCCAAGGCCCGCACCTCATCCGCCACCACGGCAAACCCACGCCCGGTTTCCCCGGCCCGCGCCGCCTCAATGGCCGCGTTCAAGGCCAACAAGTTAGTCTGCTCGGCAATGCCGTGAATCACCGTCAGTACCACTTCGATCTGCTCGCTCTGCTGCGCCAGCCGCTCGATCACTTTCGCCCCAGTGTCTACCTGCCCGGCCAACGCCTCGATCAAGCCACCGACCTTGGCCGAAGTGCGGGTGTTTTCATCGGTGGCCTGGCGAATCTCCACGACCTGCTGCAAGGCCGCCTGCATCGCCTGGCTTTCCGATTGAGCCTCATCAGCCATTTGCGACAGCGCACGCAGGCTCTCGGCCACTTCATCACGCTGCATCCCGGCAGCCGCATCGGCACCAGAGTTGCGCAAGGTCATCGCACCAATCTCCACACCGGTACGCTGGGCCACATCGCCCGCCTCGCGCACGATGGGTTGCAATTTATCCACAAAGCGATTGACCGCTGACGCCATGTCGCCGATTTCGTCCTTGCTATTGATTTGCACACGCTTGGTCAGGTCACCCTCGCCTGCCGCCAGGTCGTTCATGGCCGCGATCAGCAACTTCAAGCGATTGACCACCCGACGCCCCAGCACCACGGCCAGCAGGACCAGCACACCGAGGCCCACCAACGCCAACCCCAGGCCGATACGCCAGCGCAAAGTGCCTGCCGCTTCTTGCACGGTACTGGCGGTGTTGGCCTGCATCTGCGTGGCGGTAACCTGGGCCGACTCCAGGCGACCGCGCATGGCGGTGGCGCTGTCGGCAGCCGCCCCCTTGAGGCTGTCGCCGACCAACTGGTCACCGCTGGCAATCAAGGCCGAGAAGCGCTGGTCAAGCGCCTTCAGGTCAGTTTCAACGGTGGCCGTGGAAACCCCCATCAAGACTTTACCGATCTCGACGCCGTTGGGGCTGATCGAGGCTTCGAGGTAATACACCGACGGGTCATTCTTCGCCGCATCCAGCACTTTGTCCAACGCCCGCTCACCCTTGCCTTTTTCCAGCAGCGCCTTGTTGATCGGGTTTTGCCGATTCAGGTAGCGGGTCAGGTGCTCACCGTTAGCGTCGTCATAAATAACGAACAGTACATTAGGATTGCGCTGGGCCCGGCGGGCGAATTCGGAGAGGGCCGGTATGTCGCTGTCCCACATGGCGCGTGGCGAGACCGAGGCCAGGAGCTGCGCCATATCATTGGCGGAATCCTTGAGCGATTTCTCGAGCGTCGTGCGCAACTGCGCTTGCTCGTCCTTCAGACGCGTCGACAAACCGACGGTGAGGCGCTGACGAGTACTGACAGACAAACTGTCCAGGCTTGAGGTGACCTCACGTCCGGCCTGCTCCAGCTCGCCAGACAATTTCTGACTATCACCCCCCAGCCGGGCCCCTAGTTCGACCTCCAACGCGGTGACCGTGCTTCGGGTCAGCGCGACAGCCACGAGCACTTGCACCAAAAGGGCGATACCCAGGGTAACGAACACAGGCCGCAATAGACGGCTTTGTAACAGTGAGAGAACGGCCGACACAGGGGAATCCCTCTACTAAACGCCATTAAATTGATGGCACTTCAATGAAGTACTTATTGTTAACGATGTGTAGCAAAGGTCGTGCCGTTCGACAGGCAGATACGACAAAGGCCCCGAACGAGGGACCTTTGTGTTTTATATCAACGCGTTATCAGGCGAATGGGTGACGCAGAACGATGGTTTCGTTGCGGTCCGGCCCCGTCGAAATAATGTCGATCGGCGCACCGACCAGCTCTTCGACGCGCTTGATGTAGTTACGGGCCGCCACTGGCAGATCTTCCAGGGTCTTGGCGCCCACGGTCGATTCGGTCCAGCCTGGCATCTGCTCGTACACCGGCTCCAGGCCGATGTAGCTGTCGGCGTCGGTCGGTGCGTCGATGACGGCGCCGTCCTGGTTCTTGTAGCCCACGCAGATGTTGATGGTTTCCAGGCCGTCCAGCACGTCCAGCTTGGTCAGACACAGACCCGAAATACTGTTGACGTCGATGGCGCGACGCAGAATGACAGCATCGAACCAGCCACAACGACGGGCACGGCCGGTGGTAGCGCCGAACTCGTGGCCACGCTTGGCCAGGAAGGCACCGACGTCGTCGAACAGCTCAGTCGGGAACGGCCCCGAACCCACGCGAGTGGTATAGGCCTTGGTGATACCCAGGATGTAGTCCAGATACATCGGGCCGAAACCCGAACCGGTGGCGATGCCGCCGGCGGTGGTGTTGGAACTGGTCACGTACGGGTAGGTACCGTGGTCGATGTCCAGCAGCGAACCCTGAGCACCTTCGAACATGATGTCCTTGCCGGCGCGGCGCAGCTCGTGCAGCTCGGCAGTGACGTCGAGCATCATCGGCTTGAGCAGCTCGGCGTACTCCATGCACTCGTCCAGGGTTTTCTGGAAGTCGATGGCCGGTTCTTTGTAGTAATTGACCAGGACAAAGTTGTGGTAGTCCAGCAACTCGCCCAGTTTGGCGGCGAAACGCTCACGGTGGAACAGGTCACCGATGCGCAAGCCACGACGGGCTACTTTATCTTCATAGGCCGGGCCGATACCGCGACCGGTGGTGCCGATCTTCAGTTCGCCACGGGCCTTTTCACGGGCCTGGTCCAGCGCGACGTGATAGGACAGGATCAGCGGGCAGGACGGGCTGATACGCAGGCGCTCACGCACCGGTACGCCTTTTTCTTCCAGCTTGATGATTTCCCGCAGCAGAGCGTCGGGAGCAACCACCACACCATTGCCGATCAGGCACTGGACGCCTTCGCGCAGCACGCCCGAGGGAATCAGGTGCAGGACGGTTTTTTCACCGTCGATCACCAAGGTGTGACCTGCGTTGTGGCCACCCTGGTAGCGCACTACGGCGGCAGCATGTTCGGTCAGCAGATCAACGATCTTGCCTTTGCCCTCATCACCCCACTGGGTGCCCAGGACTACGACATTCTTACCCATAACACTTGTCCTCATTCGCGCAAACTTGGTGCCGGCCGCAGCCGGCAGGAAAACTCAAGAAGCCAGCGGCAATACTTGCCAAAGCCCGTTCTGCTGAATCAATTGCCGGTCGCAGCCCGCTTCACCGGCGGCGACCAAAGGCTGCCCAGGCAAGGCCTGGACGACACGCTGACCCTCACTGCGCAACTGGCAGACTGCTTGCCAGAGTGCCGCATCCGTACTGTCAGGCATCCAGATACCGCCAGACGGTAGCTCGACTTCAGCACGCCCCAGGGTCACCAGGGTTTTCAAATCGGTAGAGAAACCGGTCGCCGGACGGGCACGACCAAAGTCGGCACCAATGTCGTCATAACGGCCACCCTGGGCGATGGACTGGCCCACACCCGGTACGAACACGGCAAACACGACACCCGTGTGGTAGTGATAACCGCGCAACTCACCCAGGTCGAAATACAGCGGCAACTCGGGGAAGCGCACCGACAGACGCTCGGCAATCGCCAGCAAGTCGTCCAGCGCCGCCAACACAGGCGCCGGCGCGTGGGCCAGGCGCTCACGGGCAGCAGCCAATACTTCACGCCCGCCGCACAGGTTCACCAGCGCCCGCAGCATGCCCGACAGATCGGCCGGCAGGCCCTCGGTCAGGCTGATGACTTCGTCGATGGCCTTGCGTTGCAGGGCATCGAACAGCTGTTGCTCCACTTCGCCGGACAAACCGGCCGCACGGGCCAAGCCGCGATAGATGCCAACATGCCCCAGATCCATGTGGACATCCGGCACGTCAGCCAGTTGCAGCATGGCCAACATCAAGCTGATGACTTCTACATCGCTGCTCGGGCTGGCATCGCCATACAACTCGGCACCCAACTGGATCGGGCTGCGCGAAGAGGACAAGGCACGCGGCTGGGCATGCAACACACTGCCGGCGTAGCACAGGCGGCTCGGACCTTCACGGCGCAGGGTGTGGGCGTCGATGCGTGCCACTTGCGGCGTGATGTCGGCACGAAAGCCCATCTGCCGGCCCGACTGCGGGTCGATCACCTTGAAGGTGCGCAGATCCAGGTCCTGGCCCGCGCCCGTGAGCAGAGATTCCAGGTACTCGATATGCGGGGTAACGACGAACTCGTAACCCCAACTCTGGAACAGATCCAACACCTGCCGACGCGCTACTTCGATACGCGCAGCCTCCGGTGGCAGTACTTCTTCGATGCCATCTGGCAGCAGCCAGCGATCTACCGTTGCCATTACGCCATTCCCCTATGGTCCGGGCGGCCAGCTTTCGGGCTGGCCTTGAGTGAAGCAGAAAATGCCTGCGCCAGGCGCGCATCATGGGCAAAAAACGCGCAAGAGCGACGTGACGAATGGCCCGCAATCGGCCTCGCCCAGCACTTCCCTCGAAAAACCTGTCGAGTCGTTCAACCCGACGCCTGCACCTATGAACCGCAATCGAACGTGCAGACGCAAAAAAGCCGGGAATTTCCCGGCTGCCGCATCATACACACGTTTTCCCAAAGGATCACCCCGCCCGACGCTTTAGGCGCCGGGCGGAGCGTCTCAGGTCAACGTCGCATCAAGGCTTGGACTTTTCCAGGTAGTGGAAGAAGTCGCTGCTTGGGTCCAGGACCAGAACGTCAGATTTGCTCGCGAAGCTTTCACGGTAAGCACGCAGGCTACGGTAGAACGCGTAGAACTCCTGATCCTGACCATAAGCCTTGGAGTAGATCGAAGCGGCCTCGGCATCACCATCACCACGGACCTCTTCCGATTCACGATAGGCTTCGGCCAGCAGCACACGGCGTTGACGATCGGCGTCGGCACGGATGCCCTCGGCCAGCTCGTTACCCTTGGCGCGGTGCTCGCGGGCTTCACGCTCACGCTCGGTGCTCATCCGCTCGAACACGCTGCGGTTCACTTCCTTCGGCAGGTCGATGGCCTTGACCCGGACATCGACCACTTCGATACCCAGCTCCTTTTCCGCCATCGCATTCAGCGAACGGGTGATGTCGGCCATAAGCGCATCACGCTCACCGGACACGACTTCATGCAGCGTACGCTTACCGAACTGGTCACGCAGGCCCGACTCCAGACGACGGGACAAACGCTCGTCGGCGATCTGCTTGAGACCGGAGGTCGCGGTGTAGAAGCGCTCTGCGTCCTTCACCCGCCACTTGGCGTAGGCGTCTACCATCACGGCTTTCTTTTCCAGCGTCAGGAAGCGTTGCGTCGGTGCATCCAGCGTCATCAGGCGACCGTCGAACTTACGCACCTTGTTGACGTACGGCACTTTCACATGCAGCCCTGGCTGGACATCAGCCTGGACCACGCGACCAAACTGCAGCAACACCGCACGCTCGGTCTGAGCCACGATGTAGAAGCAGTTCCAGGCAGCGATCGCCACGACGACACCGACAATAAGGGCGATCAGCGATTTATTGCTCATCAGCGACTCTCCCTGGTACGTGCTTGCTGTTGCTGCAGGTCCGCCGCCGCACGGGCATTGGCTTCATTGCTGGCGGCTGCCGAGCTGCTCGCAGGCTTGCTGGTGCTGCGCCCGCTCTCCACCATCTTGTCCAGCGGCAGGTACAGCAGATTGCTCTGGCCGTTCTTGTTGCCGGTCACGAGGACCTTGCTGGTGTTGCTGAAGACTTCCTGCATGGTGTCCAGGTACAGGCGCTCGCGGGTGACTTCTGGAGCCTTGCGATACTCGGCTACCAGCTTGGTGAAGCGGTCAGCCTCACCCTTGGCACGGGAGACCACCTCGTCACGGTAACCATTGGCATCCTCGATGATGCGCTGGGCCTGACCACGGGCTTCCGGCACAACGCCGTTTGCATAGGTTTCGGCCTGGTTACGCGAACGCTGCTCGTCTTCACGGGCCCGGATCACGTCGTCGAAGGCTTCCTGGACCTCACGCGGGGCTGCCGCGCTCTGGACGTTGACCTGGGTGACGGCGATACCCGTGCGGTAGGTATCGAGGAACCGCTGCAGGCGCTCCTTGATTTCGCTGGCCATCAGCTCACGACCTTCGGTCAGCACCTGGTCCATGGCAGTGGAACCCACCACATGGCGCAAGGCACTTTCGGTCGCGTGCTGCAGGCTGATTTCCGGCTGGTCGACGTTCAGCACGAAGTCCTGCAGGTTGGTGATCTTGTATTGCACGGTCAGCGGCACTTCGACGATGTTCTCGTCTTCGGTCAGCATCTGGCCCTGCTTGGTGTACGCCCGCTCACGCGTGACGTTTTCCAGGTACTTCTGGTCGATCGGCGGGAAATAGATATTCAGGCCCGGCCCAACCGTCTCGTAGTACTTGCCGAAGCGAAGCACCACGGCCTGCTCCTGCTCGTCCACGACATAGACCGCGCTGTACAACCAGACAGCCGCCAGCACGACCAGACCGATGCCGAGCAGGCCGAAACCGCCGCCCTTGCCCGGACGACCGCCACCATCGTCACCGCGTTTTTTACCACCACCGAACAAACCGTTCAGGCTTTCCTGCAGCTTTCGGAAGGCCTCGTCGAGATCCGGCGGCCCCTTGCGGTCGCCGTTGTTACGACGCTTGCCACCCCAAGGATCCTGATTATTCGAGTTGCCACCCGGCTCATTCCAAGCCATAGCGCTCTCCATCTGATAAAGCAAAGACGCACCCACGGCGCGCCGACCAATGCTACAGAATGCCTGACACAGCTTTCTCAGGCTTTTATTGCAAAGTGTGTTGTTCGATGAACTCCATCGGCCGCAGCCCTTCCCGGCTGACCAGCCGGTTGAGCTCCGACCGAGGCAGGCGAACAGCCAATAGGCAGACGCCTTCGTCGTCGTGTTCTTCTTTTTGCACCGCCCCCAGCTCGAAAAACTGCGCACGCAACCGGGCGAAACGTTGCGGCAACTTCAAGGTGCCGACAAACAGATCGTTGCCCAACAGCTCGGCCACAGCCTGCTTGAGCAGGTCGAGGCCGGTGCCATCACGGGCCGACAGCCAGACCCGTTGCGGTTTGCCGTCGGCATCGCGCTGGATCTGCGGCTCCACGCCTTCGAGCAAATCGAGTTTGTTGTATACCTCGAGGATCGGCAAGTCCTGGGCCCCGATCTCGCCCAGCACCACCATCACCTGCTCGATCTGCAGCATCCGGTCAGGTTCGGCGGCATCGATCACGTGCAGCAGCAGATCGGAATTGCTCGACTCTTCGAGCGTAGCTCGAAAAGCCTCGACCAGCTTATGCGGCAGGTGACGGATGAAGCCCACGGTGTCGGCCAGCACGATCGGCCCGAGGTCGTCCAGGTCGAGCCGGCGCAGGGTCGGGTCGAGCGTGGCGAACAACTGGTCGGCGGCATAGACGTCGGATTGGGTGACGTTATTGAACAGGGTCGATTTGCCGGCGTTGGTATAACCGACCAATGAAACCGTCGGGATGTCCGCGCGCTTGCGGCCGCGTCGCGACTGCTCGCGCTGGCTGCGGACCTTTTCCAGCCGCCCCTTGATCTGACGCAGGCGCACCCGCAACAGGCGCCGGTCGGTTTCCAGCTGGGTTTCACCCGGGCCGCGCAGGCCGATACCGCCTTTCTGCCGCTCAAGGTGAGTCCAGCCGCGAACCAGCCGCGTACTCATGTGCTCAAGCTGGGCCAGTTCGACCTGGAGCTTGCCTTCATGGGTACGGGCGCGCTGGGCGAAAATATCGAGAATCAGCCCCGTACGGTCGATCACGCGACACTCGAAGACACGTTCGAGGTTACGCTCCTGACTGGGCGTGAGGATGTGATTGAAAATCACCAGATCGACCTGTTCGGCCTTGACCAGGTCGCGCAACTCCTCGACCTTGCCACTGCCGATCAGGAACTTGGCGGTTGGCCGATGACGCGGCACGTTGAAAAACGCGACGGTCTCGGCGCCAGCCGAAAGTGCCAATTCCTGAAACTCCTGCGGATCTTCGCGCGCCTCAGGGTCCTGTCCATCCAAGTGAACGAGAATGGCCCGTTCACCACCACCGTGGCGCTCAAAGAACAAAGGAGGCTCCTATCAGGCGTTACCCGGTTCAGCGTCACCGCCTTCGGATTCGGTTGCGCTAGGCAGACGAATTGGACGAACTGGCACGACTGTCGAGATCGCGTGCTTGTAGACCATCTGGCTGACGGTGTTTTTCAGAAGGATGACGAACTGGTCGAAAGACTCGATCGTGCCTTGCAGTTTGATCCCGTTGACCAGATAGATGGACACCCCAACTTTTTCTTTACGTAAAGTGTTCAAGTAAGGGTCTTGTAGCGAATGCCCTTTTGACATGTGCCGCACTCCTTTAAGGATCAATAATAAAAATCGGAATCAGATGGCTTGGGCCGTCACACCCCCAAGGATAGACGGCAATTGCAAGGACTCAGCTCAATATGGAGATGGTCCCAAGGTATTTCAAGGCGCGTGGCAGATTGTCGCAATCGAGACTGTCGAGCCAATGCAGGTCAGTCCAGCTGCGCAGCCAGGTGAACTGGCGTTTCGCCAATTGGCGCGTGGCAATGATCCCACGCTCCTGCATCTCGGCTGACGTCAGCTTGCCGTCCAGGTAATCCCAGACTTGTCGATAACCTACCGCACGTATAGACGGCAACCCGGCATGCAGGTCACTTCGCTCACGCAGGGCTACGACCTCGTCTATGAACCCCTGTTCCAACATTAATGTGAATCTTTGTTCAATTCGCCGATGCAGCACTTGCCGGTTCGCCGGAGCGATGGCCAGGTTCGCGACAGTATAGGGCAATTGTTGCAGTCCCGAAGCGGCTGCTTCAGTACTTTGCGCAGATTGTCGCTGGCGCAGGACCGTCATGCTCTGGCCGCTGACCCGATAAACCTCCAGAGCCCGACTGAGCCGCTGCGGGTCATTGGGGTGAATACGCGCCGCCGACTCCGGATCGATGACCGCCAATTGCTCGTGCAGGGCTTGCCAGCCAAGGCGCGCGGCCTCTTCTTCGATCTGCGCGCGCACCTCGGGATCGGCCGCTGGCATGTCCGCCAGCCCCTCGACCAAGGCCTTGTAGTACAGCATCGTGCCGCCCACCAGCAGCGGGATCTTGCCCCGCGCCGTGATCTCGGCCATGGCCTGGAGCGCGTCACGCCGGAAATCGGCTGCCGAATAAGCCTCGGCCGGGTCGAGGATGTCGATCAGACGATGGGGAAATTCGGCCAACAGTTCTTTCGACGGCTTGGCGGTGCCGATGTCCATGCCCCGGTAGACCAGGGCCGAATCGACGCTGATCAACTCGCAGGGCAGGACCTTGGTCAATTCGATGGCCAGGTCGGTCTTGCCGGCGGCGGTTGGCCCCATCAGGAAAATCGCGGGTGGCAACGGGCTCATCAGCGACCGCGCAGGAACAGTTTGTCCAGATCGTCCAGGCCCAATTGGGTCCAGGTCGGCCGGCCATGGTTGCATTGACCGCTGCGTTCGGTGTTTTCCATGTCCCGCAGCAGGCCGTTCATTTCCGGTAGGGCCAGGCGCCGGTTGGCGCGGATCGCGCCGTGGCAGGCCATGGTGCCGAGCAGTTCGTTCAGGTGCGCCTGGATGCGGTCGCTGGTGCCGTATTCCATCAGATCAGCCAGCACGTCGCTGACCAGGCGATTGGCTTCGGCCTGCTTCAACAAGGCCGGAATCTGACGGATCGCCAGGGTTTCCGGGCCCAGCCGTTGCAACTCGAAGCCCAGGCGCTGGAACCAGGCCACATGCTCTTCGGCGCAATCGGCTTCGCGCTGGCTGACGGCCAGGGACTCAGGCACCAACAGCGGCTGGCCGCTCAAGCCTTCGCTGGCCATGGCGATTTTCAGGCGTTCATACATGATCCGTTCATGGGCGGCGTGCATGTCCACCAGGACCAGGCCTTGGGCATTTTCCGAGAGAATATAAATGCCTTTGAGTTGCGCCAGGGCATAACCCAGCGGCGGGATATCGCCTTGGCCGTCAGGCATCGCCGCCGCTCCGGCTTCCGGCAACGGTTTGAAGAACTCGCGATAGGCCGCCTGAGCCTCGGCTGCCGGCACGCTGGATTGCGGGCGCGGGGTGTATTGATACTGATAGCCGCTACCGGCACCACTCCCGGCCGTGTTGTAGCTCGGCTGAGGCTGGGGTTGTTCCAGCAGTGCATTGGCCGCCAGGCGCATTTCGCCTTGCGGCCCGAATTCGCCAGCGTCCAGCCCCGTTGGCCGGACCATGCCGCCCACCGCCGCCGGAGCCGCCAGTTGGTCTTCCGGGCGCACATCGCCCAAGGCGCGGTGCAGGGTGCCGTAGAGGAAATCGTGGACCATGCGCCCGTCGCGGAAACGCACCTCATGCTTGGTCGGGTGGACGTTGACGTCCACCACGGCCGGATCGACTTCGAAAAACAGCACGAAGGTCGGGTGCCGGCCATTGAACAGCACATCGCGATACGCCTGGCGCACCGCGTGGGCCACCAGCTTGTCGCGCACCGCCCGACCGTTCACGTAGAAATACTGCAAGTCCGCCTGGCTGCGGGAAAAGGTCGGCAACCCGACCCAACCCCACAGGTGCAGGCCATTGCGTTCCACCTCGATGGGCAATGCCTGCTCCAGGAAACCTGCACCGCACACCGCGCCGACACGGCGGGCGCGGGCCGCATCATCGTGGGCCTCGTGCAGGCTGAGGATGGTCTTGCCGTTGTGGCGCAAATGGAACGCCACGTCAAAACGCGCCAGGGCCAGGCGCTTGATGACTTCTTGCAGATGATCGAATTCAGTCTTCTCGGCCTTGAGGAACTTGCGCCGGGCCGGGGTATTGAAGAACAGGTCGCGCACTTCCACCGAGGTGCCCACCGGATGGGCCGCAGGCTGCACGTGAGAGGCCATGTCCCGACCCTCGGTCTCGACCTGCCAGGCCTGCTCGGCGTCGCGGGTGCGGGAAGTGAGCGTCAGGCGCGACACCGAACTGATGGACGCCAGCGCCTCGCCCCGAAACCCCAGGCTCATGACCCGCTCGAGGTCTTCCAGGTCGCGGATCTTGCTGGTGGCGTGACGCGCCAGGGCCAGCGGCAGGTCGTCGGAAGAAATACCGCCACCGTCATCGCGTACCCGCAGCAGCTTGACGCCGCCCTGCTCGACATCCACATCGATGCGCCTGGCCCCGGAGTCAAGGCTGTTTTCCAGCAGCTCCTTGATGACCGACGCCGGGCGCTCGACCACTTCACCGGCGGCGATCTGGTTCGCCAGCCGGGGGCTGAGCAGTTCGATGCGAGCGTTGCTGCCGATCACTTCCTCACTCATCGCTGGACCGCCACGTCATTGGCGGGAATGGTCAGGGTCTGGCCGATCTTGAGCTCGTCGCTCTTGAGGTTGTTGGCGCTGCGCAAGGTCGCGGGCGACACTTGGTAACGCACGGCGATCATCGCCAGGGTTTCGCCGGGATTGACCCGATGGTCCCGCGGGCCCTGGGCGATCTTGCCAGAGTCGCGCAGCCAGGCGATGTAGGTGCCTGGCGGAGGATTCTGCTGGAAGAACTGCCGCACGCCGCTGCTGATGGAACGGGCCAGCGCCTGCTGATGACTGGAGGACGACAGCTTGGAGGCCTCATTGGCGTTGGAGATGAAGCCGGTTTCCACCAGGATCGACGGGATATCCGGCGACTTGAGCACCATGAATCCGGCCTGCTCGACGCGCCGTTTGTGCAGCGGCGTGACGCGACCAATGTTGCTCAGGACTTTCTGGCCGACGTTCAGGCTGGAAGTCAACGAGGCCGTCATCGACAAATCGAGTAGCACACCGGCGAGCATGCGGTCCTTGTCGTCGAGACTGACGTTGCCGGCACCGCCGATCAGGTCGGAACGGTTTTCGGTATCCGCCAGCCAACGGGCGGTCTCGGAAGTCGCGCCACGGTCGGACAGGGCAAACACCGAGGCCCCGAACGCAGCCGCCGAAGGCGCGGCGTCGGCGTGGATGGAGACGAACAGATCGGCGCCTTTCTTGCGGGCGATTACGGTACGCCCACGCAAGGGAATGAAGTAGTCTCCGGTACGGGTCAGTTCGGCACGGAAGCCTTTCATGCCGTTGACCTGGCGCTGCAATTCCCGAGCGATGGACAGCACCACGTCTTTTTCACGCTGCCCGCGAGAACCCGAGGCTCCTGGGTCTTCGCCCCCGTGACCGGCGTCAATCACCACGATGATGTCGCGCTTGCCGGTCGGGGCCGGTGGCAGCTTGAGCGTCGGCGCGGTCGGGGTCACCGGCACCGCTGGCACCGTGGCGACCTTGGTTGGCGGCGGTGGCGGTGGGTCGGCGTCGGCCGGGTTATCGAACAGGTCCACCACCAGCCGGTTGCCGTACTGGGCATTGGGGGTCAGGGTGAAGCTTTTCGGGGTCACGGCTTTTTTCAGGTCGATGACCACCCGCAGGTCGGTCGGCGTCCGTTGGGCCGAGCGTATCGCGGTAATCGGCGTGTTGGCGGTCGCCACATTCAATGGCGTGCCCAGGGTCGCCCCATTGATGTCGATCACCAGGCGATCCGGGGCGGTCAGGGTGAATACGCTGTGCTGCACCGGCCCCGTCAGGTCGAACACCAGCCGTGTATTGTCCGGCGCTCGCCAAAGGCGAACGCTGTTGACCTTTGTCTCGGCCACAGCATCGACGGCCAGTGCCGTAAGCAACAGTCCTACGACAGCAACCACCGCGCGAAAGCGCATACAAAACCCCATCATCAATTAGTTTTCCAATGCCAAAGCGGCACACCACGACTCGCCACGCGAGCCTTGCGGCGTCAGTTTCAGCGAACGCCCGCCGCCCTGCGCGCCAATGGTAATGGTCAGGTCAGGCTTTGGCAAAAAGCCTGCACCCTTCTGGGGCCATTCGATCAGGCACAAGGCGTCATCTTCGAAATAATCGCGGATACCGAGGAATTCCAGCTCTTCAGGATCCACTAGTCGATACAGGTCGAAATGGAAGGCGCGAATGTCGTCGATCTCGTAGGGCTCGACCAAGGTGAACGTGGGGCTCTTGACGGAGCCGACATGGCCGAGACCGCGAATAATGCCACGAGACAAGGTGGTTTTCCCCGCGCCGAGGTCGCCTTCAAGAAAAATCAGGCCATGGCCCGCGGTAATCTGCGCGATGCGGCCGCCAATTTGTGTCATGGCGTGTTCGTCCGCCACGTACAGGGTTACTTCAGACACGGTGAATGCTCCTCCAACAACTGACGAATGGCCGGGATCAGATCGGTTGCCGCCAACCCCCGTCCCGAGCGAGCGACCTGGGCACCGGCACTGGCATGCAGCCAGACCGCCAGGCACGCGGCCTCGAAACCCTCCATGCCTTGAGCCAGCAAGGCGCCGACCACACCGGCCAGTACATCCCCCAGACCGGCCGTGGCCATGGCCGGATGGCCCTGACTGCAAACCGCCAGGCGACCGTCCGGGCTGGCAATCAGGCTGCCGGCGCCCTTGAGGATCACCGTAGCGGTGTATTTCTGGCTCAGTGCACGGGCCGCCGCCGGACGGTCGGCCTGCACCTGAGCGGTGGATAGCGCCAACAATCGCGCCGCCTCGCCCGGGTGCGGGGTGATGACACACTGCTCAGGCAAGCGGACATCGCCACTGCTCAGCAGGTTCAGCGCATCGGCATCCCACACTTGCGGCAGCGGCGCATTGGCTGCCGCCGACAACAGACTACACCCCCACGCGGCCCGGCCCAGGCCCGGCCCGACCACCAGCACGCTGGCCTGCTGGAGCAAGCCCATCAATTGGTTTGCCGAATGGGTGCCTTGCACCATCACTTCCGGCAAACGCGTCAGCGCGGCGGATACGTGCTCGCTGCGGGTCGCCATCGAAACCATCCCCGCGCCGCAGCGCAGGGCGCTTTCGGCGCTCATCTGGATCGCACCGCCAAAGCCTCGGTCGCCACCGATCAACAGCACATGACCGAACTTGCCTTTGTGGGACGTGGCGAAGCGAGGCGTCAGACGTGGCAGATTATGGGGTGAGAGCAATCGGGCACTGGCCGGTGCCGCATCAACAATATCGGGATCGGCGTGCAGGTCGTTGAACACCAGTGCACCGACCCGATCCGCCGCTTCGCCGGTAAACAGGCCCAGCTTCAAGCCAATGAAGGTCACGGTGAGGTCGGCCACCACCGCCGTGCCTAGCACCCGGCCGGTATCGGCGCACAACCCCGAGGGAATATCCACCGCCGTGACCGGCAGACCGCTGACATTGATCGTATCGATAGCCCGCACATAAGGCTCGCGCACATCACCCTCCAAGCCCGTGCCGAGCAGCGCATCCAGCAACACGCCGCGCAACGCTGCCTCATCCGACCACGGCTCCATCGGCACGCCCACCGCCACAGCCTCGGCATGGGCATTGGCGGCGTCCCCCTGCAATCGCCGGGGTTCGCCCACTGTCAGCACCCGCACCGACCAGCCGGCGCGCCGGGCCAGGGTCGCGACCAGGTAGCCATCGCCAGCGTTATTGCCATGCCCGGCCAGCACCGTCAGTTCGTGGACGTCAGGCCAGCGCCGTACGATCGCTCGCCAGGTGGCGCGGGCGGCGCGCTGCATCAATTCGAAACCGGTGGTGCCGGCCGCGATCAGTTGCGCGTCGAGGGCCCGGACCTGCGCGGCGCTGTACAGCGCGTCGGGAAAATCATCTTTAGTGTGCGGCATGCGTCTTCGGGCTCCGATGTCTGGCAGAATTATACGCATCTCAGCTCTGGTTTCTCTCGCCTCATGCCTGCCATTCCCACAGACCTCCCCGCCCTAGCCCAATCCATCAAGGAATGGGGCCGTGAGCTGGGCTTCCAGCAGGTCGGCATCAGCGGCCTGGACCTCGCCGAGCATGAACAACACCTGCAACGCTGGCTCGATGCCGGCTACCACGGCGAAATGGACTACATGGGCGCCCACGGCAGCAAACGTTCGCACCCCGAGGAACTGGTGCCGGGTACGCTGCGGGTGGTTTCCCTGCGCATGGACTACCTGTCAGGCGATACGCACATGGCCCAGATGCTCGGCCAACCGGAAAAAGCCTACGTCTCGCGTTATGCATTGGGCCGCGACTACCACAAATTGATCCGTAAACGTGTGCAGCAACTGGCAGAAAAAATTCAGGCGGTCATCGGTCCCTTCGGTTATCGCGCCTTCGTCGACAGCGCGCCAGTCCTGGAAAAAGCCATCGCCGAACAAGCCGGCCTGGGCTGGATCGGTAAAAACACCCTGGTATTGAACCGCAAGGCCGGCAGCTATTTCTTCCTGAGCGAGCTGTTTGTCGACCTTCCGCTGCCGGTGGACCCGCCCCATGCCAGCGAACATTGCGGAAAATGCACCGCGTGCCTGGACATCTGCCCTACCAATGCCTTCGTCGGACCCTACGTACTCGATGCCCGCCGCTGCATTTCCTACCTGACCATCGAGCTGAAAAGCGCCATCCCCGAGGAGCTGCGGCCGTTGATCGGCAACCGGGTGTTTGGCTGCGATGACTGCCAGATCGTCTGTCCATGGAACCGCTTTGCCCGGCCGTCCGGGGAAAGCGACTTCAAGCCGCGGCACAACCTGGACAACGCCGGGCTGGCCGAGCTGTTCATGTGGGACGAGGCGACTTTCCTGAGCAGCACCGAAGGCTCCCCCCTGCGCCGCGCCGGCTACGAGCGCTGGCTGCGCAACCTGGCGGTGGGCCTGGGCAATGCGCCATCTACGATTCCCGTGCTGCAAGCGCTGGAGGCGCGGCGCGACTACCCGTCAGAGCTGGTGCGCGAGCACGTGGCGTGGGCCCTGCGCCAACATGCCGAGCGTCAAACCTCGTCGTTGTAGACGAACTTCGGCATTTCCCAGTGAAAACGAATCGCCAGGAGCCGCAGCAGGAAACCGCCGAACAAGGTAATGAGGATCGCCTGTTCGCTCGGTAGTTGCAGGAAGACGCACAGCAGATAACACCATGCTGCGGCAAACGAAACGCTGGCGTAGAGCTCGCGACGGAAGATCAGCGGAATATCGTTGCAGAAGATGTCTCGCAGAATGCCGCCGAACACCCCAGTGATGACCCCGCTGACCGACGCCACCAGCATCCCATGCCCCATTTCCAGGGCCGTCATGCAACCAATCAAGGTGAACGCCACCAAACCCACGGCGTCGAGCACCAGGAACAACGAGCGCAGGTGGCGCATCCAGCGCGCCAGGAACACCGTCAACATCGCGGCGGCAGTGGTCAGCACCAGGTATTCGGGGTGCTTGACCCACGTCAGCGGGTAATGACCGAGCAGCACGTCACGCACCGAACCGCCACCCAGCGCGGTGACACACGCGATCAGCACCACACCGAACCAGTCCATGCCCCTGCGCCCGGCAGACAAGGCGCCAGTCATGGCTTCAGCGGTGATGGCGATCAGATAGAGCATCAGCAACATGATGGCGGTCCTTACGAGAAGGCGCGCAGTCTAGCCATTTCGGGCAGGCACCAAAAGGGGGCAGTCCTCGACCATGCCAAACAAGGAATCTGTGCTCAGGAGATCTGTGGGAGCAAGGCTTGCCCACGATGAAGGCGGTGCGGTCCTTCAGAGACCGAGTCACCTGTTTCGCGAGCAAGCTTTGCTCCCACAAACTTTGCTCCCTCAAATCCCACGCGCTACAAGAATGCCGTGCGCTGGAATCAGAACTTGATGAAGTGCTTACGGTAATGTTGCAACTCGGCAATGGACTCGCGGATATCGTCCAGGGCCAGGTGGCTGCCGCCTTTCTGAAAGCTGTCGCGTACTTGCGGTGCCCAGCGGGCGGCCAGCTCCTTTAGGGTGGAGACGTCCAGGTTGCGGTAGTGGAAGTAGCTTTCCAGGGATTTCATGTGGGTGTACAGGAAGCGACGGTCCTGGCAGATGCTGTTGCCGCAGATCGGCGACTTGCCCTTGGGCACCCACTGCTCCAGGAAGGCGAGGGTCTGGACCTCGGCCTCGGCCATGCTGATCTTGCTCTCGCGCACCCGCTGGGTCAGGCCCGAGCCGCCGTGCTGGCGAGTGTTCCACTCGTCCATGCCGGCCAGGATCTCGTCGCTGTGATGGATCGCGATCACCGGGCCTTCGGCCAAGGTGTTGAGATCACTGTCGGTGACGATGGTGGCCATTTCGATGATGACGTCGGTGTCCGGGTTCAGACCGGTCATTTCCAGGTCGATCCAGATCAGATTCTGCGGGTTTTGCATAGGGAAGCTCCTCGGCGTAGCCACGCAGTTTAGCCTAGGCCGCCCCTTGGGCGTGCTAAACTCGCGGCCGTTTTACCCTATTCGCTGCATTTCTTCATACGGAACACCCATGGCCAAACGCCAACTCAATCGTCGTCAAAACTGGCGCATCGAAAAGATCCAGGGCGAGCGCGCCGCCCGCGCCGCCAAACGCGAATCCAGCGCTGTCGAAGCCCTGGAGGGTGGTGACCTGGGCCCTGAACAGACCGGCCTGGTCATCGCCCACTTCGGCGTACAGGTCGAGGTCGAGGCCCGGGAAGGCGAACTGGCCGGCCAGGTGTTCCGCTGCCACTTGCGCGCCAACCTGCCGGCGCTGGTGACGGGCGACCAAGTCGTCTGGCGTGCCGGCAACCAGGGCATTGGCGTGATCGTCGCGCAATTGCCGCGCCACACCGAGCTGTGCCGTCCGGACAGTCGGGGACAGCTCAAGCCCGTTGCCGCCAATGTCGACATGATTGTCATCGTGTTCGCCCCGCTGCCCGAACCCCACGCCAACCTGATCGACCGCTACCTTGTGGCCGCCGAGCACGCCGGCATCCGCCCGCTGTTGCTGCTCAACAAATTCGACCTGATCGACGAGCACAACGCCCCGGCGCTGAACGCCCTGCTGTCGGTCTATCGGGATTTGGGTTACCCGGTGCTGGAAGTCTCGGCCCACCACGGTAACGGCATGGAACAATTGCAACAACAACTGGACGGGCACATCAGTGTGTTCGTCGGCCAGTCCGGCGTCGGCAAGTCATCGCTGGTCAACAGCCTGCTGCCGGACGTCGAGACGCGCGTCGGGCCGTTGTCCGAGCTGTCCGGCCAGGGCACCCACACCACCACCACCGCGCGACTGTTCCACTTTCCCGGCGGCGGTGAATTGATCGACTCACCGGGCATCCGCGAATTCGGCCTGGGCCACGTCAGCCGGGCCGACGTCGAAGCCGGGTTCATCGAGTTCAACGAGCTGATCGGCACCTGCCGCTTCCGCGACTGCAAGCACGACCGCGAACCCGGTTGCGCGCTGCTCATGGCCTTGGAAGAAGGCCGCGTGCATCAGCAAAGGATGAACAGCTACCGCTCGATCATCGCCAGCCTGCCGGAAAGCAGTTACTGATTCTAAAAGGAATGTGAGTCGAGAGGACCTGTGGGAGCAAAGCTTGCTCCCACAGGTCTGTATCGGCTCTTAGGTCATTGCGCCGGTGGCTCGGCCGGTTTCGGCGCAACGTCGTCGAACAGGTTCAGGCGTTCGCGCAGCTCATGGGCCGGTACGGGTTGCTGATCCGCCGGCAAGGCATTCGGGTCCGCCGCAGCGCCAGGCGTCGCCGGCACTTCACCCGGTGCGCCCTGGGCCGGATCCGGCGCCAGATCATCGGCTTGCGAACCTTCGATGGCCTGCTGGGCCTTCCTGGTCAACACCACGATATCGATACGCCGGTTGACCGGGTTGAACGGATCCGCGCGGTCGAACAACGCTGAAGACGCATAACCGACCACCCTTGCCACCTGCTCGTCCGGGTAACTGCCCGCCACCAAGGCGCGGCGTGCCGCGTTGGCGCGGTTGGCTGAAAGCTCCCAGTTACCGAAGTCACCGTTGCCAATGAAGGGCTTGGCATCGGTATGACCGCTGACACTGATCTTGTTCGGCACCGCCTTGATGGTATCGGCCATGGCCAGCAGAATGTCTTCGAAATAAGGCTTCAGGCGCGCACTGCCGGAGTCGAACATCGGCCGGTTCTCGGCGTCCATGATCTGGATGCGCAAGCCGTTCGGCGTGATCTCGAACAGGATCTGGTCCTTGAACTTCTGCAGCTCAGGATTTTCTTCGACCTTGTTCTGCAACTCCTGCAACAACAGCTCCAGGCGCTCGCGCTCGATCTGCTCGGCCATGCCTTCGACCTGTTCGGAATCCACCGTCACCTTGTCGGGCTGGGGCTCGGATTTGACTTCGGGGTTGAGGGTCGTGTCCGGCGCCAGGGTCGGTGAGCCGCCCAGATCGATGATGTACGGCGTGCCGCTTTCCGTAAAACCGACCGGGTCCTTGAAGTAACCGGCGATGGCGATCTTCTGTTCCGGGGTTGCCGTAGACAGCAGCCACAGCACCAGGAAGAACGCCATCATTGCCGTCGCAAAGTCGGCGAAGGCGATTTTCCAGGCGCCCCCGTGATGCCCCCCGGCAATGCGCTTGACGCGTTTTACAATAATCGGCTGGTTATTTTCCATGGTTTAACGACCGCGAACCGCTTGTTCCAGCTCGGCAAAGCTTGGACGGTGCGCTGGGTACAGGACCTTGCGACCGAACTCCACCGCCAGCGATGGCGGCATGCCCGAGGCCGAGGCCACCAGGGACGCCTTGATGGACTCATAGACGTTGAGTTCTTCCTTGGCATCATGGGCCAGGGAATGGGCCAGCGGGCCGAAGAAACCGTACGCAGCCAGAATACCGAAGAAAGTACCTACCAATGCCGCACCCACGTGCAGACCGATGGAGGCCTGATCACCTTCTCCCAAGGATGCCATGGTCACCACGATCCCCAATACCGCCGCGACGATACCGAAGCCAGGCATGCCGTCGGCAATGCCGTTGACCGCGTGGGACGGGTGCTCCAGATCTTCCTTGAGGCTGTACAGCTCCATGTCGAACAGGCCTTCGAGTTCATGGGGCGCCATGTTACCGGACGACATGATGCGCAAGTAATCACAGATGAACGCCGTCATGCGAGCGTCCTTGAGTACCGCAGGGTACTTGGCGAAGATCGGGCTGGCGGCAGCGTCTTCGATATCGCCCTCGATCGCCATCATGCCTTCACGGCGGCTTTTGTTGAGGATCTCGTAGATCAGGCCCAGCACCTCGAGGTAGAAGGTGTGGCTGAAACGCGAGCTGAACATGCCCAGGGATTTCTTGAGCACATGCATCGTCATGTAGCCGGGGTTGGCCTGCAAGAATGCGCCAAGGGCCGCACCACCGATGATCAACACCTCGAAAGGCTGGACCAGGGCGGCAATCTTGCCATGGGAGAGCACGTATCCGCCAAGCACGCTCGCGAACACGACGATGATGCCGATAATTTTAGCCATAGATAGAAAGTACTTACTTAAGTCGGGTTCAAGGTCATATTCGGAAGCTGAAAAATCTCTTCTTCTCCTTATCGGCAAAACTGCGCCAGACTATAGGCTGTTCTGGCGAAAAGCCAATTTGCCCCGTTCCGGGCGTAGAGAATTCATACGATGATCACGTCCAGCCATGACTAACAAAACGAAGGTTCCAACGCCACGACCGACCACCCTCGAAGGCTGGGTGAAGTTGCTCGATGGCGTGCACCTACCGGTGCCCCAGGCCAGCCATGACCTGGTCTGCAAGGCCATTGCCGACAGCCGCCGCTCGTTGCGAGACATCGCCGAACTGATGCAGGACAGCCCCGCCCTGGCCCTGAGCGTCATCCGCGAGGCCAACCATCACACCCATGGCAGCCTCGCCGAACCTGCGGAAAACCTCGAAGTGGCCATCAACCGCCTCGGTCTCAAGCGTACCGAGGAACTGCTCGCTCGCCTGCCGTCGTTGCCGGGCCACGAAATCCCCATCGCCTTGCGCCAACTGCAATTGATCAGCCAGCACGCCACGCAACAGGCCAATGGCTTTTTTGCCAGCCGCCTGGCGCGGCTGTGGCAGGACATACACTGGGGCAGCCTGTTGTTTCTCTCGCCGCTGTGGCCACTGGCCCTGACTCACCCGCGGTTGCTGGGGGAATGGGAATTGCGAGTCGTCCACAAAGGCGAGCCTGCGCGCAAGGTAGAGCGCGAATTGTTCGGCGTCAGCCTAATGAAAATCTGCCTGGCGCTGGTGGAGACCTGGCGCCTGCCGATCTGGGTGATGCAGGGTTATCGCCTACTGCTCAATGAACGCCGCGAGCTGGTGCAGGTTCTGCGCATCGCCCGGGACAGCGAGCACCCGCTGCGCCAGCGGAATCGCCTAGACGACGACCCAACCCTGCGACGCTGGCTCAATCAACCGGCCAATACTGTGTTGCTGGCCAACGGCCTGGCACTTTCAGCACAACAGGCCTGGGACACCCCCCACAGTGCCCGCTGGCAATACCTCACCAGTTTGTATCTGCAGATGCCGATGGATGAGCTCCAACAACAACTGCACCAACAAGCCGTCACGAGCGCCCGTCATGACGCCATGCCAGACCTCTGGCATCCGGCCGTGGCGTTGCTCTGGCCCTGGGGCTGCCGACGCATCCACCCCGGCTTGCTACCGCCTCCGCCACCCAGCGCCGAGGACCTGAGCCAGTGGCGCAAACAATGTTCCGCACTGCTAGTGGAGCCGAGCCCCTTCAGCAATGCCATGCACCTGACCACCTCGGCACGTGACGTGTTGGCGGCCTGCGGCATGCGTCGAGTGATGATTTTGATGGCCGACCGCAACCAGACCAGCGTGCGCGTACATCAGACCGCCGGCCTGCCCAAAGAAGCCGCGGCCATGAGCTTTACCATCAACCAGAGAAAAATAGTGCAGCGCTTGCTGGCTCAGCAGGCCCAGGTTCGCCTGAACCCGGACAACAACGCGCAGTTTTCGGCACTACTGCCACCGGGCCTGCGCACCCTGTTCCGGGGTGAGCACCTGCTGCTGCGCTCCCTGACCTGTAATGGCCGAGTGATCATGCTGGTGGTGGTGGACCAGGGCGGTGGGCCGTTCTCGGACGTGACCGTGCAAGCCTTCGGCAAAACCGTGCAATGCATCGAAAGGGCCCTGCATACCTTTACCAACCGCGGCCGCTGAACTTGCTACAATCCTTTCCCTTTGCGCCCCTGGAGACCTCACATGCCTGACTTCTCTGGCTTGCCGCTGGTGATCGAGCCGAGCGAACTGCTACCGCGCCTCGATGCCCGCGAGCTGATTCTGGTGGACCTGACCAGCGCCGCCCGCTACAGCACCGGCCATATCCCCGGCGCACGCTTCGTCGATCCCAAGCGCACCCAGCTCGGCCACCCGCCGGCGCCGGGCCTGCTGCCGGCCAAAGCCGACCTGCAAGCACTGTTCGGCGAGCTCGGGCACAACCCGGATGCGGTCTACGTGGTCTATGACGATGAAGGCGGCGGCTGGGCCGGGCGGTTTATCTGGCTGCTGGACGTGATCGGCCACTCGAACTACCACTACCTCGACGGCGGCCTGCTGTCGTGGCTGGACGAAGGCCTGCCGGTGTCCGTCGAAGCGCCTGTGCCCGTCGCAGGCCCGGTCAGCCTGACGCTGCACGAAGCGCCCACCGCCACCCGCGAGTACCTGCAAAGCCGGCTCGGTGCCGCCGACCTGGCGATTTGGGACGCTCGCGGCCCGCTGGAATATTCCGGCGCGAAAGTCGTCGCAGCCCGAGGCGGGCACATTCCCGGGGCGGTCAATTTCGAATGGACTGCCGGCATGGACCAATCGCGCAACCTGCGCATCCGCAAAGACATGCCGCAAATCCTCGAACAATTGGGCATCACGCCTGACAAAGAAATCATCACCCACTGCCAAACTCACCACCGCTCCGGCTTCACCTACCTGGTGGCCAAGGCGCTCGGTTATCCACGGGTCAAAGGCTATGCCGGTTCCTGGGGCGAATGGGGCAACCACCCCGACACACCCATCGAGCTTTGAAGGTTCTTAAGGACAGTTAATGAAAAACCGTTTGTTCATCCTCACTCAATACCTGCTGCCCCACCACCTGCTGTCGCGGCTGGCCGGCTGCATTGCCGAATGCCGCGTGCGATGGTTCAAGAACGCCTTTACCGCGTGGTTTGCCAAGCGCTACCAAGTGGACATGTCCCAGGCCCTGGTGGAAGACCTGACTGCCTACGAGCACTTCAACGCCTTCTTCACCCGCGCCCTGAAAGACGGCGCACGTCCGCTGGACGACACCCCAGGCGCGATCCTCAGCCCCGCCGACGGCGCCGTCAGCCAGCTCGGCCCGATCGAGCACGGCCGGGTATTCCAGGCCAAGGGCCACAGCTTCAGCGTGCTGGAACTGCTGGGTGGTGACGCGACCAACGCGGCGCCGTTCATGGGCGGCGATTTCGCCACCATCTATCTGTCCCCCAAGGACTACCACCGCGTGCACATGCCGCTGGCCGGCACCCTGCGGGAGATGGTCTACATCCCTGGGCGGATTTTCTCGGTCAACCAGAGCACCGCCGAAAACGTTCCGGAGCTGTTCGCCCGCAACGAGCGCGTGGCGTGCATTTTCGACACCGAACGTGGGCCGATGGCCGTGGTACTGGTGGGTGCGATGATCGTAGCGTCCATCGAAACCGTCTGGGCCGGGCTGGTGACGCCACCCAAGCGCCAGCTGAAAACCTTCCGTTATGACGAAGCCGCCCGCGCGCCGATTCATCTGGAAAAAGGCGCCGAACTGGGGCGCTTCAAGCTGGGTTCGACGGCCATCGTGCTGTTCGGGCCGGACCAGGTGAAATGGGTCGAAGGCCTGGTGGCCGGTTCGCCAGTGCAGATGGGCCAGGGCCTGGCACTGCCAAAAGCCTGATTCACGCCCGCCCCTTGAACCAGGCCTGTAGAGACAGGCCTGCGGAAGTAGGATTGTGAGAGCAAGGCTTGCCCGCGATGAACGATGACGCGGTCCAAAAGAAACCGCGGCGCCTGCATCGCGAGCAAGCTTTGCTCCCACAGCACATTCAGGGCAACACACCGGCCTGTCAGCTGCTAGAGTTGGAAACATCACGTTCATTTCCCGCCGGAGCCCGTACACGGCATGAATGAGACCAGCCCTCTCCAGCTATTGCGCGTCCTGACCCCGACGCAATCACGCTTGTCGTTCTGTGAAGCCACGCCGCGCGACCTCAAGCGCTGGATTGCCGACCTGCCCAAGGCCAACATCGGCGAAACAGCCCGTCTTTTGTACCAAGCCCTTGGTGAACTCAACCAACTGCTCACGCCCAGCGACAATCGCCTGCAACTGCTCGAGCTGCTGCGGCCCGAGGTGTATTACGTCTGCAAGCACCTGGAACGGCACTTCCTGCAACAGGCCATCGTGCTGGATGAACGCTCGCGCAAAATCGTCAACCTCTGCCAGGCGCTGCAAACTCAGCTGGCGATGGGCTACAAACAGATCGTGGCGCGTATTACACCTAAATACACCAAGGACCGGGCCCGCCTGCTGAGCACCGCGCTGCAACGGGCGATGCATGCCCTCAATGGCCCGCTGCTGCGTGCCAGTCAGTTGTACAGCCCAGTGCCTGAGGGGCTGTGGCTCGATTTGCATCAGCTGTACCAGATCGCCTGCCTGCACCGGTTACAGCACCTGAGCGTGAGTGACGAACTGGCCAGCCAGGTTCATCAATTGACCGCCGAGCAGACCTATGTCGTCGCCCTGCTGCTGGGGGCGTCACGCAGCAATCAGCTGCGCCAGAGCCAAATCGGGCGACTGACCGAAGCGCTCGAAGCCTGGAGCCAGTGGGTCAAGCTGGAACCCGCCAGCAGAGCGGCCAGCCTGTTCGCGCTCGCTCCGCAACTGGACGTGGGGCCACGCTACCGCTCCAAGTTCCGCGCCGAACAACAGCCAACCTTGCAGGGCTTCGATCCACAGCCCTTGGTGCGCGCAATCGCCACGCACCTGGAAAAACCTGCCGAGCAAAGCCTGCCGATACCCGGTGGTATGAGCGTCGACACCTTGCATCACCTGCAAGCCGCCTGGGGCGAAGCGGCGGAACGCAGTTTCCAGCGCACCGAGGGTAACGGCACGCTGACGCTGTGCGTGGGCATGAGTGCACTGCACTACTACCTCGGCGGCGAGCGCTCTTTCAACGAAATACTGAAAAGCCCCGCCCCCCGCAAGGCCCGCTTCGAAGCCTCGTCGAGCAAGACAAACGACGCCTGGGACCAGGCCTTCGATGCCGCCCCTGCTGGCGACAGCGACCTACTGCCCTACGAAGAAATCGAGTACCCGGTCAACCCGAGCGACGACGACGGCAGCCACTCCGACAACCAGCATCACTTCCCCACCTACGACCTGCCGATCATCAACCACAGCCCTGGCGGCTACTGCCTCGGCTGGCCCAAGGAGGTGCCGGAACAGTTGCAAGCCGGGGAAATGATCGGCATTCGGGACACCAGCGACCAAGCCTGGAGCGTTGCCGTGGTGCGCTGGATCCGGCAAGTGCGCAACGGCGCCATGCAAATGGGCATCGAGCTGGTCGCACCACATGCCCAGCCTTGCGGGCTGCAACTGGTCCGGGAAGAAAATGAGCACGGTCACTACCTGCGCGGGCTGCTACTCCCCGAGATCAGCGCCATTGACCTCCCCCCTACCATGATCGCCCCGCGCCTGCCCTTCCAGGAGGGCCAGCGGGTGTTGATCAATACCAACGGCCAGGAACGCCGCGCCGGTCTGGACCGCCGGGTCACCAGCACCCACAGCTTCAACCAGTTTGCTTATCATCAGGAAGACTCAGCCACCCACGGGGATGGCGACGAGCAAGAAGGGGATTTTGATTCGTTGTGGAAGTCGCTTTAAACAGCCAACGCGTAACCCTTTGTGAAAAGAGAATTCTCTGTGGGAGCAAAGCCTGCTCCCACAACTAGATCCCCTCGCCACAAAAGATTGCGACAGACTCAGAGCTGCCCGTCACGATCCCTGAAGCCCAGCAGGTACAACACCCCGTCGAGCCCCAAGGTTGAAATCGCCTGCCTGGCCGACTGCTTGACCAGCGGCTTGGCGCGAAACGCCACGCCCAGGCCCGCTATCGCCAGCATCGGCAAATCGTTGGCACCGTCGCCCACGGCGATGGTCTGTTCCAGGCGCAGGCCTTCTTTTTCAGCCAATTCACGCAGCAGGTCCGCCTTGCGCTGGGCATCGACGATCGGCTCGACGGCCACGCCGGTCACCTTGCCGTCCACCACTTCCAGTTCGTTGGCGAACACATAGTCGATGCCGAGCTTGGCTTGCAACTGCTTGGCGAAGTAGGTGAAGCCGCCGGACAGAATGGCGGTCTTGTAGCCCAGGCGCTTGAGTTCGGCGAACAGCGTCTCGGCGCCTTCGGTCAGACGCAGGGAAGCGCCAATGGAGTCCAGCACGCTGACGTCCAACCCCTTGAGCAGCGCCAGGCGCTCCTTGAAGCTGGCGCGAAAATCCAATTCGCCAGCCATGGCGCGCTCGGTGATGGCCGAGACCTTGTCGCCCACGCCGGCTGCCTTCGCCAGTTCGTCGATGACTTCGGCTTCGATCAGCGTCGAGTCCATGTCGAATACCGCCAGGCGGCGGTTACGACGGAACAGCGAATCCTCCTGGAAGGCGATGTCGACGTTCAGTTCCTGGGCCACGCTGAGGAACTCGGCACGTAACGCCTGGGGATCGGCCGGCTCGCCGCGCACCGAAAACTCGATGCAGCCCTTGCCTTTGTCATCCGGAGTGTCCAGCGGCATGCGCCCGGACAGGCGGTCGATGTGATCGATGTTCAGGTCATATTTGGCGGTGATCGAGCTGACACGCTGCAACTGCTCGGCGGTAACCTTGCGGGTCAGCAGGGTAACGATGTGGCGCTTCTTGCCCTGGCCGGCCACCCAATGCTGGTAATCGTCCTCGGACACCGGGGTGAAGCGCACCTGTTGGTCAAGCTTGTAAGCGGTGAACAGGATGTCCTTGAGCACCGACTTGCCTTGTTCGGCGTCCGGGATTTCAACCAGGATGCCGAACGACAACGTGTCATGGATCACCGCCTGACCGATGTCGAGAATGTTCACACCACCCTGGGCCAGAACGCCGGTAATGGCCGCAGTCAGACCCGGACGGTCGCTGCCAGTGATGTTTATCAGGACGATTTCGCGCAAGGCGCACCCCCGCAGGTGGAAAAAAACCGCATTCTACCCACATTCAGTGACCATCGGGCACCGCCAGCGCTTTGCCGGTCATGGGGCTGTCGCTATACTGCGCGTCAATTTCACGGACAAAGAGCCGAGCTCAGTGAACCGGCCCACGCCAGTCAAAACCGACAACTTCTTCCTGCTGATCTTCCGTGCACTGCGTCACCGTCGTGTGCCGATTGCATTGCGCATTGCCAGCCATAACGTGATTCTGGTCGCCCTGGCCCTGGTTATCTATGCCTGCGTGATGGGTTTGCAATTCAAGCAGGCGATGCACGAGCAGGCCGATGCCCTGGGTGAAAGCCTGACCACCCAGACCGCCACATCCGCCACCGAGCTGCTGGTGTCCAACGACATCCTCAGCCTCAACGTGCTACTCAACAACCTGACCAAGAACAAACTGGTGGCTCACGCCGCCATCTACAGCGTGGACAACCGCATCCTCGCCGAGGCCGGCCAGCGTCCCAAGGCAGGCCTGCTGGGCGAGCCCGGTGGCATGTACCAGAGCAAGATCACCTTCCAGGACGTGACCGCCGGGCAACTGCGCATCAGCCTGGACATGGACCAGTTCCAACAACCGATGACCATCAGCCTGCAAAGCATGGGCATCCTCAGCGCGATCCTGCTGGCGCTGGCATTGGCCTTGAGCCTGCGCCTGGGACGGCACATCTCTACGCCGCTGTTGCAATTGCGTGTCTGGCTGCGGGACATCGACGAACACACGCCGGCCACCCAGCGCCAGGACGAGATCGGCGACTTGGCCCGGCAACTGCACGTCAGCTTCGCACCGGAGCCTGCGCCCGTGCCGGAACCTGAAGACATCGACTACGTGGACGACGACGATGCCGAGCCAGGCTTCGAAGTGCGCAACCTGCGCGACCCAGGGTTTGATGAAAGCCAGCCAATGCCCGCCTCCAAACCAGCGCTACGCCACGTGGTACGCACGGTAGAGGACGAGGAGGACGACGACGCGTTCGCCGATCTGCGGGACGAGTCAGTCGATCGAGCACCTCAACCGGTCGCCAGGCCAGTCGTCTCGAACCTGCCCCAGCACAGCGCCGTACTGGCCGTGCAACTGGGCGCCCAGGACCAACTGCGCCGCCTGCCCCAGGCGCGCCTGAAGGAATTGCTCGAGCGCTATCGCGACTGCCTCGACCAGGCCGCGTCACTCTATCAGGGCGAATTGCACACCCTGAACGACGGCAGCACGCTGATGCTGTTCCACGCCGAAGACAGCGGTGACGACTACCTGACCAACGCCATTTGCTGCGGTGAGCTGCTGCGCGCCTTGGGCCACCAGTTGCAGATAGAAGTCGCCGACAGCGGCATCACCCTGCAACTGCAATTGGGCCTGACCCTGGGCGACGACTTGTTCGGCCTGAGCCAGATCGACCTGCTGCTGACCGAAACCGCCCAGGACGCCCTGGCGCTGTCGCAACACAGCCGCAACTTGCTGCTGGTGGAGCGCAAGATCAACGACGACGCCCTGATCCGTCAGCGCACCCGCATTCGCCCCATCGCCAGCCCCGAAGGCGCGTGTTGCGTAGAACGCTTGATGGAGCCTTACCCATCGATGCTGGAACGGCAGCTGGCACGGATGCATGAACGCCAGGCCTGATCCCCAGACTTGAAATGACGAAGCCCGCAGATGAGTGATTGTCTGCGGGCTTTTTTGTCGCCTTTGTCTGGCCTCTTCGCGAGCAGGCTCGCTCCCACCGGAAGTTCTCTGTATGACCACAGATCTTCTGTGGGAGCGAGCCTGCTCGCGATAGGGCCAGGACAGACGCCAGAGATTCCGCCAGACAGAAACAACAAAGCCCGCATCAACGCGGGCTTTGTTTTGCATCCAGTCCTGGCGTCAGAACCTGAACACTTCCATGTCCGTGCGAATCGGCAAGGCCATGGGGATCTTGTCCTTGTCCTTGTCCTTTTCTACCGGCTTGGCCGGGGCGGGAGCAGACTTTCGTGGGACTTCTGCGACAGGAGGCTGGTTGGCCAGGGGCTTGAGCGACACGGACAGCTGTTCGGCCAGGCGTTGCAGGAGCACGCCCTGGGCCTGGACCTGTGCCGCCGTGGTGCCGGCATGTTGTTCTTGCAAATGAACGATGCGGTTCTCACGCACCTTGCCACGACGGTCGACCAATCGCCATTGGGCATCGAGCACTGCCGGCTGGGCTTTACCCGAGTCCAGGCGGGTAATCGACAGCAACACCTGTACATCCGGGGTGAAGCCTTGGGTCGCGGGTGCCAGCACCACACGCTGGCTGTCCAGATGCCCGGCAACCTGGCGTAGCAGCAACTGATCGATATCAGAAGACAAGCTGCCAGCCCAACGACCGTCAGTGGCGGCCTGCAGGCTGCCGTCCGGTTGGCGTTGCAATAAGGTTTCGCGTTGCAGGTAATCGGCAATCAGGACCGGCCCCAGCAATACTGCCATGCCTGTGCTTTGCGCAGGCTGGGCCGGGGTTCCGCTGTCCAGTTGGTACAGCGACACCGGCTGGTTCATGCTGCAGCCCGCCAGGCCAAGCAGGCCGGCGAGCCACAAAATAGGGAGGCGCAGAGCAGTCATCGTTCCGTCCAGGTGGCAGCCACAAGGCTTACCACAGTGAAAAAATACTCGGTCATTATGAAGAACGCTCGGCCACGCCGGCGCTTGAAAGGGCCTATCATCCGTGAATATGCGCGCCGACTCCAGCGCGAAAGTATCGATCTGCGGCATTTAATCGCAGACCGAGCCCTCTAGTACGCCTAATTGAGGTTTTCGACGAGCAGCGCATCGACTCGCTGAAATCCCCTTGGAAGCTTGTTGCCCCGCCGACCGCGTTCACCCTTGTAATGTTCAAGATCGTCTGCTTTCAACGAAAGCGTGCGCTTTCCTGCCTGTAGCACAAGCGTCGCACCTTCCGGCAACACTGCAATATCCGTGACATATTCCTCACGGCTGGCGACCCGTTCGCCGGAAATACCAATAATCTTGTTGCCCTTGCCTTTACCCAGCTGTGGCAGGTCGCTGATCTTGAACACCAGCAACCGGCCTTCGGTGGTGACCGACGCCAGCCAGTTGTTCTCCCGGTCAGCAACCGGCCGCGGCGCAATCACCTTGGCGTTGTTCGGCAAGCTCACCAACGCCTTGCCTGCCTTGTTCTTGGCTTGCAGGTCCTCACCCTTGACCACGAACCCGTAACCCGCGTCCGACGCAATTACGTACAGTCCATCATCTTCAGGCATCAGCACGCATTCAAAAGTTGCACCCGGTGGCGGCGTTAACCGACCGGTCAGCGGTTCGCCCTGGCCACGAGCCGATGGCAGGGTATGCGCCGGCACCGAATAACTGCGCCCGGTGGAGTCGACGAACACCGCAAATTGATTGGAACGCCCGGCCGCCAAGGCCTTGAACCCGTCCCCGGCCTTGTAGGAAAGCCCCGTCGCGTCAATATCATGCCCCTTGGCGGAGCGCACCCAACCTTTTTCTGACAGCACGACGGTGACTTTCTCGTTCGGCAACAGGTCGTGTTCGGTCAGCGCCTTGGCTTCGGCACGCTCGACGATGGGCGAGCGACGGTCGTCGCCGTAGGTTTCAGCGTCCTTGAGCAGTTCGGTACGCACCAGTTTCTTGAGCTTGGCTTCGCTGCCCAGCAGGGCTTGCAGCTTGGCCTGCTCTTTGAGCAATTCATCCTGTTCGGCGCGCAGCTTCATCTCTTCCAACCGCGCCAACTGCCGCAGGCGGGTGTCGAGGATGTAGTCGGCCTGGATTTCGCTCAGATCAAAACGGGCGATCAGGCTGGCCTTGGGATGCTCCTCGGTGCGGATGATGTGAATCACTTCATCCAGGTTGAGATAGGCAATCAGCAAACCGTCCAACAGGTGCAGGCGACGCTCGACCTTGTCCAGGCGGAATTGCAGGCGCCGGCGCACGGTCTCGACCCGGAACGCCAACCACTCCACCAGCAATGCCCGCAGGTTTTTCAACTGCGGCTTGCCGTCCAGGCCGATGATGTTGATGTTGACCCGGTAGCTCGACTCCAAGTCGGTGCTGGCGAACAGGTGCTGCATCAGCGCGTCGTGGTCGACTCGGCTGTTGACCGGGATAATCACGATGCGGCACGGGTTTTCGTGGTCGGATTCGTCACGCAAGTCCGCCACTTGCGGTGCTTTCGACGGCTTTGCCTGCATCATCGCCGCAATCTGCTCCAAGACCTTGGCCCCGGAGACCTGATGCGGCAGCGCCGTGACAATGATGTCGCCGTCTTCGATGTGGTACACGGCGCGCATGCGCACCGAACCGCGACCGGTCTCGTAGATTTTCAGCAGGTCGGCACGCGGCGTGATGATTTCCGCTTCGGTCGGATAGTCCGGGCCCTGGATGTGTTCACAGAGTTGTTCTACCGTGGCTTTGGGCTCGTCCAGCAAACGCACGCACGCCGTGGCCACTTCCCGCAGGTTGTGGGGTGGCACGTCAGTGGCCATGCCCACGGCAATGCCCGTGGTGCCATTGAGGAGAATATTCGGCAAGCGCGCCGGCAAAACCAGGGGTTCGTCGAGGGTACCGTCGAAGTTCGGCCCCCAGTCCGCGGTGCCCTGGCCCAACTCGCTGAGCAGCACCTCGGAATAGCGCGACAACCGCGCCTCGGTGTAACGCATGGCCGCGAAAGACTTGGGATCGTCCGGCGCACCCCAGTTACCCTGCCCGTCCACCAGCGTGTAGCGATAGCTGAATGGCTGGGCCATCAGCACCATGGCTTCATAGCAGGCTGAGTCGCCGTGGGGGTGGAACTTACCGAGCACGTCACCGACGGTACGCGCCGATTTCTTGTGCTTGGAATCAGCATCCAGCCCTAGCTCACTCATGGCATAGATGATCCGCCGTTGAACCGGCTTCAAACCATCACCGATGTGCGGCAAGGCGCGGTCCATGATCACGTACATGGAGTAATTGAGGTAGGCATTTTCGGTGAAGTCAGCCAGCGATCGGCGTTCTACGCCGTCTAAGCTGTCTGCAAGAATGTCGCTCATGCGGGCCTCATCAGTTCGTTGTCTGGCGCAGCAGCATGGTGCCGTCGCGCTGGGTAAATTCAAGTTTGTTCAGGGCGCTCATACCCAGCAGCACTTGCGTGCCACCCAGGCCGGGCGCCACCAGGGCACGGACATCGCGCAATACGATGTCACCCAATTGCAGCCGGTCGATGCGGGTGCGATAGCCCTCGCTCAAACCGTTGGCAGTGCTCAACGTCACGCCGAAACCTTTTTCCAGCTTGAGGCGCTCGGCCAACTCCACCGGAATCGCCACGTCGGTGGCGCCGGTGTCGAGCATGAAATCCACCGGCTGGCCGTTGATCTGGCCGCTGGCGACAAAATGTCCCTGCCTGTTGCCGACCAACTTCACCTCGATAAACCCTTCGCGTCTTTGCGAATACACCTGGGCATTGGGGTTTTGCTGGCGCTGTTCCCATTGGGCAAAAAACCGCGTTGCCAGGAACAGCGCCGCGCACCAGGCCAATATCATCAACACCCGGCCAGCACGCTTGCCCGGCGGCTGACTCATGGCGAGGCGCTCCAACCACCGTCCGGCGCGGCGAAGCGCCAGATGATCGGCCGGGTTTCGCCGTCGGCGCGAGCACCGTCGTTATTGTCCAGGCCGATCCAGGCGCCCTCGGCGTCTACGACCAGCGCTTCGGCCAGCCCATAATCCTGGGCGTAACGCCGACTGTCCTGCAACGCCTCGGCGGCGAACGACCAGCACCGCTCCACTTGGGCGGTCTGCAGGTCACGTCGACAGATCTGAAAGGCGTTGCGTTCCAGGGTAAACAGCTTGCCGTTGAACAATGACAGGTCAGCAAAATCCCGTGAAACCGCCTCGGCCTTGGGGAATTGCGCCGGTTGCATCTCCAGTCCTGCTTCGCTCAGCAGCACGCAGCTACCGTCGCAGTCCCAGACCGTTTGCTGGCGCTTGATCAGCAACAGGCCGCGACGCTCACGTTCGGCCGCCAACCACAGTTGGTCACCGGCAGGGTTGACCGCCAAGCCTTCGAACAACGCATTGAAATGCAGCAACATGCCACTGGCGCGGGCCTGGCGGATCATGGTTGGTGCAATTCTCAACCAGGACGCCGGCTCCGTCGGCGGCACCTGCAACACGGCGGCATGGGACTCGCTGACCACGTAGCGATTGCCAGCGCTGTCGCAGCTGATGCCTTCGAAATCCAGCTCGCCACCGCGCAGGAACGAGGCCGCCCAAGTCCGTGCGTTCAAGCCCCAGGGCAAACCACTGTCCGGCACCTCAGGCACCTCGATGTCAACCACTTCGGCTTGCCAGAGAGGCGCCTCGGAGGGCGCGAGGCGATAGAGCCGATCATCGTCGCGATCGGATACCGTCCACATTTCGTCGCCGCACAGCGCCAGCCCGGACAGATTGCCGCCGCGCATGCCATCGACGACATGCTCGGACAGCAACTTCAGTTCCGGCGCAGGCCCTGCGACCACCCCCCCCGCCCACAGCAACAACGCCAGGGCGAAACCGTTGCGCATCAGGCCAACACCTCGGCCAGGTCCCCTTTGGATTCGAGCCAGGACTTGCGATCGCCGGCGCGTTTCTTCGCCAGCAACATGTCCATCATCTCCGACGTCGCTTCGAAATCATCCAAGGTCAACTGCACCAGACGGCGGGTGTTCGGGTCCATCGTGGTTTCACGCAGTTGCGGCGGGTTCATCTCGCCCAGGCCTTTGAATCGAGTGACCTGCGGCTTGCCGCGCTTCTTCTCGGCCACCAGGCGATCCAGAATGCCGTCGCGCTCGGCTTCGTCCAGGGCGTAGTAGATCTCCTTGCCCAGGTCGATGCGGTACAGCGGCGGCATCGCCACATAGACGTGGCCGGCGTCCACCAGCGGGCGGAAATGCTGGACGAACAAAGCGCAGAGCAACGTGGCGATGTGCAGGCCGTCGGAGTCGGCGTCGGCGAGGATGCAGATCTTGCCGTAGCGCAGCTGGCTCATGTCCTCGGCGCCCGGATCGACACCGATGGCCACGGCGATGTTATGCACTTCCTGGCTGGCCAGCACTTCGCTGCCGTCCACTTCCCAGGTGTTGAGGATCTTGCCCCGCAGTGGCAGGATCGCCTGGAACTCCTTGTCCCGCGCCTGCTTGGCCGAGCCGCCGGCGGAGTCACCTTCCACCAGGAACAGCTCGGAACGCATCGGGTCCTGCCCGGCGCAATCGGCGAGCTTGCCCGGCAATGCCGGCCCTTGGGTAATGCGCTTGCGCTCGACCTTCTTGCTGGCCTTGAGACGACGGCCAGCGTTGTTGATCGCCAGCTCGGCCAGGGCCAAACCGGTTTCAGGGTTGGCGTTGAGCCATAGGCTGAACGCGTCTTTGACCACCCCGGAGACAAACGCCGCCGCTTCGCGGGACGACAGGCGCTCCTTGGTCTGGCCGGAGAACTGCGGTTCCTGCATCTTCATCGACAAGACGAAAGCGATGCGTTCCCAGACGTCTTCCGGCGCCAGCTTCACGCCACGGGGCAACAGGTTGCGGAACTCGCAGAACTCACGCATCGCATCGAGCAAGCCTTGACGCAAGCCGTTGACGTGGGTGCCGCCCTGAGCCGTAGGGATCAGGTTGACGTAACTTTCCTGGACGCTTTCGCCACCTTCGGGCAGCCACAGCAGTGCCCAGTCCACGGCTTCCTTGTTACCGGCCAGACTGCCGCAGAACGGCTCGTCGGGCAGGCGCTCGAAACCGTTGACCGCATCCACCAGGTAAGAGCGCAGGCCGTCTTCGTAATGCCATTCGACTTTCTCGCCGGTGGCCTTGTCTTCGAAACTGACCAGCAGTCCCGGGCACAACACGGCCTTGGCCTTGAGCACATGCTTGAGGCGGCTGACGGAAAACTTCGGTGAGTCGAAATACTTCGGGTCCGGGGCGAAATACACGCTGGTCCCGGTGTTGCGCTTGCCGACGGTGCCGACCACTTCCAGCTCGGTGGCCTTGTAGCCGTCGGCGAAGGTCATCTGGTATTCGTTGCCGTCACGCTTGACCCGCACCCGCACCTGGGTCGACAAGGCGTTGACCACGGAAATACCCACCCCGTGCAGGCCGCCGGAGAACTGGTAGTTCTTGTTGGAAAACTTGCCGCCGGCGTGGAGCTTGGTGAGGATCAACTCGACGCCCGACACGCCTTCTTCAGGGTGAATGTCCACCGGCATGCCGCGGCCATCATCGCTGACTTCCAGCGAGTGATCGGCGTGCAGGATGACCTGCACCGAACGGGCGTGCCCGGCCAAGGCTTCGTCGACACTGTTGTCGATGACTTCTTGGGCGAGATGGTTCGGCCGACTGGTGTCGGTGTACATGCCGGGGCGTTTGCGCACCGGGTCGAGGCCCGAGAGGACTTCGATGGCGTCTGCGTTATAAGAGCTAGCGCTGGGAGTGGCCATGGGGTCTCGTCGTCAGTGTTCAATGAAAAAGGGGCGATGGGCTCACAGCGACGTGAAGTCGATCGCCTGGTACAAATCGGCGCCAATGCCGGCAAAACTCAACAGCGCCGGCAACTGCTGGGTAAACCCTTGGAAACTGTGGTCGCCGCCGGCCTGGATGCGCAAGGCACAGGCGCGGTAATACTGCTGGGCGAGGCGATAATCCAGCGTTTCGTCACCGGTTTGCAACCATACCTGAAACCGTTGCGGATCCCGGGGTGCCGGCACTTGCAGTTCGGCCAGGGCCGTGACGTGGTCGTGGGTCAACTCCCAGGTTTCGTCGGTGTACAAATTTTTCTGCGTGCCCAGGTACCCGTCGAACATCCGATGCGGGCTGACGGCAGGGTTGACCAACAGGGCCTTGAGGCCGTGGCGCTCGGCCAAGTGAGTCGCATAGTAGCCGCCGAGCGAGCTGCCGACCAGCAGCGGGCGCCCCAGTTCTGTAATCGCCTGCTCCAACTGACCGATGGCCTGGCGGGGGTGGTGATGCAAGGCAGGCACCTGCAACTGGTCGCCCAGGCCCAGGCGTGTCATCACTTGCGTCAACTGACAGGCCTTGGTCGACGCTGGGGCGCTGTTGAAGCCATGGATATAAAGGATCGAACCCGACATTGCCGACTCCCTGGGTGTTGGGCAAAGGCCGGAGTTTACAGGGAGATTGCGGTGATTGGGGGGGATTTGACCGTGTTGTTGCCTCCTATGACCCGTCGATCACAGCGGCTGTGGGAGCAAAGCTTGCTCGCGATGGCGGCCTGGTGTCCGACCTGGTACTCCCTGTTGTACTTCGATCAAACTGTGGGAGCGAGCCTGCTCGCGATGGCGGCTTGACTGAGTACATATCCATTGCTGCGGTAACGGCCACTTAGGGTTCCGCCCTGACGGCGGGTCACTTTTGAAAAGCCCGGAAGCCGGCCCAGTCAAAAGTAACCAAAACGCTCCTGCCCCACCACTCGGCACCGAGCCTAGGCGAGGCACCGAGTGGTGGGGCAAGCCTTTTTTGCTTACTTTTTTTGGCGTTTGAAAAAAAGTGAGCCGCCGTCAGGGCGGAACCCTAAGCAGCCGTTACCGCAGAAATGGATATGTACTCAATCAAGCCTTCGCGAGCAGGCTCGCTCCCACAATAAACAGGATCGAACTCAGTACCCGTTGGAGCCATAGTCCGGGGTAAACGCAAACCCAACCACCCGCTCAACCCCCGTCTCCAACCGCCCATCCGGCAACAACCGCAACCACCGATACCCCGGCGCCTGCGAGCCCACCGCAAAATCCTCACTCCCCGGCTCAAACTGAATACAAGTCGAAGGCGAAGCCAACAAACGAACCCCCTCGCGCACCTGGTCAATCTCCTGATGCACATGCCCCCAGAGCACCGCCCGCACCTGGGGAAAGCGATCCACCACCGCAAACAGCGCCTCAGGATTACGCAACCCAATCGGCTCCATCCACACACACCCAATCGACACAGGATGATGATGCAGGCACACCAAGTGATGCCGCTCCGGTGCGTCACTCAAGGCATTGGCCAACAGAATCAACTGCTCCTCAGCCAAAAACCCCGGTACCGAACCGGGCACGGCGGAATCGAGCATCGTCACGCGCCAGTTGCCAATGTCCACCACCGAATCGAGCAACGTACTCCGGACCGCCGCCTGGAGCATCACCTGCGGCTCATCATGATTGCCCGGAATCCACCGCGCCGGCGCATCGATTCGCGCAGTCAATTGCCGAAACGCCGCGTAGGACTCCAGCGTGCCGTCCTGGGACAGATCCCCGGTGGCGAGCATCAGGTCAATGTCCGGCTGCTGCTTGAGCACCAAATCAATGACCGCCCGCAAACTGTCACGGGTATTCATGCCCAGCAACGAGGCATCGGCCTCGGCGAACAAATGGCTGTCAGACAATTGGACCAGCAACGCCGCATCGGCAGTGGTCAAGCTGGATACGCTCGGCAAATCGCTCTCTCCCAGGCGCACTCGCACCGTTGGATGAAGCCGCAATTATGCTGGGGAAGATCGAAAGGGGAAACCCGCGAACCGGAACCGGTTCACAACCAGCGTCCAGTATTTGAAAGACAACTACCGAACGACTTCGAACTCGTGGCCCAGCGCCAGGCAATGACTCAGCCACTCGCCCAGGAACAGGTTCAACTGGGCCTTTTCGTCCGGCTGGTGCATTGACGCATTGGGGTAAGGATAGATGCCGCGAAAGCGTCGTGCATGTTCGGCGCTGACGACTTCGGCCATGCGTGCATCGTGATAGACCTGGACCTCCAACTGCGGCACCGGCAGCCAGGGCAGGCTGTGCTCCTGGCGCACTTGCAGCGTGGTGGTGTAGGGGCAGGTCTGCAGCACTTCCAGGGCCAACACGCCCAGCATCTGGTCGCCATGGGTCACGGCGATACGCCGCGGCGCCGGATCGTTGCGCATGTCCGGCAACAAGCGCATCAGGCGAGCGTAGTTGGCCTCGCAGGCGGCCTGCAACCCCACCAGATCGACGCGATAGCGATCGCGCAGCTTGTTCAGGACCATAGCCCCCTCACTTCCTCGCGATTCAAGGCCAGCCATTGCAGGGCGATGATGCTCGGTGCATTGCAGATTTGTCCGTCGCGCACAGCTTGCAGGGCATCGTCGAAAGACCAGACTTTGACGCGGATATCTTCCGCCTCTTCCGCCAGGCCATGCAGCCCGCCCGCCCCCGTGCTGTCGCAACGTCCCAGGTACAAATGAACGAATTCATCGCTGCCGCCCGGAGATGGAAAATACTTGGTCATCGGCCAAAGCGCAGCGAAGGCAAGCCCAGCTTCCTCCTGCGCTTCACGATGAGCAACTTCTTCCGGTTGTTCGTCCTTGTCGATCAGGCCGGCCACCAATTCCACCAGCCAAGGGTTGGCGACCTTGCCCATGGCGCCGACGCGAAACTGCTCGATCAACACCACTTCATCGCGCTGCGGGTCGTAAGGCAGCACACACACCGCGTCATGACGCACGAACAATTCACGGCTGATTTCGCGGCTCATGCCACCGGCAAACAACTCATGGCGCAGGTGCACGCGGTCGAGCTTGTAGAACCCCTGGAAGCAGCTCTCGCGCTTGACGATCTGCACGGCGTTTGGTGTGGCGTTGGCGAAATCGGTCATGACAATCCTCGTGTGCAATGGATCAATACGAGGTTCCAACCTCGGCTTCGCGCCATCCTAACGCGCCCGTACCCTTTGATGCAGCCCCTTTCCACTCATCGGGATGGACGGCAGAAGGTGAAAGAACTCTAATGAGCTTAGTGGCGAACTGATTGTCCTGCTGGCAGTCGAAGCGGGTAACTTTTCGCCTTTCCCTGTTCCATGAAGGACGCCCATGTCGCTTTTCAAAACTGCCTCCGTGGCCGCCATTGCCCTGACCCTGGGCGCTTGCCAAAGCCTGTTCCAACCCAATTACCGCGCACCGCTGGAAACCACCCGCGATGCGTCGGAACAACTGCAACCAGGTTGCGCCAGTGCCGACTGCCCGCTGGTGAACATCGATACCCTGCACTTTCCCACCGAGCCTGCCCTGGACGGCATCGTCGAAAAACGCCTGCTGCAAATGACCCGTACCACCCCGGTGGCGCCGACGCTTGCCGCCTATCGCGAGCAGTTCCTGCGCAGTGCCGCCCCCCGCAACAGCAGCTATTTGCAGGCCAAGGTACGTGAGCAACATGACGGCCTGGTGATCATCGAATTGTCCAGCTACCTGGACACCGGCGGCGCCCACGGCACACCGGGTCGCGGCTTCATCAACTATTCGCGCCAGCAACACAAGGTGCTGACGCTGTCGGACATGCTGCTGCCGGGCCAGGAAGAAGCCTTCTGGAAAGCGGCCCAGGTCGCCCACAACAGTTGGCTGATCAGCACCAAGCTGGATCAGGAACCCGAATTCCTGAAACAGTGGTCCTTCCAGAAAACCCCACACGTGGCGCTGACCTATGGCGGGGTGATCCTCAAGTACGAAGTGAGCACCATTGCGCCGTACGCCCTGGGCCACATCGAATTGAAGATCGCTTACCCACGCCTCAATGGCATCCTCAAGCCCGAGCTGTTCCCTGGCCGTAGCTGAAAGCCCGGCCCAGCAGCAGTTGCAGTAACCCTGCCAGGATCAGCGACGGCAGGGTTGCGCCGATGTCCGGATAGAAGTTGGCCAGCAAGTGATAAGTGCTCACCCCACCCAACCAGGCCAACAGGGCCGGCCAGCGTAACGCCGCTGACACCACTTGGCTGCTGCGCTTGCGCAGGATGAAGTGGTCCACCAGCACCACGCCGAACAGCGGCGCGAACACTGAGCCGATCAGCAACAGAAAGTTCTGGTATTGCGCCAGCGGCGCGAAGCAGGCGATCACGGTGCAGAGCACGCCTATCGCCAAGGCCAGGTGTTCGACTTTCAGCCCCGACAACATGCCACTGGAGACCGCCGCCGAGTGAATGTCGGCGAAGGCGTTTTCCGACTCATCCAGCAGAATCAGCAGCAGCGGAATGCCCAACCCGGCGCCAGCCAAGGCCAGTAGCAACGCGTTGACTTCACCGCTCGGCGCGAACGCCAAGGTGTAGGCCACGCCCAGGCTCATCAGCCAGACGTTACCGATGAAAAACCCCAATGCGGTGCCGCCAAACACATTTTTGGCGCGCTTGCCGAAACGTGAGTAGTCAGCGATCAGCGGCAGCCACGACAGCGGCATCGCAATGGCGATATCAAACCCCACCGCCAGCGACATCGAGCCGTCGCCCGCCTGAGCCCACAGCGCTGCCAGGTCGGCCTTGGCGAACAGGTTCCAGGTCAACCAGATACAAGCCGCCAGCAGCAACCAGATGCCCCACTTGCGCAGGACCTTACGCACGAACGTCAACGGTCCGCTGACCGCGAGCAGGGTCGCCAGGGCGCCGAAAAACAGGGTCCACAACAGTGGATTGGAGCCCAGGCTGCCTTCGCTGAAAGCCCGGGCACCGAGCAGGCTGGCGGCGTCACGCATGACGATGATTTCGAACGAGCCCCAGCCGATCAGCTGCAACAGGTTCAATACCGCCGGCACGCTCGCGCCCTTGCCGCCGAGGCTGAGCTTGAGGGCAGCCATGGCCGACAGGCCGGTGTCGCTGCCGATCACGCCGACGGCCGCCAGCAGCAGGACGCCCACCAGCGTGCCAAGGAAAATCGCCAGCAACGAGCCACTCAAGCCCAGGCCCGGCGCGAGCAAGGCACCGACCTGCAAGACCATCAGGCCGATGCCCAGGGAGAACCACAGGGAAAACAGATCGCGAGCGCCGAAGACGCGCTTGTCCAGGGGGACGGCGGTGTCTGGAGAGTAGGTGCCGGGTTGGATGTTCAAGGGGGGTTATCTCAGAGGGATATTTGTTGTTCTGATGATTGCTCGCGAAGGCGGCAGTAAGATCACCACCGCCCCCAGCTCAAATCAGACTTTCTTGTAAAGCTGACTACCTTCCTTCTTGAATCGCTCAGCCTGCTCCGCCAAGCCCTGGGCAACGTCGACGTCCACCGCCTCGATGCGTTGGTTGGCCGCGTACTCGCGCACTTCCTGGGTGATTTTCATCGAGCAGAATTTCGGCCCGCACATCGAGCAGAAATGCGCCACCTTGGCCGAGTCCTTCGGCAGGGTTTCGTCGTGGTACGAGCGGGCGGTGTCCGGGTCCAGGCCGAGGTTGAACTGGTCTTCCCAACGGAACTCGAAGCGCGCCTTGCTCAAAGCGTTGTCGCGGATCTGCGCACCCGGGTGGCCCTTGGCAAGGTCGGCTGCGTGCGCGGCGATCTTGTAGGTGATGATCCCGGTCTTCACGTCATCCTTGTTCGGCAAGCCGAGGTGTTCCTTCGGCGTGACGTAGCAGAGCATGGCGCAACCAAACCAGCCGATCATCGCCGCACCGATGCCGGAGGTGATGTGGTCGTAACCTGGCGCAATGTCGGTGGTCAGCGGGCCGAGGGTGTAGAACGGCGCCTCGTCGCAGCACTCGAGCTGCTTGTCCATGTTCTCTTTGATCAGTTGCATCGGCACGTGGCCGGGGCCTTCGATCATGCATTGCACGTCGTGCTTCCAGGCGATCTTGGTCAGCTCGCCCAGGGTTTCCAGCTCACCAAACTGCGCTTCGTCGTTGGCGTCGGCAATCGAGCCCGGACGCAGGCCATCGCCCAGCGAGAAGCTGACGTCGTAGGCCTTCATGATTTCGCAGATGTCTTCGAAGTGGGTGTAGAGGAAGTTCTCTTTGTGGTGCGCCAGGCACCACTTGGCCATGATCGAACCGCCACGGCTGACGATACCGGTGACGCGCTTGGCGGTCATCGGCACATAGCGCAGCAACACGCCGGCGTGGATGGTGAAGTAATCGACGCCCTGCTCGGCTTGTTCGATCAGCGTGTCGCGGAACAGCTCCCAGGTCAGGTCTTCGGCCGCGCCGCCGACTTTTTCCAGGGCCTGGTAGATCGGCACGGTGCCAATCGGCACTGGCGAGTTGCGGATGATCCACTCACGGGTTTCATGGATGTGCTTGCCGGTGGACAGGTCCATGACCGTGTCCGAGCCCCAGCGAATACCCCAAGTCAGCTTCGCCACTTCTTCTTCGATGGACGAACCCAACGCACTGTTGCCGATGTTGCCGTTGATCTTCACCAGGAAGTTACGGCCGATGATCATCGGTTCCAGTTCGGTGTGGTTGATGTTGGCCGGGATGATCGCGCGACCACGGGCGATTTCGTCACGCACGAATTCCGGGGTGATGACTTTCGGCACACTGGCGCCGAAGCTGTGGCCGGCGTGTTGCTGGTCCAGCAGGCCAGCGGCGCGGGCGACTTCCAGCTTCATGTTTTCGCGGATGGCGACGTATTCCATCTCGGCGGTGATGATGCCTTTGCGCGCATAGTGCATCTGGCTGACGTTGGCACCCGGCTTGGCGCGACGCGGGTTGTTCACGTGGGCAAAGCGCAGTTTGGTCAGCTCAGGGTCGGCCAGGCGTTCCTGGCCGAAGTTGGAGCTCAGGCCGGCAAGACGCTCGGTGTCACCACGGGCTTCGATCCATGGCGAGCGCACGTCGGCCAGGCCTTTGCGCACGTCGATGATCACGCTCGGGTCGGTGTAGGGGCCCGAGGTGTCGTACACCACGACCGGCGCGTTGATTTCGCCGCCGAAGTCGGTGGGGGTCACGTCGAGGCTGATTTCGCGCATGGGCACGCGGATATCCGGGCGGGTGCCCTGGACATAGATTTTTTGCGAGCGGGTAAAGGGCTGTACCGATTGTTGATCGACTTGGGCCGATTCACTGAGGTTGGTCGCGTTTTTTGATTTTGTCGTCATCACGGGCTCTCCAGACACACATCCAGGCAGTGGATTTTTGTCGGAGCGAACCTGTAACGAATGGACGCACCCTGCACGACTGTGCGGATGCTGTGCTTGCTGCTCGAGCGTGCTCGAAAATCGAAAGTCGATGGTCGAACAACATCCCGGACGAAGCACAAGAGGACTCGCCGGGTGACGAGAAATCTTGTTCCCTACGCAGGCGCTAACCTGATCAGGTTCAACGGGATCCGAAATTATTCGATCTCAGCCTCATAGCAAGGCACCCCGACAAGAACCCGGCCAGTCTAGACATAACCGCGATAGAACGCCATCGCCTGGGCAAAAGGCGTGATGAATGGCGCCTATACAGGATTGTTGCCGCGCCTTCGCACAACTACACTCGCTACGCCGCGCTTCTTAATTGCGCACTCTCATTTGTGAATTCTCATTTTATGAACCAGGGATAGCCTCATGCTGCGCAAACTTTCACTGGCACTTGCCGTGTCTTGTGCGTCCAACGCAATGGCATGGGCTGCCGAAGCGCCACTGACCACTAAAACCGATCTGGTGAGCGTGTATCAGGAAGCGGTGGATAACAACGCTGACCTGGCCGCTGCCCGCGCCCAGTACGGCGCCCAGAAGGAAGTGGTGCCCCAGGCTCGCGCCGGATTGTTGCCCAACCTTTCAGCTGGCGCCGACCTGAACAACACCCGCACCGAGCTTGACCAGCCGGCGATGACCTCCAACCGAAGTTCCACGGTTTACCAGGCGACGCTGTCCCAGCCGATTTTCCGCGCCGACCGCTGGTTCCAGTTCCAGGCGGCAAAGTCCGTCGACGAACAAGCGTCGCTGCAACTGTCAGCCACCGAACAGAACATGATCCTGCAAAGCGCCGAGAGCTACTTCAACGTGCTGCGCAGCCAGGACAACCTGGCCTCGACCAAGGCGGAGGAAGCCGCGTTCAAGCGCCAGCTCGACCAGTCCAACGAACGTTTTGACGTGGGCCTGTCGGACAAGACCGATGTGCTGCAATCCCAGGCCAGCTACGACACCGCACGGGCCAACCGGATCCTCGCCCAGCGCCAGGTCGACGACGCCTTCGAAGCCTTGATCACCCTGACCAACCGCCAGTACAACTCGCTCCAGGGCATCGTCCATACCCTGCCGATCCTGCCGCCGACGCCGAACGATGCCAAAGCCTGGGTCGACACGGCGGCCAAGCAGAACCTGAACTTGCTGGCCAGCAACTACGCCGTCGATGCCGCCGAGGACACCCTGCGCCAACGCAAGGCCGGCCATGCGCCGACCCTCGATGCGATAGCCCAGTACAGAAAAGGCGATAACGACGGCCTTGGTTTCACCAATCCGAACCCCACCGGCCAGCGTTATGGCGGCGATGCCGAGCAACGCACCATCGGCCTGCAACTGAGCATCCCGATCTACAGCGGCGGGCTGACCAGCTCCCAAGTGCGTGAGTCCTACTCGCAACTCACCCAGACCGAACAGCAGCGCGAAGCCCTGCGCCGGCAAGTGGTGGAGAACACCCGTAACCTGCACCGTGCAGTGAACACTGACGTGGAGCAGGTCCAGGCCCGGCGCCAATCGATCATCTCCAACCAGAGCGCGGTGGACGCCACGGAAATCGGCTACCAGGTGGGCACCCGCAACATCGTCGATGTGCTCGATGCCCAGCGCCAGCTGTACACCTCGGTGCGCAACTACAACAACGCCCGCTACGACTACATCCTCGACAACCTGCGTCTCAAGCAGGCGGCCGGGACGTTGAGCCCAGCGGACTTGCAGGACCTGTCGCGCTACCTCAAGCCCGACTACAACCCCGACCGCGACTTCCTGCCGCCGGACCTGGCCCAGGCGGCAGCGGAGCAATTGCGCTCGCGGCCGGCGCAGTAGGAGCGGTGTAGGAGCTGTCGAGTGCAACGAGGCTGCGATCTTCCCCCAGACACTTGAATCCCAAGTGAAAGATCAAAAGATCGCCGCCTTCGGCAGCGCCTACGAGCCAGGCCAGCGATTAGCGCCTGGCGAGCAACCGCCCCAACCCGTCCAGCAACCGCTGCAACGCGCCCTGGTTGCCGCGCATCACCGCAAGCCCCGCCTCGGCCATGTGCTGGGCATCGCGGGGCAATTCGAACAGGCGCTGTACCGCCAGGGCCAGGCTTTCGGCATCGTCCACTTCCGCCAGCGCACCGGCGTCGCGCAGTTGCGCGGCGATCTCGAGGAAGTTGAACAGGTGCGGCCCGCTGAGCACCGGTTTCGCCAGCGCCGCCGGCTCGAGCAGGTTGTGCCCACCATTGGGCACCAGACTGCCACCGACAAACGCGCTGTCGGCCAACGCGTAGAGAAACAGCAGTTCGCCCATGGTGTCACCGAGCAACACCGAAGCCTGCGCTGTCACGGGCTGCCCGCTGGAGCGCCGAACCGTGACCAACCCTTCGCTTTCACACAGTTGGTGCACTGAGTCAAAGCGCTCGGGATGACGCGGCACCAGGATCAGCAACGCATCGGGATAACTGTCGAGCAGCCGACGGTGGGCGGCCAATACCACTTCGTCCTCGCCCTCGTGGGTACTGGCGGCGATCCACACCGGACGCTCGGTTGCCTGCCACTGACGGCGCAAGGCGCTGGCGTCTTCGAGCAGTTGCGGGGCGATGGTCAGGTCGAACTTGATGGAACCGGTGACTTCGACGGTTTCCGCCCGGGCGCCCAACTGGCGAAAACGCTCGGCTTCGGCTTCGGTCTGCACGGCAAACAAACTCATCTCGGCGAGCATGGGCCGGGTGAGCTTGGGAAAGCGCCCATAGCCCCGCGCCGAACGCTCCGACAACCGCGCGTTGGCCAGGGCCACGGGAATGCCGCGTTTGGCGCATTGGTGAATGTGGTTGGGCCACAGCTCGGTTTCCATGATCACCGCCAGGGACGGCCGGACCCGGTCAAGAAAATGCTTGGCGGCGCAGGGCAAGTCGTAAGGCAAATAGCAATGCTGGATGCGCGACTCGCTGGCGAACAACGCCCGGATCCGCTCCGAACCGGTGGGCGTCATGCACGTGACGGTGATCGGCAGCTCTGGATAACGTTGCAGCAAGGCGCGGATCATGGGCGCGGCGGCGATGCTCTCGCCCACCGACACGGCGTGAACCCAGATGCCCCCCGGCACCATGACCGGCAGCCCCCAGGAGAACCGTTCGCCAATGCGCCGGGCATAAGCCGGCGCCTTGCGGGCCCGCAACCACAGCCGAATCGCTACCAGTGGCAGCCCCAGGTAAAACAACGCGCTATAGAGAGTTCTGTTCATGGCGGCGGAGTTTATCGGTTTTTCAGCCAATCGCCTGCAACTGCACGGCAAAACGTTCCGCCAGCCAACACGCGGCCGGGCCCAGGGGTTCATCGCGGCGCCAGACCAGTTCCACCACCAGGGCCGGCGGAGTCCATTCGCTGCTGAGCTCGACCATGTCGCCCAGGTACGCCGGGTATTGCACCACATGCCGAGGCAGCCAGGCCCAGCCCAGGCCACTCCTCAGCCACTCGGCCAACACGTAGAAGCTGTCAGCCCGCCAGACCTGGGGGCTGGCCTGCTCGCTGCCGGGGTAGACGCTGGACTGGGTCGCCATCAACAACTGGCGGTGCCGGGCCATTTCCCGACAGGTCACATACGCGTGGTTCGCCAAGGGGTGGCCCCTGCCGCACACCGTGACCATCTCGACGCTGCCCAGCACCCGGCGCTCCAGCGCCTCGGGGATCTGGTCGTGATAGAACAACAACCCGAGGTCGGCGCGGCGCTCCACCAGTTTGCGCGCCACATCGCCTTGGGCAGCGCTGGCCAGTTGCACCTCGAGGGCGGGGAATTGCTCCGCCAGGGCCGCCAGGCTGTCGATGACCGGTTGATAGGGCATGGCCTCGTCCTGGGCCAGGCGCAGAGACGCTTCCTGCCCGCGCATCAGGGCCAGGGCCCGGCCATTGAGGCGCTCGCACTGACGCAGCACTTCCTTGGCCTCTTCGAGCAAGGCTTGGCCAGCGTCGGTGAGCCTGGGCTGACGGCCGCTGCTGCGCTCGAACAGGCTCACGCCCAAATCCGTCTCCAGCAACGCAATCGCACTGCTGATAGCCGATTGGGCCTTACGCTGATCCCGGGCCACGGCCGAAAACGAACGTTTCTCGGCGACCCCGACAAACAGCCGCAATTGCTCCAGGTTCCACTGCTCGTTCATGGCTCAACCTATCTCAAATACAGATAGGTAATGACTTTACCGCATTTGGACGAGCTCTAGAATAGCCCCATCGAAAGACGCAACCGTCGAAGAGGAACCGCCCATGAACGCCTACTACTACCTGGCCATCGCCATCTGCGCCGAAGTGATCGCCACCGTTTCGATGAAAGCGATCAAGGGCTTGAGCACACCTTTGCCTTTGCTGCTGGTCATCGTCGGCTACGGCACTGCGTTCTGGATGCTGACGCTGGTGGTGCGCACCGTACCGGTGGGCGTGGCTTATGCGGTCTGGGCCGGACTGGGGATCGTCATGGTCAGTGTCGCGGCGTTGTTCATCTATGGGCAGAAACTGGACGTGCCGGCGATGTTGGGGATGGCGTTGATTGTTTTTGGGGTTGTCGTGATCCAACTCTTTTCCAAGACCGCCGGACACTAAAAGAGCAAGGATGCGTGGGATCAAGGCTTGCCCGCGATGAAATCCGCACGGTATCTGCCAAACCGAGGCGTCTGTATCGCGAGCACGCTTTGCTCCCACAGGTTGATCGCCAACAAATTCCCTCTGCATCGAGTCTGTATACTGCGCCCTCGTCTTGAACACTGAGGTCGCTCATGCCATCCGTTATTTCCACCGACATTCTGATTGTCGGCGCAGGCGTCGCCGGTCTCTGGCTGAATGCACGCCTTCGGCGCCAGGGTTTTTCGACCGTGCTGGTGGAAAGCGCCAGCCTCGGCGGCGGACAGAGTGTCAAATCCCAGGGCATCATCCATGGCGGCGCCAAGTACGCCTTGCACGGCGCCTTGACCGGCGCCTCGGAAGCCATTGCCGACATGCCGCGTCGCTGGCGCGAAGCCCTGAAAGGTGAAGGTGAGCTAGACCTGTCCGGCGTGCGCATGCTGTCCGATGCCCATTACCTCTGGTCCCCCGGCACCCTGGCCGGCAACATCACCAGTTTCTTTGCCAGCAAGGCCGTACGCGGGCGGGTCGATCAGGTCAAGGGCGACCAGTTGCCGCCGGCCCTGCAAGACAAGCGCTTCAAGGGCAAGGTCTATCGCCTGGCCGAGCTGGTGGTGGACGTGCCGAGCGTGATCGCGCGCCTGGCGGAACTGGCCGGTGACAGCTTGCTGGCAGGGCAACACATCGAACCGCTGCGCGAAGGGGGCGAGCTGATCGGACTTAAGGTCGATGGCCGCGAAATTCGCGCGCAACGCATTGTCCTCAGCGCCGGGGGCGGCACCGCCGACCTGCTCAACGCCTTGGGCCTGGACCAGCCAGCCATGCAGCGCCGACCATTGCACATGGTCCTGGTCAAGGGCCCCAGCCTCAAGCCGCTCTATGCCCACTGCCTGGGTGGCGGACCGAAGCCGCGCGTCACCGTGACCACCCATCCGGCGGCCGATGGCCAATGGGTCTGGTACCTGGGTGGCGATCTGGCCGAAGGCGATGGCGTGACCCGCGAGCCTGCCGCCCAGATCGCCGCCGCCCAGAAAGAACTCGGCCAATTGTTGCCTTGGGTTGACCTGAGCACCGCGCAATGGGCCACGCTGCGCGTTGACCGCGCCGAACCGTTGCAGTCGGGCCTGACCCGCCCGGACAACGCCTTCCTCGCCGAGCAGGATCGCCTGCTGGTGGGCTGGCCGACCAAACTGGCCCTGGCCCCGGACTTCGCCGATCGGGTGGTCAATGCCCTGCAACGCGAGGGCATCCAGCCAAGCCACCCGGCCCCACTGCCGGACCTGCCAAAGCCGCCGATGGGCGTCCCTGCCTGGGAGCAACTGCTGCCATGAGCCAACCGACCCTGCATGACCTCTATCGCCCCCTGGGCCATGACGGCCCGCGGGTCTCCCCCCTGGGCCTGGGCACTGTGAAGCTCGGTCGCGACCAAGGCGTCAAATACCCCAACGGCTTTCAGATCCCCGATGACGACGAAGCGCGCATGTTGCTCAAACTGGCGCGCGAGCTGGGCATCAACCTGATCGACACCGCGCCGGCCTATGGCCGTAGCGAAGAGCGCCTCGGCCCGCTGCTACGTGGCCAACGCCAGGACTGGGTGATTGTCAGCAAGGTCGGCGAAGAGTTCAGCGACGGCCAGTCGCACCACGACTTCAGTGCCGCCCATACCCGATTCTCGGTGGAACGCAGCCTCAAGCGCCTGGAAACCGACTATATCGACCTGGTGCTGGTACATTCGGATGGCAACGACCTGGCGATCCTCAACGACAGCGAGGTCTACCCGACCCTGGCGGCGCTCAAGCACGAGGGCAAGATCGGCGGCTTCGGGTTTTCCGGCAAAACCGTCGACGGCGGCTTGAAAGCCTTGGAGCAAGGCGATTGTGCGATGGTCACCTACAATCTGAACGAACGAAACGAAAAGGCTGTCATTGACTACGCCAGCGAGCATGGCAAAGCGATCCTGGTGAAGAAAGCCCTGGCCAGCGGCCACGTCTGCCTGAGCCCCGGGGTAGACCCGGTTCGCGCCAGCTTCGAACTGTTGTTTGAGCATCCTGGGGTCGCCAGTGCTATTGTCGGCACCATCAATCCGCTGCACCTCGCCCATAACGTCGCGACCGTAGCCAAGGTCCTGCGTAAAAACTGACGCCGCCCTACGCGGCCTTAAGGAAGGAGCCGACATGCCGCGTACGCTCATCAGAAAGAATCCGAGTAACTTCAAGACCCTGCCCCTGTTCGTCGAAGCGACACCCGAAGGCCTGACGTACCAGAGCGTCGGGATGCCGCTGAATTTCGCCCAGACCTTGCAGCGCCGCCGCCCTGTAGCTGTGGCCGATACCGAGCGCTTTTCCCTGGAGCTGGCAAACCTGGGCGTCTCGGTGCGGCTGACCCTGCATTGGCAGAACCGTGACTATTGGGTGCTGGTACGCCAACGGCGACAGGATCGCGGCGATGTGGTGCTCAAACTGATTTCCGGCTACGTCCCGGCCCACGAACTGAATCTGCCGCTGCTCACCGCCATCAGCGAAATTGCCGAAGAATGCCTGCTGGAAACCCCGGAAGGCTGGCTTGGCGGGCGTTTCAACGACACCTGGCTGCCGGCCCCCTACGCCACGGCGCTGCATTACCGCGAAGCCTTGCCGTTTCGGCTGACGCCACTGTCGGGCTCGGCCCGCCCGGTGCGTAGCGCCAACCTGCAACTGATCGAGCGGCCACGGGCCTACGTGCACCTGCCGACGGCATCGCTGCAATTGATCTACGACTTGCGCCTGGATGTGCCCAAGGAGGCCAAGTCCCTGAGCCTGTTTCACGTCGATGAGCGTCTGGAAGGCGACCAGTTGGTCGCGCGCCTGGATCGCAAACGGCCTGATCTGTACCTGATGCCGCTGCAGGACGGGCAGCCCTTGCCCGAGCTGTACACCTTGAAAAAGGATCAACTGCACCCGGCCAGCACCCGTGGCCTGTACCTGGCGGAAAGTTTCGCCCGGCAGGATGGCTGGCTGGTGCGCGACGAACGGATTCGCTGGAAGGACTGGCTGCGCCAGCAAGGGCTGACGCCAACGGGCAAGGAATCGGGCCTGACCCGGCTCAAGGGCAAGGCGCGGCAGTTGCTCAAGAAGATCGTGCCGCGCAAGGTGACTCGTTAGGAACCACGCCACTCAGAACGCTTTTGTGGCGAGGGCGCTTGCTCCCGCTTGGGTGCGTAACGCCCATAAAATTGGGGTTGCTGCGCAACCCAGCGGGGGCAAGCTCCCTCACCACAAAAAGCAAGCTGGCTGCAGTACACAGGCTCAGTTATTGCGGATTTTTTCCACAATCGCCGTCGTCGAGCTGTTTTCCACCAACCCCAACACTTTCACGGTCCCGCCGTACGCGGTCACGATGTCCGCGCCTACGACCTGGTCGATGCCGTAGTCACCGCCCTTGACCAGCACATCCGGCTTGACCTGGCACAGCAGGTTTTCCGGCGTGCCCTCGCTGAAGCTGATCACCCAATCCACCGCACCCAAGCCGGCCAGGACCGCCATGCGCCGGTCGACGCTGTTGATCGGGCGCCCAGGCCCCTTGAGACGGCTGACAGACGCATCGTCATTGACCGCGACGATCAGACGATCGCCTTGGGCCCTGGCCTGCTCAAGGTAGGTCACGTGGCCGGCGTGCAAAATGTCGAAGCAACCGTTGGTGAACACGATTCTTTCGTTGTGGGCACGGGCGTCGTCAACGGCCAACAGCAGTTGTTCCAGGCCCAGCACACCTCGCTCGGAGCCTTCCTCGCGCTGGATGGCGCGGCGCAGCTCGGGGGCGCTGATAGCCGCCGTGCCGAGCTTGCCGACGACAATGCCTGCCGCCAGGTTCGCCAGGGCGACCGCATGGGGCAATTCCTCGCCGGCAGCGATCGCCGCGGCCAAGGTGGAAATCACGGTGTCGCCAGCCCCCGTCACGTCGAACACTTCCCGGGCACGGGCCGGCAGGTGCAACGCTGGGTGGTCGGGGCGCAGCAGCGTCATGCCATGCTCGCCTCGGGTCACCAGCAAGGCACCGAGTTCGAGGTCTTGCATCAGCTGTGCGCCTTTATTCACCAAGTCGTGCTCATCGACGCAACCGCCGACGATGGTTTCAAACTCGCTGAGGTTCGGCGTGATCAGGCTCGCACCACGGTAGATGGAAAAATCCTTGCCCTTGGGGTCGGCCACGACCGGAATGCCACGGGCACGAGCAGCCTGGATCAGCATCTGGTGATTTTTCAACGCACCTTTGCCGTAGTCCGACAACACCAGCACCTTGATGCCTTCGAGCAGGTGATCAACCTCGGCACCAAGGGCCAGGGGATCAGTGGCGAACGGTTCTTCGAAATCGATTCGCAGCAACTGTTGGTGACGGCTCATGACCCGCAGCTTGACGATGGTCGGCTGGTGCGCAATGCGCTGGAATATTGCCCGCACCCCCGCGCCCTTGAGGCTGTTGGTCAGACTGTCGGCAGCCTCGTCGTCGCCGGTCACCCCCACCAGGGAAGCCGGCGCACCGAGGGCGGCGATGTTCAGGGCAACGTTGGCGGCACCACCGGGGCGATCCTCGATGTGCTCGACCTTGACCACCGGCACCGGCGCCTCAGGGGAAATCCGTGAGGTACCGCCATGCCAGTAGCGGTCGAGCATGACATCGCCGACCACCAATACAGGGGCTTGATCGAATCGCGGCATGGACAACTTCATGGAGCATCCCACATACAAAATGAACAGGGGCGCGATATTAGCACAGGGTTGGCGAAGGCTTGTCCATGGCTGCAACGCGAGGCCAGGACGCTGGCTCGATCAGATTTGCAGCAACGCCGATAGCCGCGCACAGGCCTGGGCCAGCTCAACCTCGCTGGTGTCGATCGCGCAGTCCGGCGCAAGTGGCGCCTCGTAAGGGCTGTCGAGTCCGGTGAAGTTTTTGATCCGCCCCGCACGGGCTTCTCGGTACAGCCCCTTGGGGTCACGCTCGGCACAGACGTCGAAGGGTGTGCTCACATAGACTTCCACGAAGGTGCCCTCGGGAAATAACTGTCGGGCGGCCTCCCGGTCGGCGCGAAACGGCGAGATGGCCGCTACGATGACGACCAGTCCGGCGTCGACCATCAAGCGCGCCACCTCGGCAATACGACGGATATTTTCCTTGCGGGCCTCGGCATCCATGCCCAGCCCCCGGCACAACCCCTGGCGCAGGTTGTCGCCATCGAGCAGGGACGTGTGCAAACCCTGTTGGTTGAGCTGGACTTCCAAGGCATTGGCCAGTGTCGACTTGCCCGCCCCCGACAGCCCCGTCAGCCAGATGCAGCGTGGGCGCTGGGCTTTGATAGCTGCCCGATCCGCTGGCGTAAGCGCCTGTGCATAAGGACGAATCGGTGCCTGCTGCATCGATAGGTTGGACGTTTCATTCATAACCAAGCATCTCGTAATCACGTTGGTATACCCGCCGCACCAGCCGACGGGTCCGCACCGAGCAAATATCCCTGACCGGCACCGTAGAGCGTTGCCAGCTGTGGTTCACATGGGGCAACGCCGCGACCACCCCCAGGTGCTCGCACACCCGCTGATAGTCCCGCTCCAGATATTCCTGATAACCGATGAAGTTCATCGTCAGGTGGCCGAGGGAGTCGGTGAGGAAATCCGTTTGGGCCGCGAAATGCAATTGCCGGGTGGTGTTTTCCGGGTGCAGCCACCGTGCGACGAAATCGTCGAAGTCGCGGTATTGGCCCACCATTTCCTGCGCCGCATGGTCACGCGGCCCCAACGTGTTGCCCCGCAGGAAAGCATAGGCTGAATACGCACGTTCCAGCGGATCGCGGACAAAAGCAAACTTGAAACTGGCGGCGTACTGCTGCGCAAACTGCTCCTCGTACCAATACAGCGGCAAGTGGCCCGGACTGTACCCATCGAAAAGCCCCACGCAAACACTGCTGCCGGCGCATTTAGGTACATGGATGAACAGGCAGGCGCGCTGGGCAAAAGCCTCGGGGAAACGGCAATTGGCCGACATCGATTTATTCACGACCTGGCGGTCGACAACCGACAAGCGTCCCAACAGAAAGGAGCGCTGCGACTTGGGCAGTAGCTTCCAGAGATAGCGTTGCAGCATTCAAGCACCCCTGCGGGAGGGATGGCCCCCTCGATGACTGGAATTGGTTCAGGAAGAATCCTGTAGCCAAACCTTAGCAGTCACGGGTCACGGGTTTATTGTGGATTGGTCAAGACAAGTAAGGCTTTCGATACAAACCCTAGTGGAGCAAGCTCGCACAGTTGATCTAAGCCGGCCGAGAGAAACGGGCCGGCTATCAGCGCCTGGAGGCCGGACTCAGGCGATATTCTGGGCGGGAGCGTCCAGCCCCATGGCATGAAGACGCGCGTAGTAACCGTTCTGCGCCAGGAGCTCGGCATGGGTGCCCCGTTCAACAATGCGGCCTTGATCCATCACCAAAATCATGTCGGCTTTTTCGATGGTCGACAGACGGTGGGCGATGACCAGGGTCGTACGGCCTTTCATGACTTGATCGAGCGCGGCCTGGATATGCCGCTCGGACTCGGTGTCCAGCGCCGAGGTGGCCTCGTCGAGGATCAGCAGCGGCGCGTTCTTCAACAAGGCCCTGGCAATCGCCAGGCGTTGGCGCTGGCCACCGGACAGCAGCACGCCGTTTTCACCCACTTCGGTGTCCAGGCCATTGGGCAACTGCTCGATGAAGTCCATGGCATAGGCATCCCGGGCCGCCTTTTCAATGTCCGCCCGTGGCGCACCGACCAGATCGCCGTAAGCGATATTGTTGGCGACCGTGTCATTGAACAGCGTCACATGCTGGGTCACCTGGGCGACATGACGCCGCAGGTTACGCAGGCGGTAGTCTTCGATTTCCACGTCGTCGAGCAGGATCTGGCCGACCTCATGGTGATAGAAACGCGGGATAAGGCTGGCCAGGGTCGACTTGCCACTGCCCGAACGCCCCACCAGCGCAATCATCTGCCCGGGGGCTGCCGTGAAGCTGATGTCCTTGAGCACCTCGCGGTCAGCGCCCGGGTAGGTGAAGCTCAGATTGCGCACATCGAGACGACCACTGACCCGCTCCTGCTCGACTGTCCCCGTATCGACTTCCGGCTCGACATCCAGTTGTTCGAAGATACTCTCGGCACCGGCCACGCCTTTCTGGATGGTGGAGCTGACTTCCGAGAGTTGGCGAATCGGCTTGGGCAGCAAGCCAGCCGCCGTGATGTAGGCCACCAAGTCACCGGCCGTTGCGTCACCGCGCAGGAACAGCACCAGGAACATCAGGGCCGCCATGGCGGTGTAGATCACCAGCTGCAGCATCGGCGTATAGACCGCCCCGGTTCGAGTCATGCGCAATTGCTTGTCGGTATTGCCCTGGCTGGCGCTGGCAAAGCGCTGCTCTTCATAGGCCTCGCCGCCGAAACTGCGTACCACGCGGTAGCCCTGGATGGTCTCGGAGGCAACGTGGGTCACGTCACCCATGGCCACCTGGATCTTTTTGCTTTGCTTGCGGAATTTCTTGCTGGTGCTGCTGACCATGACCGCGATCAGTGGCAGGATCGCCAACATCACCAGAGTCAGTTTCCAGTTCATCCACACCAGGTAGGCGAAGAGGAAAACCACGGTGAGGCCTTCACGGATCACCACCTTGATGGCGTCGGTGGCCGCACCGGTGACCATGGTCACATTGAAAGTGATGCGGGAAATCAAGTGGCCGGAGTTATGGGTGTCGAAGTAGCGGTTGGGCAGCACCAACAACTTATTGAACAACTCGATCCGCAGGTCATGCACCAGCCCCAGGGACACCCTGGCCAAGTAATAATTACCCAGGAAAGACCCCAGGCCCTGCCAGGCCGCGATCAGGATGATCAGCAGCGGCACCGCCATGAGCAGTTTCAAGTCCTTGAGGTACGGCACGGTGGGAAAGAGCACCGCATCGGGGTTGCTCAAGCCGTCGACAAAATATTTGAGAATCCCGGCCAGCATGGGCTGGGTCGAAGCAAAGATCACGAACCCCACGATACTCAGCAGGAAAATGCCCGCGTAGGGTTTGACGTATCCCAGCAGCCGAAAATAGATCTTCAGGCTGGAATCCTGTTCCGCTTTGGGCGGTGCGTCACTCATCGTCGGGCTCACTGGTTAAGAAGAACGCGGAATTTTATCACAGCCACCGGAATTGGCCCGCGCCCAGGTCAAAACGCCGGCAAGGCCTATCGGCAACCAGGTAATGAACCATTCGGCGCGAGGGGTTCCGGTCAGGCTCGCGGCGTCGAACTGCATCGCCAGGAACGAAAACACCCAAATGCCGAGCACGCCACGGCCCAGCAGGCTTTCCCGGGCGCGCCAGGCTTCGCACAACACAGCGAACCAGACGATGCACCACAGCAGCAGTCCCGGCAGTCCGAGTTGGATGGTGACATGGCTGAACAGGTTGTGGGCATGATCAAATTTTAGGCCGTGGACGGCGATCCGGTAGTCAGCCGACACGCCAAGACCGCCCCATGGGCGTTCGGCAATCATGTGCAGGCTCGACATGAGAATCTCGGGCCGATAGGAAGCACCGCGCGCCATGACCAGCGGTTCGAGCAACCAGAAGGTCAGCATCGCCAGCACTAGTGCCGTGGCGGCGATAATCCAGGACCGCTGGTCCCGACAGTAGATCGGCATGGCCAGTACGCTGAGCAGCAAGGCCAGTGCGGCGCCGCGACTCTGGCTCGCCACGACGAAAGCCGCCAACAGCCCCAGCGCCACCGCCCAAAGCACTTGCAACCCGATACGGCGCGGCATCCAGTGCAGCATCCAGATCGCCGCCAATCCGATCACATAACCGCCGAGAATCGGGTGGGACAACTCACCCAGCCCTTCCAGGCGTGCAGCCCAGCGTTGGTTCTCATATCCGTAGAAATGAATGATGGCCATCAAGGCCGTCAGCGCAATCCCCAGGCCACCCCATTGCATGATACGAATCACGCGTTCGGGCTTGCCATCGGCAAAGATCGGGAAAAACAACAGGAACGCCAGGATGTAGAGCAATCGCTTGGCTTCGCGGGCAGGCTCTGCCACCTCGGCCCAGGCCAGCGTTACCAAGGCCCAGGCCATCAACGCCAGCAACGCCGTGTAAATCACGCGCTGGGCACGCCACAATTCAATCAGGCGATGACGAGCCGGCCAGGCGAAAACGATCACCGGCAGCCAGACAAGTGCAACCAACCCCTGTTGATAAATCTTGTTGCTCGGCGCCAGGGCTATCGCCAGCAAGAACCATAACAAGCCAAAGGCCATCCAGCCCTGCGCCCAACGTGTTGCCTGCATATAACGCTCCTAAACGGCCTACCAGCCAAACCGGCATGGTGAAAACAAAAACTTTTGGGCATCATGGCCCGCCACGGCACCGGTTCTTTCAACAAGGTTTCCCTACGATGCAATCCTCACGGCTTCCCCAAGCCGCTTTGAATCAATTGATTGAAGGCGCCAGCATTCTGGAGGCCGACAGCTACGGCCCAAAAGTCTATCTGCTGCAGGATGGGAATATCCTCAAGCTGTTTCGCCGCAAGCGGCTTTTTTCTTCGGCCCTGCTAAGGCCTTATTCAGTACGCTTCATCAACAATGCGGCCCGCCTGCAGAAGCTCGGCGTACCAACCCTCGACGTACTGGCCTTCTATACGCTGGAAAAACCCGGCATGACCGCCGTACTGTATCGACCGCTCCCCGGTAAAACCCTGCGTCAATTATCGAATCAGGAAAACTTCAGCTGGCAGCATACCCTTCCTGCGCTGGTCGAGCTGATCCGCAGCCTGCATGCCAGCGGTATCTATTTTCGCTCGCTGCACTTGGGCAACATCGTCGTCACGCCCGAAAACCAACTGGGCCTGATCGATGTGGCCGACATGCGCTTCCTGCGCTCACCGCTGCCACGCTATCTGGCACGTCGCAACTTACAGCATTTCGCTCGTTATATTGCCCGAGAGAACCTGAACGGGAGCTTTCCGATGCAAGCATTGGAAAACGCCCTACTGGCTGCCTGAGATCAACTGCCGGGCGACCTGGCTGAAGCTCGACCAGGCCTCGTCCGGAGCCAGTGCCAGGTACTGGGCTGCGGCGACCGTCTCGGCCGGAACCTGCGCCGCTCGTTCGATGGTCTCGCTCCAACCGCTTTCATCGTTGGGCGCCACGTACCAACCGGCGTCACCCAACTGTTCACGAAAGACCGCCAGTTCGCTGGCCAACACCGGGACACGAGCCAGGACAGCCTCCTGAAGAGTCAGGCCAAGGCCCTCGTCCAGGGACGGGATCAGCACCCAGTCAAATGCCCGGTAGAGCGTCGCGATCTCTTCCAGATGCCCTATCAGCAACACCTTGTCGACCAGATCCGGCCGGGCGATCCGCGCTTGCAGCGCCTCGCGCCTCGGCCCCTCACCGACAATCACCAGGCGCCAATCGGAATGGTTCGCCGCCGCCCGGCCAAAGGCCTCCAACAGACAGGCGAACCCCTTGCTGTCCACCAACCGTCCTACGGCACCAAAGACCCGCGTTTCTGTGCCAGACAGTCCCAAGCGGGCCCGTGCCTCTTCGCGAGACAACAGGGCAGACTGGAAGGCCGTCGGATCGAACGCGCTACGCAGCGCAGTGACTTGGATGCCCAACTCGTCCTGGAGTGACATTGCCAAGGTCTGGGAGACCGCCGCCAGGCTCAGGCGTGATGCAGGGAAGCCGCGCAATAGCTCGCGGCCGGCGGGATTTAGCCGGGTCACACCATGGAAAATCACCACCACGCGGATCTGCGGCATATCCTTGAGAACCGGTAACAAGGTACGGGCCACGCCGATGCCATCGAGCAATACCACGCGCGCATCGCTATCGAGCAACGCCTGGCGAAAGCGACTGTGCATCAGGGGTTTGAGTAAGCGCCAGACATGTCGCCCCTTGAGCCGGGCCGAGGTCATATTCCACTCAAGCGCCGAGCCGACGTCCACCTGACAAGCAGCCGCCGCCCCCTGCAAGAGCCATGTCTTGACAGGCATCGCTGGTTCCATCCGCGAGAGAATCTGATTGTGGACCTTGTGTATCGAGGCGAACGGCGCACCGCCCGCCCACATGACATTGATAATGCTCATCGAGCAGCAAACCTTTTATCGCGGACCAGGATTCATGCTTCGCGGCATTCAGTAGTTCATAAGCCAGCCAATGCAGACCCCGAGCAAGAGGACCAAGGACAACTTGACCTGCTCGCGGCGCTTGCGGCGGGCCTTGCGCTGGCGCTCCACAGGCACTTCCACATGCACTCCGAATCCGGTATGCAAAACAGCATCCCCTTCGAGCGTGACCGCCGTCAAGTTCAACTGGGCGTAACGCAGCGACAAGGCCTTTTCACCACCGAAACCGGCGTAGGGGGCGCAAAGCCGATACTCTTTCAAGCGTCGCAGGCCAGGATTGAGAGAGAAGCTTTGCCATTCGGGCTTGTCCGAAATCAGCGGATAACAAGGTACGCCGCCGATGACTTCACGCTCGCCCAGGCGAATGTAAGGGCTGTGTACGCACAAATCGTAGACATAGTTGCGCAACCACACCTGAAGAACATCCGGTCGCTGCTCAAGGATCGTGCGCGAGTCTTCCACGAAGCCCGGGCGATAGAACGCCCAGTCATCTTCGCAGTGAAAGATATAAGGCGTCTTGACGTGCTCGTACGCCAAGTCGATCGAAGCCAACTGCCCCAGCTTCGGTCGATTGACGAAGGCGGTCGTGCGGTCCTTCCAATGAGCGGGAATGACCGAATGCACGCCTTCATCGCCAGCATCTTCGGTAATGCAGACCTCACGGATCGGCGCCGTATTGAAACGGTCGAAGCTCTCCAGGGTCTGCTTGAGCAGATCGAGCCGGCCGCAACTGGTGACCACCAGGGTAATGTCACTATCGTCGGAAAACTGCACTGAAATACCATCTAGTCAAACGCCATCTGACACCGGATGGCTCAACGGTTCTTGTTACACGCCCAACTTCAGGCGCAATGTTTCCAGCAGATTCAGCGGGGCTCGAGGCCGCAGCGGCGGCTCCAGCGCTTCAACGATTTTCTGTCCGATGCGCGCGAAACTGAACTGTTCCAGGGCCAGCTTCTGGCCGTTGTGCGCCACACTGCGTGCCAGCTCGGGGTCGGCGCGCAACCGGGAAAGCTTTTCCTGGAGTTGCGGGATGTCACGGTACAGCACCACGTTGTGCATGTCCTGCAGCCCCAACGCACGCGCCTCCTCGATGCCCTGATCGAACGCCAGCAGCACACAGCCGCAGGCCATGGTTTCGAAGTTCTTGATCATGAATTCGCCCATGCCCACGTCGGCACTGACGAAAAAACGGATACGGTTTAGGGTCTCGCAATACTCTTCACCGGACTTGGTCCGGGTCACTACCAGCGGCTCAACCCGGCCCAACTCATCAAGCAGCGCCTTGCGACCGCTGTAGGCAACGCTGTTGGTGCTGCCCACAAACGCCAACTCGATGTCCCGCTCACGGCCCTGATCCTGCAATAACGACTGATCGTAGCCCTTGGGCACGAAAACCGCATCGAAACCTTCGCCACGCAGACGTTCGGTCACCATGAAGCCGGAACTGATCACCCGTACCCAGGGCAGGCGACGGTAATGTGCGCTGAATTTACCCGTGTATTTGCACGGAATGTAATTCTGGTAGGCATCGTGTTCGAGAATCACCAGATTAGGGATCGTGCGAATGAAACCGGCCTGGCGAATCTCCTGCTTGAAACGCAGGAAAAACACGATCCGGTCATAACGCGATACGTCCACATGGCGACGGAAATATGCCCGCAGGTTGCGTTGTTCCTTGCTGTCGAGCCAGCGCAAATCGCACTCGCAATGAGCCGCCACACCGTCATAGAGCCGGTCCAGGATGGCCCGCTGTTCTTTCTGCACCAGAAACAGAACTTTCATCGTTTTCCTTGCGGCACCGAACGACTTGATAAATATCCGGGGGCCTGCCAGCGCCGTAGCGCAAACACGCCCCACCTTGGGCCCCTACAACCGCCAGAACAGTTCATGGCGACGCACAGCCTTGCGAAAAAAATCGTTCTCGCCATACACCGAGCCGGTACGCCCGGCCAGCAGACGCTGGATACCACGGCGCAGGCGACGCTTGAACAGCGCGCGCGGTTGCAGATCGTGCATCATGCCCAGCGCCATGGCCTTGTCGAGCTGTGCGGGCAACGCCAGCGGCAAGCTGACAGGCTGCATCGGCAGGGTCGGTTCGAACGATGGCGGCAACGCAATGCCCGCGCCTGCATCACCCATGGGCCAACGGTCATTGTCATGCAGGTGATTGGCGTAGCCCAACAGCGTGGTTGGCTGCCACTCCAGGCCTTCGAGGGCTTGGAGGACGGCATGATGGGCGCAGAGATGGTCGGGGTGCGGATCAAGGGTCGGATGCGGCAACACAATGACCTCGGGACGCGCCTTGAGCAGCAGTTCGCGCAGGTCCGCCAACAGGTTGTTCCAGGTCGGCGCGCCGTCGGCATCGCCGGGCAGGTGGAACGGGTTCAACTGACGGAACAGCCGGGTATCGCTCAGGTCAGCCTCGCGAGAACCTTGTGGTTGGTTCGGCGCAGCTTGCATGGCGGCCAGTTGCAGGCAGAAGTACCCCAACTGCACACAGTGCGCTTCAGGCACCCCGGCCCAACGCGGTACGGCAATGCTGTCCCAGGCGCGCAAACGGCCCTTGAGCCGCGCAGCTTCGACGCGGTCCAAGCCCATCTGTCGATAATGTTCGGCTTCGATTTCACCGGCGGTCAGCGTGACGATCCAAGCTTCGTCAGCCTGGCTGTACAAACCGTAGGCGGCCAGTTCCGCATCGTCGGCGTGGGGAGCGATGACCATCACCCGCTGGCGCTGCACTTGCGGCGGCGTGAAGGACCATAGCGTCGGCTCGCCCAGCAAACGGCAATGGCGCCCGCGCAGGCGCAGCTCACCCCGGGACAACGCCGGTCCCTGCTCGCTGAGATTGAGATAGCGCAGGCCGTTGACCCCGCGCTCGAAAGTCTGCTGGTCCCTTTCGCCGCCCAACAATTCGACAACCGGGTCGATGAAGCGCCCCAGCCAGGTACTCTTGACCCGCAACGCGAGAATTAACGTCGCGCCATCGTCCAGAATCACGCCTTCGTCCAGCCGCAGCCGTCCGGCATTGAGGTGCACCTTGGGTTGCTGGGTGAACGGCGGGAAGCTGTACTGGTAATCATCCCTGGGTGAATAGAACAGATGATCGGCGAACCACGCCTCATGGGCGATCCAGCCCAATACCGCCAACACCAGTGGCAGCCACCAGGCCACTGCCACACCCAGCAAGACCAGCACGATGAGGGCGAGCAGCAACCCCACGCGCTTGTTGCGACGGTGGCGCCTTAGCAACTGTTGCTTGCGACTGATCGGTGGGTTCATACGGTAAACACCGGCACGGGGTTGCACCAACGGTCCTTGTACTCCCGGTCCGCCCGGCCGAACGAAAAACGCAACGGCTTGCCAGCGGCACGGGCATGTTCCCAGGCGCTTTGAGTGTTGAGAAAGCTCAACACACTGCCGGGGCTGAATTCGCGAGTCTGCGGGTCGACGCCACCGTTGATGTACTCGACGCTGATCCACTCGGGCGCTTCGACGCGATACACCAATTGGATGGCAATCGGCGCATCGTTGAGGAAGATCACCGAACCGATCAGCCATTCACGCAGCAACTCGATCACCTCGCCCATGCGCTCGGCACCGGTAGCCGCAAAGCCCCAGCGACGCAGGAACAGGTCGCAGTAGATTGAGGCCAGCTCGACGCTGGAAAACTCGCCGACCGGCCGTACCACCCCGCCCGCCTCTTCCAGCAAGCGCAGTTCACGACGCTGGTTGTAGCGGAACTTCTTGGACAGTTCTTCCGGCGTGCGGGCCATGGCCAGTTGTTCCTGCTGCAACTTCAAGCCACTGAAGCGCCCCTCGTTGAGGGCCGACAGGTAACGCCCACGATGACGCAACGGCGCTTGTGCATCCGACGCTGCCGGCAGGATCAGTTCGGCATTGCCCAGGTCGAACAACCCCTTCTTGCCGCTGCGCTTGAGCACGTCTTTGGACAACGCCAGGTCACGGCCCCAGGTGGGTATGGCCGCCTTGAGCTCGCCACCTTGCTCGAATGCCAGGTAACGCACGGGAATCCCTGCCAGGGCCGCCAGACGCTCGACCACCAGGGGATGGGTCGCCACACTGCCGCCAAAACGCTGCCAGGCCTGGGCATAAATCGACGCGTCAACGGCGGTCCAGCCGCGCTCACGCCAGCCTTGGAATCGATTGAACATCAGGCCCTCTGCGCCAGTTCGGTGACTTGGGGCAAACGCCAGAATGCCTCGCGTACGGCACGATCCGAGAAGCTTTCGCGCAAGCGGTCGAGCATCAGCTCGGCGCATTGGCGACGCTGCAGATCGTCCATGGCCGCCAGGTGTTGCAAGCCCTGGGCCATGTGCTCGGCGTCACCCTGCGGAAACAGGATGCCGACGCCTTCGACCACCTCCCTGGCACCACCGCAAGCAGTGGCCAGCAACGGAACGCCGGCAGCCATGGCTTCGAGCAGCACCATGCCGAACGGCTCATGGTCGGAGCTCAGGGCAAAGACATCGAACGCGCGGAAATAACGGCGCGCCTCGGGCACCTGGCCGAGCAACAGCACGCGGTCGGCGATGCCCAATTCCAGTGCCAATGCCCGGAGGTCCTGCTCCAGACGGCCCTTGCCGAGAATCGCCAACTGGCTGTTGGCTGGCAGATACGCCAGCGCCGCAGCAAAACCGCGCAACAAGGTGGCCTGGTCCTTGTCCGGATGCAGGCGGCCGACATTGCCGACAATCCAGGCATGCGCGTCCAGCCCCAGGGTGTGCCGCGCCTCCTCCCGAGAAACCAGGCTGGCCTGCGTGGCATCGAGGTCGATGCGGTTGTAGAGGGTCTGGATCCGGGCAGCCGGCCATTTCGGCAAGCAGCGGCGCATGTCGTCACGCACCGCATCGGAAACCCCGAGCAGGCTCAGGCGTTTACGAAACACCTGAGCGAACAGCCGGCGGGTACGCCGTTGGTAGTCATCGAAGGCATGATGCACGCCGATCACCGGCAAGCGGGTGCCGATCAGGGCGATGTAGATCGGCTTGAAGCGATGAGCAATGCAGAAACTGAAATTGCGTGAGGCGGCAATCTTGCGCAGGTCGCCGATGGCGCCCAGCTTCAGGCCACGAATGGCACTGGAGCTGTACTCCATGAACAGCACCTCGTCCGAGGCGCAAGCGGCAGCGACTTGCGCATCCGCCACCCCGGTGAGGAACACCGTGGTCACGCGATAGCCAGTGCCCGCGAACAGACTCGCATACTGACGGGCGCAGTCCAGGAACGGCCCGTCATAACCGTGGCAGAACTGCAGCACATGTCGCTCAGCCGAGCGTGTCATAAGCGTCCACGCCGTCTTTGACCACCAGGATGTCTTCCATGATCAGGTACTGCAGGTCGGAACCGAAGAACATGTTCAGCGCATCGGTCGGCGAGCAGATCATCGGTTCACCACGACGGTTGAGCGAGGTGTTCAGCGACACGCCGTTGCCGGTCAGGACTTCCAGGGCCTTCATCATGTCGTAGTAGCGCGGGTTGTATTCGCGCTTGAGCACCTGGGCCCGGGAGGTGCCGTCTTCATGGACGACTTCCGGCACGCGGGTTTTCCATTCCTCGGCCACTTCGAAGGTGAAGGTCATGAACGGCGCAGGGTGGTCGACCTTGATCATCTGCGGCGCAACGGTGTCGAGCATCGACGGGCAGAAAGGCCTCCAGCGCTCGCGGAACTTGATTTGTTCGTTGATCCGATCGGCCACGCCGCTGGCGCTTGGGCACCCGATGATCGAACGGCCGCCCAAGGCACGCGGGCCAAACTCCATGCGCCCCTGGAACCAGGCCACGGGGTTGCCATCGACCATGATCTTGGCAATGCGCTCGGGGGTGTTGTCGATCTTGCGCCACGCAGGCTTGCTCGGATGACGGGCGCACGCAGCGATCACGTCTTCGTTGCTGTAGGCCGGGCCGAGGTAGACGTGTTCCATCTTCTCGACCGGCACGCCACGGGCGTGGGACACATAAGCCGCCGCACCCACCGCCGTACCGGCGTCGCCGGAAGCCGGTTGCACGAACAGCTCCTTGACGTCGTCACGGGCGATGATTTTCTGGTTCAGCTTGACGTTCAACGCGCAGCCGCCGGCGAAGGCCAGCTTGCCGGTTTCCTTGAGCACGTCGCCCAGGTAGTGGTCGATCATTTGCAGCGCGAGCTTCTCGAACAGCGCTTGCATGCTCGCCGCGTAGTGAATGTACGGCTCGTCGGCGATGTCGCCTTCACGTTTCGGGCCGAGCCATTCGATCAACTTCGGCGAGAAGTAGAAACCCTTGCCCTTCTCTTTATAGCGACGCAGGCCGATCACGTTGGCGTAGTCGGTGTTGATCACCAGTTCGCCATTTTCAAAAGAGGCCAGGCGCGAGAAGTCGTACTTGGTGGCATCGCCGTAAGGCGCCATGCCCATGACCTTGAACTCACCGTCGAGCATTTCAAAACCGAGGAACTCGGTGATCGCGCCGTACAGGCCGCCCAGGGAGTCCGGGTCGAAGAATTCCTTGATCTTGTGGATCTTGCCGTTTTCGCCGTAGCCAAAGAAGGTCGTGGCGTATTCGCCCTTGCCGTCGATACCCAGGATTGCGGTTTTCTCCTGAAAGCCCGAGCAGTGGTAGGCGCTGGAGGCGTGGGCCAGGTGATGCTCAACCGGTTCGATCTTGATTTTTTTCGGATCGAAGCCCAGTTGCTCCAGGCACCAGACGATCTTGCGGCGATAGCGCTTGTAGCGACGGTTGCCCATCAGGATCGCGTCGAGGGCGCGGTCAGGGGCGTACCAGTAACGCTTGGCGTAGTGCCAGCGCGCTTCGCCAAACAGGCTGATCGGGGCGAACGGGATCGCCACCACATCGACGTCGGAAGGCTTGATACCGGCCTGTTCCAGGCAGAACTTCGCCGATTCGTAGGGCATGCGGTTCTTTGCATGTTTATCGCGTACGAAACGCTCTTCCTCGGCCGCCGCGATCAGCTTGCCGTCAATGTACAGCGCAGCGGAAGGATCATGGCTAAGGGCGCCGGACAGGCCAAGAATCGTCAATGCCACAGGGTCTAGCCTCTTATGTCTGCATACGGGCGCCAAGCGCCGCAAAAAATGGATGTGCCGCGCACCAAGGGTGTGGGGCAGCTAAAGGGCGGGATTATAGCGTAAAAGCGGCAGCAAGCCTCTAGCTGCAAGCGGCAAGCTCGTGGCGAGTTACCCATTGCATGTCCATTGGCAGCTAATGGTTACCAACATAGGCTTCGCCCAAATGGACTGGGGGATCCCGGTCGGCGTCTACGCCTCGGTGAGTTTCATCGGGGCTTTTCGCTTTCTGGAGCGCAACTCCCCCCAAAGCTTCCTCCCCGTAGCGCGGTCAGCATCCCTGTAGCGGTGGTGCATTTCACACCTGAATCCGCCCCTTTCTCGGCCTGAAGGTGTACGCGGTCCGTGGCGAGGGAGCTTGCTCCCGCTCGGCTCTGTAGGAGCTGGCGAAGGCTCGGGCCGCGTTCGGACGATCTTTTGATCTTTCGCTTGGGACTCAATTGTCTGGGGAAAGATCGCAGCCTCGTTGCACTCGACAGTTCCTACACAGCTCCTCCGGGCGCAAGCTCCCTCGCCACGGTGACCGTTTACAAGACAGATGGCGTGCTATCGACATCCTTGGGCAACCGCCCATCGATCACCCGATACAGCGCACTGTCCTGCGACCAATTGCGCATGAACCGCGCGCGATCCCGGGCGTAGGCCGGGGCAAAGCTGGCCAGAGTGCGGTGTTGGCACATGGAGTCGAGATCGATCAGCGCCCAGCGGTCGTGCTGCCAGAACAGGTTGTGGCCCTTGAAGTCGCCATGGCTGATGCGTTCGCGGATCAGGTCGGCGAACAACCGATCCAGTGCCAGCAACTCGGCCTCGGGCGCGTCACCGTTTTGCACGTAAGGGCCGAAACGCTCGATGATGTCCGGCCCCGCCAGGTGTTCGGTGACCAGGTAAGCACCACGGCGCAGCCACAGGAAACGCTTTTCCAACAACGCCAGCGGCTTGGGCGTGGCGATGCCGAGGAAGGTCAGTCGATGACCTTCGCGCCAGGAGTGCCAGGCGCGGCTCGGGCGCCAGAAGCGCTTGAGCCAATGGGCGAAGTTTTTGATGTTGTAGCGTTTGATCACCAAGGTGCGACCGTTCGCCTCGACTTTACCGACACTAGCGGCGCCACCGGTCTTGTACAGATGGCCCTGGTCGAGCAACGCATCAGCCTGTTCCAGCACCGGCGTCATGGCCGCTTCTTCATCACGACGGATCGCCCGCAGGCCAAACGCCCCGCGTTGCACGCTGAACAGGCTGCACTCGCGCCCGACTTTTTCGAGGAAATCCTTCAGGCGCCAGGCATACACTTTGTCGGTCTGTTTTTGCAGCGCTTCCATGGGCAGTGCGTGTTCGGCGTTGCCCAGCAGGTAATACACCAACAGTTCTTCATTGAACGGCTGGAGGGCTTTGGGGAGCTGGGCGAAAAACACCCCCAGGTTCTCCAATACTTTTTGCCGCGACAGCGGCTGCCCTGGGGTTTCAGCGCGGATACCGGCACCGTCGATCAAATAGAGCTTGCCGTCATGACGCAGCAGATTGTCCAGGTGCAGGTCTTCCTGCCACAGGCCTTTGCTGTGCAATTGCGCGATAGCGCCTAGGGCTTCGGCCAGCACCGCCACCTGCTCGTCGGCCAGCAATGGCAACTGCTCGACCTGTTTCCAGGCATCCCCCAGGCTCTCGGCGTCTTCAAGCAATTCGAACAACAACCAGCCACCTTCACCCTCTTTCAGGCCATCGGCCAGCAACAACGGCGTGGTCAGCCCCTGCTCTGCCAGCAGGCGCACGCCTTGCAGCTCTCGCTGGAAATGCCGGGCGGCCTTGTTGCCCACCAATAATTTGGCCAACACCGGCCGGCCACGCCAGACGCCAGCACCGACATAACGCTGGCCCGGCAACACCCGCAACAACGAAAGCAGTTGCAACTTCGCCGGGCCGGCGGCATCGACCAGTTCCAGGCTCAGGGGCAGGCTGGGGCTGCGGCCGGCATGTTTGAGTTCGGACAAATGCATCAACGGGCTTCCTTGTGGCTGCGCCGAGCGTTCAGACGGGTCACCCAGTTGTCGACCAGCCCACTGTCGAGCGGCTGGTCCAGATAACTGGACAGCAACTGACGCACATCGGCATCACTCCAGACAGAGGCGCGACGCAGCAAAGGCTCCAGGTCCTTGACCCGATCACGCAGCCCGAACAAGAGCGGCCGGGTCTTTTCCAGGTCGATCAATTGCGCCTGATAGCCGTCAGCGGTGGCTTGCAGGAAGATGTGTTTTGGATAGAAGCAACCGTGCACCTGATGCATGCCATGCAGGCGCCGCACCAGCAAACCGCAGGCCTTGAGGATGGTGGTGCGCTGCACCGCCGCCAGGCTCGACCAGCGCTGCACCAGCGAATCCAGGTCATCCCAGCCATCCAGGGCACGGGTCAGCAGGATCGCCCGCACCTCTCCGCTCACCTTGCGCTGACCATAGAACGCCGCTTGCAGAGCGGGAATGCCCAGCTGGCGATAACGGCTGATGTTGCGAAACTCCCGGGAGAAACTTGGCTCGCCAAACGGATGGGACAAGGTCCGTGTCAGGTAATTGCTCTGGCGCTTGAGGTAATAACCCTGCCCCTCCAGGTCCAGCCGGAACACACTGCTCCAGCCGTCACCCGAGGTATTGGGTTCGTCTACCGCGTCCAATTGCCGCGCCCACAAGGCCTCGAAGCTGTCCAGGCCATGACGTTGCAACAACGCCCGGTCTTCAGCGGCCAGAAAATCAGTCATTCACGCCCCTCGAAAAATCTCACCACATGACGGATGCGTTTCTTGTCACACGCATCGAGCCGGTCGCACTGGCGGTATTGCAGGTAGAACCGCAGGCGCTGCGTGGCCGACAAATGGTATTTGGCCACTTTATCCAGGCACGCCAGATCCTTGGTAATACGGTACTTGAGCCAGAAGCCACGCCAGAAGGCCCCATTTGGACAGTCGATCAGAAACAGCCGCGAGCGGTCATCGATCAACAGGTTGCGCCACTTCAGGTCGTTATGGGTGAAACGGTGGTCGTGCATGGTCCGCGTGTAGCCAGCCAACTGCTGGCTCACGCCATCGACCCAGGCACGGTCGGCCAGCCTCGGGTCGCGACGCTCGGCCAAGGCCGAGAGGTCTTCGGTGTGCGGCAGTTCGCGGGTGATCATCGCGCCGCGGGCATAGGTCGCGCCATTTCGCTCCAAGCCCCAGCCCACGACTTCGGCGGTGGGGATGCCCCATTTGGCGAAGCGCTTGAGGTTCTGCCATTCGGACTTGACCCGCGGTTTGCCCAGGTAGCGTCGCAAGCCTTTGCCGGCCCCGACGTAGCGTTTGACGTAGTAATTCACGCCGTTTCGCTGCACCCGGATCACCTCTGACAACGGATCACGGGTCAAACGCTCCCCTTGCAGCGCGAAGACCGCCTCGAGGCTGCCAAAATCTTGCACCAAATCGGCGTAGGCCGGCTCCAGATTCCAACCCGACATCAGAGCGCGTCCCCGTATCGCTGCTTACGGGCATACAACTTGTTGGCCTTGCCTTCGAGCCAGGCCAGCAGCGAAGCCTCTTCGGCAAGGATCCGCCGTAGCGGTTGCTGGAAATAACCCTTGAGGAAACGCAGCTTGTCGCGCCGGGTCAGGCCGATGTCCAGCGCCGAGAAATACAGCGCCGCCAGGTCCTTGTTGCGCCAGCGAATAGTAATGGCCGGACGGGTCTGGGCACGGTGCAGGTCGATCACCGAAAGTTTGAAATCGGCAGGTGTTACCGGCTTGTCGGTATGCAGCAAGAAGTGGCAAATGTAGCAGTCACGATGGTTGACCCCGGCGCGGTGCATCATGCCGGTCATGCGCGCCACTTCGGCGATCAGGGCACGTTTGAGTGCCGGTTGCGGCGGTTGCTTGACCCAGTCGATGCTGAAGTCTTCGAGGCTGACGGTCGGCGCCAGCTCTTCGGTGACGATGAACGAGTGCTGGTCTGCCGGGTTACTACCCTTCTCGCCGTATGCGACAGCCGTCATGGTCGGCACGCCGACTTCCTGCAAACGCTGGATCGCTTTCCATTCCTGCCCTGCGCCGAGTACCGGCAGCTTGGCGGTGAACAGGTTCTTGAAGATCTCGCCCCAACCGATGCCACGGTGGATCTTCACGAAAAAACCACGACCGTCCACCTCCGTGCGCAAGGTGCGCCGGGCTTCCAGTTCGCGATAGACCTCGCCCTTGAGCGCCTCGACTTCGGCGAACGCATCGCGCCCGGCCCAAAGGCTCTTGAACGGTTCGGCCAGCATCAACTTCATTGTGCGTGCTCCGCCAATATCACATCGGCCGCGTGCTGCGGCATGCTGTAGAGGTCGGCCGTCTCGGCGAAGGCCAGACCGTTGCGACTCCAGGCCGCCCGGGCATCGGCATCGTTCAACATGCGCCCCAGGTACGCGGTGAGCTGTGCTTGCTCGAACGGCTCGGCCAGCACCAGGCCACTGTCGGCTTCGGCGATGTAGTGGGCGTACCCACACACCGCGCTGACCAGCACCGGCAACCCGGCCACCAGTGCTTCGAGCAATACCGTGCCGGTGTTCTCGTTATACGCCGGATGGATCAACAGGTCGGCGCCCAGCAGGAAACGCGGGATGTCGCTGCGCCCCTTGAGAAACCGCACATTATCACCGAGCCCCAGTGCGGCGCTCTGCAGTTGGAATACCTTGGGGTCATCCTGGCCGATTACAAACAACCGGGTGCGTTTTCGCAATTCGGTTGGCAGCGCGGCCAGGGCCTTGAGGCTGCGATCCACGCCCTTGGTCTTGAACCCGGAGCCGATCTGCACCAGCAGCAGATCGTCATCGGCCAGCTCGAATTCGGCCCGGAACGCCGCACGGATCTCGTCGGCGTCGGCGGGCCGCCGCCGGTCCTGGGCGATGCCCGGCGGCAGCAAGTGAAAGCGCTCAAGCGGCGTACCGTAGTGCTTAATGAACAGTGGCTGCTGGACTTCAGAGATCATCAGCACATCGGTCTTGGCGTCCTTGGCGAACACAGCCCGCTCATACTCGGCGAAATGCCGGTAGCGGCCCCAGCGCCGGTACAACGAGTTGCGCAGGTTCTGCGCCTTGTCTTCGAAGCAGCCATCGGCGGCGTAGTACACGTCCAGGCCGGGCATTTTGTTGAAGCCGATCAAACGGTCCACCGGGCGCTTGGCCAGGTCGGCCTCCATCCACGCACTGAGCTTCTCGTTGCGGCGATGATTGAACAGCGCCTTGACCGGCGCCACCAGTACTTCGAAGCCGGGCGGCACATCACCTTCCCAGATCAGCGTGTAGACACGGATCTGGTGACCGCGTCGCTGGCATTCCAGGGCGATGCGCATGAAGTCACGCTGCAGGCCACCGAAGGGGAAGTACTTATAAAGGACAAAAGCCAATTGCATCAGCGCGGCTCCTCAGCCAATAACGTGCTCAGGTGGCTGGCAACACGCTCGGGGTTCAGACGCGTGAAGCACAAGGGCTGCTCGCGTTTCAGGTCAAACCGCCGGGCATCTTCGGCGGTCGGTGAGTAAGTGCATTGTTTCTGCATGCACGGCGCGCAAGGGAAATCACTGGCGAGGTGAATCTGGCCCTTGCCGTAGGCGCCGGTCAGCACCGGATTGGTCGGGCCGAGCAGCGAAATGGTCGGTACGTCCAAGGCCGCGGCCAAATGGCCGAGGCCGGTGTCCACAGCCACGCAGGCCTGGGCACCGGCAAGCACCTTGCCCATCCCACCAAGGTTCAGCTTCGGCAGCACCAAGGCGTTGCGCAACCCGTTGGCGATGCGTTCGGCCCGGGCCTTCTCGGCGGGGTTGCCCCACGGCAGTTTCACCACCACGCCGAACTGCCCCATGCGCTCGGTGAGCTGGCGCCAGTAAAGTTCAGGCCAATGCTTGGACTCCCACGTCGTGCCGTGCAGGAACACCACGTAGGGGTAAGGGCGTGGCAATTCCACCAATCGGTCGATGTCGAGGCCATAGCTGCCCTGGGTCTGCGGCAAGTCATAACCCAGCGCCAGGGCGAATAACTGACGCACGCGCTCGACCGCATGCTGACCGCGAGCCACCGCCAGGCGCCGGGAATAAAAGCGCGCGGCCAGGGGCTCACGCGCCGAATTTTTATCCAGGCCGGCCACCGGCGCCTTGATGTAGCGGGTCAGCCAAGCGCTTTTCAGCAGACCTTGGGCGTCAATCACCAGGTCGTACTTCTCGGCGCGCACGCTCTGCTTGAAGCGTCGCCACTCGCCACTCCTGATGGTTTGCCAGAGGTTCTTGCGCCAGCGACGAATCGCCACCGCAATGACCTTGCCCACGGCCGGGTGCCAGGTGGGGATTTCGGCAAAGCCTTCTTCCACCACCCAATCGAACTTGATGCCAGGAATCGCCCGCGCCGCGTCGGTCAGCGCCGGCAGCGTGTGGACCACATCCCCCAGCGAAGAAGTCTTGATCAGCAATACCCGCAAGTTACCGGACCTCCACGGGAGTGCCCTGTAAACGCTCCAGGGCCTCGTTCACCGACGACGGCATGAGCTGACGCAGGCAATTGTAATGACCGAAGCGACAGGTGCGGTCGAAGCACGGACTGCACTCGATGCCCAGGCGCACGACTTCGACCTTGTCGGCCAGCGGTGGCGTGAAGCCCGGCGAGGTGGAACCGTAGACCGCCACCAATGGTCGGTTCAGCGCCGCGGCCACGTGCATCAGGCCGGAGTCGTTGGAGACCACCGAATCGGCGCAGGACAGCAGGTCGATGGCCTCGGCCAGGGAGGTGTCGCCGCTGAGGTTTACCGACTCTTCCCGAAGGCCCGGGATCAATCGCGAGCGGATGTCTTCGCCCACCGGGTGATCTTTTTTCGAGCCAAACAGCCAGACCTGCCAACCTTCGCGAATCTTCGCCTCGGCAACCTGGGCGTAATGCTCCGCCGGCCAGCGCTTGGACTCACCGAACTCGGCCCCCGGACACAGCGCCAGCACCGGACGATCCAGGCTCAGGCCGAACTTGGCCAGCGCCGCTTCACGGCTCACCGGGTCGATCGCAAGGCTCGGTCGTGGATAGGGCTTGGGCAACTCGGCTCCAGGCTCGTAGGCCAGGGCCATGAAGCGCTCGATCATCAGCGGATAACGTTCTTTGTCCAACGTGCGCACATCGTTGAGCAGGCCGTAGCGAAACTCGCCACGCCAGCCGGTGCGTTTGGGGATGCCGGCGAAGAACGGCACCAGTGCCGATTTCAACGAATTGGGCAACAGGATCGCCTGGTCGTACTGACCAGCCAGGGATTTGCCAATGCGTCGACGGGTCGCCAACTCCAGCACGCCGTGGCCGAGCGGGAAGCTCAAGGCTTTGCGTACCTCGGGCATGCGCTCAAGAATCGGCCGGCTCCACTCGGGGGCCAGGACGTCGATTTCGCACTGCGGATGACGCTGCTTCAGGCACTGGAACAGTGTCTGCGCCATCACCATGTCACCGACCCAGCTGGGCCCAACGATCAGAATATTCATGTGCTTTCCAAAAACGATACGGGGAGGCCTACGCCTCCCCGCCTCGAGAATCACTGTGGCTTAGGTCGTTGCCTGTTGCCCTAATCTACAACACACCACCCACAAGGGGTCTGCCTATGTCTTCAGCCCGGTGCAACACCGCAAATCCACTGCGGGAGCGAGCTTGCTCGCGATGAGGTCGGCACATTCAACATCAATGTCGCCTGACACTCCGTCATCGCGAGCAAGCTCGCTCGCACATTTAAATCTTCAGCTCAGGCCCAGCTCCCGCCAGATCCGCAGCACCTGCTGGCGTTCCTCCACGAACTGGTCGCCAGCAATCACCCCGGCATCTTTCTGCAAGGCCTGGCGGTGAGCGGCGGAGCGGTAGGCTTTGTAGGCTTCGCGCAACAGCGTGGCATCTTCGGCCGGCATCAGCCCGACCTCCTGCAACCCGTCCAAAATGCGGATGTTATCGGTGTAGCGCACCAGCGACGGGTGCTCCTCGGACCACGCCAAGGCCGCGTATTGCACCATAAATTCAATATCGACGATACCTCCGGCATCCTGCTTGAGGTCGAAGGGCGCCGAGGCCTCGAAGGCATTCGGCGCGGTCCCGGCGGCGGTGGCCTTGCTGCCAAGGTTATCGCGCATCTTGGCGCGCATGTCGCTGACCTCCTGGCGCAGCGTCGGCAAGTCACGCTTGCGTCCCAACACCTGGACGCGGACCTTCTCGAACGCCTGGCCCACATCCTGGCTGCCCACCAGCACCCGCGCCCGTACCAAGGCCTGATGCTCCCAGGTCCAGGCTTCATTCTCCTGGTAACGAGAGAACGCCCCAAGGGAACTGACCAGCAACCCCGACGCCCCGGACGGCCGCAGGCGCATATCCACTTCATACAACTGTCCAGAGTTGGTCTGGGCGGTCAGCAGGTGAATGATCCGCTGGCCGAGCCGAGTGAAGAACTGTGCACCGTCGATGGGTTTGGGGCCGTCGGTTTCCGCGTGCGGATCGCCATCGTGGATGAACACCAGGTCCAGATCGGAACCATGCCCCAATTCCAGGCCGCCGACTTTCCCATAACCGACAATAATGAAGCCCGGATCGCACAGGCTGCCGTCGGTGCGCAATGGCACGCCGTGCTTGGCGGTCGTCTGGCGCCAGGCCAGGGCCAGCACTTGTTCGAGCATCGCCTCGGCCAGCCAGGTCAGGTAATCGCTGACTTTCATCAGCGGCAGGCTGCCGGCGATTTCCGAGGCGGCCACCCGCAAGCGGTGCGCCAGTTTGAAATGCCGCAGCGCCTCCATTTGTTGCTCAAGGTCATCCTCGGGGATGCGCGTCAAGCGCTCACGCAACTCCGCCGCCAACTCCGGCGCCAAGGGCGGCTTGAACAGCCGGCCCTCGTTGAGCAATTCATCGAGCAGCAGGGGGAAACGGGCGATTTGCTCGGCAATCCACGGGCTCGCCGCGCACAACGTCAGCAAGCGACGCAGGGCGCCGGGGTTTTCCGTCAACAACACCAGGTAGGCCGAACGGCGGGCCACGGCCTCCACCAAGGGCAGCACCCGTTCCAACACCAGGTCTGGATCGGCATGTTCGACGGCCTGGGCCAGCAGGCGCGGAATGAAGGCATCCAGACGCTCGCGCCCCAGGCGCTGCATGGCGCGCAGCTGCGGGCTGCCGCGCAGGGCGGCCAAGGCCTTGAGGGCTTTGGGTGCATCGACGAAACCGCCCTCCTCCAACTGACGACACGCCGCCTCTTCATCCTGGCTGTCTTCCCACAACGGCAACCATTCGCCGCCCACCACCACTTCGCTTACGCCGCCCGCCTCTTCGTCCGGATCGGCGATGACCTGACCGAAATGCCAGGCCACACGCCCGCGCCAGTACATTAATTGCTCGTGAAAGGCCGGCCAGTCGGCAAAACCCAGCATGAACGCAATGCGCGCCTGGTCCTGCGGGTTGTCCGGCAACATCTGGGTCTGGCGGTCGGCAATGGCCTGGATCGCATGTTCGGTATAACGCAGGAATTCATAACCCTGGCGCAGCTCGTCGATCACCTTGGCCGGCAGATAGCCCTGACCTTCGAGGGTCCCCAGCACCTTGAGCAGTGGACGCTGCTGCAGGCTCAGGTCGCGACCGCCATGAATCAGTTGGAATGCCTGGGCAATGAACTCCACCTCACGAATGCCGCCCGAGCCCAGCTTGATGTTGTCGGCCATGCCCTTGCGCCGCACCTCCTGCTGGATCAGTTGTTTCATGGTGCGCAGCGCTTCGATGGCGGAAAAATCCAGGTAACGGCGATAGACGAACGGGCGCAGCATGTCGAGCAATTGCGCACCCGCTGCCTGGTCACCCGCCACCACGCGCGCCTTGATCATGGCGTAGCGTTCCCAGTCGCGGCCCTGGTCCTGATAGTACTGCTCCAAGGCATTGAAGCTCAGCACCAGCGCCCCGGCCGAGCCGTAGGGGCGCAGGCGCATGTCGACGCGAAACACAAACCCGTCGACGGTCATCGGGTCCAGGGCCTTGATCAGGCGCTGGCCGACACGGATGAAAAACTCCTGGTTATCGAGCGGTCGCTTGACGCCAACGGTTTCACCGCCCTCGGGGTAGGCGAAGATCAGGTCGATGTCCGACGACAGGTTCAGCTCCACGGCCCCCAGCTTGCCCATGCCCAGGATGACCATCTGCTGCGGCTCGCCACTGCGCCGCCCGGTGGGCGTGCCGAATTGCTGGCTGAGGCGCTGGTACAACCATTGATAGGCCTGGTCGATGCAGGTGTCGGCCATGTCCGAGAGGTCGCGACAGGTCTGGACCAGGTCGGCCTCGCGGTTCAGGTCGCGCCAAATGATCCGTACCTGCTGGCGGGTGCGCTGGCGGCGCAGGACGCGGCCCAGCTCTTCTTCGGTCTCGGCGGCCTGCACAGCGGCACCGATCTGCGCGCGCATTTCACCCGGCGCCAGGCTGCGGTCCAGTTCGCCACTGCGCACCAGCTCCAGCAGCATCACCGGGTCACGGACACTCTGCTCGATGACAAAGTCGCTGGCGGCGGCGATACGGTTGAATGCCTCCCAGCGCTGCGGGGTCCAGGCCGACAGCCCGTGATCGTCGTCGAACAAGGCGACCACCGCACGGAACGACTGCTCGGCACGGCTGACCAATGGCTGGAGAATGACCGGTACTTCGGCAAGCGAGGGCAGGCTCATGGTCTATCCTTGATCGGCGCGGGGGAGGCTGGATGTAGTGTTTTGTCAAATGACACTACCCGATCGACTGTCGAACAAAGATGATAAATAGCTGAAATTCTGATTTTATTGGCAGCCGGCATCAAGTTTTTACCTGTTCGAGTTGGCCAAAGACCAACAGTAACGATTATTCTCACAACGAAACGAGGGGCCATAAGCCGCTCACGTGTAGTTTTACTACTCGTCTATACATTCGAAAGGCTGAAACGGCCGACGATTTGTAGTAAAACTACACGCCGCCGAAACAACCTTCGGCAATCCAAGAATTTATATCGTCTGCCCACAAGGCCAGTCGCAAACTCAGGCAACCGATTCTGGTAGCCTTTCCGCCCTGGAGCAAGCCATGCAAGACCTCGATCCCGTCGAAACCCAGGAATGGCTGGACGCCCTGGAATCGGTTCTCGACAAAGAAGGCGAAGACCGTGCTCATTATCTGATGACCCGTATGGGCGAACTCGCAACCCGCAGCGGTTCGCAACTGCCCTACGCCATCACCACGCCGTACCGCAACACGATCCCCGTTACCCACGAAGCACGCATGCCTGGCGACCTGTTCATGGAACGCCGCATTCGCTCGCTGGTACGCTGGAACGCGTTGGCCATGGTCATGCGTACCAACCTGAAAGATTCTGACCTGGGCGGTCACATCTCCAGCTTCGCCTCCAGCGCGACGCTGTATGACATCGGCTTCAACTACTTTTTCCAGGCCCCGACCGACGAACACGGCGGCGACCTGATCTACTTCCAGGGCCACGCATCGCCAGGCGTCTACGCCCGTGCGTTCATGGAAGGCCGCATCTCCGAAGACCAGATGAACAACTTCCGCCAGGAAGTGGACGGCAACGGCCTGTCGTCGTACCCGCACCCTTGGCTGATGCCGAACTTCTGGCAGTTCCCGACCGTTTCCATGGGCCTGGGCCCGATCCAGGCGATCTACCAGGCGCGCTTCATGAAGTACCTGGAAGCCCGTGGTTTCATTCAGCCAGGCAAGCAGAAAGTCTGGTGCTTCATGGGTGACGGCGAGTGCGACGAGCCGGAATCCCTGGGCGCGATCTCCCTGGCCGGCCGCGAGAAGCTGGACAACCTGATCTTCGTCATCAACTGCAACCTGCAGCGCCTCGACGGCCCGGTTCGCGGCAACGGCAAGATCATCCAGGAACTCGAAGGCGTGTTCCGTGGCGCCCAATGGAACGTCAACAAAGTCATCTGGGGCCGTTTCTGGGACCCACTGCTGGCCAAGGATGTCGACGGTATCCTGCAACGTCGCATGGACGAAGTCATCGACGGCGAGTACCAGAACTACAAGGCCAAGGACGGCGCGTTCGTCCGTGAGCACTTCTTCAACACGCCTGAACTCAAGGCGATGGTTGCCGACTTGTCCGACGACGAGATCTGGAAACTCAACCGCGGCGGCCACGACCCGTACAAGGTCTACGCGGCGTACCACGAAGCGGTCAACCACAAAGAGCAGCCAACCGTCATCCTGGCCAAGACCATCAAGGGTTATGGCACCGGCGCCGGCGAAGCGAAGAACACCGCGCACAACACCAAGAAAGTCGATGTCGACAGCCTGAAGCTGTTCCGCGACCGCTTCGACATTCCGGTCAAAGACAGCGAGCTGGAAAACCTGCCGTTCTTCAAACCCGAAGAAGGCAGCGCCGAAGCCCGTTACCTGGCCGAGCGCCGTACCGCACTGGGCGGTTTCGTGCCACAGCGTCGCGCCAAGAGCTTCAGCGTTCCGACCCCGCCACTGGAGACCCTCAAGGCGATCCTGGACGGCTCGGGCGACCGTGAAATCTCCACCACCATGGCTTTCGTGCGGATCCTTGCGCAACTGGTCAAGGACAAGGAAATCGGCCAGCGCATCGTCCCGATCATCCCGGACGAAGCCCGCACCTTCGGTATGGAAGGCATGTTCCGCCAGTTGGGCATCTACTCGTCCGTCGGCCAGCTCTACGAGCCAGTCGATAAAGATCAGGTGATGTTCTACCGCGAAGACAAGAAGGGCCAGATCCTCGAAGAAGGCATCAACGAAGCGGGCGCCATGAGCTCCTTCATTGCCGCCGGTACTTCGTACTCCAGCCACAACCAGCCGATGCTGCCGTTCTACATCTTCTACTCGATGTTCGGCTTCCAGCGTATCGGCGACCTGGCCTGGGCGGCCGGCGACAGCCGTACCCGCGGCTTCCTGATCGGCGGTACCGCAGGCCGGACCACCCTCAACGGTGAAGGCCTGCAGCACGAAGACGGCCACAGCCACATGCTGGCCGGGACCATTCCGAACTGCCGCACCTATGATCCGACCTACGGCTACGAGCTGGCGGTGATCATCCAGGACGGCATGAAGAAGATGACCGAAGAGCAGCAGGACGTCTTCTACTACATCACCGTAATGAACGAGTCCTACCAGCAGCCAGCCATGCCGGCCGGTGTCGAAGCAGGCATCGTCAAGGGCATGTACCTGCTCGAAGAAGACACCCGCGAAGCGGCGCACCACGTCCAACTGATGGGCTCGGGCACCATTCTGCGCGAAGTGCGTGAGGCAGCGAAGATCCTGCGTGAAGAGTTCAACGTCGGCGCCGACGTCTGGAGCGTCACCAGCTTCAACGAACTGCGTCGCGACGGCCTGGCCGTAGAACGCAGCAACCGCCTGCACCCTGGCCAGAAGCCGAAGCTGAGCTACGTCGAAGAATGCCTGAACGGCCGCAAAGGTCCGGTCATCGCATCTACCGACTACATGAAGCTGTTCGCCGAGCAGATCCGCCAGTGGGTTCCTTCCAAGGAATTCAAAGTGCTGGGCACCGACGGTTTCGGCCGTAGCGACAGCCGCAAAAAGCTGCGTCACTTCTTCGAAGTCGACCGTAAGTTCGTTGTGTTGGCAGCCCTGGAAGCCCTGGCTGACCGTGGCGATATCGAACCCAAGGTGGTGGCCGAGGCCATCGTCAAGTTCGGCATCGATCCAGAAAAACGCAACCCACTGGACTGCTGAGGAGAATTTTCGTGAGCGAACTCATTCGCGTACCTGACATCGGCAGCGGTGAAGGTGAAGTAATTGAACTGTTTGTGAAGGTCGGCGACCGTATCGAAGCCGACCAGAGCATCCTGACGCTTGAATCGGACAAGGCCAGCATGGAAGTGCCTGCGCCGAAGGCCGGGGTCATCAAGAGCCTGAAAGTGAAGCTGGGCGACCGCCTGAAAGAAGGCGACGAACTGCTGGAGCTGGAAGTCGAGGGTGCCACTGCGGCGCCTGAAGCGGCCGCCCCGGCTGCTGCCCCGGCCACGGCTGAAAAGCCTGCCGCCGCACCGGCTGCCGAAGCGGCTCCCACGCCAGCTGCTGCGCCTGCCGCTGCCACGGTCCAGGACATTCATGTCCCGGACATCGGCTCGTCGGGCAAGGCCAAGATCATCGAAGTGCTGGTCAAGGTGGGCGACACCGTCGAAGCCGACCAGTCGCTGATCACCCTGGAATCCGACAAGGCCAGCATGGAAATCCCATCGCCGGCCGCCGGAGTGGTGGAAAGCATCGAGATCAAGCTCGAAGACGAAGTCGGCACCGGTGACCTGATCCTGAAGCTCAAGGTCGCTGGCGCTGCGGCACCTGCCGCACCCGCCCAGGCCGCTGCGCCTGCTGCCAAGACCGAAGCGAGCCCGGCCCCAGCCGCCGCGCCTGCCGCCAAGGCCGAGGCGGCCCCAGCCCCTGTCGCCGCGCCTGCGCCAAGCGGTGCCAAGGTGCACGCCGGCCCTGCGGTGCGTCAGCTGGCCCGTGAGTTCGGTGTCGAGCTGTCCGCCGTCGGCCCAAGCGGTCCTCACGGTCGTGTGCTGAAAGAAGACGTGCAAGTCTACGTCAAGGCCATGATGCAGAAGGCCAAGAACGCACCGGCCGAAGGCGCCACTGGCGGCGCGGGCATTCCGCCGATCCCGGCGGTGGACTTCAGCCGCTTCGGCGAAACCGAAGAAGTGGCCATGACTCGCCTGATGCAGATCGGCGCGTCGAGCCTGCATCGCAGCTGGCTGAACATTCCGCACGTGACTCAGTTCGACCAGGCTGATATCACTGAGCTGGAAGCCTTCCGCGTCGCGCAGAAAGCCGTGGCGGAAAAAGCCGGCGTGAAGCTGACCGTGCTGCCCCTGCTGCTCAAGGCCTGTGCGCACCTGCTCAAGGAACTGCCGGACTTCAACAGCTCCCTGGCACCAAGCGGCAAGGCTGTTATCCGCAAGAAATACGTGCACATCGGCTTTGCCGTCGACACCCCGGAAGGCCTGCTGGTACCGGTCATCCGCAACGTCGACCAGAAGAGCCTGCTGCAACTGGCTGCCGAAGCCGCTGCCCTGGCCGAAAAAGCCCGGAACAAGAAGCTCACCGCTGACGACATGCAAGGCGCCTGCTTCACCATCTCCAGTCTCGGCCACATTGGCGGCACCGGCTTCACGCCGATCGTCAACGCGCCGGAAGTGGCGATCCTGGGTGTTTCCAAGGCCACCATCCAGCCTGTCTGGGACGGTAAAGCCTTCCAGCCGAAGCTGATGCTGCCACTGTCGCTGTCCTACGATCACCGTGTGATCAACGGCGCCGCCGCTGCACGCTTCACCAAGCGTCTAAGCGACCTGCTGGGCGACATCCGCACCATCCTGCTGTAACTCCGGGCGGCCCTCCTTGCGGAGGGCCATTCGAAGCACTGTTTTCCGAGCGCCACGCTCGTACCTCAACCCCGCTCGTTTGGCGGGGCTTTTTTTGCCTGAAATTCAGGCCAGGTGCATGGACGTTGGCTGTGCAGGCCCCATCGCGTGCAGGCTCGCACACAATGGATTTTTGGCGCTGCATAGCACTTGAAACTGATATCTCCCCCTGGGGCGAGCCTGCTCGCGATGGCGGTCTGTCAGGCAACCCGGCATTTTCCTACCCCGCAAGTTTTAAATGACTACGCCCCCAGTTAGTCATTACCCACAACTTGCGCCCCCTTCCCTATCGATATTTATGACGCGCCGGGCTTTAGCATCAAACCACCAGGCAACTGGATGCTTGCACTCCACCATTAACACTTCGAATGGACTCGAATATGTTCAAACCTACCGCTGGCCCCATTGTTGGCCACACGACAACGGATCACGCCCGGATATTCCTGCGGGGCGATCGCGGCAACAGCCGGGTATTCGCCGGTATTCGCCACCGACGCCAAGGCGATACACGTTGGTCGAAAGGGCATTTTGTCCAATTGAAGGCCTACCGCGATATGTCCGATGTCATCGTGTTGAATGGCCTTCAACCCGATACCGCCTACGAATACCAGGCCGGCTGGTTCAGCCCCCTGAGCCCGACCCATACCCTGGAAAGCGTCCAGGAGCTGCCGCTGCAATGGCCCAGCGACACCTACTGCTTACGCACGCCGGCCAGCAAAACCGATGCGCCACGCGCTTATATCGTGGGCTCTTGTCGCTACTTGCGAATCGCCGCCGGCACCCCGCTGCTACCGGGGCTTGGGGACCGCACCTTTGCCGGCATCAACCGCATCGTGGCGCAGGCCGACCCACCGATCAGCGCGGTATTGATGACCGGCGATCAGGTTTATCTGGATGACCTGAATGTCATCGGACCGGACCGGACCTATCAGAACATTCTTTTCAGATACCGCTCGGTATTTACTCAGCCGCATATCCGCAAACTGATGTCTGGCATCCCTACCTACATGATCCTTGACGACCATGAGATCGAAGACAACTGGCCCGCCAGGCACACCGGTAACGACGATGTTCTATACGCCAATGCCATGGCCGCGTATGAGCTTTATCAGGCCAGCCATGGCCCCGCCCATGAACTGTCGAGCGACGGAACATTAAACAAGTCGTTAACCCGCTACTGGTACACCTTCACCCACGGCGATACCCAATGGTTCGTCACCGACAGCCGGACGCAACGCAACCTGTCGGCGCACGATCGGCGCATCCTCGACGAGAAACAGGAGCAGTCCCTGCTCCAATGGCTCATCAACAGCCCCGCCCGGGTCAAACTCGTCGTGACCAGCGTCATGTTCTTCCCTGACAGCAGGCACGATGACGGCGATGCCTGGCAGGCCTTCCCGGAACAACGCCTGCGCCTGCTGGAAACCATACGCCGCCATCGGATCAAAAACGTGGTTTTCGTCTCGGGCGATGTCCACGGCTCCATGACCAGTCGCCTGCGTCACAGCGAAGATTCTGATTTCGAGGTCAACACCGTCGTTTCCTCGCCGTTCTACAACAGTAAATTGCTGCCTTTTGCAAAAGCTTCGGATTTTATTTTCCACAGGCCCATGGCCCGCACCAACAGCGGTGAATACCGCTATGAACTGACCAGCAAAGTGGTGAGCCAGGACAACTTCGCCCGCCTGCATATCACGGCGCAGAGCCTTCAAGTCACCTTCCACGACCGGGATGGCAACCCCTTGCAGACCGTCGACATCCCCCTGCAATGATCTTCCATGCCTTCTGATCGGTCGGCGACTGGAGAAATCCTCTCGTCGGCCGATAAAGGGTTTATAGCACTTGGCCTTCATCTCTCTTGTCAGCCAGTGCTGCAATGATGCAACCTTGCGCCAATCCGTAATAACGAGGGCGTCAGCCCGGCGCGATCAGCATTTTCGAAGCGAGTTTCCCCATGAAAAGCCAACCCGATGCCGCCAGCCGTATGGCGGCCGAGGTAGTGACGCAGTTACCGGTGCCCTCGCGGCTCGGAATGCTGCGTTTCGAACGGCTGAACGAAGCAAGCTGGGCACTGTTGTTCCTCGATCCCAACTGCGAGCGACACTTCGGCCTGCCGGCGGTAGAGCTGTGTTCGCTGGTCAGTGCGCCCTACGCCAGCTTGATGGAACCCGAAGCGCGCTATCAGTTGCACGACGCCATCCAGCAACAATTGGCCCAGGCCTCGCATTACCAGATTCGCTACACACTCCACACCGCCAAGGGCCCGATGAACGTGTTGGAGACGGGCGAAGCCTATAAGCAACACAATCGTCATCTGCTACGCGGTTACCTGCTGGCGGTGGACAATTTGCTGCAAGGCGAACCCTCCGTGCCGGCACTGGACCTGGAAACCCAGAATTCACGCCTGCAGATCGCCCTGGAACTGAACCAGCGCGCCCAGCAAGAACAGCTCCAGCACCTGGACCGGGTACGCGCCCAGCAGGACCTGATCCTGCTGCTGACCCGTCAACGCTACAGCGCCAACAACTCCCTGCTCGAAGCGGCTGAGCTCATCACCCGCAGCGCCTGCGACATTTACCAGATCGATTGCGCCAGTCTCTGGAATCTGGACGATGGCAAACTGGTACCGATTTCCGCCTACAACCGCGCGTCGCAGGAATATTTCCTGCCAGCGGTGATCGACGCCAACGACTTTCCCGACTACATGGAGGCGTTGCAAACCTGCCGCGCCATCGACGCCCACAATGCGATACGCGACCCGCGCACCCGGGAAATGGCCGAGAACCTGCGCGCTCGTGACGTCAATGCCATTCTCGACGCCAGCGTGCGTATCGACGGCCAAGTGGTGGGCGTGCTGTGCCTTGAGCAAGTGGGCGTTACCCGCGCCTGGCAGTCGGATGAAATCGCCTTCGCCGGCGAGCTGGCGGACCAGTTCGCCCAGGTCATCAACAACCACAACCGACGCACCGCCACCAGTGCCCTGCACTTGTTCCAGCGCGCCGTGGAGCAGAGCGCCAATGCGTTTTTGCTGGTCAATTGCGACGGCGTGGTCGAGTACGTCAACCCGAGCTTCACCGAGATCACCCAGTACACCACCGAGGAAGTCCACGGCCAACGCCTCTCGGAACTGCCGGCCCTGGAGAACCTCAGCGAACTGCTGTTCGACGCACCCTCGGCACTGGCCCAGAGCAATAGCTGGCAAGGTGAATTCAAGAGTCGACGCAAGAACCTGGAGCCCTACTGGGGCCAGTTGTCGATCTCCAAGGTCTACGGCGATAACCGCGAGCTGACCCACTACATCGGCATTTACGAAGACATCACCCAGACCAAACTGGCCCAACAGCGCATCGAGCGCCTGGCCTACACCGATAACCTGACCAACCTGGGCAACCGGCCGGCGTTCATTCGCAACCTCGATGAGCGCTTCGCCCGCGACAGTGATTCGCCCATCAGCCTGCTGCTGGTGGACATCGACAACTTCAAGCGCATTAATGACAGCCTCGGCCACCAGACCGGTGACAAACTGCTGATCAGCCTGGCCCGGCGCCTGCGCAACAGCTTGAGCCCCAGTGGCAGCCTGGCGCGATTTGCCAGTAACGAATTCGCGGTCCTGCTGGATGACACGGACCTGGAGGCGGGGCAGCAGATTGCCAGCCAGTTGCTGATGACCCTCGACAAACCCATGTTCGTCGATAACCAACTGATCAGCGTGACCGGTTCCGTGGGCCTGGCCTGTGCGCCGCTGCACGGCCGCGATCCACAGACCCTGATGCGCAACGCCGGCCTCGCCCTGCACAAGGCCAAGGCCAACGGCAAGCACCAGGTCCAGGTGTTCACCGAGGCGCTGAATGCCGAGGCCAGCTACAAGCTGTTCGTGGAAAACAACCTGCGTCGCGCCCTGACCCAGAACGAACTGGACGTGTTCTACCAGCCCAAGTTGTGTCTGCGCAGCGGCCGTCTGCTGGGCATGGAAGCGCTGCTGCGCTGGAACCATCCGGAAAAGGGCATGATCCGCCCGGACCAGTTCATCAGCGTGGCCGAAGAAACCGGCCTGATCATCCCCATCGGCAAATGGATCGCCCGTCAGGCTTGTCGCATGAGCAAACAACTGACTGCGGCCGGCCTGGGCAACCTGCAAGTGGCAATCAACCTGTCACCCAAGCAGTTTTCCGACCCGGATCTGGTCGCCTCCATCGCCAGCATTCTCAAGGAGGAACAACTGCCGGCCCGGCTGCTGGAACTGGAGCTGACCGAAGGCCTGTTGCTGGAAGCCACCGAAGACACCCACTTGCAGCTCGACCAGCTCAAGCGCCTGGGGCTGACCCTGGCCATGGACGACTTCGGTACCGGTTATTCCTCCTTGAGTTACCTGAAGAAATTCCCGATCGACATCATCAAGATCGATCGCAGCTTCATCCACGAAATCCCGGACAACCAGGACGACATGGAAATCACCTCAGCGGTGATCGCCATGGCCCACAACCTGAAACTCAAGGTCGTGGCCGAAGGCATCGAAACCGCCCAGCAACTGGCGTTTCTGCGGCGCCACCGCTGTGATGTCGGCCAGGGCTACCTGTTCGACCGGCCGATCCCCGGCGCCGAGCTGATTGAAAAGCTCACGCGTTACCCCCGCGGGCCGCTCGTCTGACGGCCGCAGCCCCCCATACGTCTATCCCTTCGCCAACGCTGCGTCTTTCTTAACTAATCGGCATTGGGCACACTGACGGTCTATTTCGCTCAACTCAATCTGACTGAGAGGACTGATAATGGTCTTGCGCTCGGAAATCCTGGTGAACAAAAACGTGCTCCCTACTCAAGAACAAGCCCTGCCTGGCCGCGAAACTCCGATGGCCGTGCCGGAAAAACACTTCGTCCACGACGCGCCGCTGCTGGGTCCGTTTGCCATGGACGTGGATTTCGCGATCTTCGGCCTCGGCTGCTTCTGGGGCGCAGAGCGCAAGTTCTGGCAGCGCGAAGGCGTGGTCAGTACAGCGGTGGGTTACGCCGGCGGGTTTACGCCGAACCCGACGTATGAAGAGGTCTGCTCCGGCCTTACCGGCCACAGTGAAGTGGTATTGGTCGTCTACGAACCAGCAAAGATCAGCTATGAGCAGCTTCTGAAGATGTTCTGGGAACTGCACAACCCGACCCAGGGTATGCGCCAGGGCAATGACATCGGCACTCAATACCGCTCGGTCATCTATGCCACCAACCGGGCACAACTGGCAGCGGCCGAGTACAGCGAGCAAGTGTTCCAGGCAGAGTTGACCAAGGCTGGCAAAGGCACCATCACCACTGCAATCGAAGAGGCACCGACGTTCTACTTTGCCGAGGCCTACCACCAGCAGTACCTGGCGAAGAACCCTGAAGGCTATTGTGGGATTGGCGGTACAGGCGTGACCTGCCCGATCTGACTTATAAGCCCCAGACCCAGTGCGGGCGCTGAGCTTTTGGGAGCAAGGCCTGCCCGCGATGCAAACACCTCGGTGCAACTGATAGACCAAGGTGATGCCTTCGCGAGCAAGCTCGGCTCCCACAGGGATTTGAGTCAATTGCAGTTCTGTGAACACCCCACAACCCATGTGGGGGCTTGCTCGCGAAGGTGTCCTTCCAGACGACCTGAATGCATCGGCTCAACGATCAGCTCTCAGCGATCAACCAATCCATCTGCCACCCACCCTGGGTCTGCCCTAGCTTTTTCGACAGCCATGGCAGCAGTTCACGCAACTCCTCCTCCAGTCCCCACGGCGGATTGGCAATCGCCAGGCCGGAGCCATTGAGGCTGTTGGGCGTTGCCAGTGGGTGCACCAGCAGTTCCACCCGCAACAGCTTCGGCGCGCCCGTGCCGGCTAGGTCCTGGTAGAAGCGGCGCAACATTCGCTGGTCCTTCACCGGGTACCAGATCGCTGCCACTGTCTGGCGCATCCGGCCAATGGCCTCCTTGAGGGAGGCGGCGCAGCGCTGCATCTCGTCAAGCTGCTCGAAGGGTGGATCGATCAGCATCAAGGCACGCTTCTCTGCCACCGGCAGCAGCGCCCGCGGCACATGCCAGCCCTCACCCAGGTGCACCGCCACGCGACGGTCGCCTTTCATGTTGTCCTTGAGCAACACGCCGTCTTCAGGGTGCTTCTCATTGAGCAGCACACGGTCCTGCGGGCGGGTCAGGCGCCGCGCCAGTTCCGGTGAGCCCGGGTAGTAGCGCAACTGCCCGTCCGGGTTCATCTCGTGCAGCACCTTCATGTAATCGGCGGTCAGCGGCGGTAGATCGCTCTCGCCCCACAACCGCGCAATGCCTTCCAGGTACTCACCGGTACGGTTGGCCTGGTCACCCTGCAGGTCGTACAGCCCGATGCCCGCGTGGGTATCGAGGTAGGCGAAGGGCTGCTCCTTGCGCGACATCAAGGCGATGAGGCGGGTCAAGGTCAGGTGTTTGAAGACATCGGCGTGATTGCCGGCGTGGAAGGCGTGGCGATAATTCATGGCGGCTCCTGCGAAGGGCGACGAGTTTACCTTGAAGCGCGGCAGACGTCAGGGGTTCGCAGCCCGGCGGACAGGTCGTCATCAGCCCAACTCACGCATCAAATACGTCTGCAATGGCGTCTTTTTCGCCGCAACCGGCTCCGATCGCTCAAGAAAGTGGGCAATCTTGCGCCGCAGGATGCTGCCGTCGACCCGCTCGAACAAATACGGATGCTCTTCACCCAGCCAGGTGAGCAAGTTGTCCAGCAGACAGTCCGTCGGCCCCTCCGTCATTGCGTCCAACAGGGCGGCGGGCACTTGCCACCAGGGAAAAGCCTGAGCCGGCCGCTGGCCATTTCCCTCGACGTCAAGGGATTGTCCGTTGATCAGGCAACGCCTGATGACCGGCAGAGTTGCCCGGCCTCCACCTCAGGCGATTGCAGGATCGACCGCATGAAGCGCCCATCCCAGAAACGCAGGAAGACTGGCTTGCCATCGGGCAACAACACCTGTGTGAGCCCTCGCAAGTGTTCGGCAAAGGTTTCCTGGCTCACACACGAAACCGCCAGCCAACCCCAATCGAGGGAGTCGGTGGCGGCAATCCAATCAAGAAACCCACTGTCTGCGCTGACCAGCCCGACATAGGGCATGACCGTTTCCCACTCGGCGTACGGCGTATCGGCCCAGATCGGGCTGGCGGTCGAGTTCATCGAGCGCCTCCAGGCTGACAACGCCCCGGCGCTACTGGCATTGCTGAAAATGGCGAAAAGTTGCTCGGAGGCCTGCAAGGGGCGGCCCTCAAGCCAGGCGCAGGGAGATTGATCGCTGTTCATGGACGCCCCAGGGCATCGACAGGGTTGTGAAAGACCAACGGCGCTGCACAGGCGCCGCTTCTGCAACGCTCACATTCCTCGCAGAACGGTGCCGGGCCTTGGAAACTGAGGACCTGTGCAAGGGAAAGCGCAGGCGCCACCGCGGCGACCAGCTTCTCGGCGCGGCCTGGAGAGCCGGATGTCGCGCTCATGACCGCCATCGGCGCCCCACCGACCTCAATGGGTACGCTGCTGGAAATCCCGCCGGCGCCGACCATGGGTAAGACGCTGCTCATCGGCCTTGAGCTCGTGCCGTACCGGCGACAACGATGCTGCGTTCGTGATCGACCTGCACCCGCTGGTCATGCAGCACATGCTGGGTCCAGTTTCGCTGGGCCCGCAGGTAGATCTCCTCGGCCCCCTTGCGGTCTTCGATGCGCAATTCGTTGTAGCCGCCCCTACCGGGACTGCTCTGGCTGCGCCATAGGCTGCGGGTCTTGTCTGCCGGCAGGTCCAACGGCACCGGGTTGGCGCCGTTGGGCAGGCACCCGACGACCAACGGCTTGTCCACGTCGCCATCGATGAACCCCACCAGAACCTCCATCCCGACTCGAGGGATCATCACCGCGCCATAGTGATCGTGGGCCCAACCTGCGGCCACACGCAGCCAGCAGCTGGAATGCTCATCGCATTGACCGTCGCGATCCCAGACCAGTTGCACCTTGACCCGTCCGAATTCATCGCAATGGATCTCGCTGTCGACCGGCCCGGTCACCACCGCCGACTGATAACCGTGGGCGCGGGGCTTTTCGTGATGCACGGGCGGCCGAAAGAACACGTCCCTGGGCGTGGCGAGAAAGGTATTTTTGTAGCCCTGGAATTCATCCGGACCGGCGGCTGTTTCTTCCAGCACCTGTGGTTGACGGCCATGATGGTCGATCTGCGTCAGAAGCCAGAGATCATTCCACAGCTCCCGGGGATGATCCTTGATGCGCATGAAATATCCGCTGACGAAGGCGCTTTCATCGCTGCCGCCTTCTGCCACGCAGTGGCCGGCGCCATGGCGCTCAAGGACACGCCGGGGCAGATGCTTGCCATCGTCACGGGCAGAGAAACCGCCGGGATAGTGATAGTCCTCGAGCACAGGGCGCTGCCGATTGTCGTGGTGGGTTTGCAGTAACAAGCCGGGCTTACGGAAGTCGTAGTCGCGCAACGTCACAGCAGTGGTATGGGTCTGGAGCCGCACCGCCAAGCGCTTGATGGCCGGCCCGGCGGCAGCCATGCCGCTGTCCGGCAGGTACAGCGTTGTCTCGGGCAGGCGGGGAAACACCGTTTGGTCGTCACCGAACACCAGCAGATGGCCATCAGGGCGGTGCCTGAAGTGATAATGAATGCCGACTTCGGCGCAGATCCGCTCGATGAAGGCCAGGTCGCTTTCGCCATACTGCACACAATACTCGCGCTCGGGGTATTGCCCACCAAGCGTGAACTGGCAGGCATCCGCCAGGATTCCGTGCTCCTTCAGCACCCGGGCGACGATATCGGGCACGCTCAGGTGCTGGAAAATTCGCTGGTTGATGCGATGACGCAAGTAGGCCAGGCGGGGCACCAAGCTGATCTGATAACGGGTCAGGCGTTTGCCCGAATCCCCCTGGGCCACGCTGTAGACCTGACCGTGTATGCCACCGCCCACAGCATCGAACCCCAGAAATGCCTGGCGATGCAGGAGCTCTTCCAGCGCCAGGTCAGGCCGCTCGCTGACCAGTTCCAGGTCGAAGCGATAGGGCTGGCTGATGGCTTCCTTGCCCTTGAACTCGAGCACCTTGAGTTCATTCGGCCCACTGTCGAGTGTCAGCGTGAAACGCGGTGGGATGGCAGGCGGGAACGTCCAATGTGCCTCTGCGAAGTGGAGGCGGGTGATTCTGCACGAGCGATAGGGGAATGGATTGGAGGTCAGGAAAAACAGATTTCCCCTACAGCCAAGAAGCTAAAAGCCGTAAAACCTGATGCATTTTCCGATAGACATTCAAAGCATCGCGGACAACCGCAGCTACCCTGCAAACGAATCAACAGATTCTTGCAATGTGGCCGATTTCTGGGCAGTGGTGACCGTGATAACGTGCCACGGTCGCAAAAAAGCAAAGGACGCACGGCATGACGACACGCTACGCAAAAATCGCAATGACCCTGGCGCTCGCCGCATTCGCCTTCCTGACCGTGCTCAATAACGTCACGGACTACAGCTCCAACTTCAATTTCGTCCACCACGTACTGAGTATGGATACCACCTTTCCCGACAATGCCGCCCGGTATCGCGCCATCGATCACCCCTGGATGTGGCACAGCGCCTATTGGCTGATCATTTTCGGTGAAGCACTGACGGCGGGGCTTTTGAGCTACGGCACACTGGAGCTGTGGCAGGCACGCCAGGCCGAGGCCGCGGTTTTCGCCCGCGCCAAGCGATGGGCCGTTGCCGGCCTGACGATGGGCTTCTTCGTCTGGTTCTTTGGTTTCATGGTCGTCGGCGGCGAGTGGTTCCTGATGTGGCAATCAGAAATCTGGAATGGCCAGGACGCTGCGTTCAGGTTCTACATGGCGATCCTGGGCGCGCTGATCTTCGTCAATCAGGCGGATGCCAACGTGAGTTGAGGTAGGAGTTAATAGTGAGATTCGCACATGTGTCATACGACGTGCTTGACTTGCCACGCCTGTTATTTGGCAATAGGTTTTTAAATATAAAAACTGTCAGGACTGACAGTATCTGAAAAGCCAAAACATTGAAATACTTCCTACACGACACTTTGGCGCCAGAGGCAGCCAGTGTTCAGCAACTTTTTGTATCACCACAACTTTCAGGGCATTCGCCATGCGCCCTTCTTTGATTACCACTGCACTGCTAGTGGTTCTTTTTGATATTTCCTCGTCCGCCGAGGCTCAGTTGATTTGGGATGGAGATGCCGCCAATCCTATTGGCAAAGAAAAAATATTTGCCAATGCCGTGACTGAATGCCCGGCGCCCTCCAGCATCACCGTGATAGACGACACGGCCCGAGGCAAATCCTGGTTATTCCATAAAGGCGCCGGCGAACCCCGCTGCGAAGCGCGCAATGTCAGGACCGGTTCCAATCACACGATCTATCGATTCGAAAAAGACAAAACCTACTTCATAGGCTGGTCATTCAAGCTGAATGACACCCAGAGCAATCATCACCCATTCCAATGGAAGTCCTATGAAACGGGACATCAACAAAACTATCCATTCCTGATGAATGCCAGGGACGGCAACTTGAATCTCTTCTATTACGGCACGCCAACCGAGACATCCGGCATTATCTGGAGCAAACCCATTGAGCCATTCAAATGGTATTGCCTTGTCCTGGCCATCCATACTTCCAACCAATCAAGCAACGGCTGGGCAGAGCTATGGTTCGACGCTCAAGCACAGACCTTCAACAACGGTCAGGAGCGCTTTTTCGGGAGAACCTGGGACGGCGCGAGCATAGGTGCGAACGAGCCTAAATGGGGTGTCTACAACAAACATCAGCCGGGTGTCATGGAGGATGTAGAAAACTATATTTCAGGTCTGAAGATAGGCACCACCTACAACGATGTGCAACAGGTATGTAACTGACACGCGCTACGAGGATCAGAGTTCGTATTGAGCCCATGCCACCCATGAAAAAACGGCCCGCCTCCATTGGAGACGGGCCGTTTTTCATGCAAACCCTCCTGCGAGCCATCGGGGGCTCGCTGAAGGCCTTACTGGTTCAGACGAAAATCTTTTTCCGCCGCGTCGAAGCGCTGCAGCATACCCGCGGTAGGCGAGCCCATCTTGCTGACGATGTAGATGGCCAGACTGGCGAAGATAAAGCCCGGGATGATTTCGTACAGACCCAGCAACGCGAAGTGCTTCCAGACGATCACGGTGATCGCACCCACCAGAATGCCGGCAAGCGCGCCATTGCGGGTCATGTTCTTCCAGATCACGGAGATCAGAACAACCGGACCGAAGGCGGCACCAAAACCGGCCCAGGCGTAGCTCACCAGACCCAGCACACGGTTTTCCGGGTTAGCGGCCAGGGCGATAGCGACCAAGGCCACCAGCAGCACCATGGCGCGACCGACCCAGACCAGTTCCAGCTGGGAAGCGCTCTTACGCAGGAAGGTCTTGTAGAAGTCTTCGGTCAGGGAGCTGGAGCACACCAGCAACTGGCAGCTCAGGGTACTCATGACCGCCGCCAGGATGGCCGACAGCAACACACCGGCAACCCATGGGTTGAACAGGATCTTCGCCAGCTCGATGAACACCCGCTCAGGGTTCTCGGTCACCGGACCGGCCACGTCAGGGTGTGCCGAGAAGTAAGCGATACCGAAGAAGCCCACGGCCACGGTGCCGCCCAGGCAGAGGATCATCCACGCCATGGAGATGCGACGTGCCTTGGCGATCGACTTGACCGAATCAGCCGCCATGAAGCGCGCCAGGATGTGCGGTTGGCCGAAGTAGCCCAGGCCCCAACCCATCAGCGAGATCACGCCGATGAAGGTGGTGTTTTTCAGCATATCGAACGAAGTAGGATCTTTTGCTTCGATGGCCAGGAACGTAGTGTCCACACCACCGGTAGCCAGCAGCACGATGATCGGCGTGAGGATCAGCGCGAAGATCATCAGGGTGGCTTGTACGGTGTCGGTCCAGCTCACGGCCAGGAAACCACCGATGAAGGTGTAGGCGATGGTCGCCGCAGCGCCGGCCCACAGCGCCGTCTCGTAGGACAGGCCGAAGGTGCTTTCGAACAAACGGGCGCCGGCCACGATGCCGGAAGCGCAGTAGATGGTGAAGAACACTAGGATTACCACCGCCGAGATGATCCGCAGCATACCGCTCTTGTCTTCGAAACGACTGGAGAAGTAGTCCGGCAGAGTCAGTGCGTCACCGTTGTGCTCGGTCTGCACCCGCAGGCGACCGGCCACGAACAGCCAGTTCAGGTAGGCACCAACGATCAGGCCGACGGCGATCCAGCTTTCCGACAGGCCGGACATGTAGATGGCCCCCGGCAAACCCATCAACAACCAGCCGCTCATGTCGGAAGCACCGGCGGACAATGCCGTTACCACGCTGCCCAGGCTGCGACCGCCCAGGATGTAATCGGAAAGGTTGTTGGTGGAACGGTAAGCCATCAGACCGATCAGGACCATGGCTGCGATGTAGATCACGAAAGTGATCAAAGTGGGATTACTAACACTCATGAGTTACGCCCTGGCTTTGTTTTTATGTAGCGGTGGCCGTTGAAAGCGTCGTCAACGCAGACATTGTAGCGACGACTTACAGCCCCGCGAATTTATGACTGATGTTTCCCCAGGAAAGCCATCAGCCGATGCCCCTCGGTTTGAACCGGTTGCACCTTGGCCACGAATGCTATTCAACAAATCAAATAAGGTGCAACCAGTTTCGCTCGAATAAGTTGCACCTGATCGGTTTTATCGCAAAATCCGTGTTTTCGCTCCTTTTTAGTGCACTTTATAGCACTCAGATAGAAGCCGGCGCACCAAGCCGGTGCAGGATTAATAGTGCGGTATTTGCTTCCGGATGAACTGCCTGTCATTTCGAGAAAAAAAGGGTTGCACCCGGTTGCACCTCCATCATCGCGCAGCTAATCTTGCCGCCAGCTGATGCCACGCAATACGTGGTAAACATGAGGATAAAAATATGGCTACCACCACCCTTGGGGTCAAACTCGACGACCCGACCCGCGAACGCCTCAAGGCCGCCGCAACCTCGATTGATCGTACGCCGCACTGGCTGATCAAGCAGGCAATTTTCAATTACCTGGAAAAACTCGAGGGTGGTGCAACCCTGACCGAGCTGAACGGTTCACCTCGCACCGACGGCGACGATGCCGACGATGTGCAGGTCGACCATGCTCACCAATGCTTCCTCGAATTTGCCGAGAGCATCCTGCCGCAATCAGTCCTGCGCGCCTCCATCACCGCTGCTTACCGTCGCCCGGAATCTGAAGTGGTGCCGATGCTGATCGAGCAGGCCCGCCTGCCGGCGCAAATGGCCGAAGCCACCAACAAGCTGGCCGCCTCGATTGCGGAAAAACTGCGTAACCAGAAAAGTGCTGGCGGCCGTGCCGGTATCGTTCAGGGTTTGCTGCAGGAATTTTCCCTGTCGTCCCAGGAAGGCGTAGCGCTGATGTGCCTGGCCGAGGCGCTGCTGCGCATCCCGGACAAAGGCACCCGTGACGCCCTGATCCGCGACAAGATCAGCACCGGCAACTGGCAGCCGCACCTGGGCAACAGTCCGTCGCTGTTCGTCAACGCCGCTACCTGGGGCCTGCTGCTGACCGGCAAACTGGTCTCCACCCATAACGAAGCGGGCCTGACTTCTTCCCTGAGCCGCATCATTGGCAAAAGCGGCGAGCCGATGATCCGCAAGGGCGTCGACATGGCCATGCGCCTGATGGGCGAGCAGTTCGTCACTGGCGAAACCATCGCCGAGGCCCTGGCCAACGCCAGCAAGTTCGAATCCAAGGGCTTCCGCTATTCCTACGACATGTTGGGTGAAGCCGCGCTCACCGAACATGACGCCCAGAAGTACCTGGCCTCGTACGAACAAGCCATCCAGTCGATCGGTAAAGCGTCCCATGGCCGTGGGATTTATGAAGGCCCAGGCATTTCCATCAAATTGTCCGCCCTGCACCCGCGTTACAGCCGCGCCCAGTACGAGCGCGTCATGGAAGAGCTGTACCCGCGCTTGCTATCGTTGACCCTGCTGGCCAAGCAATACGACATCGGCCTGAACATCGACGCCGAAGAGGCCGACCGCCTCGAACTGTCGCTGGATCTGCTGGAGCGCCTGTGCTTCGAGCCGCAACTGACCGGCTGGAACGGTATCGGTTTCGTGATCCAGGCCTACCAGAAGCGTTGCCCGTACGTGATCGACTACGTCATCGACCTGGCCCGCCGCAGCCGCCACCGGTTGATGATTCGCCTGGTAAAAGGCGCGTACTGGGACAGCGAAATCAAGCGCGCCCAGGTCGAAGGCCTGGAAGGCTATCCGGTCTATACCCGCAAGGTGTACACCGACGTGTCCTACATCGCTTGCGCCCGCAAGTTGCTGTCGGTGCCGGAAGTCATCTACCCGCAATTCGCCACGCATAACGCCCATACCCTGGCCGCCATCTACCACATCGCCGGTCAGAACTATTACCCCGGTCAGTACGAATTCCAGTGCCTGCACGGCATGGGTGAACCACTGTACGAACAGGTCGTAGGCCAGGTTTCCGAAGGCAAGCTGAACCGTCCGTGCCGCGTGTACGCTCCGGTCGGCACCCACGAAACACTGCTGGCGTACCTGGTACGTCGCCTGCTGGAAAACGGCGCGAACACTTCGTTCGTCAACCGTATCGCCGACCACTCCATCTCGATCCAGGAGCTGGTGGCCGATCCAGTGGCCAGCATTGAACAAATGGCGACGCTGGAAGGTGGTTTCGGCCTGCCACACCCGCGCATCCCATTGCCGCGCGATTTGTATGGCAGCGACCGCGCCAACTCCAGCGGCATCGATCTGGCCAACGAACATCGGTTGGCTTCGTTGTCCTGCGCCCTGCTTGCCACTGCCCATAACGATTGGAAAGCCGTGCCGATGCTCGGCTGTGCCGCCAGCGAAGAAACCCCGGCCCCCGTACTGAACCCGTCCGATCACCGCGACGTGGTTGGCTATGTGCAGGAAGCCACAGTCGCCGACGTCGACAACGCCATCCAGTGCGCCCTCAACGCCGCACCGATCTGGCAAGCCACGCCACCGGCCGAACGCGCCGCGATCCTCGAGCGTGCCGCCGACCTGATGGAAGGCGAGATCCAGCCGCTGATGGGCCTGCTGGCTCGCGAAGCCGGCAAGACCTTCGCCAACGCCATTGCTGAAGTGCGTGAAGCCGTGGATTTCCTGCGCTACTACGCGGTGCAGGCCCGTAACGATTTCACCAACGATGCCCATCGCCCACTGGGTCCGGTGGTCTGCATTAGCCCGTGGAACTTCCCGCTGGCGATCTTCAGCGGCCAGGTTGCTGCTGCCCTGGCGGCCGGCAACCCGGTATTGGCCAAGCCCGCCGAGCAGACGCCATTGGTGGCGGCCCAGGCCGTGCGCCTGATGCTCGAAGCCGGCATTCCGGAAGGCGTGCTGCAATTGCTGCCGGGGCGCGGCGAAACCGTCGGTGCCCGCTTGGTGGGTGACGAGCGAGTCAAAGGCGTGATGTTCACTGGCTCCACCGAAGTCGCTCGCCTGCTGCAACGCAACATCGCCGGTCGCCTGGACAACCAGGGCCGTCCGATCCCCCTGATCGCCGAAACCGGCGGCCAGAACGCCATGATCGTCGACTCTTCGGCGCTGACCGAACAAGTGGTCATCGACGTGGTGTCCTCGGCCTTCGACAGTGCCGGGCAGCGTTGCTCGGCCCTGCGGGTCCTGTGCCTGCAGGAAGATTCCGCCGACCGCGTCATCGAAATGCTCAAGGGCGCCATGGCCGAATCGCGCCTCGGCAACCCTGAGCGTCTGTCCGTGGACATCGGCCCGGTGATCGACGCCGAAGCCAAGGCCGGTATCGAGAAACACATCCAGGCCATGCGCGACAAAGGTCGCACCGTGTACCAGATGGCGATCGCCGACAGCGACGAATGCAAGCGCGGCACCTTTGTCATGCCAACCCTGATCGAGCTGGAAAGCTTCGACGAACTGCAGCGCGAGATCTTCGGCCCGGTGCTGCACGTGGTGCGCTACAAGCGCAAGGAACTGGATCAGTTGATCAACCAAATCAACGCCTCCGGCTACGGCCTGACCCTGGGCGTGCACACGCGCATCGACGAGACCATCGCCAAGGTCATCGACAATGTGCATGCTGGCAACGTCTACGTGAACCGCAACATCGTCGGTGCCGTGGTCGGCGTGCAGCCGTTTGGCGGCGAAGGCCTGTCGGGCACAGGCCCCAAGGCCGGTGGTCCGTTGTACCTGTTCCGCCTGTTGTCGACACGTCCTACCGATGCGATCCAACAGTCCTTCGTCCGTGGCGATGCCCTGACGGCACCTGACGTGCGTTTGCGCGAGGCCATGGGTAAACCGCTGGCCACCCTGCAAGCCTGGGCCGACAGCCAGAAGCTCGCTGAACTGAGCGCCCTGTGCGTGCAGTTCGCAGCCCAGTCGCAAAGCGGTATTACCCGCCAGCTGACCGGCCCGACCGGCGAACGCAACAGCTACGCCATCCTGCCGCGCGAACACGTGTTGTGCCTGGCCGACGTGGAAGGCGACCTGCTGACGCAACTGGCGGCCGTACTGGCCGTGGGCGGCTCGGCCGTGTGGCCGGAAACCGACACCAGTAAGGCGTTGTTCACACGCCTGCCGAAAGACCTGCAGGCACGCATCCAGCGGGTGGCCGACTGGACCAAGGACGAGGTGTTGTTCGACGCGGTCCTGCACCACGGCGATTCGGATCAACTGCGCGGAGTCTGCCAGCAGGTGGCCAAGCGCACCGGCGCCATCGTCGGGGTCCATGGCCTGTCCCAGGGCGAAACCAGCGTGGCGCTGGAGCGCCTGGTGATCGAGCGGGCCTTGAGCGTCAACACCGCCGCGGCGGGCGGTAACGCCAGCTTGATGACTATCGGCTAAACCGCTGCAAACCAGGCACCTGCAATGGGTGCCTGGTAATCGAAATCCCTGTGGGAGCAAGGCTTGCTCCCACAAGGCTTGTCCCCACAGAGCCTGTCCCCACATTGGGATTAGCGTCACCCTCGCTCCTCCATCACCCAAATCAATCATCCTGTTCAGCCTCCATTCCCACGCTTAGACTCGGTCCATCCCAAAAAAAGGTAAGCCGCCATGTCCGAGACGCTGCTCAGTTCCCGCAATCTGGCTTTCGAGCTGTATGAAGTCCTTGATGCCGAGGGCCTGACCCAGCGTGCGCGGTTTGCCGAACACAATCGCGAGACCTTCGACGCCGCCATCGGTACGGCCCGCAGCATCGCCGAGAAATTTTTCGCGCCCCACAACCGCAAGAATGATGAAAACGAACCGCGCTACGAGAACGGCGAGGCGATTCTGATTCCCGAGGTAAAACCGGCGGTGGATGCCTTCCTCGAGGCAGGCTTTCTCAACGCTGCACGCAGCTTCGAGGCCGGCGGCATGCAACTGCCGACGTTGCTGTCCCAAGCCTGCTTCGCGCACTTCCAGTCGGCCAACGCCGCTTCGACCTCTTATCCGTTCCTGACCATGGGCGCGGCGAACCTGATCGAGAGCTTCGGCAGCGAGGAGCAAAAGCAACGCTTCCTGCAACCGATGATCGATGGCCGGTTCTACGGCACCATGGCCCTGACCGAGCCCCATGCAGGCTCTTCGCTGTCGGATATTCGTACGCGCGCGGAGCCTGCATCCGACGGCACCTATCGACTCAAAGGCAACAAGATCTTCATTTCTGGCGGCGATCATCCATTGTCGGAAAACATCGTGCACATGGTCCTGGCGAAACTGCCGGACGCGCCACCGGGCGTGAAGGGCATTTCGCTGTTTATCGTGCCCAAGTTCCTGGTCAACGACGACGGCAGCCTCGGCCCGCGTAACGACGTGCTGTTGGCCGGGCTGTTCCACAAGATGGGCTGGCGTGGCACCACCTCCACCGCACTGAACTTCGGCGACAACGGCGATTGTGTCGGTTACCTCGTAGGCAAACCGCACCACGGCCTGAGCTACATGTTCCAAATGATGAACGAGGCGCGAATCGGCGTCGGCATGGGCGCGGTGATGCTGGGTTACGCCGGCTACCTGTATTCCCTGGAATACGCCCGCGAACGCCCACAGGGCCGGGTTCCCGACAGCAAAGACCCGAGCACCGCCCCCGTGGCGATCATCCAGCACGCCGATGTGCGCCGCATGCTGCTGACCCAGAAGGCCTACGTTGAAGGTTCGTTTGACCTGGGGCTCTACGCTGCGCGGCTATTCGACGACACCACCACCCTGGAAAGCGAAGTCGAGCGCAGGCGCGCCCACGAACTGCTGGACCTGCTGACGCCCATCGTCAAATCCTGGCCCTCGGAGTTCTGCCTGAAAGCCAACGAGCTGGCGATCCAGATTCTGGGGGGGCACGGCTACACCCGTGAATACCCGGTGGAGCAGTATTACCGCGACAACCGTCTGAACCCGATCCATGAAGGCACCCACGGCATCCAGTCTCTGGACCTGCTGGGGCGAAAACTGGCGCAGAACAGCGGTGCCGGGCTCAAGCAATTGATCCGCCTGGTGGCCGACACCACTGAACGCGCCCAGGCGCACGCATCACTGACGCCGTTGCGCCAACCGCTGGAAGCGCTGGTGGCACGCCTGCAAACCGTCACCCTCGGCCTACTGACCGACCTGGCCCAGGGCAAAGTCAACAGCAGCCTCGCCAACTCGGCGCTGTACCTGAAGGTGTTTGGGCACATGGTGATCGGCTGGCGCTGGCTGGAACAGGCGATTCGTGCCGAGGAAGGCCTGGCCAAGGGGAATGCGGCGGATAGCGACTTCTATAATGGCAAGCTGCAAGCAGCGCGCTACTTCCTGACTTGGGAAGTACCGGGTTGCCATCATGAGCTGGCGATTCTCGAGGCGCGGGATGATACGTGCCAGGGGATGCTGGATGAGTGGTTCTGAGCCAGCGCTTGTGGTGGGCCTCAAATCCCATCGCGAGCAGGCTCGCTCCCACAGGGTTCCAAGTGAACACGACATCTGCGTTCACCACCATCCACTGTAGGAGCGGGCTTGCTCGCGAAAGCGGTATGTCAGTTGCAATTGATTTGCCTGATCCACCGCCTTCGCGAGCAAGTCGGATCGCCGCACCGCCGCTCCCACAATGAGATCACCATCAACCTTTGGTCCTTAGGTTTCAGGCCTGCTGAATGGTCTTGGCAATCACATCGACCGTGGCGCTGACTTGCTCTTGGTAACGGTCGAGTTCCGCTTGATGGTCTTTCTGCATTTCCATCTGCTGCGAACACAGGTTCATGGCCGCCAGCACCAACAGGCGATCACCGATCAGCGTCGGGTATTTCCTTTTCGTGTCGGCCAGTGCGGCCTTGAGCATGACAGCGGCGTCCAACAGGGCCTGTTCCTGGCCGGCCGGCGCTTTGATTGAATAGTCCTCTCCCAGGATCGAGATGACTGTCACCCCATCGGCGCCGTGCTTCATGCGCTGACAGGACCGGCGCTGGCGCGCTCGATCAAGGCCTGGATGCGGGCGGCGGTGGTGCCGTGCAGTTCTTCCTGCTCCATCAAGCTCAGCTGCAGGCTCTCGTTTTCATCCTTGACCCTGGCAAGTTCTGCGCCCAGGGTTTCGTTCAGGCCGGTGAGGTGACGGTTCTGTTGCACCAGGTCATTGACCAGTTGCTCCAGTTGACTGAGGGATGTTTCCAACATATTGATTTCCAGCCGTTTTCAAGGGGCGCGTACGATAAAGAAAAGTCACTGCCAATACCACGTTTTACGGGGTAGCAGGGCTTTCCGGCGAGTTTTAGAGACTGCGAATGGGGAATCTGGTTCCGCCCCTTCGTCGCACCGCAGCCTTTGCTCTGCGACAAAACCACGCCTGTCACTCAAGACTTTAGTCGTATGACCGATAAGTCAGGGAACAGCTGTCATAGCCCCGCACGGATGCGCCTCCTTCCGGAATTTTCCATGTCCCTACGTAATATGAACATCGCGCCGCGGGCGTTCCTGGGGTTTGCCCTGATCGGTGCCCTGATGCTGGCCCTGGGGGTGTTTGCCCTGACCCAGATGAGCACCATTCGTGCATCCGGCAAGAGCATCGCCGAGAACACCGTGCCCAGCATCAAGGCCCTGGATGAGTTCACCCAGCTCACCCTGCGCCTGCGGGTGCTCTCCTATCGCTTGCTGACCAACCGCGAACCGGACGTCCAGCAGAAAACCTACGATCTGTTCGAGCAACGCAACCAGCAAATCCGCGCGGCCCAGGCGGCCTATGAAAAACTGATCAGCACCCCGGAAGAACGGGCCACCTACGATCAATACGTGCAACTGCTGGGGCAATACCGTCAGCTCGAAGAGCGGATGAAAAACCTGTCGCGCAACAATCAGATTGAAGATCTGCGGGCTCTGCTCAACACCGAACTGTTGAGCAACTCCGAAGCCATCAACGGGGTACTCGGGCGCCTGCTGGAGATCAATAACCAGCAAGCCGACGCTTTCAATCAGGGTGCAGAGCAACACTATTCAAGAGCCTTCAATTTGGTTGTCACACTCCTGGTTGTCGCCACCGGCCTGACCTTGCTGTTCGCCTGGCTGCTGACCAACAGCATCACCAAGCCGATTGCCAACGCCCTGGACGCCGCCGAAGAAATCGCCAAGGGTAACCTGACCCGCCCGATTGCGGCCGATGGCGACGACGAAGCCGGTCGTCTGCTGCGGGCGATGTCGACCATGCAGGAAAAACTGCGCGACACCTTGCAACGGATCTCAGGCTCAGCCACGCAACTGGCCTCTGCCGCCGAAGAACTCAACAGTGTCACCGACGAAAGCGCCCGTGGCCTGACCCAGCAGAACAACGAAATCGAGCAGGCCGCCACCGCGGTCAACGAGATGACCAGCGCCGTGGAAGAAGTCGCGCGCAATGCAGTCAGCACCTCCGAAGCGTCGAAAGACGCCACCGCGTCCGCTGGCGATGGCCGCGAACTGGTGCAGGAAACCGTCAGTGCCATCGAACGCATGAGCGCCGATGTGCAGGGCACCGCCACATTGATCGGCAACCTGGCCAATGAGTCCCGTGACATCGGCAAGGTGCTGGACGTGATCCGCGGCTTGGCCGACCAGACCAACCTGCTGGCGCTCAACGCCGCCATCGAAGCCGCCCGTGCCGGTGAGGCCGGTCGCGGCTTTGCCGTGGTCGCCGACGAAGTGCGCGCCCTGGCCCACCGTACCCAGCAGTCGACCAGCGAGATCGAGCGCATGATCGGCAGCATCCAGAGCGGCACCGAACACGCCGTGGATTCGATGCGCAACAGCACCGAGCGTGCGGAGTCGACGCTGAACATCGCCCGCGGTGCCGGCATGTCCCTGGACACGATCAACACCGCCATCGTCGAGATCAACGAACGCAACCTGGTGATCGCCAGCGCCGCCGAAGAGCAGGCCCAGGTGGCCCGTGAAGTGGACCGCAACCTGGTGAACATCCGCGACCTGTCGGTGCAATCGGCCACCGGCGCCAACCAGACCACCGCCGCCAGTGCCGAACTGTCGCGCCTGGCCGTGGACCTGAGTAGCATGGTTGGGCGGTTCAGCCTTTAACCCTCCAGCGTTTATGGCCAGAGATTGCTCCCGCGGGGCTCTGTAGGAGCTGGCGAAGCCTGCGATCTTTTGATCTTGATCTTTCGCTCTGGACTCAATTGGCTGTGGAACGATCGCAGCCTCGTTGCACTCGACAGCGCCTACAAGGGCGAGCGGGAGCAACGGTATTGCTGCCGCGCTTGTCCCCCAATCCAAAACCTTTTTTGACAGCATCACATTTCAACAGGTTAGAATCGCTGGCACGCAGACTGCATGGTCAATCTGTGCCCGCCCTTCAGTTTTACCGGAGTAACGCCTTTGACTGCGACGACCATCAACAGCCTGTTCTTGATCGGCGCGTTGCTGGTAGGTGCGAGCATCCTGGTGAGTTCTCTTTCGTCGCGCCTGGGCATCCCGATCCTGGTGATCATCCTGGCCGTGGGCATGGCGGCCGGTGTCGACGGCGCCGGTATTCTTTTCGATAACTACGCCACGGCCTACCTGGTCGGCAACCTCGCATTGGCGGTCATCCTGCTCGACGGCGGCTTACGCACCCGGGTGTCGAGTTTTCGCGTTGCGCTGTGGCCAGCGTTGTCGCTGGCCACAGTCGGTGTATTGATCACCACCGGGCTGACCGGCCTGGCGGCGGCGTGGCTGTTCAACCTGAACCTGATGCAGGGTCTGCTGATCGGCGCCATCGTCGGCTCCACCGATGCCGCGGCAGTGTTTTCGCTGCTGGGTGGCAAGGGCCTGAATGAGCGGGTCAGCGCCACCCTCGAGATCGAGTCCGGCAGCAACGACCCCATGGCGGTATTCCTGACCGTCACCCTGATCGGCATGCTCGCCAGTGGCGAAACCGGCCTGCATTGGAGCCTGGTGGGGCATCTGGTGCGCGAGTTTGGCATCGGCGCGGTGGTCGGCCTGGGCGGCGGCTGGCTGATGCTGCAACTGGTCAATCGCATCAACCTGGCCAACGGCCTGTACCCGATCCTGGTCATCAGCGGCGGCTTGGCGGTATTTGCCTTGACCAACGCCCTGCACGGCAGTGGCTTCCTCGCGGTGTACCTGTGCGGCCTGGTGATCGGCAACCGTCCAGTGCGCAGCCGCCACGGTATCCTGCATATGCTCGATGGCATGGCCTGGCTGGCACAGATCGGCATGTTCCTGGTACTGGGGTTGCTGGTCACGCCCCACGACCTGCTGCCCATCGCCCTGCCCGCCCTGGGCCTGGCATTGTGGATGATCCTGTTTGCGCGCCCGTTGTCGGTCGTGGTCGGCCTGCTGCCGTTCAAGGCGTTCCACGGTCGCGAAAAAGTGTTTATCTCCTGGGTCGGCCTGCGCGGCGCGGTGCCGATCATCCTCGCAGTGTTCCCGTTGATGGCCGGGCTGCCCCACGCCCAGCTCTATTTCAACCTGGCGTTCTTTATCGTGCTGGTCTCGCTGCTGGTGCAGGGCACCAGCCTGCCGTGGGTTGCCAAGTTGCTGCACGTGACCGTCCCGCCCGAGCCGTTGCCCATTTCCCGGGCGGCCCTGGAAGTCCACGTCACCAGCGAGTGGGAGTTGTTCATCTATCGCCTGGGCGCGGAAAAATGGTGCATCGGCTCGCCCCTGCGGGACCTGAAAATGCCCGAAGGCACACGCATCGCCGCCCTGTTTCGGGGCCAGCAACTGCTCCATCCGTCGGGTAGTACCGTGCTGGAAGTCGATGATTTGCTGTGTGTTATCGGCCACGAACACAATTTGCCGGCCCTTGGAAAACTGTTCAGCCAGGCGCCACAACGGGGCCTGGATTTGCGCTTCTTCGGCGACTTCGTACTCGAAGGAGACGCCCAGCTGGCCGCGGTTGCGGCGCTGTACGGACTGAAACTGGACGGCATTGATCCGGACATGTCCCTGGGCCGCTTCATTGCCCAAAAAGTCGGCGGTGCGCCAGTGGTCGGCGACCAAGTGGATTGGAACAACACCCTGTGGACCGTCGCGGTCATGGACGGGAACAAGATCGCCAAAGTGGGCGTCAGATTCCCCGAAGGAAGTCGCCCGGGTCCCGGCTTGTTCCTCTAAACTGCTCCCACTCTCACTTGCTCGACCGGTCTTTATGCCTACCCTGCGCTCCTTTTTCGCCATCGCCCTGCTGGGCCTGAGTCTCTCTGTCTGCACACTGCACGCCGCTGACCTTCCCGCCAGCGCTTCAGTGCAGGCCAGCCTGGACAAAATCGCCGACCGCAAACTGCCGGAAGCCGAGCAGAAAGCCCTGCAGGCTGTCTTGCAGAACACGCTGACTCAGCTCAGTAACAAGGCCGACTACGAGCAGAAGCTGCAGGCGCTCAAACAGCAGCTGGCCACGGCCCCCAAGCAAAACATCGAGAACCAGCGCGAACTGGCGCGACTCAAGGGCACCGCGGTGGTACCAGTGGCACAACGCTACGCCAACCTGCCGATTCCCCAGCTCGAGCAAATGCTCACGGACCGCTCCACCCAGCAGGGCGACCTGCAAAAAGCCCTGGCCGACGCCAACAGCCTGATCATCACTGCCCAAACCCGCCCCGAGCGGGCCCAGGCAGAGATCTCCAACAGCCAGAGCCGCATCCAGCAGATCAACGCCACCCTGAAGACCGGTAAGGACGCCGGCAAGACCCTGAGCGGCGAACAACGCGACCTGCTCAACGCCGAGCTGGCAGCGCTCAATGCGTTGATTCCGCTGCGCCGCCAGGAGCTGGCCGGCAACAGCCAACTGCAGGACCTGGGCAACGGTCAGCACGATTTTCTGGTGGAAAAAATTGCGCGCACGGAGCAGGAAATCCAAGACCTGCAAAACCTGATCAACCAGAAACGCCTGGCCCAGTCCCAGGAGACGGTGACCCAGCAGTCCATCGAAGCCCAGAAGGCCGGTGGCAGCAGCCTGCTGGCAACCGAAAGCACGGCCAACCTGAAGCTCTCCGACTACCTGCTCAAGAGCACCGACCGCCTTAACGAAGTCACCCAGCAGAACCTGCAAACCAAGCAATTGTTGGACAGCGTCACCCAGACCGACGCTGCCCTGGACGAGCAGATCAACGTACTCAAGGGCAGCCTGCTGCTCTCCAAGATCCTCTACAAGCAACGCCAGACCCTGCCGCGCCTGAAGCTGGACCAGAACCTCGCCGACCAGATCGCCGACATTCGCCTGTACCAGTTCGAAGTCAGCCAACAGCGCGAGCTGCTGAACAATCCAAGCGCCTATGTCGACAGCCTGCTGGCCTCCCAACCGTCGGAGCAGGTCACACCGCAACTGCGCAAGACCCTGCTGGACCTCGCCCTGACCCGCGTCGACCTGCTGGAACGCCTGAACCGCGAATTGAGCGCGGTGCTCAACGAATCCATCACCTTGCAGCTCAACCAGAAACAACTGCTCAGCACCGCCCAGAACCTGCGAGCGACCCTCGAAGAGCAGATGTTCTGGATTCCCAGCAACAAGCCGCTGGATTTCGACTGGATGCGCGGCGCACCGATTCGCCTGGAGAAACAGATCGACTCACTGCCCTGGGCATCGAGTCTCAGTGAGCTGGCCGATGGCCTGACTCAACGGCCACTGCTGTTCTTGCCCCTGGCGTTGCTGATCGGTGCGCTACTGTGGCGGCGCAAGAGCCTTTATGCCCGCTTGAACAAGGTTCACCAGGACGTCGGTCACTTCAAGCGCGACAGCCAGTGGCACACGCCCCAGGCGATCCTGATCAATATCCTGTTGGCGATGCCAGTGGCACTGGCGCTGACCCTATGCGGCTATGCCCTGCAGATCGACGCCCGCGGCCAGAACGCCAACCTCGGTGCGGCGCTGCTACAGATCGGCCAGGCCTGGCTGGTGTTCTACACCGCCTATCGGGTGCTGGCGCCGGGCGGCGTGGCCGAGTTGCATTTCCGTTGGGAGAAACCCCAGGTCGAGTTCCTCCAAGGCTGGATCCGCCGACTGGGGCTGGTGGTGTTGGCGTTGGTGGCCGTGGTAGCCGTGGCCGAGTTGCAACCTTCGAGCCTGGCCGATGACGTGCTCGGCATGCCGGTGGTACTGACCTGCTACGCGCTGATGGCGTGGTTGCTCAGCCGCCTGTTGCTCAGCAGCCCGACACACAAGAACACCTCGCTGTTTCGCAAGGCGGTCGGGGTGATGTTCACCGCCCTGCCGATCGCGTTGTTCGTGGCGGTCTGCTTTGGCTACTACTACACCGCGCTGAAACTCAGCGATCGGCTGATCAACACCCTGTACCTGCTGATGTTCTGGCTGGTGATCGAGGCCACCTTCGTGCGCGGCCTGTCCGTCGCGGCGCGGCGCCTGGCCTACCAGCGCGCCCTGGCCAAGCGTCAGGCGGCCAAAGAGGCCGGCGACGGCGAAGCGGTGATCGAAGAGCCAACGCTGGACATCGAAAAGGTCAACGAACAATCCCTGCGCCTGATTCGCCTGGCGTTGCTCGGCGGTTTCATCGCGGCGCTGTACTGGGTCTGGTCGGACCTGATCAGCGTGTTCTCCTACCTGGACAACATCACCCTCTATGAGTACACCAGCGGCACCGGCGCCGCCATGAGCATGGTACCGATCAGCATCGGCGACATGCTCGGGGCGCTGATCATCATCGGCATCACCTTCGCCCTGGCACGCAACCTGCCGGGCCTGTTGGAAGTGCTCGTGCTGGCGAAACTGAACCTGGCCCAGGGCAGTGCCTATGCCACCACCACGCTGCTGTCCTACGTCATCGCCGGCGTCGGCTTCGTCACCACCCTGTCCACCCTGGGCGTGAGCTGGGACAAGCTGCAATGGCTGGTGGCCGCCCTGTCGGTGGGCCTGGGCTTCGGCATGCAGGAAATCTTCGCCAACTTCATCTCCGGGATCATGATCCTGTTCGAGCGACCGGTGCGGATCGGCGACACCATCACCATCGGCAACCTGTCGGGCACGGTCAGCAAGATCCGTATCCGCGCCACCACCATCACCGACTTCGACCGCAAGGACATCATCGTCCCGAACAAGACCTTCATCACCGGGCAATTGATCAACTGGTCGCTGACCGATACCGTGACACGGGTAACCCTTAAGGTAGGTGTCGACTATGGGTCGGACCTTGACCTGGTCAAGGAGTTGCTGCTCAAGGGCGCCCGGGGAAATCCACGGGTGTTGAAGGAGCCGGAACCACTGGTGTACTTCCTGAATTTCGGGGAAAGCACCTTGGACCACGAGCTGCGCATGCATGTGCGTGACCTGGGCGACCGCAACCCTGTACTGGACGAGGTCAACCGGTTCATCAGCCGCGAATTCAAAAAGCACAACATCAGCATCGCATTCCGGCAGTTGGAGGTCTCCTTGAAAAACGCTCAGGGCCTGGAATACAAACTGGTGCCAGTCTTGCCGCAAGACACGACGACGCCCGAGCCTCCCCTCACGCCAGGGCCCAAGTCCTTGCCAGAGCCGCCGGCAGCCACCCTCGACTGATCGCGCCATGCCTGAACGCATCGCGCCGGAGACGGCCATGAAAACGCTGGAAACCTTGACCTTCGATAACCGCTTCGCCCGCCTGGGCGACGGCTTATCGACCCACGTGCTGCCCGAGCCCATCGACAATCCGCGGCTGGTGGTCGCCAGCCCAGCCGCCATGGCGCTGCTGGACCTGGACCCGGCCGAAGCCGAAACACCGCTGTTTGCCGAGATCTTTGGCGGCCACAAGCTGTGGGCTGAAACCGAGCCCCGGGCGATGGTGTATTCAGGGCATCAGTTCGGTCACTACAACCCGCAATTGGGCGACGGCCGCGGGTTGCTGCTGGGCGAGGTGTACAACGAGGCCGGCGAGCACTGGGACCTGCATCTCAAGGGCGCCGGCCAGACGCCGTTCTCACGGATGGGTGACGGGCGCGCGGTGCTGCGTTCATCGATCCGCGAGTTCCTCGCTTCCGAAGCCCTGCATGCCCTGGGCATCCCCACCACCCGCGCCTTGTGCGTGATCGGCTCGGACACCCCAGTGTGGCGCGAAAAGCAGGAGCGCGCCGCCATGGTGCTGCGCCTGGCGCCTAGCCACGTGCGCTTCGGGCATTTCGAATATTTCTACTACACCAAGAAACCCGAACTGCATGCAGCCCTTGCCGAGCACGTGTTGAACCTGCATTTCGCCGAGTGCCGTGAGCAACCGGAACCATACCTGGCGATGTTCCGCGAAATCGTCGAGCGCAACACCGAGCTGATTGCCAAATGGCAGGCCTACGGTTTCTGTCACGGCGTGATGAACACCGACAACATGTCGATTCTGGGCATCACCTTCGACTTCGGGCCGTTCGCCTTCCTCGACGACTTCGACGCCAACTTCATCTGCAACCACTCCGATGACCAGGGCCGCTACTCCTTCAGCAACCAGGTGCCCATCGGCCAGTGGAACCTCAGCGCCCTGGCCCAGGCCCTGACGCCGTTCATCAGCGTCGAAGCCCTGCGCGAAACCCTCGGCTTGTACTTGCCGCTGTACCAGGCCCACTACCTGGACCTGATGCGCCGCCGCCTCGGCCTGACCAGCGCCGAGGAGGATGACCAGAAACTGCTGGAGCGCCTGCTGCAACTGATGCAGAACAGCGGCGTCGACTACAGCCTGTTCTTCCGCCGACTGGGCGATCAAGCCCCCGCGCAAGCCGTCGCCACCCTGCGCGATGACTTCGTCGATCTCAAGGGTTTCGATGCCTGGGGCGAGCTGTATGTCGCCCGCGTCAACCGCGAAGGCGCCGTCGATCAAGACCAGCGTCGCGCCCGCATGCACGCCGTCAACCCGCTGTACGTGCTGCGCAACTACCTGGCGCAGAAAGCCATCGACGCTGCCGAATCCGGTGACTACGAAGAAGTCCGCCGCCTGCACACCGTGTTGAGCAAGCCGTTCGAAGAACAACCAAGCATGGACAGCTACGCACAACGCCCGCCGGAGTGGGGCAAGCATCTGGAGATCAGTTGCTCGTCGTAACCCTTCCTCGCCGCAGGTTCGGGGTTGCCTGGGAGAAAGTCATCGCGAGCAAGCTCGCTCCCACAGGGGTTGGGTGTTGCCGCAAATATCGCGATCACACAGCCACCCTTGTGGGAGCGAGCTTGCTCGCGATGGCGATCTTCAATTCACCACATGAAGCCAATCCACTCCCCTTGACGATCACCGCGTTTATTTCGATGTAGGACCATTCAGGAGCAGGCTACGCCGCCTTGCGCCATTGCCTACAACTACGCCAGAATCCGCCGGCTTGTGCGCCTTGGGGTCGGGCTTTATCGTTTTCCCCGTCGCTGAAAATCAGCGATCGGGTTTAGCGATCCGACTCAACACAGACGCAACAATGCCCAGTCTCGATTGCAGTCTTTTACGTCTGCAACTCGCTTAATGGTGGCTGTGCGTGGGAGACCTTCTGGTCTACCCGGGGTTTCTGTGACCCGGATCGCTAACCTGCGTACAGCCGCCACCTTTACTTGTTTAGCGATAGGTCGTGGTGGCTCAACCAATCACGGAGATTCACCATGTTCAAAGCAACCCCCAATCCGCCCGATACCGATCCAGCCACTAAAAACTCAAAAGAATTCGACGAAACTGCTGACCGCGTCCTCGACTACTACCTCAACCCAAAACCCAACAAACCCGAGGCCGATCCAGGCCAACTGTTCACCGTCGTCAATGGCGTCGACACCGAAACCCTGCTCGCCAACCTCAGCGAAAACCTGGCCTCGGCCAACGCCATGGTCAGTGACCTGGCGTTCGATTTGGAAGGCCCCAAGCGGCACATTGCCCTGGGCATTCAGCAGTTGATCGAACTGAGCAGCTTATTGGCGAACCGGGCACTGGACAACGTCGACCCACGCCAGTCGACATAGCGCATCCCCCTGTGGCGAGGGAGCTTGCTCCCTCGCCACAGTTAGTGCGCCGCGCCAAACCATCAAATAAAGGTCTCAACCGATACGCCGAAGCGCTCCGCCAGCCAGCGGATCTGCCTTAAATTGAGCTGGCGCTTGCCGCTCAATATCTCCGACACCACCGACTGGGTGCCGACACCCGGCAAGTCGCTCTGGCTCATCCCATGCTCGCGCATCAGATAGCGAAGTGTCTCGACGCCACTGGCCTTGGGCATTGGCCGATGTTGGTGATCCCAGGCCTCAATCCATTCACCGATGATGTCCACCAGGCTCATCAGAGGATGGGCTTCTTCTTCGCCAATCAATTCCAACAATTCATCGAGCGCTGCGACCAACCGGTCGTAATCCTCTTCGCTCCTGGGTTTGCGCAGCAGGGGCGACACAAACTCCCAATGGGCGGCGACTTGTTCGATCAGTGCACTCATCCCTTTTCCTCCTTCCACCTGCCTCTGTCGTATTCCCGATGGTCAAGCACGCATTTGATATACAGACGCTGCGCTCGGTATCGAATCACCGCAATCAGCCGCAACTTGTTTCCACCGATGTCAAACACATGCAGCGGACCGACCTTGTCGGTTGCCGGAAATATGGATTTCATCGCTGCGAAATCAGCCGGGCTATTGCGCTTGATCAGCCGATACCATTGATCCAACGCATTCGCTGAATGTGGCCATTTCTCCTTGGCCTCCCAAATGCGTTTCTCAGTGATCACATGCATGCAACGTCCTTATCGCATTTTGCTATGGGGAAGTTAAACACAAATCTGGCGCATCGCAAATTGCGATAGCGCCAGTTAGACAAATGGTTAGTTCTTGCTGGTTTCCAGCCTAGTCGCCAAAAGCTTTAGGTCTCGGTAAGAAATGTGAGCAGATATGAGTCCTGCTCACCCAACCTTATCGTTCCCCTGCTCAGGCGTCTCGATGCCCGGTTCCGTCTCGGCACCCTCTTCGCCAACCGGTTTGGCCGGCGTTTTTTTCTCCGGGTAACCGGGCATGCCGCGGGCGTCTTCAGGGGTCAGTTCATCCCGGTCGTGGCGGCGGTCGGTGGCGTAGGACGGGGCGGCGTTGGGGTCTTCGTCGCGGCCGGCGGTGCCGAGTACGAAGCCGTCATCGTTGGGGTTGTCCACTGTTTGGGGAGTGGCTGGGTCTTGAGGATGGCTCATGGGACCTCCTGAGTCTGCAAACAGATACGTAGTGTCTTTTTGAGGCCGTGACACCTTTTCAGTGCGGCGCACCTGATGAATGGCAGCCTTGAGTGCAAGCCCCACAATGGGATTGGAGTACGAGAGGGAGAGCCAGCCGGCTATCAGGCCGCCTCGCGAGCAAGCTTTGCTCCCACAGGACCTGCCCAAACAAGTCTGATGGGTGTACGACCGTGAGAGCCAGGTCGGCTACTAGGCCGCCTCGCGGTGGACGTTGATTTCGGGCGCCCCGTTAACCACGATGGCCGAAGGCAGGCATTGTGGAGTGGGCATCCCGGCATGGATGCCGGGATAGCCGCGCTGGGCCATGGATGGCCCTTCGCGGCGGGCCCACGGAGCAATGCCGGAGTGAGGGCACACCGAGCCTAGGCGAGGTGCCGAGTGGTGGGGCAAAGCGCTTTTGGTTACTTTTGGCGCTCTTCCAAAAGTGACCCGCTGTAAAAGCGGAACCCCAAGTGGCCGTTACCGCAGAAATGGATATGTACCCAGTCAAAAACCCCCGACCAACTATCAGGCCAGCATCGCAAGCAAGCCCACACACAAGGGAAATACGCTGGCATAGTGGCCTCCACGCTACGCCATATCACTCTGGCTGAATTCCTCGGCCAGAAAATCAAGCAGCGTACGCACCGACGGCAGCAACCCGCGTCGCGAGGCAAAGATCGCATGGACGATCCCGCACTTGGGCGTCCAGCCCGGCACCAGCTCCACCAACCGGCCGGCCGCTATGTCTTCGCGCACCACCACGGCAGGCAGGTGGGCGATGCCGATGCCGGCCAACACGGCGTGACGCAGGGCCAGCAAGTCGTCGGTCACCATGCGCGGCTCATGGCGGATCAGTGCACGGGTGCCGTCCGGACCGAACAATTCCCACTGGTATTCACGCTGCGGCGCCCCCCAGTGCACGCTAGACAAGCCGTTGAGGTCCGCCGGGGAGGCCGGTGAAGACAAGCGCTCCAGGAACGCCGGGCTACCCACCAGGCACTGGGTGCTGTTGCTCAACACTTTCATGACCATGTCGGTATTTTCCAGCGGCGGAAAGCGCACCCGCAAGGCGATATCGAACCCTTCATGGATCAAGTCCACCCGGCGGTTGGTGCTCTCGATGAACAGTTCCACCCGCGGGTACTTGAGCATATAGCGGGTCAGCATCGGCCCGACCCAACTGTTGAGTAGCGCCGTCGGGCAACTGATGCGCACCCGTCCCTGGGGTTCGGAGCGGTTGCGCTCGATCACTTGCGCCGCGCTCTCGGCTTCGACCCGCATCGCCAGGCAGCGCTGGTAATAGGCCTGGCCGATCTCCGTCAAGGTGCAGTGGCGGCTGGTGCGATGGAGCAACCGCACCCCGAGCCGCTCCTCCAGCTGGGCAATACGCCGGCTGAGTTTGGACTTTGGCATGTCCAGCGCCCGACCAGCGGCGGCGAAGCCACGGTGTTCGACCACCTGGGTGAAATAGTAAAGCGTGTTGAGGTCTTCGATGATCGTTCTCCAAATAGAACGCTAAGTCCATTTTTCGCAGTCTAGCGCATCAAAGGTGCCAGTTTTAATCTACACCCATCGAATCGCGACACGGATTGAAACCGGGGCGCTTCGACCGGATGAATCACCGATCAATCGCTGCAGCAACATTGAAAACCTTAACCACGCCGACACCTTCGGCAACCAAAACTCAATGAGGGCTACGCCATGACCACTTCCTACAACCGTCTCGACAAAGATAACGCCGCCGTTCTGCTGGTCGATCACCAAGCCGGCCTGCTGTCCCTGGTGCGCGACATCGACCCGGACCGCTTCAAGAACAACGTGCTGGCCCTGGCGGACCTGGCGAAGTACTTCCAACTGCCGACCATCCTCACCACCAGCTTCGAAACCGGCCCCAACGGCCCGTTGATGCCCGAGCTCAAGAGCCTGTTCCCGGACGCGCCGTACATCGCTCGCCCTGGCCAGATCAATGCCTGGGACAACGAAGATTTCGTCAAGGCGATCAAGGCCACCGGCAAGAAGCAACTGATCATCGCTGGCGTGGTTACTGAGGTCTGCGTGGCCTTCCCGGCACTGTCGGCCCTGGCCGAAGGCTTCGAAGTGTTCGTGGTCACCGATGCGTCCGGCACGTTCAACGAACTGACCCGTCAATCGGCCTGGGACCGCATGTCATCCTCGGGTGCGCAACTGATGACCTGGTTCGGCCTGGCTTGTGAACTGCACCGCGACTGGCGCAACGACGTGGAAGGGCTGGCGACCTTGTTCTCCAACCACATCCCCGACTACCGCAACCTGATGACCAGCTACAACACGCTGACCCACGCCAAATAACCCGCGACGCTGACCCCCCCTGTGGGAGCAAGCTCGCTCCCACAGGGTTTTTGTGTTGGTTTCTATATAGTGTTCAATCTGTGCCGATGATTTTCTGGAGACTGACCTGATGCTGATCCCCTGCCCCCATTGCAACGGGCTCAATCGCATACCCACCGAACGCCTGGGCGACCAGCCCAAGTGCGGGCGCTGCAAGGCCCAGGTGCTGTTGAGCAAGCCGTTCGAACTCAAGCAAGGCGACTACGCGAGCCAGATCAAGGGTGAGTTGCCATTGCTGGTGGATGTATGGGCCGATTGGTGTGGGCCGTGCAAGTCCTTCGCGCCCGTGTTCGAACAAGCCGCCGCGCAACTGGTGGGCAAATGTCGGCTGGCCAAGCTCGACAGCGAGGCCAACCAGCCGCTATCCGCGCAGTTGGGGATCCGTTCGATTCCCAGCCTGATCCTGTTCAAGGACGGTCGGGAAGTGGCGCGCCAGAGTGGGGCGCTGCCGTTGCCGCAGTTGATGGCTTGGTTGCGCAGCCAGGGGATTTGAAGCACAGCCTGGAAAGATCGCAGCCTTCGGCAGCGCCTACAGGGTTAGCGCTCATCCTGTAGGCGCTGCCGAAGGCTGCGATCTTTTGCTTCAAGCCTGCTCCAGCAACCCATGCAACTCCACGAACTGCAGGGTCAGCTTGTGCCGCGGGTCAAGGTGGATCAGTGGCAGGCTGGCCTGGTGGGATTCGCGCATGCGCACCGAACTGCTCAGGTACACCGGCAATACCGGCAGCCCTTCGGCGATCAACTCGTCGAGAATCTGCTGTGGCAGGCTGGCCCGGGCCTGGAACTGGTTGACCACGATGCCTTCGACTTCCAGGCCTTCGTTATGGTCTTCCTTGAGCTCTTCGATTTCCGCCAGCAGCCCATACAGCGCCTGTCGGGAGAAGCTGTCGCAGTCGAAGGGAATCAGCACCCGATCGGCGGCGATCAATGCTGAAACCGCATAAAAATTCAGTGAAGGCGGGGTATCGAGGTAAATCCGGTCGTAATCCTCCTCCAGCTCTTCAAGCAGTTTGCGCAGCTTGTTGATCTTGTGCTTGGCCTCAAGCTTGGGCTGCAGGTCCGTCAGTTCCGCCGTGGCGGTGACCACGTGCAGGTTGTCGAACGGCGTTTCGTAGATATCCACCTTGTTCTTTTTCGAGAACGGCCCGGACGACAAGGTCTGCTTGAAGAAGTCGGCAATGCCCATGGGAATGTCATCGCCGGTCAAGCCAGTCAGGTACTGAGTGGAGTTGGCCTGGGCATCCAGGTCCACCAATAGCGTGCGATAGCCTTCGCTGGCGCTGACTGCCGCCAGATTGCAGGCGATACTGGATTTGCCCACGCCACCTTTCTGATTGAACACCACACGCCGCATGTCAAAACCTCCGTGTACCAAAGATGCCCGAGTGTAGTAGGCAGCGACACCGCTTAGCTACCTTCTGCGTAGAAGGACTACAGCAACAGTGGCTTTTCCAACGATTCAGGCGTCAATTCGCCCAGACCGCGACAGAAACAACCGACAGACAGACTTGTGATGATCGCAACAATGGTCCAAGCCAGGCCTTGAGCAGCGCAACGCGTACATTTCGCTGAGCAAAATGTAACCAGTATTTGCTACAAGCCAATCGCACCGGGATAATGCGCGCCACTTGGGTCGCTAGGCCATGCAGGGTTGGACGCGGGTCAAACCACTGGACCGTGACAATAAAAGCCCGCAGGGGTGGGATGACGTTTGTGATCAATTTCAATATCGCCCAATGGCGCGCATGGGCCCCTGGGCTCGAAAGCGTGGACGATTGGCAGGCATGGAGCCGACAGCCGGTCGTATTGCCGACTAGCGATGCCGCCCCTGACGTTTCGTTCCTGCCGGCCATGCAGCGCCGGCGCCTCAGCCGCCTGGCGCGAATGGCCTTCAGTGTCGGCTGGCCGCTGGCCGAGGGGCGGGCGGACCTACCGTTGGTCTTTATTTCCCGCCACGGCGAAACCCCGCGCACTTTCGAGATTCTCAAGGACCTGGCCGCCGACCAGCCTTTATCGCCGACCCAATTCAGCCTCTCGGTGCACAACGCGGTGATTGGCCTGTGGTCGATCATGCGCGGCGAAACCAGTGAAATGACGGCCCTGGCCGCTACTGGCGACGGGTTGGAACACGGCGTGCTGGAGGCCGTCGCGCTGTTGAACGAAGGATCGCCTGCGGTGCTGCTGGTGATCACCGAAGAACAACCTCCACAAGTCTATGCACCGTGGGTCAATGACGTGCCGTTTCCCTATGCCATGGGCCTGCTATTGACCCCGGGTGACGACTGGCAATTGGACCTGTGCGCCCGCACCGGTCAAATGCCGGGCAGCGACTGGCCCCATGCCCTGGATTTATTGCGTACGCTGCTGGATGACAAAACCACCTGCCAACATGCCTGGAAGAATCGTGTATGGACCTGGCAACGCAACCGGTGACGGGTAAACACCGAGACGCCTATTACTGGCGCCTGATCGCGACCGCCCTAAGCTTCGCCCTGTTCGGGCTGGGCGGACTGTGCCTGCGTTTGCTGGTGTTCCCGTTGCTGGCCTGGTGGCCCGGCGATGCCCTGGCTCACCGCCAAAGGGCGCGCCGCACGGTCGGGCGGTTGTTCTGGTTCTTTATCCGGTTCATGGCCCGCACCGGCGTGCTCACCTACCAGATCGATGGCGCCGAACGGCTCGGGCGCCCTGGGCAGATGATCATTGCCAATCACCCGTCGCTGATCGACGTGGTGTTCCTGATCGGGCTCGTGCGCGACGCCAACTGCGTGGTCAAGCAAAGCCTCTGGGAGAACCCCTTTACCCGTGGCCCACTGCATTCGACCCAATACATCAGCAACGACGGCAGCATGGACATGCTCGATGCCGCCAGCGACGCCCTGCAAGAGGGCCAGACGCTGATCGTCTTCCCCGAAGGAACGCGCACCCAACCAGGTCAGGTACCGGCCTTTCATCGGGGGGGGGCGGCCATCGCCCTGCGGGGTGCGAAAATCCTCACACCCGTCACGATCAAGGTCTGCCCCACGACCCTGACCAAGGCCGAACCCTGGTATCGCATTCCCCGGTGCCGCGTGCACTTCAGTTTTCGCGTCGGGGCCGATATAGACCCACAGGCGTTCGCCGCGCTCGGCCCGCCACCTCAGGCTTCGCGCAGGCTTAACGATTTTTTGCATCACTATTACATCAAGGAGCTCGCCGAAGATGAGCGATCTGCACCGTGACATCAAACAGCTGATCATCGACGCCCTCGGCCTGGAGGATATTGGCATCGACGACATCGGCGACCACCAGACCCTGTTCGGTGAAGGCCTGGGCCTGGATTCGGTGGATGCCCTGGAGCTTGGCCTGGCGATCCAGAAGCAGTACGGCATCAAGATAGACGCCGACGCCAAGGACACCCGCAACCATTTCAGCAATGTGGCAAGCCTTGCGGCCTTCGTCACTGCAAAACGCCCCTGAGACCGGATCATGCAAACTCGTGACGATATTTTCCACACCCTGCGCGATGCTCTGGTCGAGCTTTTCGAGCTGGACCCTGAGCGTGTGACGCTGGAATCGAACCTGTACCAGGACCTGGAAATCGACAGCATCGATGCGGTCGACCTGATCGACCATATCAAGCGTCAGACCGGCAAGAAAATCGCCGCCGAAGAATTCAAGTCGGTGCGCACCGTCAATGACGTGGTCGAGGCGGTTTATCGACTGGTCCAACCGGCCGCATGACACGGCTGATTGGCCTCGGCCTGCTGCTGGCGGGCCTGCTCTACCCCTTTGCGGTGTATTTCGGCATGGAGCACTTTGCCCCGTGGCAGTTCGGGTTGCTGCTGGGTAGCCTGTGGCTGGCCCGGGCGTTGCTTGGCAACGACGGGGCCGGCAGCCGCTGGATGGCGGCCACGGCGATCGTGTTTTGTGTATTGCTCGCGCTGTTCGACAGCCCGCTCCTGCTGCGCTGGTACCCGGTGCTGATCAGCGCATTCATGCTCGGGCTGTTCGTGCTGAGCCTGAAATACGGCCCGCCGATGATCGAACGCCTGGCCCGCCTGCGCGAACCGCAGTTGCCAGCCAAGGCGGTGGTGTATACCCGCCAGGTCACGGTGGCCTGGAGTGTGTTTTTCCTATGTAACGGTTTGCTCGCCGCCGCCCTGACCCTCTGGGCGCCGCTGAGCTGGTGGATGTTGTACACCGGCCTGATTTCCTACGGATTGATGGGGCTGCTGTTTGCCATTGAATGGCTCATACGACAACGGGTAAGAGGCCACCCATGAATTGGATAACGCTTGAGCAGATGCTGCTCAAGGCTCAGCCGGAACGTGCCGTTGCGGTCGATCCGGCACTGAATCACTCGCAACTGCGGGACGCGGCGTTGCGCCTGGCGGCCGGCCTGCATGCCCGGGGCGTGCGACATGTGGCGGTGCACCTGGAAGATGCCGCCGACCTGGCCGTCGCCCTGCTCGGCGCCTGGCGCGCCGGAGCCCGAGTCCTGCTTCCCACCGACCTCCAAGCGCAGACACGCCAGCGTTGGGCGGCGGACGTGGACCTGTGGCTGACCGACCAGCCCGGCGATACACATCCCGACGCCTTGCAACAAGCGCCGATGGACGCCGCCGAACTGGACCTCGATCAGTGCTGGCTGAGCCTGTGCACTTCTGGCTCCAGCGGTGAACCCAAGCGCATCGAGAAAACCCTGCGCCAGTTGAGCAACGAGGTCCAGGCCCTGGAACACCTGTGGGGCGCCGACCTGGGCCCGGCCTGCATGATCGGCAGTGTTGCAACCCAGCACATCTACGGGTTGCTGTTCCGGGTGCTTTGGCCCCTGTGCGCCGGACGTGTATTCGTGCGGCGGCAATTGGCGTTCCCCGAAGACCTGCAACGCGCCAGTCGCGAACAACCGGCGTTCGCCTGGGTCGCTAGCCCGGCGCTGCTCAAACGCATGGGCGACAACCTCGATTGGCCGGCCTTGAGCTGCGTGCGCCGGGTGTTCTCCTCTGGCGGTGCCTTGCCGGCCGAGGCTGCGCAAAGCTTGCAGCAGCGCCTGGGGCAATGGCCGACAGAAATTTTCGGCAGTTCGGAAACCGGCGGCATCGCCTGGCGCCAGGGTGGCGGATTGTGGCAACCCTTTGCCGACGTCGAGCTGAGCCAGGACAGCGACGGCGCCTTGTTGATCGCCTCGCCCTACCTACCGACCGGGCATGTGGAACACACCGCCGACGCGGCGCGAATCGCCGAAGATGGGCGCTTCGAACTGCTCGGGCGACTGGACCGCATCGTCAAGCTCGAAGAAAAACGCATCTCCCTGCCGATGCTCGAACAAGCGCTGGTGACCCACGACTGGGTCAGCGAAGCGCGGCTGGGGGTGGTACAGGAGAATCGCGCCTCCCTCGGTGCGCTGCTGGTGCTGAGCCACGCTGGCCTGCGTGCCTTACGCAACCAGGGTCGACGCGCCGTTACCGAAGGCCTGCGCCGGCACCTGAGCGAGCATTGCGAAACCCTCGCCCTGCCACGGCGTTGGCGCTGGTTGCGGCAGTTGCCGCTCAACGCCCAGGGCAAGCTGCCCCAGACCGAGGTCGAGGCGCTGCTGATGGCGCCACGCCCCAAGGCCCCTGAAGTCCTGGAGCAGGTCGACACCGACGGCGAGTGGAGCCTGCAACTGGTCGTACCGCCAGACCTGGTGTACTTCAGCGGTCACTTCCCCACCGCGCCGGTACTGCCGGGCGTGGTGCAGGTCGATTGGGCCTTGAGCCTGGGCCGACAATTGCTGGACCTGCCGCCCCGGTTCGTCGGCATGGAAGTGCTGAAATTCCAGCAACTGGTGCGCCCCGGCGATGAAGTCCAACTGCACCTGCGCTTCGACCGCGAGCGCGGCAAGCTGTACTTCGCCTACCGCAATGACACGGCGGCCTGCTCCAGTGGGCGGATTGTGTTGGGGGAAAACAATGCCTAAGCATCCACACAGATCATTGTGGCAAGGGCGCTTGCTCCCGCAGGGTGGCGTAGGAGCTGTCGAGTGCAACGAGGTGGCGATCTTGTCCCTAGCAATTGAGTCCAAAGCGAAAGATCAAAAGATCGTCCGAACGCGGCACCGAGCCTTCGGCAGCTCCTACGGCGGGAGCAAGCGCTCTCGCCACAAAATGCTCCTTGGCCATCGAGACATGCCGCATGCATAACCCCTGCGCCGTCATCCCGGTCTACAACCACGAAACCGCCATCTCGGCGGTGGTCCAGGCGTTGCTCGCCAACGGCCTGCCCTGTGTGCTGGTGGACGACGCCAGCAGCCCGGCGTGTGCCGCCGTGCTCGAGCGGCTGGCCGAGGGCGAGCGGGTTCATCTGGTCAGGCTGGCCGTCAACCAGGGCAAGGGCGGTGCGGTGATGACCGGCCTGCGCGAGGCTTCGCGCCTGGGTTTCAGCCACGCCTTGCAGGTGGACGCCGACGGGCAGCACGATCTTGGCGACGTGAAGACGTTCATCGAGCAATCCCGTGCCCACCCCGACGCGGTGATCTGTGGTTATCCGCGCTACGATGCCAGCGTGCCGAAAGGTCGTCTGTATGCGCGCTACCTGACCCACGTGATGGTCTGGATCAACAGCCTGTCCTTGCAAATCCGCGACTCCATGTGCGGCTTTCGGGTTTATCCCTTGGCACCGACCCTGGCGCTGATCGACTCGGCCAATATCGGCAAGCGCATGGATTTCGACTCGGACATCCTCGTGCGCCTGGCGTGGCGCAATCAGCCGATGCACTGGCTGCACACGCGGGTCCATTACCCCCAGGACGGGGTCTCGCACTTTCGCCTGCTCCACGACAACGTGCTGATTTCCAGCATGCACACCCGATTGTTCTTCGGCATGCTCGTGCGCTTTCCCCTGATTCTCTGGCGACGGTGGCGGGCATGAGCCTTCAGGAAGACAAGCAACATTGGGCCGACCGCCAGGAGCGTGGCAGTTTCTGGCTGATGAAGCTCACCGCTGTCGCCGCCAAGGTGCTCGGCCGGCGCTTGCTGACCCCGGTGCTGTACGGCATCGTCCTGTACTTCTTCATTTTCGGCCGCAGCGCCCGCCAGGCGGCCTGGCAATATCAGCAGCGCCTGGCCGACTGGAGCACACGTCCTGAACTGCGCCCGACCCGCTGGCGGGTGTTCGGGCAGTTCATGGCCTTTGCCGACTCCCTGCTAGACAAGCTCGACGTCTGGAACGGCAAGCTGAGCATCGACCAGATCGAAATCGTCGATAAGGCGCTGCTGCGCAATCACTTGCGAGACACCCGCGGGCAAATGCTGGTGGGCGCGCACCTGGGCAACCTGGAAATGTGCCGGGCCCTGGCCGAGCTGGGCGAGAAAGTGACCATGAACGTGCTGGTGCACACCAAGCACGCCGAGCAGTTCAACCGCTTGCTGGGCGAAGCCGGTGCCACGCACCTGCGGCTGATCCAGGTCAGCGAGCTGGACCCGGTGATCATGTTGCAGTTGAGCGAACGCCTGGAGCGCGGCGAGTGGCTGGCCATCGCCGGCGACCGCGTACCGCTGCACGGCGGGCGCAGCGTGACCGTGGACTTCATGGGCCACCCGGCCGCCTTTCCCCAGGGCCCTTGGCTACTGGCCGGCCTGCTGAAATGCCCGGTCAATCTGCTGATGTGCCTCAAGCACGAGGGACGCTATCGCGTCATCCTCGAACCCTTCGCCGATGCCGTGGCATGGAAACGCAATGACCGCGAGCAAGTGATCGCCCACTGGGCCGGCCGCTACGCCGAACGCCTGGCGCAGTACTGCCTCCAGGGCCCCCAACAGTGGTTCAACTTTTACCCTTTCTGGAAGACCGATGACGATGCCCACTCCTGAGCCGGTAACCTTCGGCGAACGCCCCTTGCGCATCGAAGATGTGCTGGCCCTGGCCAACCGTCAGACACCGACGCAATTGCAAGATGACCCGGTGTTCCGCCAGCGCATTGCCAAGGGAGCGCAATTCCTCGATTCCTTGCTGGACAAGGAAGGGGTGATCTACGGCGTGACCACCGGTTACGGCGACTCTTGCGTGGTGGCCGTGCCGTTGCACCACGTCGAGGCCCTGCCGCGCCACCTGTACACGTTCCACGGTTGCGGCCTGGGCAAACTGCTCGACGCCCAGGCCACCCGTGCGGTGCTGGCGGCGCGTTTGCAGTCGCTGTGCCACGGCGTGTCGGGGGTGCGGGTGGAACTGCTGGAACGCCTCCAGGCCTTTCTCGAACACGACATCCTGCCGCTGATTCCGGAAGAAGGCTCGGTGGGCGCCAGTGGCGACCTGACGCCGCTGTCCTACGTCGCCGCCACGCTGTCCGGCGAACGGGAAGTGATGTTCCGCGGCGAACGGCGGTTGGCCGCTGACGTGCATCGTGAACTGGGCTGGACACCGCTGGTGCTGCGACCCAAGGAAGCCCTGGCGCTGATGAACGGCACCGCCGTGATGACCGGCCTGGCTTGCCTGGCCTTCGCCCGCGCCGACTACCTGCTGCAACTGGCGACCCGCATCACCGCGCTGAACGTCGTCGCCCTGCAAGGCAACCCGGAACACTTCGACGAACGCCTGTTCGCTGCCAAGCCACACCCGGGGCAGATGCAAGTCGCCGCGTGGCTGCGCAAAGACCTGGCAATCGACGCCCCAACCGCGCCGCTGCATCGCCTGCAGGATCGCTATTCCCTGCGCTGCGCGCCCCATGTGCTTGGGGTATTGGCCGACAGCCTGGGCTGGCTGCGCGCGTTTATCGAGACCGAACTCAATAGCGCCAACGACAACCCGATCATCGACGCCGAAGCCGAGCGCGTCCTGCACGGCGGGCATTTCTACGGCGGGCACATCGCCTTCGCCATGGACAGCTTGAAAAACCTGGTGGCCAACGTCGCCGACTTGCTGGACCGCCAGCTCGCACTGCTGGTGGACGAGCGCTACAACCATGGCCTGCCAAGCAACCTGTCCGGCGCCAGCGCCGAACGGGCGATGCTCAACCATGGCTTCAAGGCCGTGCAGATCGGCACCAGTGCCTGGACCGCCGAAGCCCTGAAAAACACCATGCCGGCCAGCGTGTTCTCGCGCTCCACCGAGTGCCACAACCAGGACAAGGTGAGCATGGGCACCATCGCCGCCCGGGATGCGATCCGCGTGCTGGAGCTGGCCGAACAAGTTGCCGCGGCTACCTTGCTGGCCGCCAACCAGGGCGTGTGGCTACGCAGCCGTGCCGAAGACGCACGAGCGCTGCCGCCGGCCCTGGCCGCCATGCACCAGCAACTGGCTGAGGATTTCCCGCCGGTGATCGAAGACCGCGCCCTGGAAGGCGAACTGCGCCTGTGCCTGCAACGCATCGCCGAGCAACACTGGAGGCTGCATGCGTAACCAAGGCGTTTTGCACGTTGACACACACATCGTGGTGCCGTTCTTCGATGTCGATTCGATGAACGTGGTCTGGCACGGCCACTACGTCAAATACCTGGAAGTGGCCCGCTGCGCCTTGCTCGACCTGATCGGCCACAACTACAACGACATGCTCGAATCCGGCCACGCATGGCCGATCATCGACCTGCAACTGCGCTACGTGCGCAGCGCCGTGTTCGGCCAGGCCCTGACCGTGCGCGCCAGCCTGGTGGAGTGGGAAAACCGGCTGAAGATCAATTACCTGATCAGCGACGCAGCCACCGGCGAACGCTTGACCCGTGCCAGTTCGGTGCAAGTGGCCGTGGACCTCGCCAGTCGCGAAATGCTGCTGGCCTCGCCCCGGGTCTTTGTTCAAGCCGTGGAAAGGAAACTGCCATGAAGCGCCTGGTTATCTGGCTGTTGCTGTGCTGCCTGGCGCCCGCTGCCCAAGCGTTCGACTTGCAACAACTCAGCGAGCAACTGGCCCGCCCGGAGGTGATCCACGGGCAGTTCATCCAGGAAAAACACCTGCGCGCCCTGCCCCAGCCCCTCACCAGCAAGGGGCGCTTCGTGCTGGCGAAAAACCACGGCCTGCTGTGGCTGCTGCAAACCCCGCTGCAACAGGACTACCGCATCACCACCCAGGGCATCGCCCGACGAGACGGCAGCACCTGGCAGATGTTGCCGAACAAGAGCGCCGGCGCCGAGCAGAACCGCTTGTTCCTGGCCGTATTGCAGGGTGACAGCACAGGCCTGCAGCGGGATTTCGAACTGAGCCTGTCGGGCGAGCCGCAACAATGGAAGCTCACCCTGACCCCGCGCTCGGTGCTGCTCAAACAGGTTTTCAACCAGATCAACATCGACGGCGGCGAACTGGTGCAGCGCATCGAATTGCTGGAAACCCAAGGCGACAGTACCGTGCTGCGCATGCAGGACACGACCAGCGCACACCCCTTGAGCGAAGCGGAGCAACATGATTTTGCCGAGTGAACGGGGGCTGCCCTGGCTGTTCGTGATGCTGCTGCTGGCAGTGCTCGCGCTCGCCGGTTGGCAATGGCGCAACGGCGCACCGCTGTCGGCCAATCTCATGGAACTGGTGCCAGGCACGTCGCCCGATGCGCTGGAACTCATCGCCGAACAACGCATGCAGGAACCACTCAATCGCGAGATGCTGGTGCTGGTCGGTCACACCGATCGCCAGCAAGCCATCGCCCTGGCGCAAACCCTGGGCCAGCAATGGCAGGCCAGCGGTCTGTTCGACAAGGTCCAGTGGACGTTGCAGGCCGACTTGCCGGCGCTGCGCGCGCAGTTGCTCAACGGGCGGCTGGCAATGCTCTCGGCGGCGGACCGGCAGCAATTGATCAAGCAGCCCCAGGCGTTCATCCAACAACGGGTGCAGGCCCTGTTCGACCCGTTCAGCGGCTTCAGCCTGGTGCCGAACCAGGACGACTGGCTGGGTCTGACCGGGCGCATCCAGAACAGCCAGCCACAACGCGGCGCGATAAAATTCGACATCGGCAGCGGTGCGTTGGTCGCCGATGCCGACGGTAAAAGCTGGGTGATGCTGCGGGCCCGCGCCCAAGGCAACGCCTTCGACATGAACCTGCCGCTGCAAGTGGCCGAGCTGCTGCAACGCAGCCGCGACCAGGCAAGCCAGGCCCAAGGGCAACTGCTGGCGGCCAGCGGCCTGCTGTACGCCGCCAGCGGCCAACAACAGGCGTCGCGAGAAATCACCTGGGTCGGCGGTGGCGCGACCATCGGCATCTTGCTGCTGCTGTTGCTGGCCTTCCGACGCCTGCGCGTGTGGTTGGCGTTCGTACCGGTGCTGGTGGGCGTGCTGTTCGGCGCGGTGGCCTGCGTGGCCTTGTTTGGCCACATGCATGTCATGACCCTGGTCTTGGGCTCCAGCCTGATCGGCGTCGCGGTGGACTACCCACTGCACTACCTGTCCAAGAGCTGGAGCCTCAAGCCATGGCGCAGCTGGCCGGCCTTGCGCCTGACCCTGCCGGGGCTGAGCCTGAGCCTTGTGACCACCTGCATCGGCTACCTGGCCCTGGCCTGGACCCCCTTCCCGGCCCTGACCCAGATCGCGATATTTTCCACCGCCGGGCTGGTTGGCGCCTACCTGGCCGCCGTCTGCCTGCTGCCGGCGCTGCTCAAGGGTGCAGAGTTGCGTCCAGCCCAATGGCCGCTCCAGGTCTGCCAATACCTGCTCAAGGCCCGCGAGGCCCTGCTGAAGCGGGTGCGCACGCCGGTCCTGCTGATGTTGTTGTTGTCGTTCTGCGCGGGCGGGCTCTGGCACCTGACCACGAAAAACGACATCCGCCAGTGGATCGGCACGCCTCAGCACCTCACCGACGAAGCCCACGACGTCGCGCGCATCACCGGCTTCCAGCCCACCAGTCAGTTCTTCCTGATCCGCGCCGACGATCAATCCCAACTGCTGGAGCACCAGACCGCCCTCAACGAGCGGCTGGATCAGTTGATCGGCCTGGAAAAGCTCCAGGGCTACCTGTCGCTGAACCAACTGGTCAGCCCGCCCGCCGAACAGCAGAAGGTGCGTGAGGCCCTCGCCCGCTTGCCAGCCTTCTGGCAACCGCTGCTGGACCTGGGCGTCCCAGTCGCCGCGCTGCAAGCGGAGCTAGCGCAACTACAGGCCCTGCCGGTAACCGACATTGACGCCGCACTGGCAGGACCGTTGGCCGAGCCGTATCGCACACTCTGGCTCGGACCAACAGCACAAGGCGTTGCCGCGGTAGTCAGTTTGCAAGGTTTGAACGATGCGGCGCTGCTGCGGGTACAAGCGGTGGATCTGCCGGGCGTCCTACTGGTGGATCGCCTGGGCGACCTCAACCGAGTCTTTGCCGCCACGCAGGTCAGCGCCGCCGAGTTGAAACTGGCCTCCTGCGTGTTGATTGTGCTGGTGCTGATCTGGCCGTTTGGTGTCGGCGGCGCCTTGTGCATCGTCGCATTGCCGCTGCTGGCTGCGCTGTGCAGCCTGGCGAGCCTCGGCTGGCTGGGGCAGCCACTGACCTTGTTCAGCCTGTTCGGCCTGTTGCTGGTGACGGCCATCGGCGTCGACTACGCGATCCTGATGCGCGAGCAGATCGGCGGCGCGGCCGTGAGCCTGCTGGGCACGTTGCTGGCGGCGATCACCACCTGGCTGTCGTTCGGCCTGCTGGCGTTGTCCAGCACACCGGCGGTGAGTCATTTCGGCCTGGCAGTGAGCCTCGGGCTGGCCTTCAGTTTCATGCTGGCGCCGTGGGCCGGGCGTCGGGAACACCCCACACCCGCTCAAGGACAAGACCCACGATAACTATGGATATTCGAGAAATTCCAATGCCTGTTACTGAAACGGAATATCGCCAGGTCGTCATCATCGGCGCAGGCCCTTCCGGCGCCATCGCCGCCGCGCTGCTCAAGCGCAAGGGCCACGATGTGCTGGTCATCGAGCGCCAGCATTTCCCCCGGTTCTCCATCGGTGAGAGCCTGTTGTCCCATTGCCTGGATTTCGTCGAAGAGGCCGGCATGCTCGACGCGGTCAATGCCGCCGGCTTCCAGCGCAAGAACGGCGCCGCGTTTGCCTGGGGCGAGCGCTACAGCGCCTTCGATTTCGGCGATACCTTCAGCAACGGCAAGCCCACGACCTTCCAGGTGCAACGCGCCGACTTCGACAAGTTGCTGGCCGACCAGGCCGCCCTGCAAGGCGTGGAGATCCGCTACGGCCAAGCGATCAGCCGCGCCGACTTCAGCCACGCCAAGCCACAACTGGGCGTGCAGCGCGAAGATGGCAGCGAGTACTGTGTCGAGGCCGACTTCGTGCTCGATGCCAGCGGCTATGGCCGAGTCTTGCCGCGCCTGCTGGACCTTGAGGCCCCGTCGAATTTCCCCGTGCGCCAGGCCGTGTTCACGCATATCGAAGATCGCATCGACACCCCGGCTTTTGATCGGGACAAGATCCTCATCACCACCCACCCGAGCAAACGCGACGTGTGGTTCTGGACCATTCCGTTCAGCGACGGGCGCTGCTCGGTGGGTGTGGTTGCAGCGGCGGAACATTTCGCCGGCCGCACCGACGACCTCGATGCCTGCCTGCGCGGTTTCATCGATGAAACCCCAAGCCTGGCCGGCGTGCTGCAGAACGCCGTGTGGGACACCCCGGCGCGGACCATCGGCGGCTACTCGGCCAACGTCAAGACGCTGCACGGCCCTGGCTTCGCCCTGCTGGGCAACGCAGCAGAATTCCTCGACCCGGTGTTCTCCTCCGGCGTGACCATTGCCATGCGTTCGGCGAGCATGGCCGCCGAGGTGCTGCATCGTCAGTTGCAAGGTGAACCCGTGGATTGGCAAAGCGAGTTTGCCGAGCCACTCAAGCGCGGCGTCGACACCTTCCGCTGCTACGTCGAGGGCTGGTACGCCGGCACCTTCCAGGACGTGATTTTCTACACCGAAGGTTCGGCCGATATCCGTCGCATGATCAGCTCGATCCTGGCCGGCTACGCCTGGGATCAACGCAATCCGTTTGTCAGCGAACCCAAGCGGCGCCTGCGCATGCTTTCGGAAATCTGCGCGAGCCCGGCGCCGAGTCTGCAACCATGAGCTACCTGAGCGACAACTACGTCGAAGAAACCCGCTTCGGTTTCTGGTTCCTGCGCAGCCACACCTGGCAGCACCATGTATTGCGCGTGGCGATCAACGACCTGCGCAGCCTGTTCAGCACCCCGTTGCCGGCCAACCCGGTGCTGCTGGACGCCGGTTGCGGCCAGGGCAAATCATTCCAGTACCTGCGTCAGGTGTTCGCGCCACACCGCCTGATCGGCGTGGATGCCGACCCCCACAGTCTGGACCTGAGCCGGGAGGAAGCCGCGCGCCAGGGCATGAGCGTAGAACTGATCGGCAGCGACTGCGCGACATTGGCGGTACCCGATGCCAGCGTCGACCTGTTGTTCTGCCACCAGACGTTCCATCACCTGGTGGAACAGGAAAACGCCCTCGCCGAGTTCTACCGCGTGCTCAAGCCCGGCGGCTATTTGATGTTCGCCGAATCCACCGAAGCCTACATCGATACCTGGGTGATTCGCTGGCTGTTCCGCCATCCCATGCACGTGCAGAAAAGTGCCGCACAGTACCTGGAGATGATCCGCGAACAGGGTTTCCAGTTCGAAGCCCGCAACGTGTCGTACCCGTACCTGTGGTGGAGCCGTGCCAAGGATTTCGGCCTGCTGGAGCGCTTCGGCCTGCGTCGCCCAAGACCCTTTGGCGAGCGTGAGGAAACCCTGGTCAACGTGGTCGCCCGCAAACCTCTCGAAGGGGCCGCCGGATGATCCGTGGCCTGCTGATCGCCTGTCTGCTGCTCAGCGCCTGCGCCAGCCAGGCGCCGCTGCCCGCTCGCACGCCGACCCTGGCCTTGCCGATGCAACTGCACATCGAGAGGACAATGGCCGGCCAACGCCAGGACTGGCTGCTGGTGATCCAGCGCGAAGACGCCGGCATCCGTTGGTCGATGATGGACCCACTGGGCATTCCCGTGGCCCGCCAGCGCCTGGTCGCTGGCCAGTGGCAAGCCGACGGTCTGCTGCCGCCCAATGCCGAGGCCCGGGAGTTGTTCGCCGCGCTATTGTTCGCCCTGACCCCCGAAGCCGAACTGCCCGACAACTACCCGGCCGCCCGGCAACAGGCGTCGCAACGGACCCTCGATAGTCGCTGGCAGGTGCGCTACACGCAGCCGCTGGATTTTGAAATGAGCCTGCCCCAAGGCCCCCGCTACCGCATCACACCGTTGCCCGAGAACGCCCCATGACCGCCTATTTGAATGCCCTCGGGGTGATCTGCGCCCTGGGCCGCGACAAGCACACCGTTGCGCGCAACCTGTTTGCTGGCGACTGCTCGGGCGTGTGTATCGAGGACGACTGGGTGGCCGAACGTGCGTTGCCAGTCGCCGCGGTGCCGGGTGAACTCGCCCCCATTCCCCCAACCCTGCTGGCGCACCGCACTCGCAATAATCAACTGCTGCTGGAAGCCGGATTGCAGATTCGCGCCGAGATCGACCAGGCCATCCAGGCCTACGGTCGCACCCGCATCGGCATCGTGTTGGGCACCAGCACTTCGGGGATCGATGAGGCCAGCCAGGGCATTGCCCATTACCTGCGCGAGCAACACTTCCCCGACGGCTACGACTACCAGCAACAGGAGCTCAGCGCGCCGGCCAACTTTCTTTCCGACTGGCTCGGCCTGAGCGGCCCGTCTTACGTGATTTCCACGGCCTGCACTTCCAGTGCCCGCGCCTTGATGAGCGCCCGGCGCCTGCTCGACCTGGGCCTGTGCGATGTCGTGCTGTGCGGTGGCGTGGACAGTCTGTGCAAACTGACCCTCAACGGTTTTTCCGCGCTGGAAGCGATGTCGAATGAACGCTGCAATCCGTTTTCGGTGAACCGCAGCGGCATCAACATTGGCGAAGCAGCCGTGCTGTTCCTCATGAGCAAGACGCCAGGCGACGGGACACCGATTGCCTTGCTCGGCGACGGCGCCAGTTCCGATGCCCACCATATTTCCGCACCTGAACCCAGCGGTCGCGGCGCCCGCCAGGCCATGGAAAAAGCCCTGCGTTGCGCCGGCCTCGAGGCCAGCCAGATCGACTACCTGAACCTGCACGGCACCGCCACGCAACACAACGACGCCATGGAAAGCCAGGCGGTGGCCGGGCTGTTTCCGGCGGGCGTGCCCTGCTCGTCCACCAAGCCCATGACCGGCCATACCCTCGGCGCGGCCGGGGCACTGGAAGCGGCGTTCTGCTGGCTGGCCCTGAGCACAGAGAACACCGCCCTGGCCCTGCCGCCGCATATCTGGGACGGCCAGGCCGATCCGGCCCTGCCGGCGCTGGACTGGGTCACCGCCGGCACCCACCTGACCCCGGCCACCCCGCGCCGCCTGATGAGCAATTCATTTGCGTTCGGCGGCAACAACGTCAGCCTGATTATCGGAGACGCCCCATGATTGACTGGCCGCTCGCCGAACTGCTGCCCCATGCCGGCGACATGATCCTCATCGACCGGATCCTGTCGTTCGATGACGAACAGATCCATACCCACACCACCGTCAAGCCTGGCGGTTTGTTCAACCGCGACGACGGTGCGTTGCCGGCCTGGGTCGGCATCGAGCTGATGGCCCAGAGTGTCGCGGCGTTTGCCGGTTGCCATGCACGCCAACGGGGTGAAGCCGTGGCGCTGGGCTTTTTGCTCGGCACCCGCAAGTTCGAATGCAACGTCGAGTGTTTTCCCGCAGGCGTCGAGCTGACCATCCACGGCGTGCGCTCCCTGGAAGACGACAACGGCATGGGCGTGTTCGAATGCCACATCCACGCCCCAGGCATCCACGCCACGGCCCGGCTCAACGTATTCCGTCCGCCCCAGGCCGCCCATTACCTTCATGAACCGTCCGCAACAGGAAACCCGTCATGACTGAATCCGTACTGGTCACCGGCTCCAGCCGTGGCATCGGCCGCGCCATCGCCCTGCGCCTGGCCCAGGCCGGGCACGACATCGTGCTGCACTGCCGCAGCGGCCGCGCCGAGGCCGAGACGGTCCAGGCCCAAATCCAGGCCCTGGGCCGCAACGCCCGGGTGCTGCAATTCGACGTGGCCGACCGTGCCGCGTGCAAGGCCATTCTCGAAGCCGACGTCGAAACCCACGGCGCCTACTACGGCGTCGTGCTCAATGCCGGCCTGACCCGCGATGGTGCCTTCCCGGCCCTGAGCGAGGACGACTGGGATGTGGTGATGCGCACCAACCTCGACGGTTTCTACAACGTGCTGCACCCGGTGATGATGCCGATGATCCGTCGGCGCGCCGCCGGGCGGATCGTCTGCATCACCTCGGTTTCCGGGCTGATCGGCAATCGCGGCCAGGTCAACTACAGCGCCTCGAAGGCCGGGTTGATCGGTGCGGCCAAGGCGTTGGCAATCGAGCTGGGCAAGCGCAAGATCACCGTCAATTGCGTCGCGCCCGGCCTGATCGACACCGCTATGCTCGATGAAAACGTCCCCGTGGAAGAACTGATGAAAATGATCCCCGCCCAGCGCATGGGCACTGCGGAAGAAGTGGCAGGTGCGGTGAATTTCCTGATGTCCGCCGAAGCCGGCTACATCACCCGGCAGGTCCTGGCCGTCAACGGAGGCTTGTGCTGATGAAGCGCGTTGTCGTCACCGGCATGGCCGGTATCACCTCCATAGGCAGCGACTGGGAGACCATCGCCGCCAACTTCGCCGCCAACCGCAGCGGCATCCGACGCATGGATGAGTGGGACCGTTTCACCGAACTGAACACCCGCCTGGCCGGCCCCATCGACGACTTCCAGGTCCCGGCCCACTGGACCCGCAAGCAACTGCGCAGCATGGGCCGCGTTTCGCGCCTGGCGGTGGGCGCGGCGGAACAGGCCCTGGCCGACGCTGGCCTGCTGGGCGACGCGTCGATCAAGGACGGGCGCATGGGCGTGTCCTGCGGTTCGTCCACCGGCAGCACCGACGAGATCAAGGCCTTTGGCAACATGCTGCTCAACAGCGTGGCCGAAGGGCTGAACGCCAACTCCTATGTGCGGATGATGCCCCACACCACGGCGGCCAACATCAGCATCTTCTTCGGCCTGACCGGACGCCTGATTCCCACCTCCAGCGCCTGCACCAGCGGCAGCCATGGCATCGGCTATGCCTACGAGGCGATCAAGTTCGGACGCCTGCCGTTGATGCTCGCCGGTGGCGCTGAAGAACTGTGCCCGACCGAAGCGATGGTCTTCGATGCGCTCTACGCCACCAGCCTGAAAAACGATGCGCCGCAAACCAGCCCGCGCCCCTACGACAAGGACCGCGACGGTTTGGTGATCGGTGAAGGCGCCGGCATGCTCGTGCTTGAAGAACTGGAACACGCCCTGGCCCGTGGCGCACGGATTCATGCCGAGGTCGTCGGCTTTGGCAGCAACGCCGACGGCCAGCACGCCACCCGTCCCGAACTGAGCACGATGCGCCGGGCCATGGAACTGGCCCTGGAAGATGCCGGCCTCGAGCCCTCGGCCATCGGCTACGTCAACGGCCACGGCACCGCCACCGAACAGGGCGACATTGCCGAAACCCTGGCCACCAGCAGCCTGTTTGGCGAGCGCATGCCCATCAGCTCGCAGAAGAGCTTCCTCGGCCACACTCTGGGTGCCTGTGGGGCGCTGGAGTCCTGGTTCAGCATCGAAATGATGAACCGCGACCTCTACGTACACACCTTCAACCTCGATGAGGTTGATCCCCAATGTGGCAAGCTCGATTACCTGCGCAACGAGTTCAGGTCGATGAGCCACGAATACGTGATGAACAACAACTTCGCCTTTGGTGGGGTCAACACCTCGCTGATTTTCCGCCGCTGGCACTGAATCGGATTCAAAACCCTGTTGCCCCTCGTCAAGGAGACCATGATGTCGTTGAAGAAAATCACCGTGACCGCCGCCCTGTTGCTCAGCACCCTGCCAAGCCTCAGCCAGGCCCGTGATACCGCGCTGTTCCTGCCCTTCGACAAAGTCGTGGCCGAAGCCATCCGCACCGGCAAGATCGACGGCAGCGTGAAATTCTACCTGGCCGGCAACAAACCGGCCGGCAACGTCACCGTGATCAGCCCTGGCGCGGTGACCAACAAGAAAACCAACGCCTTCAACAAATCCGATGAAGTCGCCTGCGAATGGGTCCTGCAATCGGCCCTGATCAGCCTGCACCAAGCGGCCAAGAACGCCGGCGCCAATGCCGTCACCAACATCGTCAGCTTCTACAAGCGCAACGAACGCAAGGACTCCACCACCTACGAATGCCACGCCGGCGCGATCATGGCGGGTGTTGCGTTGAAAGGGGATTTGGCGAAGGTGCAATAAAAAAAGCGCTTTTGCAACGTCGGAGCGAGCCTGCTCGCGAAAGCGGTGGGTCAGTACCGGCGATGTTGGCTGTACAGCCATTATCGCGAGCAAACTCAGCTCCCACAGGGTCCGTTGGCTCACCCAAATATTGCCGACACCCCAGATCCGCTGTGGGAGTGAGCTTGCTCGCGAAAGCGGTGGGTCAGCACCGGTGATGTTGGCTGTACAGCCATCATCGCGAGCAAGCTCAGCTCCCACAGGGTTCATTGGCACACCCAAACATTGCCGACACCCCAGATCCACTGTGGGAGCGAGCCTGCTCGCGAAAGCGGCAGGTCAGTACCGGTGATGTTGGCTGTACAGCCATCATCGCGAGCAAGCTCAGCTCCCACAGGGTTCATTGGCACACCCAAACATTGCCGACACCCCAGATCCACTGTGGGAGCGAGCCTGCTCGCGAAAGCGGCGGGTCAGTACCGGTGATGTTGGCTGTACAGCCATCATCGCGAGCAAGCTCAGCTCCCACAGGGTCTAGCCCTGACACCGCCCTCGTGGCGAGGGAGCTTGCTCCCGCTGGGCTGCGCAGCAGCCCCAAACAACCGCAAGAAATCAAATACCGCAAACGCCTCCCGGAACGCCAAAAAGCAAAACTCGGAAAATGGAGCACCACATTTCCGAAACTTCCCACACCAACCCCCTTGAACTTCGCGCTACGGTCACATCCCAACCAATAGCCGGGAATTCCAAGGATGAAGGAAATGACCAAGAAAGCCGTGATCGTTTTCAGCGGCGGCCAGGACTCCACCACCTGCCTGATCCATGCATTACCGAAGTACGACGAAATCCACTGCATCACTTTTGATTATGGGCAACGTCATCGAGCAGAAATCGAAGTGGCGAAAGACCTCGCCCGGCGCTTTGGCGTTGCAGCCCATAAGGTACTGGACACAACCTTATTGAACGAGCTGGCTGTCAGTAGCTTGACCCGCGATAAGATTCCTGTCCCGTCGGCGAACAGCGCCAAAAATGGCCTACCCAATACATTCGTGCCGGGTCGCAATATTTTGTTTTTGACGTTGGCGTCTATTTACGCTTATCAGGTGGGGGCTGAAGCGGTCATCACCGGCGTGTGCGAAACGGATTTTTCGGGGTATCCAGACTGTCGGGATAGTTTCATCAAAGCCATGAACACCGCCATTGAGTCTGGCATGGATTACAAACTACGCATTGAGACGCCGCTGATGTGGCTGAATAAAGCCGAGACGTGGGCGCTAGCGGATTACCATAATCAACTGGAATTGATCATGAACTGCACCCTGACTTGTTATAACGGAATAGTGGGGAATGGATGTGGGGACTGTGATGCATGCAGTCTTCGCGCAAAAGGGTTGAATGAGTTCTTGGGAAATCGCGAAAAAACCACAGACAAATTTAAAAACAAGCTAGCGTTATAAACCTAAAAAGGCCAGCGGCCATCTACCGATAGCCGCTCTGCTCAGGCAGGTTGAGCGCCGACAACGTATTTCTTGAATAGCGATCTTGCTGCATAAGCGGGGAAAATATTAAAAATAGCAAAACACATTTTTATAGCTATTTGCACATAGACTATCTTCAGTATTTCGTCATTCGCCAACGCTCCATAAAATGCGATGAAGCAAAAAAGAAAGCTGTCTATAATGACCGCAAAGCAAGTGCTAAGCAACACTCGCAAAAATAGATATCTTGAGCTGGTCAACTCCTTTATCTTACTCAACAAATATGAATTGATATATTCAGAAAACAAAAATGATACAGATGAAGCAACCAGCGCCGACAGTACATGATCTATAACTTGCTCATAGGGGGCCTCAAGGTGCCAATCTGTCAAACCCGGAAGCCAGTTAGTAAAACCCAGCAATACTAGAATGAAGGCGTTGCTAGCGAAAGCAAAGTATATAGCTTTCCTGGCGAGCCTGAGCCCATAAGACTCATTTAATATATCGACCACGAGAAATGTCAACGGATAGAGAAACACTCCAGGAGTTACTACTACATCCAAAGCCTCTATATACACCAGCTTTGCCGCCGCAACATTGGTAAAAACATATAACGCAAACAGCACTAGGTTCAGAACAACATATGTCATCCATGAACGCTCGTGACGATCATTAACGTCATACACCGTCAACGTATTCTCTCCAGAGTAAAATTTTCTATAAACCTCCTTCACTTCCACCTTACTTAAATCATCTACAATTTCACTTTTCAACAAATCAGCCAGTTTTACCTTCACAACTCTGCCAGTCGAAACGACCATTATGACAGCAAGATTTTTACTTTTTTCGAAGCCCAGCAACTTATATTTGCCATTTTCGACTTCTTTGTTATAGACCATTAAACCGTTCCTCGATTATGCTCCCAACAATCAAGTCAGCATCACTTTCACGGTAGTTCTCCCTAACCACAAAGAGCCTTTTTGCCTCCTTGTTATAAACCAAAGTCTCCCCTTCGCCATTCAGCTCTCCCTTCTTTACTATCAGTAGATCGCCTAAGTCGTACATCCCGTCGATATCTGTTTCAAGTCGCACACCAATCAAATTGCTAGCAGTACCAAAGTAATAGGTCAAAGGGCAAATGGTGACCAACTCGCCAATTCTTTTGTTCATATACTGCACCAACTGATTTTGTTTAATCACAGGAACCGCCGCCGGGTTCATATTTCCATATAAAGAAACAGTACTTTCTATTACCTCCCTCCCTTCCAAATCAATGGTTTCGATTTCTTTGTAAGATACACCAAAGAAGTCGGAAATTTTACGAATGGTAGATTGCTGCACATTAACAACACGCCCCTCTAAAATGTTATATATAGTGGTCCGGGTCAAACCACTAGCATTACACAAAGAAATCCGCGTCTCACCACGACTTCTCATGAGGTATCTAATATTATTCTTTAAGTTTTCTGTCTTGTCTCTTTTGTACATATACATCACCACGCTGAAATCGCAATAAACCACATCCCCAACCAAGTCCCAGGGAGCAACCACAAGGGAACCGACATACTACACAGCTTGACTTTCCAAAAAAACAAACAGAGCTAGAAACATGGCATAACCCTCGCAACGATTACTTACAAGAACAAAAAAAGAAAATTCCTACAGTCATACCAAAAACTTTCCTACTGAAATATCAACAATTTCAAAACAGCCACCCCGCAAGAATCATTTATTTACACAGATGTTCAATATTTTGATTAATAAAATAGAATTTTCTGGTAATAAATAGACCGTACCGTCGTTCTCAACGTATGGCTTTCACCCACCTTGTGTGACGTATGGGATTGGCGACTTCTTAAAATCTTGCAAGGAGCTGCAAATGAAAAAGGTTACCTCGGACACCCTGCCCTTCGAAGACGCTGCTACCGAATACCTCATACCCAGCAATCGACACAGTCAGGAGCAGCCTGGACCCGTCAGTCCCGTATTCACAATCCTTCCCAACGTCGACACCCAATCCCTGCTCTGCCACGCCAGCGAAACCCTCGCCTCGCTGAACGCGGCCTTGCTGGCGAGCTGCAAGGCGCACACCGCAGCATGGCAATGGCCCTGCAACAACTGACAGAGCTGGGCGAGTTGCTGGTCAATCGTGCTTTGGAGAACCTGGAGCCACCCGTAGGCTTGCAGGACGCTTCGTTAAACACTCAACTTAACTCTCTTGAACCCACGGAGGTTTTGCCATGGAAAGATACAGGCCTGTCACCGGCATCGACTGCACCATCGCCTCGTTATGATCGACACCGAAGCGCCCCTGGATGTCTTGCATGAAACCGCGATTGATCGCATACGCGCCGCCACTCAACTCCTTGAAAACCTAGCGTTCGAAGAGGGTGCCTACAGTGAATTGGCTCGCGTGCTGGTGATCTCTTTGCGTGAGGGCTGCGATTTGCTGCATGTCGTCGGCCGACGCTTGCAGATGCAAGCTTGAACTCAAAAAAGAGAAGGGCTCCTATAGACGCCTCGGCCATTGTTCATGTAACTGAGCGTAAGAATCAGTGAAGTTGTTGGCCCCCTTCAAAAATCTGAATCGCCAGCGCTCACGTGTCGGACGACGAAACATTTGGCGCCAAGAAACAAACATGGCATACAGCTTAACGAAAATCCAAAACCTTTCCTGACTTGCTAAATATGTAGGCTGCGTCCGCATCCCTCTCAAACTACAAACATTTTTTCTGAGCCTAAACACGTCTTGTGACATAAGGTATTTCGGCGCTGGGTTAAGGGCTCGTTTTCTCCATATGGAGCACTTTTAATCTGCGATAAAAACCATCAACTCTTCACACGACTGCGAAGTTATATTTTCTCTTACGATAATGCCGGAAACATCCTACGCAGAACAAAGTTGACTGCCTCCCTCCGAAATCACTACATTAACTAACCCAGAGAAGACGCTACGACCAACCACACCACATGGAAATAATGTTCGACACTTACCAAAATAGCTAAAAATCAACAAATCAGATGTTGCGACCACCTAATACAGACATGTAATTTATTTTATATAAAGGTGTATCTTCATGACCACAAAAATAATAAACCTAGAGCTCCTCACCCAAGAAAAACACCAGATTCGTGGCTTGCTTGATGAGATCATTCAAAACCCTACCATGACTAATCAATATAGCTTTATGGAGAAAGCTACCTTGTATGCTCAGGAACTGCCACGAAGGATTCGCGAAGAGTTTTATAACTTCAAGCGGAATGAAGACGCTGCGGCAATTTTGGTCTCCGGCAATCCAGTACTGACTAACGGCGCAGGGTCAACCCCCTCCAGGTACATTGAGCTAGATGAAGACTACAGCTTGAATGATGCAAAAATTTTACATGGAATATATGGTTCATTACTCGGTGAGGGGATAGGTTTTACCTCACAGCGCGACGGCAGCCTTTACAATAATATTATCCCACTTAAAGAATATAGAACAACCTCCAATTCGAGCAGCGGTTCCATTCTAGATTTCGGGTTTCATGTAGAGGACGCTTTCCATCCTGCGCGCGCTGAGTACTTAGGACTCGTTTGCATGCGTAACGACGAACGTGTTGCGACCGTTATTTCATGCATCGACGAAATAGTACTCAACGCCGAAGAAAAGCAGATACTATTCGAACCAAGATTCAAAATCTCTCACAACCCCATCCATGACACCTCTGACATAGTAGAAGAAACCTCCCAAGCGATACTATTCGGTCATAAAAACGCACCATACGTTAGGGTCAATGCTGCTGCCTTAGATTTAAATGAATATGAGGGTATCGAACGTCAAGCTTTAGAAAAACTGCTGAACCATTTTGCAGAGAATCGTATTGCGGTCACACTCAAAGCAACGGATTGTTTCTTCGTTGATAACTACCGCTGCGTGCACGCCAGAGACTCCTTCCAAGCAAATTACGGCGATGGCGCTCGCTGGCTCGCGAGAGTAGTTTTCGCTTCTAGCCTGAAGAAGTCTCGCGAGATGCGAAGCTCCATAAATACTCGCGCCATCAATGCATAAAGAGGACTCCATGGACGCTGGCATGCCACCATTCGACACCTCCCCCATATTTTGGCTAAGCAGTGAAGATATATTTGATGGTACGCAACTGTTAAGTTCCAACAATCCAATTGTGGTATTCGATTCAGGTGTAGGCGGTTTAACAGTAACACGACAGTTAGAAAATCTGATCCCAAACGCGAACCTACTATATGTGGCAGATAACGAATGGTTTCCTTATGGGAATAAACCTGGTTTTGCAATTGCCCAACGGGTTCACAAATTGCTTGATCTACTCTGTGTACAAGTGACCCCATTAGCCATTGTTGTGGCGTGTAATACCGCCTCAATGGCCTTGCTAGAGCATGGGTTTGACAAGCTTAGGCACAACTATTTCTTAATCTACCCCCCCATAGTCGATGCGATTGATACATCAGAGAACAAAAATATTGTTGTGCTTGCAACCCCTAGCACAATGAAAAGCAAACACGTTATTAAAAACATAGAAAAAACTAAACTTCGCGCAAAAATATGGCCGATAGCAACACAGGCGCTGGTAGCACTCTCAGAGTGCTAGATTAAAAGGGGAAGACATGAGTCTAGCTAGCTTCGCCGAACAGGTCGATAGTTATCTTACAGAAGAGCAGCGACTATCAATTGATACAGTTGTTCTAGGCTGCACTCATTTCCCACACTTAATCGAAGACTTACAAATAATTTTCCCAAATGCTCACAACTGGACTGACCCCGCCAAAAAACTTGCCACGCAAGTACTTTCTCTAACGAAAGGAATTATCGCCACAGATATGCCATTTAAGACTGTTCTATTCACAAGCAAGCGAGGCGCAGACAAATACCTACCAACGTTTACAAGAAATGGGTTCGGAACGATAGAACCCGCTAGCACCGGCGCCATTTTATAATTGAAACAGCCAACCAAGCATTTGTACTTTTGAAGGTGCGCGCCCCCTATACTAATTGGATCGCGCACATTCAATTTAATGCACCACAACTATAGCCTATTTTGCTGGGGCAATGATACATAGGAAGTCCGAGACATGAAAACACGAACTACACAGTATCGATGGGTCATCCTGGCAGTAGCCACTTTTGCCCAAGCCTGTGCCTGCTTCTTTGTGCAAGGGTTTGGCTCCATTGCGCTAAATATTCAAGCTGAAATGGCCCTTAGCAACTGGCAGATAGGGATATTAGTTTCAGCAGCACAGCTGATCCCGCTTATAGGCCTTTTAGTCGCCGGCGAGCTATTGGATAGATACAGTGAGCGGTTTGTTGTAGGTATTGGAACAATGATTGTTGGGGCCGCACTGTTCGGAGCAGCATTGGCCGACTCATACATTGAACTATTGATATTTCTGACACTACTGGGCCTTGGATACAGCACTGCCCAGCCAGGAGGAAGCAAATCAGTATCTAATTGGTTTGCAGGTAGTCAGTTGGGTTTCGCCATGGGCATTCGACAAGCTGGATTACCACTTGGCGGCGCAATGGCGGCACTACTGCTTCCGTTCATAGCCTTCCATTACTCGACTCAGGCGGCCTTCTTCGCGGGCGGTGTAGTTGCAATGTTTGGGGCAATTCTATTCATGCTGCTATACACGTCCCCAGAAGGACAAGCTTCCCCTTCAAAAAAACAAATTAACTTACGATCGGCAATTTCATCACGATTACTGATGGCGACGGATCCCTCCATGAGGAACATCATGTTGTCGGGCGCAAGCCTTACCGCATCTCAGTACGCCATTTCAGTCTTTTTAGTATTGTATCTTCACACTTCACTCGGCCTCGACAGCTTTGTTGCGACAATCATGTTCTTCGTGGTACTAGGAGCAGGTATCGTGGGAAGAATTGTACTTGCTACTTGGAGTGACCGCTGCAAGGCTGGGAGATACTACCCTGTATTAACTTGTCTGGGAGCGGTCAGTTTGATTCTAATTCTGCTACCATTTTTGAGAACCCAGAATCTGATCATCTTGAGTTCGCTCATGTCCCTAACAGGATTTTTTGCATACGGGTGGTATGGTCCATGGGTGGCATATGTTGCCGAGACCGCTCCAGTTGACCGCAAGGGCTTCGCACTGGGGATGGCCATGACGGCCAATCAGATCTCCGTCGTATTGGTACCACCAATCATTGGTCTTTCGAGAGACAGCCTTGGAACTTATGCCTATGGCTGGGCGGCATTGGCCTTACTCTCTGCAGTTGTGTTATTTACAACCGGAACGAGAAACAGAAAAAGTATTGCTAATTTATAAGAAAAGGAAGATCTGAATTACCGTAACTGCTCCATAAATTGGCCAGATATGAATTGCTTTACCCAAGGCGTTTTGAGCAGACAGTTACGACCTGACAAATGAAGAAGGCGCCTTACGGCGCCCTTCAAAAGCTCGGTTCTTAATTCATGCCTTTCTCTGATTATTTTCCCCACCTCAATTGATAAATTACAGGTTTACCTAGTGGAGATAATGAACCTCCGCCAGCCTGAGAGCAGGCAAAAAATCCTCCGCCATCGGCACCCCCTCCCGCACGATAATCATGAAACGCCTCTGAAGCGTATTAATGATCTCATCGCCATTGCTCAGGCGACTGCCCACCAATGCAATGTTGCTATTGTTTTTCCCAGCGCCAGTGATGATCCGTGCCGTGCTGCCATCGGCATACACCACCTCATCGCCTTTCTGCGCGGCGCGTACTTTCCAGCCGTTATCCAAGGTGAACGTCAACGACGATGACACTTGCTGGATCGTCCCGCCGTTACGCGTCTGGCTGCCCTCGGTGGCCACTCGATAAATAGCGATGGGCGGATGAGCTTCGACGAAGGCTTTTTGTCGACTCATGAATGCCGCGACGTCTTCGCCGTAACCCTCCAGTTGCCGGGGCTCCAAGTAAAAGTCATCCAGATGACGAAGAGCTTCATGGGAGATTTCGTTGGTGTAGGGGGCATCTAAAGATGAGTGCATTTCCAGGGATCTCATTCATGGGCTTCAGGCTGCATCCCTTGCACTGGGAAGGAGCGCTGAGCCGGCGGCTTCGCAATGATGAATAAGACGTTGTAGCGCCGGTGAGTCGCAACCCCTGCGGAGTGGCCTATGCAACGAATCGGAAGCGTCGTAACTAGAAATGCGCGTTTTCCTACAGTCGAAGGGTATTTGACACAACTTTTCGTCCCGCCCCTGCCCTGCTGATACCAATCGAAGCAACGCTCTTTGCCGCTTGTCGGAACTGTCAACTCTGACAGTTTCGATGGGCTTCGCAATCGCTTCAGGCTTCTAGCCGTTATCCAGGTCAACGCTCGATAAAACTGTTCGACCTTATGAGCTGCAACTCGCATCTCAAGAAAATCAAGCTGGTCCAAACATGGATAAAAAATTGATGAGCACAATAGCCTGGTCGGGCCGCACAGCCATATCTCGCAAACACCCCGCCACATCACCTTCTACGGAACAAGACAGCGTCGTTGTCGACGGCGCGACATTTACACATGCCTATGCATGCGTGAACGGTATTCGCCTTCACTACCTTATGGGCGGTGATGGTGAGCGCCCAATTTTGCTGGTGCATGGGTTTCCGGGCAGTTGGCGTAGTTGGGAGCCGTTGATGGGCGCATTGGTGCGTGCCGGCTATACACCCATCGTTCCTGATTACCGCGGCGCTGGCGAAACGGATATTGCAGTCGGTGGCTACGACAAAAAAAGCATGGCCCATGATCTGCACGAACTGGTCACCCTCTTGAACATCAAGCAGGTCGATATCATTGGCCATGACATCGGCTTGATCATTGCCTACGCCTACGCGGCACTTTATCCGGATGAAACCAAACACATCGTATTGATGGATGGATTCATTCCAGGCATCCCCGGGTGGGAAACCGCTTATAACGGAAACCCTGCTGTGGGCACTACCAGCAAATGGCATTTTCGCTTCTTTGGCAAAACGGCCATTGGCATGATCAAAGGGCATGAAAAAACCTACCTGGATATGTTTTTTGATGACTTTGTATTCGAGGGCAACGACAAAGTGCCAGATATGGTGCGACAGGCATTGATAGAAGACTACTCTCGACCCGATCGCATGGAAGCGGCATTCAAGCTTTATGCAGCCTGGGTAGAAAATGACGCGAATGACAACCTGGAGTTTGCCAAGAATAAACTGACTATTCCGCTGCTCACCATCGGCGGGGACCATTCGAGAGGAAAAAACCTGGCCGAACAGGCTCTGCACATCGCAACGCAACCGCATTCATTGATATTGATCAATACCGGCCATTGGGTGCTTGAGGAACAAACTCAGGCTACCCGCGATGCAATCCTGGCATTTCTGACGATAAAAAATGTCGGGCAATAGGCCATCATAAGATCTGATGGTGGGGTATGAACGAAGAAGGACGCCTCCTTTGGGCTAATGCCTATCAGTTAGGCGCAAACGGCATAAGTCCTGTGGGAGCAAAGCTTGCTCGCGATAGCGGTGGAGCAGCTTGCATCAGCGCTGGATGTGCCGCCGCCTCGCGAGCAAGCTTTGCTCCCACAGGTTTGCTGCTTAACTGACTGACCTTACCCCTTTGGGCGCCCTTCTTAATCGAGTCGGCTGGTCGCTTTTCATGTTGCCCTCCTTCTTCGGTGGTCCTGGGAAGCTCAGGCAACGCATTGATCACCATCGGTCAACAACGCCACAAACGCCTTCGCCATCGGCGAACGCTGATCCTTGCGCTGGACCAGCCACACCGCCGACACCGCCGCCGGATCGAGCAGCGGTCGATAGACCACCCCATCGATACGCATCCGCTGGTAAGACGCCGGCAATACCGAGACACCCAGCCCCGCCGCGACCAAGCCGATGATGGTCATGGCCTCGCCGGCTTCCTGGGCGAAATGCGGGCTGAAGTCGGCGTCGCGGGCCAGGTTCAGGAGTTGGGCATAGAGGCCGCTGCCGTAGCTGCGGGGGAAGAACACGAAGGGTTCCAGGGCCAAGGCCGAAAGGAACAGACCGTCTTCATTGCCCTGGGCCAGGGGATGCTTGGCGCTGAGCACGGCTACCAGCGGTTCGCGGCTGAGTTCGATTTCCGTCAAGGAGTCGGGCAACGGCAACGGTCGCATGATGCCCACCTCGATCTCTTCGTCCACCAACGCGTCGGCCACTTGGGTACTGCTCATTTCCCGCAGGTTCAGGTGCACGGACGGGAAGCGTTGCCGGAATGAAAAAATCGCCTGGGGAATGGTGGAGTTGAAAGGTGCCGAGGAGGTGAAGCCGATTTTCAGCTCGCCCAATTCCCCCAGTTGGGCGCGGCGGGCGACGTCGGCGGCCTTGTCGACCTGGACCAATATCCGTCGCGCTTCTTCAAGGAACAACCTTCCGGCCTCGCTCAATTCGACCCGACGATTGGTGCGCTCGAACAGCCGCGCACCAATCTCCTGCTCCAGTGCCTGGATCTGCTGGCTCAAGGGCGGTTGGGAGATCCCCAGGGCCAGCGCGGCGCGGCCGAAATGCAGTTCTTCGGCAACGGCGATGAAGTAACGCAAATGACGCAGTTCCATGGGCCACCCAATAGGTCGTTAAACGTCTTAAACAGGTCGAACAATATATTGGATAGAAACATTAGCCGGCTATATGCTTTTTCCATTGCCTGCCTGATCGTGCCCTTGCGAGGTCCACCGTGAAAACTGCTGTCGCTCCACTGGCCCATGAAATCCCACCGCGAGTGCAAGGTGACGTCGTCGCCGAACTCAAGGAGATCTACATCGAGAAAGGCACGCCAATGTTCATGCGCACGGTGCTGGCGCTGTTCAGTGGTGGCTTTGCGACCTTTGCCCTGCTGTATTGCGTGCAACCGATGATGCCGCTGTTATCCAAGGAGTTTTCCATCAACGCGGCGCAGAGCAGCCTGATCCTCTCGGTGGCGACCGGCCTGCTCGCCATCGGCCTGTTGATCACCGGCCCGCTTTCCGACCGTATCGGGCGCAAGCCGGTGATGGTCGCGGCGCTGTTCGCCGCCTCGGCGTGTACGATTGCCAGCGCCATGATGCCGACCTGGCAGGGTGTATTGCTGCTGCGTGCCTTGGTGGGGCTGTCGTTGAGCGGGTTGGCAGCGGTCGCGATGACGTACTTGAGCGAAGAAATCCATCCCAGGCACATCGGCCTGGCGATGGGTCTGTATATCGCCGGCAACGCCATCGGCGGCATGTGCGGACGCCTGATCACCGGCGTCTTGATCGACTTTGTCAGTTGGCACACCGCGATGCTGGTCATTGGTGGCTTGGCGCTGATCGCGGCGGCGGTGTTCTGGAGAATCCTGCCCGAGTCACGCAACTTCCGTCCCCGTTCGCTACACCCACGCAGTCTGCTGGACGGCTTCACCCTGCACTTTCGCGACGCCGGCTTGCCGCTGCTGTTTCTCGAAGCTTTCGTGCTGATGGGTGCATTCGTGACGCTGTTCAACTACATCGGCTACCGCCTGTTGGCCGAGCCTTATCATCTGGATCAGGCCTTTGTCGGGTTGTTGTCGGTGGTGTACCTGTCCGGTATCTACAGCTCGGCAAAAATCGGCGCATTGGCGGACAAACTCGGCCGGCGCAAAATGCTCTGGGCGACCATCGCACTGATGCTGGCCGGTCTTGCGCTGACCATGACAACCCCGCTGTGGCTGGTAGTGCTGGGTATGCTGGTGTTCACTTTCGGTTTCTTTGGCGCCCACTCGGTCGCCAGCAGCTGGATCGGCCGCCGCGCCCTCAAGGCCAAGGGCCAGGCTTCGTCACTTTATCTGTTCAGCTATTACGCCGGATCCAGCGTGGCGGGTACGGCGGGCGGCGTGGCCTGGCACCTGGGCGGGTGGAACGGTGTCGGCTTGTTCATCGGCGGTTTGCTGGTGGTCGCATTGTGCGTGGCGGTGAAGCTGGCGAAATTGCCATTGTTGCCGGGGAATGTGCAGGTTTAGGCCCTCAAGATTTCACGACCCAAACCAGGAACAGCGTGGACACTTTGTGGCGAGGGAGCTTGCTCCCGCTGGGTGGTGTAGGAGCTGTGTAGGAGCTGTGTAGGAGCTGTCGAGTGCAACGAGGTTGCGATCTTTCCCAGACACTTGAGTCTCAAGCGAAAGATCAAAAGATCAAAAAATCGCAGCCTTCGGCAGCTCCTACAGGGCGCAGCCGAGCGGGAGCAAGCTCCCTCGCCACAAGAGCTCATGCGCCTGGCCAAAATTGTTGTGTGCTCGGTCGATCATTGACGCAAAACCACCCGCGCACCCAGCAAACCATTCTCAGCTTCCAGGGTCAGCGACTGCAGCACCGCCCCATCGCGCTCTTGTTGATCCAACCAACGAAGCAACGAATTGGCCTCGCCACTGACGGCAAGCCGCAACGAATCGCCGTCGACCTCCATTTCCGCTATTTCCAGTCCCGCCGCGGTCGCCCCCTCGTTGACTCGCACTGACAGGGGCCCCGTGGCGGCAGTCGCATCCCGGGTGGGTTCGGCGCGCTGGATCCGGGCCATCAGCTCGGCCTGTTGACGGTGCTGGCGTTCGGCAAGCTCCAGTCGTTGCCGAGTCGGTTGCCAGATCGACGTGTAGGCCAGCGCCACCAGCACCAGCCCGACCAGCCCCAACAACAACCCTTGTTCACGGCGCGATGTTTCCCCCCAGGCCTGTTTCAAAGCCAGCCATCCCTTGACGTTCATCAACTGTTCTCCAGTGTGAGAATGGCCTGCACGCGATTGTTCTGTTTGCTCGCGCTGCCCAGGGTGACGGGCAATCCGTTCTGCTGCCCGCGTTCGCGCAGTTGTTCAAGTTCGACGAAGCTGTTGGCCGTCAGTTGGATCTTCCAACCCTCGCTTTCACGAAAATCGATGCGCTGCACCTCAACGTTGCTGGCGCCAATGACCTGCTCGGTCAAGCGGACCAGCCGCGCGACCTGGGTGTCCTGACTGTGTCCATGACGGCTCTGCAATGCCTGGAATTGCGCCGCCAGGTCGACGATCCGCTCCTGCCCGGGATACAACGACCTGAATCGCTGCTCGCTTTGGGCATACAGAAGCCGGGTTTCACTTTCAATAAAACGTAGGCGGGCGTCACTGAAAGCCCAGGTGAGCAACAAAGCGCCCAGCACAGCCGCCGAAGCGCCGCGCCATGGCAGCGGTTGGCGGCGCCGACGAAACGCGCCCTGCAACAAGTCGATGGGGTGTCCGCCAGCGCTCAACAGCCTCTCATCGACCCCCTGGCGATCACGTTCCTCATCCAGCCAGTGGATGTCTTCAGGCAGGCCTGGTTTGAGCGTTGCCAAGCCTCGGGCCGACAACGACATCCGCGCCGACAGCCCTGCGCCCAAGAGCCAACGCCCGAACCAGCGCACGCCAAACGCCTGGTCATCGGCAAGCAGATCGGCATCAACATGCACCGCACGCACTTCAATGCCTTGTGCCTCCAGCAACACCAGGAGCGCCTGGAACCGGGCCCGCTCCGTCACCATCATGGGATAGCGGTGCTGACGGTCGCGCGGGCCGATGCTGATGTGCAGCGCCTCCAGGTTTTCACTCAGTTGCTCTTCGATGGCGAATGCCAGGGCCTGGGGTTTGGGCTGGCGTCGAGAGGGCCATGGAGCGCTGCGCAACCAACTGCACATTTCCATCGGCAACAGCACATCGACGAGCCGTCCGTTCAACTCGCCGGCCGCCTCATGCAAAGTCAGGCGACGACGCTCGCCGGTTGGCGACCACACGCAGCACGGCCAATTGGCGCAAGCCGCGCCCAGGCCTTCGGCCGTCAGGTAAAGCCAGGTTTTCATCAGGGAAGCTCGCTGGTGCTCAAGGGTAGGAAACGACGCTGACGAACAGTCCAGCGCCCGCTAACGGAATCGCGCTCAACATCCGAGGCCAGGTGCAGACGGCTGCCGGTGTGGGTCACACTCACGGTGATCCGGAACCAGCGACTGCCCACCCCCAGACCGTGGCTGTTGAGGCCCAGCCCGGACAACACCGGGTCGTTGGTAAACGCCTGCACGCTGGCGTAGGGCGCGTGGCGCCGCTGGTTGACCAACGCGTTGGCCGGTCCGGCTTCCATGCCATCCAAGGTCATCAGCACGAGCTGCGCAGCGGTATTGATGTTCAGCCGCGCGTCTTTGGGCAGCAACACGACCCACGGTTCCAGGCGCCGCAGTGTCTGGCCGTCGATGCCCGGCAGCAGGCGCAGTTGACTCAACTCCTGCACCGGCCCGACCTGGGGCAAGGACAGCGCCGGTAAATCCAACAAGACGAGCAATCGGCTCCAACGGCCGAGGGTGACCTGATCGATTTGCCCCAGGGCCAGCAGCGCGTTGAGATTCAAGCGCCCGGACAAATCCTCGATATCGATGTGAAGCTTGGCGTCTTCCATTTCGAAGGCAGGCTCAAGCCGAGCCCAATCCTGGCCCAGGTCAACGGGCCCGGACGGCGTAATTGCGCTGCCTTCCAATACCGCCAGCGCCCAGGCTTCACCCGCCAGCCCCAATTGCCGTAACTGGACCTGCTGCAGCTGCTGCGCACTGCTGTGCAACAACAGGCGATGACTGCGCAACAGGCCACCGACCAGCAGCAAGGCCAGGCTCAACACCAGCAGCACGCTGATCAGCGCCACGCCGCGTTGTCGGATCATGGCAACGTCTCCGGCAACAGCAGCACCCGACGGACCTGTTCGAAACGCCCCACCGACACGATCAATTCCAACGCCAGCGGCGACGTGTCGCCCGCGGTTTCGCTGTGCCAACCCCGCTGTCGGTCGAACACACGCCAGCTCAGGCCGTGCACGTCGTCGAGCAGTTTCTGTTGCTGCACGAGGGGCCTGTCTTCGCCTTCGCCAACACTGTCGCGCCACAACGCTACGCCCTCGAGCCGATAGCGCACCGTCTGCCGTTCGCTGCGTGGCTGGTCCAGTGGATTTCGCCAATGGCTGCGCTGCAGTTGCAAACGCCCCGGCGCGAGTACGACCGAGCCGGCAACCACCTGCCACACATCCCGCTCGATCACGCCGACCGCACGCTGCAAGGCCCGGATGTCACGCTCATGCTGACCGGTCCCCTGCTGGGTGCGCACGACGCTGTCGAACAGCCGCCAACTGGCCAGGCCGAGCAAGGCAAAGATGGCAATGGCGATGACCAGCTCCAATAAGGTGAAGCCCGACTGTCTATTCATGACGGTTGCGGATCCACCCGGTGCTACGGTGCACGACGGTCGCGCTGCCGGCACGGCTGACCTGGATCTCGACCTGCAGCAGGCGCGCATCACCGGCCGGGGCGATACGTTGTTGCAAGACCCAGTCGCGGCGATCCAGGTGGCGGTTCAGGCGCTGTTGCTCCGATGGCGCAGCGGCTTGCAGGCGCAGTTCGCTCAACTGATTGTCCGCCAGCCAGGCGCCAAATAGACGGTCCTCGAGTCCCACGCTTTGCTTGAGCACGAACTGGCTGGCCGAGAGCACGGCCGCCGCCAGCGTCGCGAAAATCGCCAGGGCGATCACGACTTCCAACAGCGTGAAGCCCTGGCAACCGGCGGCCTGCCTGCGAGCCTTAGTCATCGATCAGTGGCTCCGCCAGACCATCGCTCGACACCCGGGAAATCGTCTGCCCGGCGACTTTGATGAGCAGCCTGAACGGGCTGATCTCGTCACTGCTGAGCATCAGCAACTGCGGTGGACCTTGAGCATCGTCAAGCATCAGAACATGCCCCTCCTGCTCGAGCCCGAGCGTCAGCCCTTCAGGCAATCGATGCGACGCCGACACCGCCTTCCAGCTCTGGACTTCGAGTCGCAATGCCTGATAACTACTAGGCTGCACGCGCACACCGTATTCCTGCCCGTCCAATACCGCCCGCTCGCGCAACTGCTGGACCACACGGACGAAGTCTTGGGCTTGCTGCCGGGCCTCACGCATCGGGCTCGAACCCGTGGCGAAGCTGACCATGCCCGCCAGGATCCCGATCAAGACGATGACGACCATCAGTTCCAGCAAGGTGAAGCCCTGGCAATGACGACCCATGTTCACTCGGCCCAATTGCCGATGTCGGCCGCCATTGCTTCACCGCCCAGTACGCCATCGGCGCCCAGGGAGTAGAGGTCATAGCCGCCATCGAGGGATTTATGCCCGGGATTGAGGTACTGGTAGGGCGTCCCCCAGGGATCGATCGGCAGGCTTTTCAGGTAGCCCTGGGGGTTCCAGCTCCTTGCCACTGGCGTGCCGGACGGGCGTTTGCTCAGCGCCTCCAGGCCTTGTTGGGTCGAGGGGTACTGGAGATTGTCGAGGCGGTACATTTCCAAGGCCGTGGCAATCGCCTGGATATCGGTCCGGGCGGCCGTGGCCTTGGCTTGATCGGGTCGGCTCATGAACTGCGGCACCACGATGGCGCCCAGCACGCCAATGATGACCACCACCACCATGATTTCGATCAGGGTAAAGCCACGTTGATGACGTGCAGGTCGCTTGTTTTGGAATTTCATCGGTCAATTCACCAATTGGTTGAGGCTCAGGATGGGTAGGAGGATGGCCATGACGATCAGCAGCACAACGCCGCCCATCAGCACCAACATGGCCGGTTCGAACAGGCTCACCACCAGCGCGATACGCGCCGCGAGGCTGGCCTCCTGTTGTTCGGCGGCCCGGGCGAGCATGTTGTCGAGCTCACCGGCCCGTTCACCGCTGGCGATCATGTGCAGCATCAGCGGCGGGATATCGCCGCCCTGCTCCAGGCCACGAGTGAGCGTCCCGCCCTCGCGGACCGAACGGGCGACGTCGGCCATGCGGGCGCGGATCGTCAGGTTGCCGATCACCTGCGCGGCGATGTGCAAGGCATCCACTAGAGGCACAGCGCTTTTGCTCAGGATCGCCAGGGTGCTGGCGAATCGGGCCGCCTCCATCGCCCGCAGCACCTCGCTCAACAGCGGCAGCCGGAGCAACACACGGTGCCAGCGCAGCCGCCACGCCGGTTGGCGTAGGCTCCAACGCCACAACCCGAGCAGCCCGGCCAGCGCACCGAGCAGCAGCAGGCCATAGCGACGCAAGCCATCGCTCACGGCAATCAGCGCCTGGGTCAGCCAGGGCAACGGCTGGCCGCTGTCGATGAAAATCTTCACCACATCCGGCACCACGTAACCCAGCAGGAAGCCAACAATTGCGACGCAGGCCAGCATCAGGATCAGCGGGTACACCAATGCCAGTTGAATGCGCTGGCGCGACGCCTGCCGCGCCTGGGTGTAGCTCGCCAGTTGCTCCAACACCTGGCCCAGGTGCCCGGATTGCTCGCCCGCCGCGACCGTGGCGCAGAACAGCTCGGGAAACGCCTGGGGAAACGCCCTCAGTGCCGTCGCCAACGCGTGGCCTTCCATCACCCGGCTGCGCACCGCCGCCAGCAGGTGGGCGACGCGGCGTTTCTGGCTCTGTTGCGCCACCGCCCCGAGGGATTCTTCAAGGGGCAGACCGGCCTGGATCAAAGTGGACAACTGCAACGTCAGCAATGCCAGATCTGCCGGGCTCAAACGAGCTCCGGCATGCCGCCCGCCCAAGGTTCGCGGTGCCTTGGCTTCAGCCAGTGCACTGGGCAGCAAGCCGCGCTCACGCAACAACTGGCGAGCATGGCGCGGGCTGTCGGCTTCCACGCGGCCCTTGCAGCGTCGGCCCTGGGCGTCTTCGGCCCGATAGTCGAAGGTCGGCACGGCGCTAATCCTCCTGGGTGATGCGCAGCAGTTCATCGACACTGGTCAGGCCTTCCAGCACCCGCTGGCGGCCGTCCTGGAACAGGCTGCGAGAGCTCTTGCGCGCCTCGGCGGCCAGCGCCTGCTCGGTGGCGCCCTGATGAATCAGCTGCGACAGGGCGGCGCTGACATTCACCAGCTCATAGATACCGAAGCGTCCGCGATATCCTTTCTGGCATTGCTCGCAGCCTTGGGCCTTGAACAACCGAGGCGCAGCATCGGCGTCGAGGCCCAGACGCCGACACGTAGCGGCGTCGGCCACATAAGGCGTCTTGCAGAACGGGCACAGGCTGCGCAATAAGCGCTGGGCGACGATACCGGCCAGGGACGACGCCAGCAGATAGGCATCCACGCCCATGTCCACCAGCCGTGTGACCGCGCCGACGGCGGTGTTGGTGTGCAGGGTCGAGAGCACCAGGTGCCCGGTCAGCGACGCCTGGACAGCGATTTCGGCGGTTTCGCGGTCGCGTATTTCGCCGACCATCACCACGTCCGGGTCCTGGCGCAAAATGGCCCGCAAGCCGCGGGCGAAGGTCATGTCGACTTTCGGGTTGACCGGCATCTGGCCGATGCCCGGCAAGTGGTATTCGATGGGGTCTTCAACGGTGAGAATGTTGCGGCTCTGGTCGTTGATGCTGGTCAGCGCCGCGTACAGGCTGGTGGTTTTCCCCGACCCCGTGGGCCCGGTGACCAATACGATACCGTGGGGTTTACCGAGCAACTGGCGCAGGCTCGCCAGGGTGTCGTCGGGCAGGCCCAGGCGCTGCAGTTCCAGGCGCCCGGCCTGTTTGTCGAGCAGGCGCAACACCACGCGCTCGCCATGAGCCGAAGGCAGCGTCGAGACCCGCACATCGACTTCGTGCCCGGCCAGCCGCAAGGCCATTCGCCCATCCTGGGGCACGCGTTTCTCGGCGATGTCCAGGCGCGCCATGACCTTGATTCGCGACACCAGCAGACTCGCTAGTTCCCGACGCGGGCGGAGCATTTCCTGCAACTGACCGTCGATGCGCATGCGCACCGACAGGTACTGTTCGAACGTTTCCAGGTGCACGTCTGATGCGTGTTCGCGAACCGCCTCGCTGAGCAGGGCATTGATCAGTCGGATGATCGGCGCATCGCCCTGCTGCTCCAACAGGTCGGTGGTCTGCGGTATTTGGTCAGCCAGGCTGAGCAGGTCCAGCTCCTCGTCCAGGCCTTGGGCGACCTGTTCGGCGGCGCTCTGGCCCTGGCGATAGACGCTGGCCAGGCGCGCGGCGAACGGCACTGGTTCCAGCACCTGAATAGGTAAGTCCCGACCGCACAGGCGCTGCACTTCTGCCACGGCGGTCAGTGGCGTATCGCGACGCATGACCAGGCTCAAGGTAGGCCCCGCGCCTTCCAGCAGCACGCCCAGGCGCCTGGCGAAGCCAAAGGGTAACGGCTCGCTCACAGGTCACCGGAGCGCTGTGGGCGCGGGTCGGCCGACGGCGCTTGCGGGGAGGATTCGAACAACTGGCGAGCGTCCCGGGGCAGCAGCAACGAATTGTTTTTCCGCGAGCCCGGCTTGCTCAGGTCCCGGAGCGCGTCATAGCGCTGGCGGCTTACCTCGGCAAGGTCTTCGTTGCTGCGCACGATGGTCGGGCGCAGGAACACCATCAGGTTGCTTTTAGTCTGGGTGTCGCGGTTCCAGCGAAACAGCGCGCCCAGGTACGGAATACTGCGCAGCAACGGCACACCGCTTTGCTGGGTGCGGACACTGTCGCGGATCAGGCCGCCGATCACGATGATCTCGCCATCGTCCGCCAGGATCGTGCTCTTCAAGGCCCGCTTGTTGGTGATCAGGTCGGAGGAGTCCACTCCTGAAACCGACGGCGCGATGTCCGAGACTTCCTGCTCGACTTCAAGGCGCAAGGTCGAGCCTTCGTTGATGTACGGCTTGACCTTGAGGCTGATGCCCACGTCCTTGCGTTCGACGGTGGTGAACGGATTGTCCGCACCGTTACCGTTGGTGGTGTAGGAGCCGGTCTTGAACGGGACGTTTTGGCCCACGATGATTTCCGCCTCCTGGTTATCCAGGGTCAGCAGGCTGGGTGTGGACAGCAGGTTGCTGTGGGTATTGCTCGCCAGCGCCGAGATCAGCGCACTGAAGCGGTCGCCGCCCAGCCGCAGGATCGCGCCTTCCGGTCCTTTATCCAGTTCGCTGAGGTTCAGGTTGCCGATGATCGGGATGTCGGTTCCCGGGAAGTTGATGAATCCGGTCGCGCTGCCTCTGTCGAGGCCCCACTGCACGCCCAAGGCTTCGGTAATGTCCCCGGAAACCTCCACGATGGCCGCGTGGATAAGCACCTGGGCCCGAGGTTGATCCAGTTCACGGACGATGTTTTCGATGATGCGGACCTGGACCGGATCGGCGATCAACACCAGGGCATTCTGGCTTTCATCGGCCTTGATCATGAACGGGCGGGTGGCGGCAATGTCCCGCTGGCCGGCCAGGGTCGGCGTGGTTTTTTTATCCTGCCCGACGCCTTCCAGCACCTCGGCCAATTGCTTGGCATCGCTATGGCGCAGACGGATGACCCGGGCGTTGTCCTGGGAGACGACGGCAGGGACGTCGAGGGTCCGAGCCAGGTCGACCAAGCGCTGACGCACCGCCGGTGCGCCGATGATCACCAGGCGATTGCTGCGGGCATCGGCGATCACCAGGCCCGCCATATCGCCCTCGCGCTTGCCACCGGCGGCTTCCATCAGCGGAGCGATATCGCCGGCCTGGGCATGCCGCAACCGCACTACCACATGATTGCGGTTGCGCCCTGAGTCCAACTGCCGAACCACGTCGGCAATGCGCTGGGCATTGGCAGCCGTGTCGGTGACCACCAGCGCGTTGGACGATACCGAAGGGCCGACGTAACCATTGGCCGACACCAAGGGCCGGACCAGCCCGGCGACGTCGGCGGCAATGCTCGATTGCAGGTCGATGACCCGGGTGACGAACTGCGACGGCGTGGCGCTTTTCGCATCAGCGATTCCAGCGCGCGTCTTGGCCTCGCTGACCGGGGTGATCAGGATCCGCTCGCCCTCGTCGATCACAGTGAAGTTGTGTGCATCGAGTACCGAATAAAACAACCGACGCACGCCTTCGCGGTCCAGCGCCTGGCGGGACATCACCGTAATGCGCCCGGACACCCGGGGATCTAGCACCACGGTCTTGCCCAGGATCGCCGAGAACTCCTCGACCACGTCGCGCAGTTCCGCATTGTTCATCGCCAGTTGCCATTGGGTCTCCTCGGCCTGCAGCGAACCGCAGAACGCCACTGGGCAGGACACGGCCAGACAGAACAGGACGCGCGAAACACCGCCCCGGATAAAGCTGTTCATGAATTCGATCACTCTGATTGCCCGGCCACCGGGCGTAGGTATTGCGAGGAATGCTGCGCGGCATGGCGCCCGTCTTCGAGCGCCAACCGGCGTAGCAAGGGCTTGACCCCGTGTTGCAGGGCCAACCGTTCTTCACGTCCGTTGCGCCATAACATCACATGGCTGGCCTCGACCCGGCGCAGCACGCTGCCACCGGGCAAGCGCTCACCCACCTGGTAAATACGCGGGCCGGCGGCGTCCGCCAGCAATGCCCGGGACAAGCCTTGGCTGGCGACAAAGCTGGCTTGCAACGTAATCGGTTCGGCGCTCGGTGCCTGGGCTCCTTCAGGTGCCAGACCTAGCACCGTGGCCACGGCTTGCACGTTGGGCAGGTCGCGAACAGGAGCCACCGGCGGGTTGGCCAGCACCGGCACATCACCGCCCAATGCCTGGCGAAAGCGCCACTCTTGCCCGGCCAGGAAGATCCCGTACAGCAACGGCAGCAGCACCAGCAGCTTTGGCAGACGGCTGGCGAGCCGAAAAAACAGGCTCACCGTTGTGTTCTCTGGATCGTGTCCGCAGGCTTGGCGAAGGACATTCGCCGCACCACCCTGTGCCCGGAAAACTCATGCCAGAGCACCGCGCACAGATGCAGCGCGACAAGTATCGAAAGCACCATGCAAGACAGCGCATGGATCGTGTTGGCCAATTCAATCCATGCCGGATCAGCCAATGGCTGGGGCAGTCGAACCAGGCCGAAAATACTGATGGCGCTTTTCATCATCAGCACGCCGGTCACCAGTACGACGCCGATGACCAGGTAGATCAGCGTGTGCACCGCCAGGGCCAGCCGCTGCGTAAATGAAGACGCGATTCCACGGGCTTCCAGCGCGCCGAAAAAAAGGCAGGCCCGCCACACAAAAAATGGAATGAACAGCGTGGTCAGCGACACATTGAGTGAGCCGATCCACTGTTCGGTCGAAGCTGACACCGGGTTGAACGCCACATAAAAACCGGACACCAACGCCCATAAGATAATGGCCGCCGACACCCAGTGCAGCAGCACCCGTCGCCTGGAGTAATTGATAGACATCACTGCGCGCTCGTATGAAGGCCCCAAGCAACCCGTGCGGATCGCCTGGGGCCATGCCTGTCAGGACTTACAGTTTGTCCCAGGCGCTCTGCCAGGACGCACCGACTCCCGGCTCGAAACCGTTCGATGTCGGGCTGTACTGCTTGCAGTAGCCGGACGCCGGGAACGGCTTGCATTCGAAGACTTCGTCAGTCTTGGGCTGCAGCACTTTCGTGCCGGCGGTGTAGTCGCTGAGGCCTTCAGGGAACACGAAGTCGTACTCGATGCCTGCGCCCTCGCCGGTCAAGGTGACCGCCTGGGTGTCCTGGCGATTGGTGCGCCCGTCTTCGGTGGTCCCCACCAGTGTCAGGGTGTGAGCGCCAGGCGCGCTGCGCACGTCCAGGTTCAGGCCGGTGCTGCCCTCACCCACGGTCTGGCTAACGACACCGACCTGCTTGTTCTTCTCATCGAACAGCGTGGCTTCAAGGTTCATCCTGCGGTTCGTCTGCGCGGTGAAGGCCATGCTGACCCGACCTTTGTCGAGTACGTACTCTGGCTGCAGGGAAGAAATTTCCATGCTGGCGCCAGCGTCTTCCTTCATGTCCAGTTGCACTTCATAGCGCTTAACGCCACTTTCGTCCTGGGCGTACAGGCTGTTGGCGCCCTTGATCGGCGTGATGTTGCCGTCTTCGTCACGAATACCGGCACGAATCAGGGGGTGAGCGTTGTTGATGGCTTCGGCCAGTTTGAACGACCAGTTCTCAGGCTTGCCTTCCTCGGCGTTGTCGATGCTGATTTCTACGCTGTATTCGGCACTTTCACCGGTCGCGGAGAACGCCCGGGCCTTGACCTTGTCACCCACCAGCAATGGGGTCGATGGCGCAATGCTGCCCACCGGCTGCCAGCCGCCCGGCAATGCGGCTTCGGCGAGAATGTTCACATCCGCCGGATCATAGAACGCATTAGCGGTGTCACCTACCGTCCAGACCGCCAGGATGACGTGATGACCCGTCTTGCTGTCGGGAATGACGCAGTTATGCGGGGCACCTGCTACCGGGAGTTGATTACCGCCATCCACCGTACAGAACGGCGTGCTGTCGAACGAGGCACGCTTGAGCGCTTCGTTGGGACTCCAACCGTCGCGAGTGATGAAGTATTCGTGCTTGGTCGCTGGGTGCGCCGCGGTGTAGTGCCATTTAAAGGCAATATTGCGGTCATTGATTTCAGTCAGGTGCCAGCGCGTGGCCGACTGGGCATCGAGGGCGGAAAACATGGCGTGGCCGCCGCTGGCGATTTTACCGTCAATGGGACCTTGCAGCGGGGCACCGCCCACTCCATTGGGGAAACCTTTAAAGGTTTCACCGGTACTTTGTGGCTCGTATTGCGCTTGCCCGCAATTTTTGTTTTCACCTTTCTGGCACAGCAATGCACGCGAAGGTGGCACGTCGAGGTAACCATGGGCCAGTACACTTTGGGATGCCGCCATGGCCGACAACAGAACTAATGAGGACGCACACCCCGTTAATAGATTGCTCTTGTTGAAGTTATTCTTCATATAAATTCCAGACTAGTCATCAAAATGAAAGACGGATCACCGTCCTCTTGAAAGGTGCGCCAGACCGCTCAGCGCACACCCTTGCAAGTGACCGGAACCTTATAGAAAGCCGAACATTCCCTATGTAGGAAAAATCTCTCAACATAGAAGGAATGATCTCTGAATCGATTTCCCCTACATAACTAGAGAAACATCTTACGAACAGAAATAACTATCAACCCAAGACAAACAAACACACCCAAAAGAAGCAATTGGCTGCTTTAGGTCGGATCGTTAAACAAGCGCGCATAAAAAAGCCTGTCCGGCGCAGGTCCGGACAGGCTGGGTGACAGGGACCGCAATCAGACGTGATATTGCGCCGACAATTCATGCACCGCCCGTAGGAAGGCGCCAGCGTGTTCGGGGTCGACTTCCGGGGTGATGCCATGGCCGAGGTTGAACACATGGCCACTGCCACTGCCGTAGCTGGCCAGGATGCGTCCGACTTCAGCGCGGATGGCTTCAGGCTTGGCGTAGAGCACGGTGGGGTCCATGTTGCCTTGCAGGGCAACCTTGTGACCGACACGCTCGCGGGCGTTGCCAATGTCGCAGGTCCAATCCAGGCCCAGGGCGTCGGCGCCGACCTCGGCGATGCTTTCCAGCCACAGGCCGCCGTTCTTGGTGAACAGGATCACCGGGACCTTGCGACCTTCGTGCTCGCGGATCAGGCCGCTGACGATCTTGCGCATGTAGGCCAGGGAAAATTCCTGGTACGCCGCCGCCGACAGGTTGCCGCCCCAGGTATCGAAGATCTGTACCGCTTGCGCACCGGCCAGGATCTGGCCGTTGAGGTAGGACGTGACCGACTGGGCCAGCTTGTCCAGCAACAGGTGCATGGCTTGCGGGTTGTCGTAGAGCATTGCCTTGGTCTTGCGGAAATCCTTCGACGAGCCGCCTTCGACCATGTAGGTGGCCAGGGTCCATGGGCTGCCAGAGAAACCGATCAGCGGCACACGACCGTTGAGTTCACGGCGAATGGTGCTGACCGCGTCCATGACGTAGCCCAGGTCTTTCTGCGGATCGGGAATCGGCAGGGCCTCGATGTCGGCCAGGGTGCTGATGACTTTTTTGAAGCGCGGGCCTTCGCCGGTTTCGAAGTACAGGCCTTGGCCCATGGCATCGGGAATGGTCAGGATGTCGGAGAACAGGATGGCCGCGTCCAGCTGCGGATACCGATCCAGCGGCTGCATCGTCACTTCGCAGGCGAACTGCGGGTTCATGCACAGGCTCATGAAGTCACCGGCCTTGGCGCGGCTGGCGCGGTATTCCGGCAGGTAGCGACCGGCCTGGCGCATCATCCACACCGGGGTGACGTCTACGGGTTGCTTGAGCAGGGCGCGAAGGAAACGGTCGTTCTTCAGGGCAGTCATGTCGGCATCCGGAAAAAAAGTGCGGGCATTTTCTCAGAGCGCGAGGCAAAAGGCACGGCAAGAGCCGTGCCTTTTATCTATCGGGGCAATTTGTCGCGGGGCAGCACAACTTTCGCAACACCACAAAACACCTGTGGGAGCGAGCTTGCTCGCGATGAGGGCGTCACATTCAACATATTCGTCGACTGATTCACCGCTATCGCGAGCAAGCTCGCTCCCACATTTTGATCGCATTCCAGCATCAGGAAGTGATCAGACTTGCAGGTAATCCAGGATCCCTTCCGCCGCATTGCGGCCTTCGAAGATCGCCGTCACCACCAGGTCGGAACCCCGGACCATGTCGCCACCGGCGAAGATCTTCGGGTTGCTGGTCTGGTGCTTGTACTGGCCTTGTTCCGGGGCCACGACGCGGCCCTGGCTGTCAGTCTGGATGCTGAACTGCTCGAACCACGGCGCCGGGCTTGGGCGGAAGCCGAAGGCGATGACCACGGCGTCGGCCGGGATGATCTCTTCGGAACCGGGAATCGGCTCGGGGCTGCGGCGGCCACGGGCGTCCGGTTCGCCGAGACGGGTTTCGACCACCTTCACGCCTTCGACCTTGTCTTCACCGACAATGGCAATCGGTTGGCGGTTGTAGAGGAACTTCACGCCTTCTTCCTTGGCGTTCTTCACCTCTTTGCGCGAGCCGGGCATGTTGGCTTCGTCACGACGGTAGGCGCAGGTCACCGACTTGGCGGCCTGGCGAATCGAGGTGCGATTGCAGTCCATCGCCGTGTCGCCACCACCGAGCACCACGACCTTCTTGCCTTTCATGTCGACGAAATCTTCCGGCGACTTTTCAAAGCCCAGGTTGCGATTGACGTTGGCAATCAGGAAATCGAGTGCGTCATAGACGCCTGGTAGGTCCTCACCGGCAAAGCCGCCCTTCATGTAGGTGTAGGTGCCCATGCCCATGAATACCGCATCGTATTCTTCGAGCAGTTGCTCCATGGTCACGTCCTTGCCCACCTCGGTGTTCAGACGGAACTCGATGCCCATGCCGGTGAAGACTTCGCGACGATTGCTCAGCACGGTTTTTTCCAGCTTGAACTCGGGGATGCCGAATGTCAGCAGGCCGCCGATTTCCGGATTCCTGTCGAACACCACCGGGGTCACACCACCACGCACCAGCACATCGGCACAACCCAGGCCCGCCGGGCCCGCACCGATGATCGCCACGCGCTTGCCGGTCGGCTTGACCTTGGACATATCCGGACGCCAGCCCATGGCGAACGCGGTGTCGGTGATGTACTTCTCCACCGAACCGATAGTCACCGCGCCAAAACCGTCGTTGAGGGTGCAGGCACCTTCGCACAGGCGATCCTGCGGGCACACCCGGCCACAGACTTCCGGCAGGGTGTTGGTCTGGTGGGACAGCTCGGCGGCCTGGAGGATGTTGCCCTCGGCCACCAGTTTCAGCCAGTTGGGAATGAAGTTGTGCACCGGGCACTTCCATTCGCAGTACGGGTTACCGCAACCCAGGCAGCGGTGGGCCTGGTCGGCCGACTGCTGGGGTTTGAAAGGCTCGTAGATCTCCACGAACTCTTTCTTGCGTTGACGCAACAGTTTCTTCTTCGGATCCTTGCGCCCGACATCGATGAACTGGAAGTCGTTATTCAGACGTTCAGCCATTGTTAAAACCTCATCAAACTCTTCAGGCGCATATCACTGCGGGTTGGCACGAGTGCTGGAAAGCAACGATTTCAGGTTGGCAGCCTTGGGCTTGACCAGCCAGAAACGACGCAGGTAGTCATCGAGGTTTTCGGCGAGGTTACGTCCCCATTCGCTGTCGGTTTCCTCGACGTACTCATCCAGTACGCGCTGCAGGTGGCTGCGGTAGGCTTCCATCGCCTCGCCGCTGATCCGCTGGATTTCCACCAGTTCGTGGTTGACCCGGTCAACGAAGGTGTTGTCCTGGTCGAGCACGTAGGCGAAACCGCCGGTCATGCCAGAGCCGAAGTTATAACCGGTTTTGCCCAGCACGCAGACAAAACCACCGGTCATGTACTCACAGCAGTGATCGCCGGTGCCTTCCACGACAGTGTGGGCCCCGGAGTTACGCACGGCAAAACGCTCGCCCGCAGTACCGGCGGCGAACAGCTTGCCGCCCGTGGCGCCGTAGAGGCAGGTGTTGCCGATAATGGCACTGTCCTGGGTCTTGTAGACGCTGCCCTTGGGCGGAACGATGACCAGCTTGCCGCCGGTCATGCCCTTGCCCACGTAGTCGTTGGCATCGCCTTCCAGGTACATGTTCAGGCCCCCGGCGTTCCAGACACCGAAGCTCTGGCCCGCGGTGCCCTTGAAACGGAAGGTGACCGGCGCCTTGGCCATGCCCTGGTTACCGTGCTTGCGTGCGATTTCGCCGGAGATCCGTGCGCCGATGGAACGGTCGCAGTTGCAGATATCCAGGTCGAACGCGGCTCCGCTCAGGTCGTTGATCGCCGAGGCGGCCATGTCGACCATCTTCTCGGCCAGCTCACCCTTGTCGAACGGCGGGTTGCGGTCGACCTGGCAGAACTGTGGCTTGTCCGCCGGAATGAGATCGCTGCCCAGCAACGGGGTCAGGTCCAGGTGATGCTGCTTGGCGGTCTGGCCCTCGAGCACTTCCAGCAGGTCGGTACGGCCGATCAGCTCTTCAAGGGAGCGCACGCCCAGCTTCGCCAGCCACTCACGGGTCTCTTCGGCCACGTAGGTGAAGAAGTTCACCACCATGTCGACGGTACCGATGTAGTGATCCTTGCGCAGCTTGTCGTTCTGGGTCGCCACGCCGGTGGCGCAGTTGTTCAGGTGGCAGATGCGCAGGTATTTGCAGCCCAGGGCAATCATCGGCGCGGTACCGAAGCCGAAACTCTCGGCGCCGAGGATGGCGGCCTTGATCACGTCCAGGCCGGTTTTCAGACCACCGTCGGTCTGCACCCGGACCTTGCCACGCAAATCGTTGCCACGCAGGGTCTGATGGGTTTCAGCCAGGCCCAGCTCCCACGGTGCGCCCGCGTACTTGATCGAGGTCAGCGGCGATGCGCCGGTGCCGCCGTCGTAGCCGGAGATGGTGATCAGGTCGGCATAGGCCTTGGCCACGCCGGCCGCGATGGTGCCAACGCCCGCTTCCGCCACCAGTTTCACCGAGACCAGCGCCTTCGGGTTCACCTGCTTGAGGTCGAAGATCAGTTGCGACAAGTCTTCGATCGAGTAGATGTCGTGGTGCGGCGGCGGCGAGATCAGGGTCACGCCAGGGACCGCATAGCGCAGCTTGGCGATCAGGCCGTTGACCTTGCCGCCGGGCAGTTGGCCGCCTTCGCCGGGCTTGGCGCCTTGGGCAACCTTGATCTGCAGCACTTCAGCGTTGACCAGGTATTCCGGCGTCACACCGAAGCGGCCGGTCGCCACCTGCTTGATTTTCGAGCTCTTGACGGTGCCGTAGCGCGCCGGGTCTTCGCCGCCTTCACCGGAGTTGGAACGCGCACCGAGGCGGTTCATGGCTTCGGCCAGGGCTTCGTGGGCTTCCGGGGACAAGGCACCCAGGGAAATGCCGGCCGAATCGAAGCGCTTGAGCACCGATTCCAGCGGTTCTATTTCACTGATGTCCAACGGTGTGTCGAGAGTCTTGACCTTGAGCAGGTCACGAATCATCGACACCGGACGGTTGTCCACCAGCGAGGTGTATTCCTTGAACTTGCTGTAGTCGCCCTGCTGCACAGCAGCCTGCAAGGTGTTGACCACGTCCGGGTTGTAGGCGTGGTACTCGCCGCCATGAACGAACTTCAGCAGGCCGCCTTGCTGGATCGGCTTGCGCGGGCTCCAGGCTTCGGCAGCCAAGGCTTTCTGTTCGGCTTCGAGGTCGACGAAACGTGCACCTTTGATGCGGCTCGGCACGCCACGGAAGCTCATCTCGCAGACTTCTTCCGACAGGCCGATGGCCTCGAACAGTTGCGCGCCACGGTACGAGGCGATGGTCGAGATGCCCATCTTCGACAGGATCTTGAGCAGGCCTTTGGTGATGCCCTTGCGGTAGTTCTTGAACACCTCATAGAGGTCGCCCAGCACTTCACCGGTACGGATCAGGTCGCCCAGCACTTCATAGGCCAGGAACGGATACACCGCCGAGGCACCGAAACCGATCAGCACCGCGAAGTGATGCGGATCGCGGGCGGTGGCGGTCTCAACCAGGATGTTGGAGTCGCAGCGCAGGCCTTTTTCGGTCAGGCGATGGTGCACCGCGCCGGTGGCCAGCGAGGCGTGGATCGGCAGTTTGCCCGGGGCGATGTGACGGTCGCTGAGTACAATCTGGGTACGACCGGCGCGCGCGGCCTCTTCAGCCTGATCGGCAACGTTGCGGATTGCCGCTTCCAAGCCGACGCTTTCGTCGTAGTTCAGGTCGATGACCTGGCGCGCAAAACCCAGGCGGTCGAGGTTGGTCAACGAGCGCCACTTGGCCGGGGAAATGACCGGCGAGCTGAGGATCACCCGCGAGGCGTGTTCCGGCGACTCCTGGAAAATGTTGCGCTCGGCGCCGAGGCAGATTTCCAGGGACATCACGATCGCTTCGCGCAGCGGGTCGATCGGTGGGTTGGTCACCTGGGCAAATTGCTGGCGGAAATAGTCGTACGGCGTACGCACGCGCTGCGACAGCACGGCCATTGGCGTGTCGTCACCCATGGAGCCGACCGCTTCGTAGCCCTGCTCGCCCAGCGGACGCAGCACCTGGTCACGCTCTTCGAACGTCACCTGGTACATCTTCATGTACTGCTTGAGCTGGTCGACGTCGTAGAACGCCGAGCCGTGGTCGTTGTCTTCCATGGTCGCCTGGATGCGCAAGGCATTCTTGCGCAGCCATTGCTTGTACGGATGACGGGACTTGAGGCGGTTGTCGATGGCGTCGGTGTCGAGGATCTGGCCGGTCTCGGTGTCCACGGCAAAGATCTGACCCGGACCTACGCGGCCCTTGGCAATGACGTCTTCGGGCTGGTAGTTCCAGACGCCGATTTCCGAGGCCAGGGTGATGAAACCGTTGGTGGTGGTGACCCAGCGTGCCGGACGCAGACCGTTACGGTCCAGCAGGCACACAGCGTAGCGACCGTCGGTCATGACGATACCGGCCGGGCCGTCCCACGGCTCCATGTGCATGGAGTTGTATTCGTAGAAGGCGCGCAGGTCCGGGTCCATGGTCTCGACGTTCTGCCACGCCGGCGGCACCAGCATGCGCACGCCGCGGAACAGATCGATACCACCGGTCACCATCAGTTCCAGCATGTTGTCCATGCTCGAGGAGTCGGAACCCACGCGGTTGACCAGCGGGCCGAGTTCTTCGAGGTCGGGCATCAGGTCGTTGGCGAACTTGGTGCGACGGGCCACGGCCCAGTTGCGGTTGCCGGTGATGGTGTTGATCTCGCCGTTGTGGGCGAGGAAGCGGAATGGCTGGGCGAGCGGCCATTTCGGCAGGGTGTTGGTGGAGAAGCGCTGGTGGAACACGCAGATTGCGGTTTTCAGGCGCTCGTCGCTCAGGTCTGGATAGAAGGCGGTGAGGTCCGCCGGCATCATCAGGCCTTTGTAGATAATGGTCTTGTGGGAAAAGCTGCAGATGTAGTGATCGGTGTCGGCAGCATTGGCCACGGACGAACGACGACGGGAGCTGAACAGCTTGATCGACATGTCCTGGTCGCTCAGGCCTTCGCCGGCGATGAACACCTGTTCGATCTGCGGCAGGCGCTCAAGCGCCAGGCGGCCGAGGACACTGGTGTCGATCGGCACTTTGCGCCAGCCGACCAGTTGCAGGCCAGCGGCCAGGATCTCGCGATTCATGTTCTCGCGAGCCGCTTGGGCTTTCACCGGATCCTGGTTGAAGAACACCATGCCCACGGCATACTGCTTGGGCAGGGTCACGCCAAACGTTTCCTGGGCTACGGCACGCAGGAACTCGTCGGGCTTTTGAATCAGCAAGCCACAACCGTCGCCGGTCTTGCCGTCGGCGTTGATCCCACCACGGTGGGTCATGCAGGTCAGGGCCTCAATGGCCGTTTGCAAAAGGGTGTGGCTGGGCTCGCCCTGCATATGAGCTATCAGGCCGAAACCACAGTTATCCTTGAATTCATCTGGTTGGTACAGACCTGCTTTCATAGACACTTTCTCACCAGGCTGCCTCTAATCGAGGCAAATTTCTTTTTAATTCAACCCGTTGCATACCGCGCCGAACGTACGCCAGCTTTGCGGGGGCAAAAGGGAGGTCATTGTACACACCGACACAGAGGCTCACAAATTTGACGACGAACTGGCGCAAATCCATGTCGCATTTGTGAAAGGTTTAAAGCTATATGCTGTGCTAGTCAAAACTTTTTTGGGTTCGACCGCTACGACTCAAACGCTACTGTGACGCAGACACCACAAGGCGCGCGGCCTGAAAGGTCGCCCGCCCCTGCGGAAATTTTGAGGTTGCCGGGAGAGGCGGCCTGGGTAAGGCCGCCGAATCTTCAGCGAGTTGCTGCCAGTTCCTGTTGGACGCTGGCGACAGTGCGAGGCCAAGGTTTACCAGCCTGAACCTTCGCTGGCAAGGCCTTGATGGCGGAAACGGCTGCATCACGGTTGGCAAAACTGCCGTAGGTAACGACATACAGCGGCTTGCCGTTGAGGACTTTCTTGAAATAGCGGTACTCACCGCCCTGCTCCTTGACGAAGTTCTGTGCCGAGGCTTCGGAACTGGTGCCAAGGATCTGCACGACGTAGTTGCCCGGTGCCTGGCCAGCGTACCAGCTACCGCCCGCGGCTTTGGCAGCAGGTTTGGCTGCGGGTGCTGGCGCCGCCGGCTTGGCGGCAGGCGCTGGAACCGGAGCAGGCTTGGCGGTGGCCACCTGGGTGGGCGCAGGGGTCGGCTTGGCGGCCGGGACAGGCGTCGGCGCAGGTCCGGCCGGCACGCCCACAGGCGGTGCGGTGGTGGTCACGGTCGGCGGTGTGTCGCTGCTGCCGTCGATCGGTGGCGCCACGCCGTCGTCGCCTTCGGTGATACCACCGGCCGCTTCAGCCAGCGGGCCACGCATGACCGGTTGCGACTGGCCGACCAGCGGCAGCGGCATCGGCTGGGTGTTGCCGGCGAACTCCACTGCTGGCGCACCACCGTTGGGTTGCGGCGCCTCTTGGCCGAGAGGCAACTGCGCCTGTTCGTTGGCAGGGGCACCCGTGGTGGGTGCCTTGGTGCGCCCCGGCATCAGCCAGGCGGCGGCAACCGCGACCACGACGACGGCGGAAATTGCCAATACGTGTTTCTTCGGCATGTTGAACCCCATACTTGGACGCTTCACCGCTGAGCGGCTGGCAATCATGACTTCGATCAAAGCATCGCGGGCGACCTGGTTGATGTTGCCAGGCCAACCGTCGGAGCTTTCGTGAACCTCAGAGATCTGATCGGCGCTGAAAAGTTCGATACCCCGGCCCGCACCCTCAAGACGCTGGGCCAGGTATTCACGCGTTTCTTCCTCGGTGTAGGGCGCCAGCTCGATGACGTGGAAGCGCTCTTCCTCAAGACTCAATTGGTCCAGATCAGCGATCAGCGACGACTCACCAAACAGGAACACATGAGGGCGACCCTCCGGCGCACCGGCCGCCAGGGCCAGCAGGGCCTCAAGAGCCGACTCGTCGAGCTGCTCGGCATCGTCCACCAGCAGATAGACTTCCTGCCCGGTCAGCGCCAGCTGCACGATCTGATCGAGAATTTCACCGATTTCGGCCTGCGCGACGTTCAGCGCCTGGGCCACCTGACGCAATACACCGGCGGCATCGCCGGCGCCACGGGCCGACACCACTACGCTTTGCACGGACTGTTTGTTGGTACTGGCCACCAGGGCCTGGCGCAGCAAGGTTTTGCCGCTGCCCTGGGGACCGGTGACCACCAGCAGCAACTGGCTGTAGCGCGCCAGGTGATGTAGCTGGCCCAGTACCGGCTTGCGCTGGGCAGGAAAGAACTTGAAGCCCGGGACCCGCGGTGCAAAAGGGTCATGACTCAATTGGAAATGGCCGAGGAAAGCCTCGTCGGCATGCAAACTAGTCATCGGATCTTATTAACCTTTAAGCTGAGCCAGGGCGCGGTAGTCCGCTCCCAGCGTGGCCTGTAGAACTTCTTTCGGATAATCATCGGTCACCACCGCTTCGCCCATGTGGCGCAGCAGCACCAGACGCAGACGACCGTCGATCACTTTTTTATCGATTGCCATGTGTTCAAGAAAATCCGCCTCGCTCATTTCCTCGGGCGGAACCACCGGTAGCCCGGCGCGCTGGAACAGACGAATACCGCGATCACGCTCCTGTTCGCTGATCCAGCCCAGGCGCGCAGACATCTCCAGGGCCATGACCGTACCGGCCGCGACCGCTTCACCGTGCAGCCAGACACCATAGCCCATGTGGGTTTCGATGGCATGGCCGAAGGTGTGACCCAGGTTGAGTGTGGCGCGCACCCCCGACTCCCGCTCATCAGCACCGACCACGGCAGCCTTGGCGGCGCAGGAGCGTTCGATGGCGTAGGTCAGCGCCGGTTGATCCAGCGCACGCAGGCGGTCGACGTTCTCCTCGAGCCAGCCCAGGAACGGCTCGTCGCAGATCAGCCCGTACTTGATGACTTCCGCCAGCCCCGCAGACAGTTCGCGGGCCGGCAAGGTATTGAGCGTCGCGGTGTCGATCAGCACCACGTTGGGCTGATAGAAAGCACCGACCATGTTCTTGCCCAGTGGATGGTTGATCCCGGTCTTGCCCCCCACCGACGAGTCGACCTGTGACAGCAGCGTGGTGGGGATCTGGATGAAATCGACGCCGCGCTGGTAGCAGGCGGCTGCAAAACCGGCCATGTCGCCGATCACACCGCCACCCAAGGCAATCACCGTGGTGCGGCGATCGTGGCGCGCGGTCAACAGGCCATCGAAAATAAGTTGCAGGGTTTCCCAGTTCTTGAAGGCTTCGCCATCGGGCAATATCACTGAAATGACCGAGAAGGCCGACAGGCTATGGGTCAGACGTTCCAGATACAGGGGCGCGACGGTTTCATTGGAAATGATCGCCACTTGCCGCCCAGCGATATGCGGCGCCAGCAGTTCGGGCTGGCCCAGCAAGCCTTCGCCAATATGAATCGGGTAGCTGCGCTCGCCCAGATCAACCTTAAGTGTCTGCATGTGTCCCCACAGTGAAGATGGAATCAGGCGTCCTGCCTGCAATTAACGAAAGTCCACGGCGCTTGTTCTGGCGCCAGTTAATGGCCATCCGCCACGCCCCAGGCGGGCCATGACGGGACGTCGAGGATAGCGCATTTCGCCAAGCGCATTAACGGGGAGGCAGTTGCTGAAGGCGATCGAGAATGTCTAGCACCACCATCCGCGGCGGCCGCTCGTCGGTTTCCACCACCAGGTCGGCGATCTGCCGATAGAGCGGGTCACGCAGCTCCAGGAGGTCGCGCAGGGTCTTGGCCGGGTCGGCGGTGCGCAACAGCGGCCGGTTGCGATCCCGGGCGGTACGACCGACCTGCTGCTCGACAGAAGCATGCAGATAGACCACTCGTCCGCCGGCATGCAACGCCCGACGATTGGCTTCGCGCATCACCGCGCCGCCACCGGTGGCGAGCACCACGCCATCGAACGCGCACAGCTCGGCGATCATCGCCTGCTCACGGTCACGAAAGCCCGGTTCGCCTTCCTTGTCGAAAATCCATGGGATATTGGCGCCCGTGCGCAATTCAATTTCCTTGTCGGAATCTTTGAACGGCAGGCGCAGCTCTTTGGCCAGCAAACGGCCGATGGTGCTTTTTCCAGCGCCCATCGGCCCAACAAGAATCAAATTTCGCACAGAATCAACGACTCACAGCAATCGCCTGGTTATTCATGATACGCGGAGTGAGGAACACCAGCAGCTCGGATTTGCTATCCGAGACCACATCACGCCGGAAAAGGCGGCCAAGATACGGCACATCGCCAAGAAATGGCACCTTATCTACAACCTTGCTCTGAGTATTTGAGAAAACCCCGCCAATCACAATGGTCTCGCCATCATTGACCAGGACCTTGGCATTGACCTCGTTTTTCTTAATCGGCGGCACATCATTCACCTTGTTCAGGTAGTCCGGCTCATCCTTGGTGACCTTGACCTCCATGATGATCCGGTTGTCGGGAGTGATCTGCGGGGTCACCTCCAGCGATAGCGAAGCCTCCTTGAACGACACCGACGTAGCGCCGCTGGAGCTGGCTTCCTGATAAGGAATTTCCGTGCCCTTGAGGATCTTTGCCGTTTCCTTGTCGGACGTCACCACCTTGGGTTGGGAGACGATCTCCCCGTTGCCGGTTTTCTCCATGGCCGTCAGCTCAAGGTCCAGCAATACGTTGTCGGTGATGAAGGCAATGCCGATGCCCGAGGTATTGCCCGAGGCGCCCAGGTCGACGAACGGCTGGTTGGTGCTAGTGCTGCCCGGCGTGCCGATGGTGGTGGAGTCGCCCGTGGTGACCCCCGAGGAGCTCCAGTTGCCTTTGTTTTGTATCGAACCGCCCCAGCGCACGCCCAGGCTTTTGTCGTAGTCGACGTTAGCCTCGACAATCCGCGCCTCGATCATCACCTGGCGCACCGGAATATCCAGCTGCGCCACGATCCGGCGCAGTTCGTCAAGGCGGTCCTGGGTCTGGTAGGCAATGATGTTGTTGGTTCGCTCATCGACCGTGATCGTGCCGCGCTCATCGGCTTTCGCCTCGGCACTGGTCACCGACTGGAACAGCTTGGCGATGTCCGTCGCCTTCGCATAGTTGACCTGCAACAGCTCACGCCGCAGCGGCGCCAGGTCGGCAATCTGTTTCTGCGACTCCAATTCCTGGCGCTCACGGGCGGCAATTTCATCAGCCGGAGCTACCAACAGCACGTTGCCGACCTTGCGCTTGTCCAACCCCTTGGTCTTGAGCACGAGGTCGAGCGCCTGGTCCCAGGGCACATTCTGCAACCGCAAGGTGATGCCACCCTGCACCGTGTCGCTGGCCACGAGGTTCAGGTTGGTAAAATCGGCAATCAGTTGCAGGACCGAACGCACCTCGATGTCCTGGAAGTTGAGCGAGAGCTTCTCGCCACTGTAGGCCGCACGGTCGGCGTTGCGTTTTTGCAGGTCCTCGACAGTCATGGGCCGGACGCTGACGGTGAGCTTGTTGTCGGTCTGGTAGGTCGAGTAGTCGAAGGTGCCACTGGGTTCGATGCTGATGGTCGCCCGGTCGCTGCCGGCGCTGGCATTGACGAATTGCACCGGGGTGGCGAAGTCCTTGACGTCCAGGCGCACCCGCAGCGGCTCAGGTAACTGGGTCCTGGCGAAATTGAGGATGATCTTGCCTTCGCGCTCCTGGATGTCCGGGGCGATGGACGGATCAGACAGGTCGATCACCACGTTGCCTTCGCCCTGGGTCCCACGCTGGAAGTCCACCCCACGAATCGCCTTGCCCACCGGCGCACTGGCCCTCGCAGGCGCAGCGCTGGCAACCGCCGGGCGCGGGACCTGGGCGGAGCTCTTCGGGGCAGCACGCTTCGAGGTGGCGCCCTTGCCAACCACCACGAACAGGTTGTTACCTTCGACCCGGGTGTCATACGGCGCCAATTGGGTAAGCCCGATGATCAACCGGGTGCGACCCCCAGCCTCGACCACGGTGGCGCTGCGTGCATTGCCCCCGCCCAGGTCGCGGCGTTTGCTGGAAAGCTGATTGCTCACGCCCGGCAGATCCAGTGCAATCCGCGCCGGCTGTTCGGTGGTGTAGCCCCGGGGTGTCGGCGGCGGCCCGTCGAAGGTGAGCTTCAACTCGACACGGTCCCCCGGCAACGCCGCCACATCCAGCGTCTTCAGGCTGGCCCCGTGAACCATCGGCGACAACAGCGCTATCCATAGCGAAATACCGAGGGCTGAAAAAAACCTGTTCATTGTTCGAGTTCCACTATGAATGCTCTTTCAAAGGAATGGTCCGTGGTCGCTCCAGCCAGGCACCCTCGCCATCGGGAACGATTTCGACCACATCGACCTGGGCGGCGCTGATGTTGACGATCCGCCCGTCGTTGCGCCCCAGATAGTCACCGACCTTGAGCCGATGCACCCCGCCCGCGCCCCGCAGGAGCGCGAAGGAGCCACGGGCGTTGGAGATCGTACCGACCATTTCAAACTGCTCGATGTTGAAGCCTTCCAGGTACTGTTTGACCCGGTTCGGGTCGGGCCGGACGTTGCGCGAGCCCCGCTGCCGCTCGGCCTGGTCCACGCGGACCTGCCGGGAAAACGGGCCGCGCAGGTTGGCGGCACTGTAGGTAAAGGTTTCGTAGGGCCTGAACGTCGGCGTCGGCTCGATCTTGCCGGGCGGCCGCAGGCGCACTTCGTTCATGTAGGCGTCCAGGTCGCTGAAACCGTTGTCGTTACCACAGCCCGCCAGCGCGACCAGGCCTGCCAGCAGGTAGATGCGCCACACCGGCCTCATGGTTGCGCCTCCTGCTCGTTGTACCGGTAGGTCTTGGCCTGGATGCTCATGCGCAGTTTCGTGCCTGCCTCGGGCTCCATCGGTGCGACCTCGAAATCGTGCAGCGTGACAATCCTGGGCAGCCCCGCCACCCCACTGACGAACGTCGCCAGGTCGTGGTAGCCACCGGTCACGGTGATCTGGATCGGTAACTCGATGTAGAACGGCTGGGTGACCTCCGGCAGCAACTTGATTTCCTCGAACTCCAGACCACTGCCCAGGCCGGTGCGAGTAATGTCCTCCAGCAGGCCCGGCACTTCGGTATCGCTGGGCAATTGCCGTAACAGCACACCAAAAGACGTTTCCATCTGCTTCATCTGCTCGGTGTAGCGCTCCAGGTTCGCGGCCATGTGAGCCTTGCCCGCAAATTGCGCCTTGAGGGTATTTTCTTCCTCGCGCACTTGCTGCAACTGGTTTTCCAGGTCACTCAAGGCAACGTTATAGCCCAGCCCCAGCACCAGGACCACCAGCAGGACACCGGACAGCCATTTGATGGGCGCCGGCCAGGAGCCGATGTTGTTGGTGTCCAGATCACCGAGGTCGATCTGGCGCAGCGCGTCGAACCACTCCCCCGGTTTCATTGGCCCTCCTCCGCATCGGCCGGGCGTGTCTGGCGAACCGTGAGCTGGAAAACGTTGGCCTGGTCGAGCTGCCCAGAGGTGGTGGCCTTGACCGCCGTCAGGCTGGGCGTGTCGAACAAGTCCGACGAGTCCAGGTTGCGCATCAGGTCCGAGACCCGGTTGTTCGATTCCGCGGCCCCCTTGATCGAGAGCATCCGGTCTTCCAACTTCACTTCAGTGAAATACACCCCGTCCGGCAGGGTCCGCACCAATTGGTCGAAGATGCGCCCACTGACTGGCCGGTTACCCTGCAGGTCCTGGATGATGCGCATGCGCTCCAGCAATTGCTGGCGACGGGCCTTCAATTCGCTGATCTGCTTGATGCGTTCGTCCAGCACGGCGATCTGCTCGGAGAGATAGCTATTGCGAGCGACCTGGTGGTCGATGGCGCTGTCGATGGACCGAACCGCGACCAGGACCACGCCGACCGCACCGACCAGCGCCCCCACCAAGGCCAGCAAAAAGCGTTTGCGCCGCTCCTCGCGCAACTCTTCGCGCCAGGGAAGCAGGTTGATCCGCGCCATCAGTCGAAACTCCTGAGGGCCAGCCCACAGGCAATCATCAATGCCGGCGCATCACCGGCCAGGGCGCCGGCATTGATCTTGCTGCTCAGGGTCATGTTGGTAAACGGGTTGGCCACCTGGGTCGGCGTGCCCAGGCGCTGCTCGATCAGCCGATCCAGGCCGGTGACCGAAGCCGTGCCCCCGGCCAGCAGAATGTGGTCCACCGCACCGTACTGGCCCGAAGCGAAGAAGAACTGCAGGGACCGCGAGACCTGCTGTACCAGAGCCTCGCGAAAAGGTTGCAGCACTTCGCCGAGATAGTCATCCGGCAGGCCACCCTGCTTCTTTGCCAGGCTGGCCTGCTCGGGTGTCAGGCCATAGCGGCGCTGAATTTCCTCGGTCAGTTGGCGACCGCCGAACAATTGTTCGCGGGTATAGATGATGCGCCCGTTGTGCAGCACGCTGAGGGTGGTCATGGTGGCGCCGATGTCGACAACCGCCACAGTCAGCCGTTCCTGGGAGGCAGCCAGTTGCGTGGCGAGCAGGCCGAAAGCACGCTCCAGCGCATACGCCTCTACATCGACCACCCGGGCCGTCAGCCCGGCGAGCGCCAACGCGGCCTCGCGGACCTCGACGTTTTCCTTGCGGCATGCCGCCAGCAGCACTTCGACGCGCTCGGTACTGCGTGGCGAAACACCCATCACTTCGAAATCAATGGCCACCTCATCCAGCGGATAGGGTATGTATTGATCCGCCTCGATCTTGAGCTGGTTTTCAATGTCATCGTCGGACAAGCCGGCGTCCATCTCGATGGTCTTGGTGATCACCGCCGAACCCGCCACGGCCAGCGCCACGCCACGCAAGGGCGTCTTGGCCTTGGCCAACAGGCGCGACAACGCCTGCCCCACCCCTTCGAGCTCGGCGATGTTCTTCTCGACCACGGCGTTGGCTGGCAACGGTTCGACCGCGTAGGACTCGACGCGGTATCGATCGCCCTGGCGGCTCAACTCCAGCAACTTCACCGACGTCGAACTGATGTCGATCCCCAGAAGCGCATGGGCTTTTTTATTGAAGAGTCGTAGCACTACCAATTCCCTATGACTATCCGTGAGTTACGGACTCTCTAATATGCATTGCGTTCAATCACAGCGGTCCGACGGACGTCGGGATGGCATTCCCGAGGACAAAAAATGCTTATAATGCTCAGCGTTTTTTTTCGCTTTGTTGCAAGCACGGGTCCATCCCTGCACCTGGCGCCTTTTCATTCTTTGCCTGGATACCCAAAAGCCTTGATTCGTCTGCTGAAATTTTTCGGATGGTCCATCGTCGCCGTTTTCTGCGGACTGCTCTTGGGCCTGAGCGGTGCCTTTCTTTACCTTAGTCCGGGATTGCCGTCCGTGGAGGCGCTGAGAAGCATTCAGTTGCAGATTCCGTTGCGGGTGTACAGCAGCGACAACAAATTGATCGCCGAATTTGGCGAAATGCGCCGCACGCCAATCCGTTTCGCCGACATTCCCCCCAATTTCATCAATGCGTTACTAAGTGCTGAAGACGACAACTTCGCCAATCACTACGGCGTCGACCCGGGCAGCCTGATGCGCGCCGCCAGCCAGTTGGTCAAGAGCGGACACATCCAGTCCGGCGGCAGCACCATCACCATGCAGGTGGCCAAGAACTTCTTCCTGAGCAGCGAGCGCAGCTTCTCGCGCAAGACCACCGAGATCCTCCTGGCCCTGCAAATCGAGCGGCAGCTGACTAAAGATGAAATCCTCGAGCTGTACGTGAACAAGATTTACCTGGGCAACCGCGCCTACGGCATCGAGGCGGCGGCGCAGGTGTATTACGGCAAGTCGATCCGCGATGTGAGCCTGGCACAGATGGCGATGATTGCCGGCCTGCCCAAGGCCCCCTCGCGCTTCAACCCTCTGGCCAACCCGGCGCGCAGCAAGGAGCGGCGCGACTGGATCCTGGGGCGCATGTACAAGCTCGGCAAGATCAGCGAGGCCGACTACACCGCCGCGATCAATGAACCGCTGAACGCCAGCTATCACGTACCAACCCCGGAAGTGAATGCCCCGTATATCGCCGAGATGGCCCGTGCCGAAATGGTCGGGCGCTATGGCAGCGACGCTTACACCGAAGGTTTCCGCGTGACCACCACGGTGCCAAGCAACTTGCAGGAAATGGCCAGTACCGCACTGCATGAAGGCCTGATGACCTACGACCAGCGTCACGGCTACCGCGGCCCTGAATCACGCCTGCCGGGCAAGACCAAGGAAGCCTGGGCCCTGGAGTTGACCAAGCAGCGCACCATCAGCAGCCTGGAGCCGGCGATTGTCACGTCGGTGGACAAGGACGGAATCGAGGTGCTGACCCGCAACAGCGAGCAGGAGGAACACGTGGCCTGGGACACCATGAAGTGGGCCCGCCCGTTCCTCAATACCAACAGCATGGGCGCCAACCCACGGCAGCCATCGGACGTTTCCCAGGTCGGCGACCTGATCCGCGTCCAGCGCCAGGCGGACAACACCCTCAAGTTCAGCCAGCTCCCGGCAGCCCAGGGTGCCCTGGTGTCCCTCGACCCGCTGGACGGTGCCATCCGTTCGCTGGTGGGTGGCTTCGCTTTCGAGCAAAGCAACTACAACCGCGCGTTGCAGGCCAAGCGCCAACCGGGCTCGAGCTTCAAGCCGTTCGTCTACAGCGCCGCCCTGGATAACGGCTACACCGCCGCCAGCCTGGTGAACGATGCACCGATCGTGTTCGTCGATGAATACCTGGACAGGGTCTGGCGACCGAAGAACGACACCAATACGTTCCTCGGCCCGATTCGCTTGCGTGAGGCGCTGTACAAATCCCGTAACCTGGTCTCGATCCGCCTGTTGCAGGCACTGGGCGTGGACCGCACCATCGACTACATCAGCAAGTTCGGCTTCAACAAGCAGGACCTGCCACGCAACCTGTCCCTGGCCCTGGGCACCGCGACCTTGACGCCGTTGGAAGTTGCCATGGGCTGGAGTGCATTTGCCAACGGCGGGTACAAGATCACCCCGTACATCATCGACAAGATTGAGAGCCGCAACGGCGAGACACTGTTCGCCGCCAACCCGCCACGCGTGCCCACGGGTGAGCAGGCCAGCGATGGCGTCGCGGCACCGTCCACCGAGACGTTTACGGTCAATGCGACACCGGGCGAAGCCACCACGGCCCCGGGCCTGCCGCAGACGCCCGCCATCGCGCAACGCATTGTCGATGGCCGTACCATCTACATCCTCAACAGCATGCTGCAGGACGTGATCAAGCTCGGCACCGGCCGCCGCGCCCTGGCCCTGGGTCGCACGGACCTGGCGGGCAAGACCGGTACCACCAACGAATCCAAGGACGCCTGGTTCTCCGGCTACAACGCCGATTACGTGACCACTGTCTGGACCGGTTTCGACCAACCCGAAAGCCTGGGCCGCCGCGAGTTCGGTGGCACCGTGGCACTGCCGATCTGGATGAACTACATGGGCGCCGCCCTCAAGGACAAACCGCCTCACACCCAGCCAGAACCGGAAGGCATCCTCAGCCTGCGGGTCGATCCGGTCAGTGGCCGCACTGCGACGCCAAGTACCCCGGGTGCGTACTTCGAACTGTTCAAGAGCGAAGACACGCCACCGTCGGTCAACGAGCTGGGCAACGGCTTCGCACCGGGCAGCCCGCTGCCGGCGGACGAAGTGGCGCCGATCGATTTGTTCTGACCGCCCCCACATCCCTGTGGGAGCCGAGCTTGCTCGCGATAGCGGCGGTCAACTTGCACCCATGTTGAATGCCGACTGCAATCGCGAGCAGGCTCGCTCCCACAGGGGTGGGCTTGCGGCGGCTACACGAAACCCAAAGCAACAAAAAAGCCCCGACTCACAGGAGTCGGGGCTTTTCGTTGAAGCGCTACAACGGCTTAGCCGTTGAACACATCATCCACGCTCTTGAGCGGGTAGTTCTTCGGATACGGCAGGGTGGCCACACCCGTCTCGATGGCGGCCTTGGCCACGGCGTCGGAGATCAGGGTGATCAGGCGGGCGTCCATTGGTTTCGGAATGATGTACTCACGACCGAATTCCAGCTTGATGCCGCCGTAGGCGTCGCACACTTCCTGAGGCACCGGCAGCTTGGCCAGTTCGCGCAGGGCGTTGGCGGCCGCGACTTTCATTTCTTCGTTGATGCGCTTGGCGCGAACGTCCAGTGCACCGCGGAAGATGAACGGGAAGCCCAGTACGTTGTTGACCTGGTTCGGGTAGTCCGAACGGCCGGTGGCCATGATCACGTCGTTGCGAGTCGCGTGAGCCAGTTCCGGGGCAATTTCCGGGTCCGGGTTCGAGCACGCGAACACGATTGGGTTCGGCGCCATGCGCAGCAGGTTTTCCGCGCTCAGCAGGTTCGGACCCGACAGGCCGACGAACACGTCGGCACCGTCCAGCGCGTCCGCCAGGGAGCGCTTCTCGGTCGCGTGGGCGAACACGGCCTTGTACTGGTTCAGGTCGTCACGGCCGGAGTGGATCACGCCGGTACGGTCGACCATGAAGATGTTTTCGATCTTGGCGCCCATGCTCACCAGCAATTTCATGCAGGAGATCGCCGCAGCGCCGGCGCCGAGGCAGACGATCTTGGCTTCCGGCAGGGTCTTGCCGGCGATTTCCAGGGCGTTGATCATGCCGGCCGCGGTGACGATCGCGGTGCCGTGCTGGTCATCGTGGAATACCGGAATGTCGCACTGCTCGATCAGGGCGCGCTCGATCTCGAAGCACTCAGGTGCCTTGATGTCTTCCAGGTTGATGCCGCCGAAAGTGATGGAGATGCGCTTGACGGTGTCGATGAAGGCTTGCGGGCTCTCGGAATCGACTTCGATGTCGAATACGTCGATACCGGCGAAGCGCTTGAACAGCACACCCTTGCCTTCCATGACTGGCTTGGAGGCCAATGGGCCGAGGTTACCCAAGCCAAGAATCGCGGTGCCATCGGAAATGACTGCAACCAGGTTGCCTTTACCGGTGTATTTGTAGGCCAGTTCAGGGTCGCGAGCGATTTCGCGGACTGGTTCGGCTACGCCGGGGCTGTAGGCCAGCGACAAGTCGCGAGCAGTAGCGGTGGCCTTGGTGAGCTCGACACTCAGCTTCCCTGGACGAGGATTAGCGTGATATTCGAGAGCGGCAGTTTTCAGATCAGACATGTGGGCATTCCGCTTTTTACTGTGTTGGACAGACGGACCGCCGAGGATACGCGCCTCGCAAAGTCCCCACAAGACTGACCAGTCACTGCTGTCAAGCGCCCTACCCTACGACTTTGGACCAATAGCCGCGAAACACAAGGGCTACATGCATACAATTTACCAATAAAATGTCTACAACCTTCCTCTTACAAGACCGTTTGAAGCATGGCAGGATCGGTCAGCGGCAACATCCATCGCGCCTGCCCAGCCTTGTTGCCGCCACGTCGGGCACGGTCGACGACCCAGCCACGGGCCTCGATTTTTCGGCCCTTTAGCCGCTCCAGGGCCGAGGCGTCGAAGTGCCTCTGCACACCGGGCGCAATGTGCAAGACAACCGCCCCCCGCAATTCAATCCAGATGCCACCACGATTGCGCCGCACGCTTTCGACACGTCCGCTCGTCAGCACAAAACCAGGCGCATTGATTTGCTCCGCTCGCACGACGGGCGATTTTTTCCAGAGGCCGGTTCCAGCTTGCCGCGCATGACGTTCGGCCATTTGCTGGCAACTGACCAGGTCGACGTTCGGCGCGACCGCCACCAGAAACCCCAGCCCTTCGGCAATCAACCGCTCCTCGAGGTTCTCGCCCTGGGTGTTGTAGACATGGGCCAGCGTGCGGCCGTAATCGTCGCGGTCGTCCTTGCCAGGCAATACGCCCACCCGGCCACCGCTGGCGGCCACCAGAGCTTCGAGTCGCTGACGCGCCGCCACGGCGAACGGTTCGTCGGCGCGGCCTCGCTTGCCCAGCTCCGGACTATTGAGCCCAATCATCCGAATGCGTCGGCCATCCTCCAAGTACAAGGTGTCGCCATCCACCACCCGCTGCACCGCCACCTGGGGCAGGTTGCCCGGCGAAGGACAGGACGCCTGGGCACCACTGAGCCAAATCGCAGACACAAAAAAGGCGCCCACAAGGGACGCCTTTTTCATCGTTCTGGAGCGGTCGAGACGACCATCCAAAATGATCAGCCTCAGGCTTTTTTGGTAGCGCCAAAAGCACCGAAACGATCGGCGAACTTCTGAACACGGCCGCCGGTATCCAGAGTCTTTTGCTTGCCGGTGTAGAACGGGTGGCATTCGTTGCAAACGTCGATCGCCATCGCTTTGCCGTAGGTCGAACGCGTTTCGAACTTGTTGCCGCAGCTGCAGGTTACGGCAATTACTGGGTATTCCGGATGGATATCGGTTTTCATGCTCTTTTCCTCAGGCTAGCGTGCCGCCACCCAACACTATTGTTGAATACCGCACGTAATTAGGCCGCGGATTCTACCAGACAACATCAATCACGCAAGCTATGACTTGTACCAACCGTCTGCTAGGCTCCCGGCCTCATGCGCAAGCTCTTTTGTGGGAGCGAGCCTGCTCGCGATGGCGGAGTGTCAACCTATCTCCATGTGGCTGATTCTACCGCTATCGCGAGCAGGCTCGCTCCCACAGGGGTTGTTCCAGCTTTCTGAATTCATCCGTTTATCGAGACCCTCCCGCGTGCCCGACGCCATCCTGCGCCTCGCCTTGCCTTCGCCACTGCGCCGTCTGTTCGACTACCGCGCCCCGGCCGGGGTCCTGCGCGCCCAGCTGCACCCGGGCATGCGCCTGCGGGTGCCGTTCGGTCGGCGGGAGATGATCGGTATCCTGGTGGAGGTCACCGACCACAGCGAGGTCCCGGCCGACAAGCTCAAACCAGCCCTGGCCCTGCTCGACGCCACACCACCGCTGCCCGCCGCGCTGTTCAAGTTATGCCTGTGGACGTCCCAGTATTACCAGCACAGCCTCGGCGACACCCTGAGTTGGGCGCTGCCGGTGCTGCTGCGCCAGGGCGAACCGGCCGAGCCGCGCCAGGAGCGGTTCTGGTCGGTAGCCCCCGGCGCCTCGCAGGACGATCCACGCATCGCCCGCGCCCCGCGCCAGCGTGAGGCCTTGACGACCCTGGCCCAGCATCCCCACGGCGTGGCGCATCAATTGCTGAGCAAACTGATGCTCAGCAAGGACAGTCTCGATCTACTGCTGGCCAAGGACCTGGTGCAGGTGGAAGTGCGCAGGCACGCCCCCGGTGCCCGCCATGAACATTGGCTGGCCCAGCCGGAACTGCCGCTCAACGCCGAACAGCGGGCTGCTTGCGAAGCGATTCGCGCAGGCTTCGACAGCTATCACGCCTTTCTGCTGGCAGGTGTCACCGGCAGCGGCAAGACCGAGGTCTACCTGCAACTGATCCGCCAGACCCTGGAAGCCGGCAAGCAGGCGCTGGTGCTGATTCCGGAAATCAACCTCGGCCCGCAAACCCTGGCGCGCTTCGAACAGCGCTTCAACGCCCGGATCGCCCTGGTGCATTCGGCGGTCAACGACCGCGAACGCCTGGAGGCCTGGCTCGCCGCCCGTGACGGCGAGGCCGATATCATCATCGGCACCCGCTCGGCCCTGTTCACACCGATGAAGGACCCAGGCCTGATCATCATCGACGAAGAACACGACGGCTCTTATAAACAGCAAGAAGGCCTGCGCTACCACGCCCGCGACCTGGCACTGGTGCGCGCCCGCCAGGAAAACATCCCAATCGTCCTCGGCTCGGCCACGCCATCGCTGGAAAGCCTGCACAACGCCTACACCGGCCGCTACGGCCTGCTACGCCTCAACGAAAGGGCCGGCGGCGCCAAGCAACCGCGCTTCCTGCGCCTAGACGTGAAAAGTCGCCCGCTGGACAGCGGTATTTCCGGGCCGATGCAGCAAGCCATCGGCCAGACCCTGGCTGCCGGACAGCAGGTCCTGGTGTTCCTCAATCGCCGCGGTTTTGCCCCGACCCTGCTGTGCCACGACTGCGGCTGGATGTCCGGCTGCGAACGCTGCGATGCGCGGATGACCGTGCATCAACGCCATGGCGAGTTGCGTTGCCACCATTGCGGCCACGTCGAGCGCGTGCCAAGGCACTGTCCCCAGTGCGGCAAAGTGGACTTGCGCCCGGTCGGCGCCGGCACCGAGCGTGCCGAAGAACGACTGGGCATCCTGTTCCCCGATTACCCGGTACTGCGGGTGGATCGCGACAGCACTTCGCGCAAGGACGCGATGAACCAGTTGTTTGCCACGATCCAGAAAGGCCAGCCGTGCATCCTGGTGGGCACGCAGATGCTCGCCAAGGGGCACCACTTCCCACGGGTCACACTGGTGTCGATCCTCGACGCCGATGGCGGGCTGTTTTCCGGTGATTTCCGCGCCAGCGAGCGCATGGCGCAACTGATCGTCCAGGTCGCAGGTCGGGCCGGGCGAGCCGAGGAGCCGGGCAAAGTGATCATCCAGACCCACCTGGCCGATCATCCATTGCTGATCCAACTGACTGAGCAAGGCTATTTCGCCTTCGCCGAACAAGCCTTGAGCGAACGCCGCAGCGCCGGCCTGCCGCCCTTTGCCCACCTGGCATTGTTGCGGGCCGAAGCCCATAAGCCGGGGCAGGCCGAAAGTTTTCTCGATGAGGCCTGCAGCGAGGCAGAGCGCTTGCTGGCGGAGCAGAACCTCACCGGCATCGAACTCTTGGGGCCGGTGCCGGCGCCGATGGAACGGCGAGCCGGGCGCTATCGCGCGCAGCTTTTATTACAGGCCAATGCCCGGGCACCGCTGCATCGACTGCTGAGCGCCTGGCTGCTGGTGCTGGAACAGATGCCCAGCGGGCGGGCGGTGCGCTGGTCGCTGGATGTGGATCCGGTGGATTTGTATTGACCCAAGCATCGTCATCGCGAGCAGGCTCGCTCCCACAGGGAATCGCATTCCAATGTGGGAGCGAGCCTGCTCGCGATGACGGCCGAATAATCACCACACATCCCCAACCGACCCGCTACAGTTGGCAAGCTCGCCCGCGCCACGGATAATGCCCAGTTTTTCCACCAGCGCATCGAAGCGCCGCCGCGCCTGCGGTTGAAAGAGAAGACCATGAAAGACACCATTCGCCAGCTCATCCAGCAAGCCATCACCCAACTCGTCACTGAAGGTGTGCTGCCAGAAGGCCTGTCGCCGGCGATTCAGGTCGAAAACACCCGCGACAAGACCCACGGCGATTTCGCCAGCAACATCGCGATGATGCTCGCCAAGCCGGCTGGCATGAAGCCACGAGACTTGGCGGAGAAAATCATCAATGCCCTGCCGGCCGACGAGAACGTCAGCAAGGCTGACATTGCGGGCCCCGGCTTCATCAACTTCTTCCAGAACACTCAGGCCCTGGCTTCGCGCCTGGATGCGGCCCTGGCCGATGAGCGCATTGGCGTGCGCAAGGCCGGCCCGTTGCAGCGCACCGTGGTCGACCTCTCGGCCCCCAACCTCGCCAAGGAAATGCACGTCGGCCACCTGCGCTCGACCATCATCGGCGACGGCGTGGCCCGGGTCCTGGAGTTTCTTGGCGACACCGTGATCCGCCAGAATCATGTCGGCGACTGGGGCACCCAGTTCGGCATGCTGATGGCTTATCTGCAGGAAAACCCGATCACCAGCGACGAATTGTCGGACCTGGAGAACTTCTACCGCGCCGCCAAGCAACGCTTCGACGAGTCGCCCGAGTTCGCCGACCGGGCCCGGGGCCTGGTGGTCAAGCTGCAGGCCGGCGATGCCGAGTGCCTGGTACTGTGGAGCAAGTTCAAGGACATCTCCCTGTCTCACTGCCAGAAAATCTACGAGCTGCTGAACGTTAAATTGACCATGGCCGACGTGATGGGCGAAAGCGCCTACAACGACGACCTGATCAACGTGGTCAACGACCTCAAGGCCAAAGGCATGCTGGTGGAAAGCAACGGCGCCCAGTGCGTGTTCCTCGACCAGTTCAAGACCGCCGATGGCGAGCCGCTGCCGGTGATCATCGTCAAGGCCGACGGTGGCTACCTCTACGCCACCACCGACCTGGCAGCCGTGCGCTACCGTAACGGCGCGCTCAAGGCCGATCGGGTGCTGTACTTCGTCGATCAACGCCAGGCCCTGCACTTCCAGCAAGTGTTCGAAGTCGCACGCCTGGCCGGTTTCGTGCCCCACCCAATGGACATGGAGCACATGGGCTTTGGCACCATGAACGGCGCCGACGGCCGCCCGTTCAAGACCCGTGATGGCGGCACGGTAAAGCTGATCGACCTGCTGACCGAGGCCCAGGACCGCGCCTACACCCTGGTCAAGGGCAAGAACCCCGAGCTGGCCGAAGACGAACTGCGCAAGATCGCCAAGGTCGTGGGCATCGACGCGGTGAAATACGCCGACCTGTCCAAGCACCGCACCAGCGACTACAGCTTCAACTTCGACCTGATGCTCAACTTCGAAGGCAACACCGCCCCGTACCTGCTGTACGCCTACACCCGCGTGGCGGGGGTGTTCCGCAAGCTGGGCAAAAACTTCAATGAAGTGGACGGTCAGATTGTGCTTGAGGCCCCTCACGAACAGGAACTGGCGGCGAAGCTGGCGCAGTTCGGTGAAGTGTTGAATAACGTCGCCGACAAGGGCACACCGCACACCCTGTGCGCCTACCTGTACGATGTCGCCGGCCTGTTCTCCAGCTTCTACGAGAACTGCCCGATCCTCAACGCGCAAACCCCAGAGCAAATGCAGAGCCGCCTGCGTCTCGCCGCACTGACCGGGCGGACGCTCAAGCAAGGCCTGGAACTGCTGGGCCTGGAAACCCTGGAGCGCATGTAAGTTGGCCGCCAAGAAAAAACCTGCACCCAAACGCGGCGCCAGTCGTTACCAGCCTCCTGCCAAACAACCGATTCCGGGCTGGTTGTGGATGGCCATCGGCCTGACCGTCGGCGCTTTCATTGTGTTTCTGATGAAGCTGGAGCCGGGCCAGGGCGATGACGTCAAGCGCGTCCGGCAAGAGCAGCAGAAAGCCACGCGGATCGCCGAGGCCAACAAAACCCCGCCGAGCCCGACACAACCGGTGAAGCCGAAGTACGACTTCTACACCTTGCTGCCGGAATCGGAAGTCATCGTGCCGCCCGAGGCCGTGCCGGAGAAAACCCTGCCGACGCCGCAAGTGCCCCAGGTGCCCACCACCCCGGTGACCCCGGCCGAAGCGGCGAAGATCGACACCGCTCGCGCCCAGGCGGCCCTCGCCGGCATCACGCCGCCACCGGCCCCACCGGTGCAGAAAGCCGCGCCGGTGACGAAGTTCTTCCTGCAGGCCGGTTCGTTCCGCAAGGAAGCCGACGCCGACAAGGTCCGGGCGCAGATCATTCTGCTGGGCCAGTCCGTGTCGGTGGAGTCCGGCACCGTGCGGGACGAGACCTGGTACCGGGTACTTGTCGGGCCGTTCAGCAACCGTGAGGAACTGACCAAGGCCCAAAAACAATTGGCCGGTAGCGGTTTCAGCAATCTGTTGTTACAACAACGCCAGAGCCGCTGATTTCTACAGAGAACACCTGTGGCTGCAAGGCTTTCGCGGCCACGGGACCTGTAGGAGCTGCCGAGCGGAGCGAGGCTGCGATCTTTTGATCTTTTGATCTTTTGATCTTTTGATCTTTTGATCTTTGATCGTTTGATCTTTCGCTTGAGATTCAAGTGTTTTTGGAAAGATCGCAGCCTCGTTGCACTCGACAGCTCCTACGCGCCTCGCACCACTCGTCCCCCGCAGTTGAAAAAACCCACGCCACCCCCATATGAGTTCCATCCGGGCATTTTCGCCCCGCTGCGTGGAGACTCTCCCTTGACCACCATCGTTTCAGTCCGCCGTCATGGCAAAGTCGTCATGGGCGGCGACGGCCAGGTTTCACTGGGCAACACCGTGATGAAAGGCAACGCGAAGAAAGTCCGCCGCCTGTATCACGGCGAAGTCATCGCCGGTTTCGCCGGGGCCACTGCCGACGCCTTCACTTTGTTCGAGCGTTTCGAAGGCCAGCTTGAGAAACACCAGGGCCACCTGGTCCGTGCCGCCGTGGAACTGGCCAAGGAATGGCGCACTGACCGCTCCCTGAGCCGCCTCGAAGCCATGCTCGCGGTCGCCAACAAGGACGCCTCCCTGATCATCACCGGCAACGGCGACGTTGTTGAACCCGAAGACGGCCTGATCGCCATGGGTTCCGGCGGCGCCTACGCCCAGGCTGCGGCCAGCGCCCTGCTGAAAAAAACCGACCTGTCGGCCCGTGAGATCGTCGAGACTGCCTTGGGCATTGCCGGCGACATCTGTGTCTTCACCAACCACACCCAGACCATTGAGGAGCAGGACCTCGCGGAATAAGCCTGTCCAGGCGACCCACGCCACGGCCCATTCTTGCTTGAGGACCACCCATTATTATGTCCATGACTCCCCGCGAAATCGTCCACGAACTCAACCGCCATATCATCGGTCAGGACGATGCCAAGCGCGCCGTCGCCATCGCCCTGCGTAACCGCTGGCGCCGGATGCAACTGCCCGAAGAACTGCGCGTCGAAGTGACCCCCAAGAACATCCTGATGATCGGCCCGACCGGTGTCGGTAAAACCGAGATCGCCCGTCGCCTGGCCAAACTCGCCAACGCACCGTTCATCAAGGTCGAAGCCACCAAGTTCACCGAAGTCGGCTATGTCGGCCGCGACGTCGAGTCGATCATCCGTGACCTGGCCGATGCCGCCATCAAGCTGCTGCGTGAACAGGAAATCACCAAGGTCCGCCACCGCGCCGAGGACGCCGCCGAAGAGCGCATCCTCGACGCCCTGCTACCGCCGGCGCGCATGGGTTTCAACGCCGACGCTGCCACGACCCAGGACTCCAACACCCGCCAACTGTTCCGCAAGCGCCTGCGCGAAGGCCAATTGGACGACAAGGAAATCGAGATCGAAGTGGCCGAAATGGCCGGCGTCGATATTTCCGCGCCGCCAGGCATGGAAGAGATGACCAACCAGTTGCAGAGCCTGTTCGCCAACATGGGCAAGGGCAAGAAGAAAAACCGCAAGCTCAAGGTCAAGGAAGCGCTGAAACTGGTGCGCGATGAAGAAGCCGGCCGCCTGGTCAACGAAGAAGAGTTGAAGGCCAGGGCGCTGGAGGCGGTCGAGCAGCATGGCATCGTGTTCATCGACGAAATCGACAAGGTCGCCAAGCGCGGCAATGTCGGCGGAGCCGATGTGTCCCGCGAAGGTGTACAACGCGACCTGCTGCCGCTGATCGAAGGCTGCACGGTCAACACCAAGCTGGGCATGGTCAAGACTGACCACATCCTGTTCATCGCCTCCGGTGCGTTCCACCTGAGCAAGCCGAGCGACCTGGTGCCGGAGCTGCAGGGTCGCCTGCCGATCCGCGTCGAGCTCAAGGCGCTGACGCCGGAAGACTTCGAACGCATCCTCAGCGAGCCCCACGCATCCCTGACCGAACAGTATTGCGCGCTGCTCAAGACCGAAGGCCTGAACATCGAGTTCACGCCAGAAGGCATCAAGCGCCTGGCCCAGATCGCCTGGCAGGTCAACGAGAAGACCGAGAACATCGGTGCCCGTCGTCTGCACACGCTGCTCGAACGCCTGCTCGAGGAAGTGTCGTTCAGTGCTGGTGACCTGGCGAGCACCCACAACGAAGCGCCGATCCTCATCGACGCCGAGTACGTCAACAACCACCTGGGTGAGCTGGCGCAGAACGAAGACCTGTCGCGGTATATCCTGTAAGCCACACGACGTGTGAGCGGGCTCCTATGGCGAGGGAGCTTGCTCGCGCTGGGCCCTGTAGGAGCTGTCGAGTGCAACGAGGCTGCGATCTTTCCACGACCCATTGAGTCTGGCGTGAAGATCAAGATCAAAAGACCGCAGGCTTCGCCAGCTCCTACACCGTCCAGCGGGAGCAAGCTCCCTCGCCACATAGCGTTCACATAAGGCTTCAAGAGGACGATCCCATGACCAAACTCCCCAGCGCCATCAACTTGCACAAAGCCTCCAAGACCCTGACGCTCAAATACGCGCCAGACGAGGAGTATCACCTGCCCGCCGAATTCCTGCGGGTGCACTCGCCTTCCGCCGAGGTCCAGGGCCACGGCAAACCCATCCTGCAATACGGCAAGCTCAACGTTGCCCTGACCAAGGTCGAACCGGCCGGCCAATACGCACTGAAACTGACCTTCGACGACGGCCACGACAGCGGTCTGTTCACCTGGGACTATCTCTACCAGCTAGCGGTGCGTCAGGAAGACTTGTGGAGCGATTATCTTGGCGAACTCAAGGCCGCCGGAAAAACCCGCGATCCGAACGAGTCCGTCGTCAAGCTGATGCTCTAACTCAAGGGCTGGCGCTTTAGGGCGAATTTTCTAGACTCATCTGCTTGAATGCCCGCGCGGCAACGTCAATGACTGGCCTGCTTGCGAAAAAAATTAAACTCGGGTAACCAATGGAGCTGGCAAGTTACCTGCAAAGGAACCGCCGAGTTCCTGGCATACGTTTCCTCATTGGCCCTCGATGCGGAATTAATGGTCACCCGAGCAGCGTACCTGGTATCGGCTGTGTGGCTTCATGGCACGATCCGGGTACTCGTCTGAAGGACAATGGAGCGTCGTAGATGAGCAACAAGAACAACGATGACCTGAAGTATCAAGCCTCGGAAAATACCCTGGGGCTGAATCCCGTCGTCGGCTTGCGCAGAAAAGATCTGCTGGCCTCTGCCCGCATGGTGCTGACCCAGGCCATCAAGCAACCGCTGCACGGCGTCAAGCACGTCGCCCATTTCGGCGTCGAACTCAAGAATGTCCTGTTCGGCAAATCCGAACTGCAACCGGCCGGCGACGACCGTCGCTTCGCTGACCCGGCGTGGAGCCAGAACCCACTCTACAAACGTTACCTGCAAACCTACCTGGCGTGGCGCAAGGAGCTGCACGCCTGGATCGACGACAGCAACCTCTCGCCCGCAGACATCAGCCGTGGGCATTTCGTGATCAACCTGATGACCGAAGCCATGGCCCCGACCAACTCGGCGGCCAACCCGGCAGCAGTCAAGCGCTTCTTCGAAACCGGCGGCAAGAGCCTGCTGGATGGCCTGTCCCACCTGGCCAAGGACCTGGTGCACAACGGCGGGATGCCGAGCCAGGTCAATATGGGCGCGTTCGAGGTCGGCAAGAGCCTGGGCGTGACCGAAGGCGCCGTGGTGTTTCGCAACGACGTGCTGGAGCTGATCCAGTACCGCCCCATCACCGAGCAGGTCCACGAGCGACCGCTGCTGGTGGTGCCGCCACAGATCAACAAGTTCTATGTATTCGACCTGAGTCCGGACAAGAGCCTGGCACGCTTCTGCTTGCGCAGTAACGTGCAGACCTTCATCGTCAGTTGGCGCAACCCCACCAAGGAGCAGCGCGAGTGGGGCCTGTCGACCTACATCGAGGCGCTCAAGGAGGCGGTGGACGTGGTCACGGCCATCACCGGCAGCAAGGACGTGAACATGCTCGGCGCCTGCTCGGGCGGCATCACCTGCACCGCGCTGCTGGGCCATTACGCCGCTCTCGGCGAGAAAAAGGTCAATGCCCTGACCCTGCTGGTCAGCGTGCTCGACACCACCCTGGACACCGACGTGGCGCTGTTCGTCGACGAACAGACCCTGGAAGCGGCCAAGCGCCATTCCTACCAGGCCGGCGTGCTCGAAGGTCGCGACATGGCCAAGGTGTTCGCCTGGATGCGCCCCAACGACTTGATCTGGAACTACTGGGTCAACAATTACCTGTTGGGCAACGAGCCGCCCGTCTTCGACATCCTGTTCTGGAACAACGACACCACGAGGCTGCCGGCGGCGTTCCACGGCGACCTCATCGAAATGTTCAAGAACAACCCACTGATCCGCCCCAATGCACTGGAAGTGTGCGGCACGCCCATCGATCTCAAGCAGGTCACCGCCGACATCTTCTCCCTGGCCGGCACCAACGACCACATCACGCCATGGAAGTCCTGCTACAAGTCGGCGCAGTTGTTTGGCGGCAAGGTGGAGTTCGTGTTGTCGAGCAGCGGGCATATCCAGAGCATTCTCAACCCGCCAGGCAACCCCAAGTCGCGCTACATGACCAGTGATGACATGCCCGCCAAGGCCGAGGACTGGCAGGAGAACTCAACCAAGCACACCGACTCCTGGTGGCTGCATTGGCAGGCCTGGCAGGCCGAGCGCTCGGGCAAACTGAAAAAAGCCCCTACCGTGCTGGGCAACAAGGCCCACCCGGCCGGTGAAGCGGCGCCCGGCACTTATGTGCATGAGCGGTAATGGATACAACTCGTCTGGCGCGGGAGTGGGCTTGCTCACGAAAGCACTTTGACAGCCGACATTAACGGTGAATGCAAGGCCGTCTTCGCGAGCAAGCCTGCTCCCACATTGGGTTGTGCTGTGAACATGAGTTTCAGGTTCGCAACCGATCCAATGTGGGTGCGGGCTCGCTCGCGAAGGTCGCGACTCGGTCTAACAGACCGAACACAGGTAACCCGAGACATGACCCACAGGGCTTGAAGCATGCCGCAACCGTACATCTTCCGTACCGTCGATCTGGATGGCCAGACCTTGCGCACCGCGGTACGTCCCGGCAAGCCTCACTTGACGCCGCTGCTGATTTTCAACGGCATCGGCGCCAACCTCGAGCTGGTGTTCCCGTTCATCCAGGCCCTGGACCCGGACCTGGAAGTCATCGCCTTTGACGTACCCGGTGTCGGCGGTTCATCGACGCCCAGGCGGCCGTATCGCTTTCCTGGCCTGGCCAAACTCACCGCGCGAATGCTTGATTACCTGAACTATGGGCAGGTCAACGTGATCGGCGTGTCCTGGGGGGGCGCCCTGGCCCAGCAGTTCGCCCATGACTATCCCGAACGCTGCAAGAAGCTGGTACTGGCAGCCACGGCGGCCGGGGCGGTGATGGTGCCAGGTAAACCGAAGGTGCTGTGGATGATGGCCAGCCCCCGACGCTACATTCAACCGTCCCATGTGATGCGTATCGCCCCACTGATCTACGGCGGCTCGTTCCGCCGCGACCCGAGCCTGGCGGCCAGCCATGCGGCCAAGGTTCGTTCGGCGGGCAAGCTCGGTTATTACTGGCAACTGTTCGCCGGCCTGGGCTGGACCAGCATTCATTGGCTACACAAGATCCACCAGCCGACCCTCGTGCTGGCCGGCGACGACGACCCGCTGATCCCGCTGATCAACATGCGTATGCTGGCCTGGCGCATTCCCAACGCCCAACTGCACATCATCGATGACGGCCATCTGTTTCTGATCACCCGGGCCGAGGCAGTGGCGCCGATCATCATGAAATTCCTGGAGGAAGAACGTCAGCGCGCAGTGATGCATCCGCATCCCTCGCCGCTGGGCGGCGGCTGAAACCGCCTATTAGCGCCTGGCAGGACGCCGGACCGCGCAGCGACCCGAAACAGCGACTATGTTGTCTGGTTCGGTGTGTTTGTTTTTAGCCTGATGACGAAGGAGTTGACTCATGCGCGACAAACCGGCGAAGGGTTCCATGCCCGCCCCTGCCAGCTTCATCAACGCACAAAGTGCGGTCACCGGCCTGCGTGGCAGGGACTTGCTGTCGACTTTGCGCAGCGTCGCCGCACACGGCTTGCGCAACCCGGTGCACAGTGCCCGGCACGCGTTGAAACTGGGCGGCCAACTGGGCCGCGTGCTGCTGGGCGAGACCCTGCACCCCAGCAACCCCAACGACCCGCGTTTTGCCGATCCCACCTGGCAGCTCAATCCGTTCTACCGCCGCAGCCTGCAGGCTTACCTGAGCTGGCAGAAACAGGTGACGAGCTGGATCGACGAAAGCACCATGAGCCAGGATGACCGCGCCCGCGCCCACTTCGCCTTCGCCCTGCTCAACGACGCCGTTTCGCCGTCCAACACCCTGCTCAACCCGCTGGCGGTCAAGGAACTCTTCAACTCCGGCGGCACCAGCCTGGTTCGAGGCCTCAGCCATCTGGTGGACGACCTGCTGCACAACGACGGCTTGCCGCGACAAGTCACGCCCCATGCCTTTGAAGTCGGCAAGACCCTGGCGACCACCCCCGGTGCGGTGGTGTTTCGCAACGAATTGCTCGAGCTGATCCAGTACCGGTCCATGAGCGAAAAGCAATACGCCAAGCCGTTGCTGATCGTGCCGCCGCAGATCAACAAGTTCTACATTTTCGACCTGAGCCCTTCCAACAGCTTCGTCCAGTACGCCCTGAAAAACGGTTTACAGGTCTTTATCATCAGCTGGCGCAACCCTGACGTACGCCACCGCGAATGGGGCCTGTCCAGCTACGTCGAGGCCGTGGAAGAGGCCATGAACGTTTGCCGGGCGATCACTGGCGCCCGTGAAGTCAACCTGATGGGCGCCTGCGCCGGGGGCATGACCATAGCCGCCCTGCAAGGCCACCTGCAAGCCAAGCGCCAGCTACGCCGGGTCGCCAGCGCCACCTACCTGGTGAGCCTGCTGGACAGCCAGATCGACAGCCCGGCCACGCTGTTCATCGACGAGCAGACCCTCGAAGCCGCCAAGCGCCGCTCCTACCAGAAAGGCATCCTCGATGGCCGCGACCTGGCCCGGGTGTTCGCCTGGATGCGCCCCAACGACCTGATCTGGACTTACTTCGTCAACAACTACCTGCTAGGCAAGGAGCCGCCGGCCTTCGACATCCTCTACTGGAACAACGACTGCACCCGGCTGCCGGCGGCTTACCACGGCGATCTGCTGGACTTTTTCAAGCACAACCCACTGACCCATCCCGGTGGCCTGGAAGTGTGCGGAACGCCCATCGACCTGCAGAAAGTGACGGTGGACAGCTTCAGTGTGGGCGGCATCAATGACCACATCACGCCGTGGGACGCGGTGTATCGCTCGACCCTGTTGCTGGGTGGCGAAAAACGCTTCGTGCTTTCCAACAGCGGCCACGTCCAAAGCATCCTCAACCCACCGGGCAACCCCAAGGCCAACCACATCGAAAGCGCGAAAATGAGTAGCGACCCACGGGCCTGGTATTACGACGCCAAGCATGTCGAAGGCAGTTGGTGGACCCAATGGCTGGGCTGGATCCAGGAACGTTCCGGCGCCCAGCACGAAACCCAGATGACCTTGGGCAATGTGAACTACCCGCCCCTGGACGCAGCTCCCGGTACCTATGTTCGCGTGCGCTGAAGGCCTTACCCCACGGCCAGGCGATTGGCCGTGGCATGACTTGATCATTAAGAAGACCGGATGAAAACCCGCGACCGCATCCTTGAATGCGCCCTGCAATTGTTCAACGAAAAGGGCGAACCGAACGTCTCCACCATGGAAGTTGCCAACGAAATGGGCATCAGCCCGGGCAACCTCTATTACCACTTCCATGGCAAGGAACCGCTGATCCTCGGGCTGTTCGAGCGATTCCAAAGCGAACTGGCACCGCTGCTGGACCCTCCGGCGGACGTGCAGTTGGCGCCGGAAGACTACTGGCTGTTCCTGCACTTGATCGTCGAGCGCCTGGCGCAGTACCGCTTTCTGTTCCAGGACCTGTCGAACCTGGCCGGGCGCCTGCCGAAGCTGGCCAAGGGCATCCGCCAGTTGCTCAATGCCCTGAAGCGCACCCTCGCCTCACTGCTGGCGCAGCTCAAGGCCCAGGAAATGCTGATCAGCGACACCCAAGCCTTGGGGCAACTGGTGGAGCAGATCACCATGACCTTGCTGTTCTCCCTGGACTACCAGCGGATCCTGGACCGCGAGGGCGAGGTGCGACTGGTGGTCTACCAGATCATGATGCTAGTGGCCCCGCACCTGCCACCCGCGGCCAAGGTGGCGACTGAGCAACTGGCGTTGCGCTACCTGGAAGAACACGACTAACCACTGGCTGTGACAGATCCATTGTGGGAGCAAGCTCGCACACAGGTTGACCTGCTTACAAACAAAAACGCCCGACCTTCACAGGCCGGGCGTTTTTGCATGTCCCGCAGAATCAGGACTGGGTGGTAGGCGTCGTTGGAACCGGCGCTGGAGTTGGCGTGGCGACCGGGGTCGGAGCGGCGGCGGAGTTCGCCGTGCTCGTCGGGGTCGCCGGTTTGGCGGCCGCGGTCGGCGCCTTCGGTGCAGCGGCTTTTGACGCGGCCGGCTTTTTCACGGCCGGTTTTTTCGCCGCAGCAGGTTTGGCCGCCGCTTTTGCCGCAGGCTTGGCGGCGGGTTTCGCTGGCGGTTTGGCAGCCGCCGTTTTAGCCGCGGGTTTGGCCGCAGGCTTGGCTGCCGTTTTAGCCGCAGGTTTGGCCGCTACCGGTTTGGCCGTCGCCTTGGCAGCAGGCTTGGCCGCAGCCGTTTTAGCCGCGGGCTTGGCCGCTGCTTTCGCCGCAGGTTTGGCCAGTGGCTTGGCCGCCGTTTTAGCAGCAGGCTTGGCCGCCACAGCCTTGGCTGCCACCGGGGCGACTTTCGCGCCAGTGAGTTTTTCGATCTGCTTGGTCAGGGTGTCGACCTTGCTGTGCAGTGCCTTGACTTCACTACGGCTCGGCACACCCAGGCGCGAAATCGCACTGTTCAGGCGTTTATCGAAAGCCCCTTCCAGTTCGTCCCATTTGCCCAGTGCACGATCCTTCACGCCGCCGATTCGCGACTTGGCGGACTCGGCGGAGCCCTTGGCGGCATCAACTTGTTTGCCGACCGCCGTCTTGGTGAGTTTTTCGGCCTTCTCGCCGTCCTTAACCAGGGACTCGAAGAGCTTGCTGCCGTCAGTGTCGATCTTCGAGTACACGCCTAAACCAGCAAGCCAGATTTTGCGGGAATACTTTTCAATTTTCCCGGCCCACGAGCTGCCCTCTTTTTCTGTGATTTTTTTGCCAGCCATCCCGTTCTCCTTAATGTTTACGCGCGACACGTTCGAGCAATGCTGTCAGCTCATCGAGCTTAGCAGAGAGTGTCTCAACGTCATGTTTAGACGGAATGCCGATACGATTCAAGGCACTTGCAACACGGGCATCGAATACCTTCTCGACTTTATCGAGTTGTACTTCAACCCGAGCCTTGAAAGTATTGACCTCGCTCTTGGCTTCAATCAATTCACTGTTGGCCGCTTCAAGTTTCCCGGCAATTTTCTTTTTGCCTTTGGTTTCAATAACTTCGCCAGCCTTTACCAGCTCCTGGAAGTACTCGCTGCCTTCCTGGCCAACCTTCGTGTAGGCGCCCAGGCCAGCCAGCCAGATCTTGCGCGCGTACGTTTTCACGTCACTGAGCGTGGAAGATTCAACGTCGGTTTTTTTCTTCAGAATAACTTTGGCCATGGTGCACCTCACTCGAAAAAAGGTTTGAGGAACTGCCCGCACATGGACGGGCTCAGGCACAAAGTAGTGACAATAATTAGAAAGGGCACCCTAACAACTGACACAAAACCTGAGGGCGATGACTTTCAATGTGAGAGCGAGCCTGCTCGCGATTGCGGTGAACCCGCAACATTGATGTTGAATGACACACCGCTATCGCGAGCAGGCTCGCTCCCACAAGAGGATGGGTGGTGAACTTGAGTCATGCATTCCACCCACCCTTTCGATCAATCAGGCCAACGCCTTATCCAGTGCTTTTTCGATTTCGCTCTTGATCGTGCCGCCCATGGCCGACATCAACATGCCCAGCTCCACGTCGACGCGGATCGAGTCCTCGCCCACATGCACTTCGCCCTTGACCCCGGAACGCTTGAGTTTCAGGGTGTCGCCCACCCACTGCGGCTCCAGGCCATAGCTGTCGGACAACTTCTGCGCCAGCTTGTCGGCCTTCTCTCGCGCCGCTTCCTTGCCCAGGCCATGGGCACGCTCAACAGTTATACGGGCCATCGGGTGACTCCTGTTTTATCGGGACTTGCCTGAACGTTTCAGACCCTGGCTGCGTCAAAACGTCCCGGCGGTAGCCCATCTTACCTTCAGCCTTGCCAAGACAAAGCCCTCTACCGGGATTAGAATGTCCCGCATTCTTTTTTGGTGACCGCGATATGACTGATCAGCGCAAAGGCAGCGATGCCGAACCCACCACTCACTTCGGCTTCAAGAACGTGCCGGAAAGCCAGAAAGCGGAAAAAGTCGCTGAGGTTTTCCATTCCGTCGCCGCCAAGTACGACTTGATGAACGACCTGCTCTCGGGCGGCATGCACCGCTTGTGGAAGCGTTTCGCGATCGAACTGTCGGGCGTGCGCAGCGGCAATCGCGTACTGGACATCGCCGGCGGCACGGGCGACCTGACGAAGAAGTTTTCCCACATCGTCGGGCCCACCGGCCAGGTGGTCCTGGCCGACATCAACGAATCCATGCTCAAGGTCGGTCGCGACCGCCTGCTGGACCTGGGTGTGGCCGGCAATGTCGAGTTCGTCCAGGCCGACGCTGAGAAGCTGCCGTTCCCCGACAACCATTTCGACTGTGTGACCATCGCCTTCGGCCTGCGCAACGTCACCCACAAGGAAGATGCCCTGCGCTCGATGCTGCGAGTACTCAAGCCTGGTGGCCGCCTGCTGGTGCTGGAGTTCTCCAAGCCCACCAACGCGCTGATGTCCAAGGCCTATGACGCCTACTCGTTCGCCTTCATGCCGCTGATGGGCAAGCTGATCACCAACGACTCGGAAAGCTATCGCTACCTGGCCGAATCGATCCGCATGCACCCGAACCAGGAAACCCTGAAGTCGATGATGGTCGAGGCCGGTTTCGACCGCGTGACCTACCACAACATGACCGCAGGCATCGTCGCCCTACACCGCGGCATCAAACCCTGATGCTGCTCACCGGCCTGCTCGCCAGCGTCGAACTGGGCCTCAACCGGGTGCTGCGCCTGGACAGCACGGCGCTCGCGCGCCTGGCGCGCTTGAGCGGCCGCGTGATCGCCGTCGACTGCCGTAGCCCGGCGTTGCGGTTGTTCATCCTGCCCAGCGACGAAGGCCTGATGCTCGCAGCACACTGGGAGGCCGAGGCCGACTGCACGCTGCGCGCCCCGGCGTCGAGCCTGCTGAACCTGGCCTTGGGCAAGGATAAGACCGCGGTGCTGCACAGCCCCGACGTGACGCTCGACGGCGACAGCGGTGTACTGCTGGAACTGGCGGCGATTCTCCAGGACCTGGAGCTGGACTGGGAATACGAAGTGTCCCGCTGGATCGGTCCGGTGGCGACCCAATTGCTCAGCGGCCATTTGCGCAGCCGCAGCCAATGGTATCGGCAGGGGTTCGCCAGCCTGGGGCAGAATCTGAGTGAATACCTGGCCGAAGAATCGCGTACCCTCGTAGGCCAACGCGAAGCCCAAGCCCGTTTTAATGAACTGGACCAGGTCAAACTTGACCTGGAACGTCTCGAGGCGCGTTTCGAGCGCCTTTCCCGATCCCTTGAAACCAAGCGATAACGCATGAAGCTGCTTGCCGTCCGCCGTTTGTTGCGCATCCAGCGCGTCGTGATCCGCTACCGCCTTGATGACCTGCTGTTCGCCCTGCCACTGCCCTGGTTTCTCCTGGCCCTGCGCTTCGTGCTGCCCTGGCGCTGGTTTCCCCGGCGAACGCTGGACCTGAGTCGCGGTGCGCGCTTGCGCCTGGCCCTGCAGGACCTGGGGCCAATCTTCATCAAGTTCGGGCAGATCCTTTCGACCCGTCGCGACCTGTTGCCCGAAGACATCGCCGATGAACTGATGCGGCTGCAAGACCGCGTGCCGCCGTTCGATTCCAAGGTTTCGGTGGCGCTGATCGAGGAACAACTGGGCAAGAAGGTCGGCGAAGTCTTCAGCCGTTTCGATGTCGAGCCCCTGGCTTCAGCCTCCGTCGCCCAGGTTCACGCCGCCCAACTCAAGAGCGGCGAAGAAGTGGTGGTCAAGGTCATCCGCCCGGGCCTCAAGCCGATCATCGCCCAGGACCTCGCCTGGTTGTTCATCCTCGCCCGCGCCGCCGAGCGGCTGTCGGCCGATGCCCGCCTGCTGCACCCGGTGGACGTGGTCCAGGACTACGAAAAAACCATCTACGACGAACTCGACCTGCTACGCGAGGCGGCCAACGCCAGCCAGTTGCGTCGCAACTTCGAAGGCTCGCCGCTGCTGTACGTACCGCAAGTCTATTGGGACTGGTGTCGACCGAAAGTATTGGTGATGGAGCGCATCTACGGCATCCAGGTCACCGACCTGGCCACCCTGGCCGACCAGCGTACCGACATGAAAATGCTCGCCGAACGCGGCGTGGAAATCTTCTTCACCCAGGTGTTTCGCGACAGCTTCTTCCACGCCGACATGCACCCGGGCAACATTTTCGTCAGCACGGTGCAGCCGTGGAGCCCGCAATACATTGCCATCGACTGCGGTATCGTCGGCAGCCTGACCCCCGAAGACCAGGACTATCTGGCGCGCAACCTGTTCGCCTTCTTCAAGCGTGACTACCGTCGCGTCGCCCAACTGCACATCGATTCGGGCTGGGTGCCGGCCGAGACCAAGCTCAACGAATTCGAAGCGGCGATCCGTACCGTCTGCGAACCGATTTTCGAAAAACCGTTAAAAGATATTTCCTTCGGCCAGGTGCTGATGCGCCTGTTCCAGACCGCGCGACGTTTCAACATGGAAGTCCAGCCGCAGTTGGTGCTGTTGCAGAAAACCCTGTTGAACATCGAAGGCCTCGGCCGCCAGTTGTACCCGGACCTCGACCTGTGGAACACCGCCCAACCGTTCCTCGAACGCTGGATGCGCGAGCGCGTCAGCCCCAAAACCTTGCTGGGCAACGTGCAGAGTCAGTTCGAGCAGCTCCCCCACCTGGCCAACATGACCCGCGACCTGCTCGAACGCATGTCCCAACCCCACGCACACGACCCGACGCCACCGTGGCACCGACGCAAGGACGACTGGCTGTTGCGCCTGCTTGGCGCAGCTCACCTGGGGGGCGGCGCGGTGCTGGCGACCGGCGGGCCGCTGAGCCAACTGGGTCACTGGCCGGCCGGTATCATGATGCTGGTAGGTCTGTATCTGGTCGTTCGCCGATAGCCAGCACCGGTTCGCGCTGGCACACTGTTTCAACGCTGGGCCCGCCGACATCAGGTGCGCGGCCCATGGTCGGAGTCAAAGATGAAAAACTGGCAGGACGAGATCAAGTGGGACGCTGACGGCCTGGTGCCGGCCATCGCCCAGGACCACAAGACCGGGCGCGTATTGATGATGGCCTGGATGAACCGCGAAGCGCTGGCCTTGACCGCCGCCGAGAACCGCGCCATCTATTGGTCACGTTCCCGTGGCAAGCTGTGGCGCAAAGGTGAAGAGTCCGGGCACGTGCAGCACCTGCATGAGATGCGCCTGGACTGCGACGGCGACGTCATCATCCTGATGGTCGAGCAAGTCGGTGAGATTGCCTGCCACACCGGCCGTCAAAGCTGCTTCTATCGCGTCTTCGAGAACGGCGACTGGAAAACCGTCGACCCGGTGCTCAAGGACCCGCACGCCATTTATTCAGGACATACCCATGAGTGACACCCTGACCCGCCTGGCCCAGGTGCTGGAAGAGCGCAAGGGCGCCGCGGCCGACAGTTCCTATGTCGCCAGCCTGTACCACAAGGGCTTGAACAAGATTCTGGAGAAAGTCGGCGAAGAGTCGGTCGAGACCATCATCGCCGCCAAGGACGCCGCCATCAGTGGCGATTGCAGCGACGTGATCTACGAGACCGCCGACCTGTGGTTCCACAGCCTGGTCATGCTGGCCCAACTGGGGCAGCATCCGCAGGCCGTACTGGATGAACTGGACCGTCGCTTCGGTCTGTCCGGGCACGTCGAGAAAGCCTCGCGCCCGTCCGCCTGATCAACTTTTGAGAGGAATAGCCCCATGGGTATTTTTGACTGGAAACACTGGGTCGTCATCCTGGTCGTCGTGGTGCTGGTGTTCGGCACCAAGAAACTGAAAAACCTCGGCACCGATGTCGGCGAGTCGATCAAGGGCTTTCGCAAGGCCATGAACGATGACGAAAAACCGGCCGACTCATCGGCGACTCCTGGCCAACCGGCGCAGCCGACCCAATCGGTACCCCCCCAGGGCACCCAGCCAGTGAATGCGCCGCACACCATCGACGTGCAGGCCCAGAAAGTCGAAGAGCCCGCCCGCAAAGACTCGTGAGCACTGACTAATGTTTGGTATCAGCTTCACTGAACTGCTGCTCGTCGGCCTCGTCGCCCTGCTGGTACTGGGCCCTGAGCGTCTGCCGGGTGCTGCGCGCACCGCTGGTCTCTGGGTCGGTCGTCTCAAGCGCAGCTTCAATGCGATCAAACAGGAAGTTGAACGTGAAATCGGTGCCGACGACATCCGTCGGCAACTTCACAACGAACATATTCTGTCCCTGGAGCAGGAAGCGCGGAAAATCTTCACGCCGACCCAGCAGGAACCGACGCCGGTCCAACCTGCGGTCGAGCCGACGATTGCGCCACAGGCGTCGGTGGATGACACGGCGCCCGTGGTGGCCGAGCCTGCCAAACCGGTGGAACCCGCCCCGACGGCGACAACGCCAGAAGCGCCTAACGACCCTACATTGCCGCCGCGAGCCCCATGAGCGATATCCCAGAGAACGACCAGCCGATGCCGCTGGTATCGCACCTCACCGAGTTGCGCACCCGCCTGCTGCGTTGCGTCGCGGCGATTTTCATTATCTTCGCCGGGCTGTTTGCCTTCACCCAGCAGATCTACACCTTCGTCTCCACACCGCTGCGCCAGTACCTGCCGGCGGGGGCGACAATGATCGCCACCGACGTGTCGTCGCCGTTCCTGACGCCCCTGAAGCTGACGATGATGGTCTCGCTGTTCCTGGCCATTCCGGTGATCCTGCACCAGATCTGGGGCTTCATTGCACCTGGCCTGTACAAGCATGAAAAACGCATCGCCGTACCGCTGCTGGTGTCCAGCATCCTGCTGTTCTACACCGGCATGGCCTTCGCCTACTTCCTGGTGTTCCCGCTGATCTTCAAGTTCTTCGCCGCCGCCACCCCGGCGGGTGTGGAGATGATGACCGACATCACCAGTTACCTGGATTTCGTCATGACGCTGTTCTTCGCCTTCGGCGTGGCGTTCGAAATCCCGGTGGCGGTGGTGCTGCTGGTGTGGATCGGCGTGGTTGACGTTGCCTACCTGAAGAAGGCCCGCCCCTACGTGATCATCGGCTGCTTCGTGGTCGGCATGATCCTGACCCCGCCGGACATCTTCTCCCAGACCCTGCTGGCTGTGCCAATGTGGCTGCTGTTCGAGATCGGCATCCTGTTCGGTGGCTTGGTGCGCAAGCGCCGGAAAGAAGAACCCGAGGACCAGCCAGTCGATGACCACAACGACCAGCCGCCAGCGACCCAAGCGTGAACCTGCTGCTGCTCGAAGAGGCCGACTTCATTGGGCCTGACCGCGTGATCCTGAACGATCGCCGGTTGACCCACATGCAGGAAGTCCACCGCAGCGCCGTCGGTGACAGCCTACGGGTTGGGCGCATCGGTGGGTTGATGGGCACGGCTCAGGTGCTGCGCCTGGAAGCCCGCGAGGCCGAACTGCAAGTGACCCTCGACCAGGCGCCGCCGGCCAAGTTGCCGCTGACCCTGGTACTGGCCCTGCCGCGTCCGAAAATGCTCCGGCGGGTGTTCCAGACTGTCGCCACCATGGGCGTGCCGCGGGTGGTGCTGGTCAACAGCTATCGCGTGGAAAAGAGCTTTTGGCAGACGCCTTTCCTCGAACCCGAGGCCATCCGCGAGCAACTGATCCTGGGCCTGGAACAAGCCCGGGACAGCGTGCTGCCAGAAATCATCATCGAAAAACGCTTCAAGCCCTTCGTCGAAGACCGCCTGCCAGCCATCACCGACGGCACCTTGGGCCTGGTGGGGCACCCCGGTAATTACCCGCCCTGCCCTCGCGCGCTGACTGAGCCGGTGACATTGGCCATCGGCCCGGAGGGCGGCTGGATTCCCTACGAGATCGACCTGTTGGCCAAGGCCGGGCTGCAACCGGTACAACTGGGCGAGCGGATCCTGCGGGTCGAAACCGCCGTCACGGCCTTGCTCGCACGTCTGTTCTGATCCTCTGTGGCTTCATGCGCCCCTCGCCACAACGTCAGCAAGCCCAATATCTTCCGTTCATTTCTACAGATCCTTCCCTGAAAGCCGATACAGCACGGATAAAACAAAATCAGCGCTGCGAGGGAGTATCGGCATGTTCCAGTGGTTTGCCCAGAGTCTGGGAAATGTAAGCGTCAATCGCAAGCTCGGCTTCGGCTTCGGCCTTGTGCTGTTCCTGACCCTGATGATCGCGTTTACCGGATGGACCGGCCTGGGTAACGTGATCAGCCGTGGCGACAAACTGGGGTTCATTTCCGAACTCAGCGGATTGACTAAGGACTTGCGCCTGGCACGCATGGACTACTACAACTCTCGTGGAGAAAACGGTCCGCAGGAGGTCAACGACCTGATTGACAAGCTCGATGCGGGGCTGAAAACCGCCCGCCAACTGATCGAGCAACCGGACGATGTAGCGCTGATCGACAAACAACTGGCCGCCGTCGTCGAGTATAAAAGCGCCTTCGCCGAGATGATCACCGCCACCGCCAGCCGTGAAGACGCTCGCAGCAAACTCGGCGCCAGCGCTGACAACGCGGTGGCCCGCGTCACCGAAGTGGAAAATGCGCTGCTGCAAGGTGGCGACGTCGGCCAGTTCAACAGTCTGGTGAGCCTGAGCAAGGCGATCCAACAGGCGCGCTATCAGGTTCGCGGCTACACCTACAGTGGCAAAAGCGAGGCCCAACAACCGGCCATCGATGCAATTACCGATGTCCTGAAACTGCTTGCACGTTTGCCGGCCCAGTTGCCTGAAGAGCACGCCGACAGGTTCCAGCAGGCCAGCGACTCGATGAACCTCTATCGAGCGGCGGTTAGCCAGTTCCGCGATTCCCAGCTTGATACCGCTGCAGCACTCAAGCGCATGGCTGAGCAAGGCGAAGTGCTGCTCGAAACCAGCCAAGAGTTGACCGCCTCCCAGACCGGCGTGCGTGACCGTGATGCGGCCGAGGCCAAGACTTTCCTGATCGTGGCCGCAACGCTGGCCCTCGTGTTCGGCATCATCTCAGCCTTGGTGATCACCCGGCAGATCGTCGGCCCCTTGAGCCAGACCCTCAGGATCGCCCAAGGCGTGGCCGCCGGCGATCTGACCCACAACCTGACCTCCGAGCGCCGTGACGAACTGGGCCAGCTGCAGCGGGCCATGCAGAGCATGACCGTGGGCCTGCGCCAATTGATCGGCGGCATCGGCCAAGGCGTCACGCAGATTGCCAGCGCAGCCGACCAACTCTCGGCCGTCACCGAACAGACCAGCGCTGGCGTCAACAGCCAGAAAGTGGAAACTGACCAAGTCGCTACCGCGATGCACGAAATGACCGCCACGGTGCAGGAAGTAGCACGCAATGCCGAGGAAGCCTCCGAAGCCGCCCTTGCCGCCGACCAGCAAGCACGTGAAGGCGAAAAAGTGGTCGGTGAAGCCATCGTCCAGATCGAACGCCTGGCCCTCGAAGTGGGCAACTCCACCGCGGCGATGGGCGACCTGAAGCGCGAAAGCGACAAGATTGGCAGTGTGCTCGACGTGATCAAATCCGTGGCCCAGCAAACCAACCTGCTGGCCCTCAACGCAGCCATCGAAGCGGCCCGTGCTGGGGAAGCCGGGCGTGGTTTCGCGGTCGTGGCCGATGAGGTTCGCAGCCTGGCGCAGCGCACCCAGAAGTCCACCGAAGAAATCGAAGAGCTGATCGTCGGCCTGCAATCGGGCACCCAGCAGGTCGCGACCATCATGGACAACAGCCGCAGCCTGACCGACAACAGCGTCGAGCTGACCCGCCGTGCCGGTGGCTCCCTGGAAAACATCACCCGCACGGTCTCGGCGATCCAATCGATGAATCAACAGATCGCCGCAGCCGCCGAGCAACAAAGCGCCGTGGCCGAGGAAATCAACCGCAGCGTGCTGAACGTACGTGACGTGTCCGAACAAACCGCCGCCTCCAGCGAAGAAACCGCCGCCTCCAGCGCCGAACTGGCGCGGCTGGGCGTTCATTTGCAGACGTTGGTGGGGCGGTTCAAGGTCTAAGATTACTCCCGCCTGGCTACGCGCTGTAGGAGCTGTCGAGTGCAACGAGGCTGCGATCTTTCCCCTGACACTTGAGTCTCAAGCGGAAGATCAAAAGATCTCAGCCTTCGGCAGCGCCTACACAGCCCAAGCGGGAGAGCCCCGGAAAAACACCCGCCTATTTCCTACAGATCGCCACAACAGGGTCGATACTCTTCTCATAAAGCCTATAAAAGGTTCAAGGGAGTATCGGCATGTTCAGTTGGCTGACCGAGAAGCTTGGAAATGTAAGCGTCAATCGCAAACTGGGTTTCGGTTTTGGCCTGGTACTGCTGATGACCATCCTGAACACCTTCGCCGGCTGGAACAGCCTGAGTAGTGTGATCAGCCGCGCAGATAAGCAGGCTTCCATCGCCGAGCTCAACGAGCTGGACAAGGATCTGCGAGTCGCCCGTCTCGACTATGAAATGCGTCGCGGTGAACAAGGCCCAACAGCCGTCAGCGAACTCTTGGTCAAGCTGCAGGAAGGCACGCACGCCTCCCTCAAAACGTTTACGCGCGCCTCTGACCTGGAAATGCTCAATCAGCAGTTGGCGACGCTTGACGAATACATACGCGCCTTTGCCGACATGACCCAGGCGACGCAGAACCGCGAATCGGCTCGACCCAAGCTGGGAGCCAACGCCGACAACGCCGTGGCCAAGGTGAAGGAAGTCGAAGATGCCTTGCGCCAAGGCGACAGTGTCCCCCTATTCAACGACGTGGTTGAGCTGAGCAAACTGATCCAGCAAGCGCGCTACCAGGTTCGTGGCTACACCTACAGCGGCAAGGCCGAAGCCGAGCAACCGGCGCTGGAGGCCATTGATAACGTCTTGAAAAGCCTGGAGGCCTTGCCGAGTACACTGCCGGAGCAGTACACCGCCAACCTGCAACAGGCCACCGAATCAATGAAGGCCTATCGCGCCGCAGTCGGTCAGTTCCGAGACTCGCAGGTAGCCAATGCCTCAGCCCTCAAGCGAATGGTGGAGCAAGACACCCGTTTGAACGAGTTAAGCCACCGATTGACGGCCTCGCAGACCGAGAAACGTGATCAGGAGACGATTCACGCGAAAGAGGCATTGATCATCGTCACCCTCCTGGCCTTGGCGTTTGGCCTACTGGCAGCGTGGATCATTACCCGACAGATCGTCGTTCCGCTGCAACACACCCTGGTTGCAGTCGAGCGCGTCGCTTCGGGCGACCTGAGCCATGACCTTGACGTCCATCGGCGCGACGAGATGGGCCAGTTGCAAAGCAGCCTGCAACGCATGGTGATCAACCTGCGGCAACTGATCGGAGGTATCAGCGATGGGGTTACGCAAATCGCCAGCGCCGCCGAACAGCTCTCGGCCGTCACCGAGCAGACCAGTGCCGGGGTCAATAGCCAGAAAGTGGAAACCGATCAGGTCGCCACCGCCATGAACGAAATGACTGCCACGGTGCAGGAAGTGGCACGCAACGCCGAGGAAGCCTCCGAAGCCGCAGCCGCTGCCGATGCCCAGGCGCGCGAAGGCGACAAGGTGGTCGGAGAAGCGATTGCCCAAATCGAACGCCTGGCACTCGAAGTCGGTAACTCCACCACCGCCATGGGCGATTTGAAGCGAGAAAGCGACAAGATCGGCAGTGTGCTGGACGTGATCAAGTCCGTGGCCCAACAGACAAACCTGCTGGCCCTCAACGCGGCAATCGAGGCGGCTCGCGCGGGAGAAGCCGGTCGTGGTTTCGCCGTGGTGGCCGACGAGGTTCGCAGCCTGGCCCAGCGCACCCAGAAATCCACTGAAGAAATCGAGCAACTGATCGTCGGTCTGCAATCAGGCACCGAACAGGTCGCGACCACCCTGGACAACAGCCGCAACCTGACCGACAACAGCGTCGAACTGACCCGCCGTGCGGGGGGCTCGTTGGAGAACATCACTCGTACGGTCTCGGCGATCCAGTCGATGAACCAGCAGATCGCCGCGGCGGCTGAGCAGCAGAGTGCGGTGGCTGAGGAGATCAACCGTAGTGTGCTGAATGTGCGTGATGTGTCGGAGCAAACGGCCTCGTCCAGTGAGGAGACTGCCGCCTCCAGTGCGGAGCTGACGCGGTTGGGGGTGCATTTGCAGACGTTGGTGGGGCGGTTCCGGGTTTGATGCCTTGCGGCTGCCTTACTTAGGATTTGTGTGTATATCCGTTTTTTTGGTAACGGCGGCTTAGGGTTCCGCTCTTACAGCGGCTCACTTTCGAAAAGCGCGAAAGTAACCAAAGCGCTTCTGCCCCACCACTTGGCACCTCGCCTAGGCTCGGTGTGCCCGAGATCAACGTCCACCACGAGGCGGCCTAACAGCCGACCTGGTTCTTGATGGAGACCGCGTTCCTCCTGTGGGAGCGAGCTTGCTCGCGATGGCGTTGGGTCTGCTTGCATCAATGCTGAATGTGCCGCCGTCTTCGCGAGCAGGCTCGCTCCCACAATGGGATCGGAGTACGACCGGGAGAGCCAGGTCGGCTATAAGGCCGCCTCGCGAGCAAGCTTTGCTCCCACAGGTCCTGCTCAAACAGATCTGAGGGGTGTACGACCGCAAGAGCTAGGCCGGCTACTAGGCCGCCTCGCGGTGGACGTTGATCTCGGCGCCCCGTTAACCACGCTGGCCGAACGCAGGCATTGTGGAGTGGGCATCCCGGAGCAATGCCGGAGTGAGGGCATGCCGAGCCCTAGCGAGGCACCGAGTGGTGGGGCAAAAGCGTTTTGCTTACTTTTGCGCTTCTCAAAAGTGAGCCGCTGTAAGAGCGGAACCGTCAGCCGCCGTCACCTAAATAACGGATATACATACAAAAATACCTGCGTCCCACAATCCGTCATCCCAAGGCTACGGAGCCTTGCGCCATTGCCTACAACTACGCCAGAATCCGCCGGCTTGTGCGCCTTGGCCCTGGGCTCTAACGTTTGCAGGTCGCTGTCAGTTCAGCGATCGGGTTTAGCAGCTCGGCACAATATCAAGGCACGCAGGTCCGCTTTATGGCGGCTGTGCGTGGGGCACTTCGGTGCGCCGGGTTCCTTGATTCCTGGTCTGCTAACCCGCGCACAGTCGCCACCTTTTTCGTTTAGCAGCGATGTCTGGCGGCTCCATCAATCAAGGAGCGTCAACCATGCACAAGGTCACACCCAACCCACCAGAACCAGAAACCGACCCCAAGAAACTCCAGGAAGCCACTGATCGCGCGCTCGATGACTACCTGATCCCCAAACAGGCCAAATCCGAGAATAAGCCATCGCCAGGCCAGCTCTTCACCGTCGTCGCCTGCATCGACACCGAAAGCCTGCTGGCCAACCTCAGCGAAAACCTGGCCTCAGCCGATGCCATGATCAGCGACCTTGCGTTCGACCTGAAAGGCTCGCGGCGCCACGTTGCCTTCGGCATTCAGCAACTGATGGAACTGAGCAGGTTATTGGCAAACCGGATGTTGGATAGCATCAACCCGCAACACTGAGCGCACCACAGAATCGGGGGCGGCTGCGCCACCCAGCGGGAGCAAGCTCCCTCGCCACAAGGGCGATCCGCAGATAGAAAATACGCCCAACAAAAAGCCCCGCTTCCTTCCAGAAGCGAGGCTTTTTTGCGTATCAGGCCAGTTGAGGCTGTACGCTCACCGGCTGTAGCGGCAGCAACGGTGCATGAGGGTCGGCCTTGACCGACTCACGCCACGCCGCCAGCCACTCCGGATGCGCCTCGCTCCAGACCTGCTCATGTAGGCGGGACAGGGCCACCGGGTCACTTAGCAACGCCAGTCGCTCAGCGTTGCTTAGCTCGGCAGGACCGACCTTCAGGGCGTGGCGGACACGTTCGACCCGCAGCCATTCAATCGGCTCGGCCTGGCCGTGACGCGAGGTCGCCAGCGCACACGCCAAGGCGTTTTGTTGCGGATCGACCACCGCCCGGATGAAACCGTCTTTGAGCGCATGCCAACGGTTTTCATGGGTGTACTGGTCCGTCGACAGCAGCTCCTGTGGCGGGGCGTATTCCTCGGGGATCAGGAACAGGCTTTCATCACGGGACTTCAAGCCCAGGCCCACGCGGCTGGAGATCACCGACACCGGAATCGACAGCATCAGCGAACCCACGATCGGCACCAGCCACCACAGGAAGCTTGGGTTCAGCCAGATCACCAGCAAGGCCCAGAAGAAGCCCAGCAAGGTTTGCGGACCGTGGCGCTTGAGCGCTTCGCTCCATGGCGTGGAGTCGTCGTCACGTTGTGGCGAGTTCCAGGTCGCAGCCCAGCCCAGGAACGCGGCGAGCACGAAACGGGTGTGGAAAATCATCCGCACCGGCGCCAGCAGCATGGAGAACAGCATCTCCAGCAGCATCGACAGCGTCACCTTGAACTTGCCACCAAACGCCTTCGCACCCTTGGCCCAGATCAACACGATACTCAGCAACTTGGGCAGGAACAGCAGCACGATGGTGGTGGAGAACAGGGCGATGGCCTTTTCCGGATGCCATTGTGGCCACAACGGATAGAGCTGACGCGGCTCGAGGAAGTACTGCGGCTCCATCAGCGTGTTCACCGCCAACAACGCAGTGGACAGCACCAGGAAGAAGAACCACAGTGGCGCCGACAGGTAGGACATCACGCCGGTCAGGAACACCGCACGGTGTACCGGGTGCATGCCCTTGACCAGGAACAGCCGGAAGTTCATCAGGTTGCCGTGGCACCAGCGACGGTCACGCTTGAGTTCGTCCAGCAGGTTTGGCGGCAGTTCTTCGTAGCTGCCCGGCAAGTCATAGGCAATCCACACGCCCCAGCCGGCACGGCGCATCAGCGCCGCTTCGACGAAGTCGTGGGACAGGATGGCACCGGCGAACGCGCCTTTACCGGGCAGCGGCGCCAGGGCGCAGTGCTCGATGAACGGTTTCATGCGGATGATCGCGTTGTGGCCCCAGTAGTGGGATTCACCCAACTGCCAGAAGTGCAGGCCGGCGGTGAACAGTGGACCGTACACCCGAGTGGCGAACTGCTGCATGCGCGCATACAGCGTGTCCATGCCCGAGGCACGTGGCGCGGTCTGGATGATGCCGGCGTCCGGCGTGGCTTCCATCAGGCGCACCAGGCTGGTCAGGCACGTACCGCTCATGACGCTGTCGGCGTCGAGCACGACCATGTACTTGTAGTCGCTGCCCCAACGACGGCAGAAGTCGTCGAGGTTGCCGCTCTTGCGCTTCACGCGACGGCGACGGCGGCGATAGAATATCTTGCCGAAACCACCGGCTTCACGGCAGACGTCCAGCCAGGCCTGTTGTTCGGCCACGCAGATATCGGTTTCGTTACTGTCACTGAGCACGAAGAAGTCGAAACGATCCAGGTCACCGGTGGCGGCCACCGACTCGAAGGTTGCGCGTAAACCGGCAAATACCCGTGGCACGTCTTCGTTGCAGATCGGCATCACCAGCGCGGTGCGGGCGTCCTTGGGAATCGGCTCGTTGCCAGCGCTGGCACCGGAGATGCGGTATTTGTCGTGACCGGTGAGCAATTCGAGAAAGCCCATCAGCGCCGTCCAGAAACCCGCCGAGACCCAGCAGAACAGAATCCCGAACAGAATCAGGATGCTGGTTTGCAGCGCATACGGCAGTACTTGCGTGGCGGTCTGCAACAGCGGTTGGTGCAGGACTTCTTCCAGGTCCACGAACGACCAGCCCTGGTACGGCATGATGCCTTTCATGTACCAGCCGGCGACGATAGTCTGGCCGAGCATCAATATCAGCAAGATGTAGCGGCGGATCGAGCCCACGGTACGCCAGCGCGCATGTGGCAGCACGCGCTCGTCCTTGGGCGGCTTCGGCGGGTTGGTACGACCGGTCAGGCGTCGCCAGCCGCGCACCAGGATATTGGTGCGCCACGGCTCCGGCACGACCTTGGTCCGACGGATCGGCGGCGTCGCTTTCAGGCAGACCCGACCACCGGCGTCGAGCCCCAGCATCTGGGCGTCCTCGAGTTCCTCGGCGCTGCTCAGCGTCAGCCGGCGGCCCACCGAGGTTTGCGCCGCCTCGGCGGGCTGGTCGAAGGTCGATGAGGACAAGCGTTCGTGCAATTCGCTGAAGGACTTGCAGCCCGCCAGTTCGGCGCGCTGCTCGTCGGTCATGGGCAAATGGGCCAGGTACTCGCTGAGCGTCTCTGGCTGTACTGGCGTATTACTCATCGGCTGGCAACTGATAGCTCCAGGTCTCGGTCAGGACTTGTTCAGTCGGTTCCGGTTCCTGCTGGGTTGGGGTCGGTTCAACAGCTGCGTCCGCCGCCTTGACGGCCTTGGCTTCGTCTTTCGCTTTTTCTTTCGCGAGTTCTTTTGCGGTCTGCTGGCGGGCGACTTTGTCGGCCTTGGCCAGGGTCGTGGTCACGGAATGCGAGACAGCCGGGGCTTCGACAGGCATCAATGGACGGACCAGCGCCGCACGCATTTCGGTGGGCTGTTTCGAGTCCTTGATCTTCAACCGCAGGGTCAAGCGCCAGCCCTTGGTTTCAGGGTTGTAGCGCACGCTATTCTCGACGATCTCGCCGTTTTCGCCGACGCTCACCTGGCTACGCACATCGGCGTCTTCCGGCAGGGCCTGCAGGGACGGACCTTCGAAATCCACCAGGTAGGCCACGCTGCCGTCCGGCTGACGGATCAGGTTGGACTGCTTCACGTCGCCGGTGGAACGCAGGGTCTGCTGGACCCAGGCGCTGTCCGGCGAGTGCAGGCTGGCTTCGTCGAGGGTCCAGTGCAGGCGATAGTTGAAGTCCAGCGGCTGACCTGGCTCAGGCAGTTTTTCCGGGCTCCAGAAGGCAACGATATTGTCGTTGGTTTCGTCGGCGGTCGGAATTTCTACCAAGTCGACGGAGCCCTTGCCCCAATCGCCTTTGGGTTCGATCCAGGCACTTGGACGCTTGTCGTAGCGGTCGTCGAGGTCTTCGTAGTGGCTGAAGTCACGCCCCCGTTGCAACAGGCCGAAGCCACGCGGATTTTCTACCGAGAAGTTGCTCACGGCCAGGTGTTTCGGGTTGTTCAGAGGGCGCCAGATCCACTCGTCGTTACCGGCATGGATCGACAGGCCACTGGAATCGTGCAGTTCACGACGGTAGTTCAGCACTTTGGACGGTTGGTTGGCGCCGAACAGGTACATGCTGGTCAATGGGGCCACGCCCAGCTTGGTCACGCGCTCACGCAGGAACATGCGCGACTTCACGTCGACCACGGTGTCGGTGCCCGGACGCAGGATCAGGCGATAGGCGCCAGTGGCGCGCGGCGAATCCAGCAGGGCGAAGATCACCAAGTGCTTGTCGGTCGGTTTCGGACGCTGGATCCAGAATTCGCGAAAGCGTGGGAACTCTTCACCTGATGGTAATGCGGTGTCGATGGCCATGCCACGAGCCGACAAGCCATAGACCTGGCCCTTGCCGATGACGCGGAAATAACTCGCGCCCAGCATGGTCATGATTTCGTCTTGCTTGTCGGCCTTGTTGATCGGGTACAACACGCGAAAACCGGCGTAGCCCAATTGCTCGGTGGCCTTGGGATCGAATTTCACGTCACTGAAATCGAAGCGCGACGGGTCATACTTGAGCTCTTCGACGGTGGTCGCGGTGATTTCGTTGATCTTCACCGGCGTGTCGAAATGCATGCCCTGGTGATAGAAGGACAGCCTGAACGGTGTCTTCTGGTCGGCCCATTCGGCTTTTTCGGTGCGAAAACGGATTTTTTGATAGTCAGCGAATTTCATATCGCGGAATTCGTTCGGCAGATTGCTGCGCGGGGCTTCGTATTTTTGCCCGGCCAGTTCTTGAGCCTTCGCCGATACATCATCCAGGCTGAATGCCCACAGTTGGCCCGCGCCGAACAGGCACAGCAGAGCCGAGCCCGCTACCAGGGCGTTTCTAAACCGTTTGGCAGACATTTTTGGTGCATTACAGGGACTAACAATCACGAGCAACCCTCGCCGAAAACTGATCAAAAAACCAACGGCCAGATAAAGTACCTGCACGGAAACGGCGCTGAAAACCGTTCCTGCTGACCACCCTTGCCAAGTTGGCGAGCATTGTTCCGACTCCGATGGGACAAAATGATTCCCCAAACGGTTCAGGACAAATCTCTACCTAAAGTCAAATGGACCAGCGAATGCTGGTCCCCCGTAGCGCGCGATTATCTAGTAGCCCGCGTGACAACGCATCAGGGGCAACAAAGTATTTATCGAGAAAACTCCCTGTTTTGCCTCGAAACAGGACCGAAAAGATGTTTCAAAGGCTTTCAGACCTGTAACAGGAAGGTTACCGGGCCATCATTGACCAGATGCACCTGCATGTCGGCGCCGAATCTACCTGATGCCACAGTGCCATGCACCTGTTTCGCCTGGTTCAGCAAATAGCTGAACAACTCTTCCCCCAGGGCCGGAGGCGCGGCTGTCGAAAAGCCCGGGCGCAAACCACTTTTGGTGTCGGCCGCCAAGGTGAACTGCGACACCAGCAGCAACCCACCACCGACATCCACCAGCGACAGGTTCATCTTGCCGTCGGCGTCACTGAATACTCGATAGTTAAGCAACTTATGCAAGAGCTTGTCGGCGCTGGCCCGGGTATCCCCGGGCTCGACGGCCACCAACACCAGCAAGCCTTGATCCACCGCCCCGACGATCTCGCCTGATACTTCGACCCGTGCGCCGCGAACGCGTTGCAACAGCCCCTTCATGCTTCTTCGGGCGGCAGGTCGAGCAGGCGCCGGGCCATTTGTGCAGCGGCGCGCACCAGTGCATCGGTGATCCCCGGCTCCGAGGCGGCGTGGCCAGCGTCGCGAATCACCTGCAGTTCGCTGTTGGGCCAGTTCTGATGCAGCTCCCAGGCATTGTCCAACGGGCAGATGACGTCGTAGCGGCCATGCACGATGACGCCCGGCAAATGGGCGATCTTGCCCATGTCGCGAATCAACTGGTTGGGTTCGAGGAAGGCGTTGTTGGTGAAGTAGTGGCATTCGATCCGGGCGATCGACAGTGCCCGCTGCGGCTCGGAGAAGCGATCGACCACCAGCGGGTTCGGACGCAGGGTCGCGGTGCGGCCTTCCCAAGTGGACCAGGCCTTGGCCGTGTGCATCTGGGCGATCTGGTCGTTACCGGTCAGGCGCTTGTGGAAAGCGCTGAGCAGGTTGTCACGCTCGTCCAACGGGATTGGTGCGATGTAGTCCTGCCAATAGTCGGGGAACAGGCGACTGGCGCCGGCCTGGTAGAACCACTCGATTTCCTGCGGCCGGCAGAGAAAGATCCCACGCAGGATCAGGCCGTGTACCCGCTCCGGATGAGTCTGGGCGTAGGCCAGGGCCAGGGTCGAGCCCCAGGAACCGCCAAACAGTACCCATTTCTCGATGCCTAAGTGCTTGCGGATGCGCTCCAGGTCTTCGACCAGATCCCAGGTGGTGTTGTTTTCAAGGCTGGCATGGGGGGTGGACCGGCCGCAACCGCGCTGGTCGAACGTGACGATGCGGTACAGGTTCGGATCGAAGTAGCGGCGGCTCTGTGCATCGCAGCCAGCACCCGGGCCGCCATGAATGAACACCACCGGCAGGCCTTCTGGGGAACCGCTTTCATCGACATAGAGCGTGTGGGTGTCATCGACAGCCAGATCGTGCCGGGCATGAGGTTTGATCTGCGGGTACAAAGTCTGCATTGCGCGCTCCGTAAGGGGTCGAGTCATCCCTGTGGGGACGTCTATTTAGTCTGCCGTACGGCATCATAAACCCGAATCACCTTAATGAGCATGTCCCTGCGCAGTCAAAGCATGTCAGCCAGGTACGCCAGCAGTGTGCGATACATCCGATCGACCTCCGGCACCTGGCCCCGACCGCGCAGGCAACCGTGGACCAACCCTTCGCCGACAGACAGCACAGCGTCCACCCCTGCGGCGTTCAGCCGCTCGCTATAAAGGACACCATCGTCGCGCAGCGGGTCCCATTGCGCCACGACGATCAACGCCGGCGGCAAGCCGCCCAGGTGATCGGCGAGCAACGGCATGGCGCAAGGCGACGGTGCATCGCCGCCCAGGTACAGCGCGTGATAGCCGTCCAGGTCATGGCGGCTCAGCAGCGGCGCATCGGCACATTCGTGGCGCGAGGCGAGCGTTGCCGGGCCACCGAGCGCCGGATAGATCAACACCTGGGCCCGGGGCAACGCTTGCCCGGCATCACGCAAGGCCAGGCATAACGCAGCGGCGAGATTGCCGCCAGCACTGTCACCGACCACCAGCCGACGACGCGGATCGATGGCAAAGGGCATGGCTGCCAGATGACGCCACACGGCGAGGCAATCGTCCAGCCCGGCTGGAAACGGATGCTCTGGCGCCAATCGATAATCCACCGCCACCACCAGCGCACCAAGGGCGCCCGCCAGCTCCATGCAGATGAAGTCATGGGAGTCCAGGTCCCCCACCACCCAACCACCGCCGTGCAGATAGAAAATGCAGGGCCAGCCAGCGGGTGGCGCGGCACCCCGCAGGTGATAGGCCCGCACCGCCACACCGGCCAACTCGAAATCCTCGACTGCCAGTGTTGGCGGGCACGCCGGGGTGAACGCCCGGCACATCTGGCTGTAGGCCTGGCGCAAACCGGTGAGACTGTCGTCCGGGCTGGTAAAGCTCATGGTTTTGTCGATGAAGGCTGACATCTGTTCAGAGAGTGGATATGAGGTCATGACCAACACCACCTATTGAAATGTGGGAGCAAGGCTTGCCCGCGATGGCGGCGTGTCAGTCGACGTAATGATTGGATGTACCACCGCCATCGCGGGCAAGCCTTGTTCCCACAGGTAAATCACCCCGCCACAGCCGGGTAGGTCAATGCTTGAGGCTGGCCTGCACCGTCGCCACGCCATCCTTGCCGTCGAAGCTGGTGACTCCGGCCAGCCACTTCCGCACATCCTCGGGATGATCGCGCAACCATTGCCGGGCGACGTCCTGGGGCGTCTTGCGCGCCATGATCGGTACCATCAACTGACTCTCCTGGGCAGCGCTGAAGGTAAGGTTTTCCAACAACCGGTTCACATTCGGGCACCGTTGGGCGTAGTCCGGTGCGGTGACGGTGGAGACGGTGGCGGCGCCTTCGTTCGGGCCATAGACATCCTCGCTGCCGGTCAGGTAGGTGATGTTCATGTTGATGTTCATCGGGTGCGGGGTCCAGCCAACGAAGACCACGAACTCCTTGCGATTCACCGCCCGCTGCACCGCGGCCAGCATGCCCGCTTCACCGGACTCGATCAGCTTGAAGTCCTTGAGGCCAAAGTGGTTGGTTTCAATCAGGGTCTTGATGGTGGTGTTGGCCCCGCTGCCTGGCTCGATCCCGTAGATCTTGCCACCGAGCTGATCCTTGAACCGGGCGATGTCGGCAAAGGTCTTGAGCCCCGCCGCCGCGACGTAGTCTGGAACAGCCAGGGTGGCCTGGGCGTCGGCCAGGCTCGGCGTGTCCAATACCTTCACTTGGGTGGCCGCCAGAAACGGCGCGATGTTCTTGTCCATCGCCGGCTTCCAGTAGCCCAGGAAGATGTCGAGACGCTTGTCGCGAATGCCCGCGAAGATGATCTGCTGCACGGCGCTGGTCTGCTTGCTTTCGTAGCCCAGCCCGGTGAGCAACACATCGGCCATGCCGCTGGTGGCGATCACGTCGGTCCAGTTGACCACGCCCATGCGCACGGTCTGGCACGACGCAGGCTCGGCGGCCATCGCCCCGGCGCTCAAGAGGGTGGTACCGCAGAGGATCGACAGACAACGTTTGAACAGTCTTTTCATCGGGAAGGTCTCGTGCGGCAGCGGATTATTGTAGGTCGGTGTCTTGCTGCCCCGTGCCAAAAACATTACGCAGCGCCGAGGGGCTGAAGATGAACTGTGGCGACTCGGTTTGGCACAGTGGCGACAGTTCCTCCCGAGACTCAAGGACAAAACCAACCTGTGGCAAGGGGGGCTGTGAGAGCAAAGCTTGCCCGCGATGAAGGCGACGCGATTGCTCTGAAACAGCGGCGCCTGTATCGCGAGCAAGCTTTGCTCCCACCGATAATTCCCCTCGCCACAGGAGTCATGGCTAGATCTTTATTTCTTGTAAGCCTGCCGTCCCCACTCCAGGAAGCCTTCCAGCAATTCCCTGAGCACCACCTGGGTCGGTGCCGCCAGATCAGCGCGGTAGTTGAACGGTTCGAACTCTTCCATGTAGGTGCTCTGGCACAGTTCCAGTTGCACCGCGTGGATGTCTTCGGCCGGGTTGCCGTAATGCCGGGTGATGTGTCCGCCCTTGAACCGCCCGTTAAGCACATGAGTGAACTGACCGTGACCGGCGCAGATGGCTTCGAGCTGGCTGGCCAGGGGCGGGGCGCAACTGACACCGTTGAAAGTACCGAGGTTGAAGTCCGGCAGCTTGCCGTCGAACAGGTGCGGGATCACCGAACGGATCGAGTGGGCATCGAACAGCAAGGCATAGCCAAACTCGGCCTTGAGCCGCGCCAGTTCCTGTTGCAGCGCCTGGTGATACGGCATCCAGATCTGCTGCAGATAAGTCGCCCGCTCCGCAGCTGACGGCTCCAACCCTTCTCGATACAACGGCACACCATCGAACAGTGTCGCCGGGTACAAACCGGTGGTGGCGCCGACGTACATCGGTTTGTCATCAGAGGGGCGGTTCAGGTCGACGACGAACCGTGAATACTCGGCGGCCAGGGTGCTGGCGCCCAGCTCGGTGGCACATTCGTATAGCCTTGGGATGTGCCAGTCGGTGTCTGGCAGGCTTTGGGCCTCGGGGATCAAACCCGCCTGCACCGCAGGGGTCAGACGCAGGCCGGCATGGGGCATGCTGATCAACAGCGGCACGCGGCCTTGCTTGAAATTCAGGACCTTCTCCACAACCGTTCTCCTCAATCGATTTGCACGCCGTGACGCACGACGCGTTTTTCCAGTTCGCCACCGAGCCAGTACGCCAGGTCGGCCGGGCGGTCGATGTGCCAGGCGACAAAATCCGCGACCTTGCCGGCTTCCAGCGAACCGTGGGTATGAGCCATGCCCAAGGCCTGGGCCGCATGAATCGTCGCCCCGGCCAGGGCTTCTTCAGGGGTCATCCGAAAGCATGTGCAGGCCATGTTCAACATCAAGCGCAACGACAACGCTGGCGAGGTGCCGGGGTTGAGGTCGCTGGCCACGGCGATTTTCACACCGTGCTTGCGCAGGGCATCCATGGGCGGCAGTTGGGTTTCGCGCAGGAAATAAAACGCCCCTGGCAACAGCACCGCCACGGTGCCGGATTCGGCCATGGCCTTGGCATCGTCCTCGGTCATGAATTCCAGGTGATCGGCCGACAGCGCCTGGTAACGCGCGGCCAGGCTTGAACCGTGCAGGGATGACAATTGCTCGGCGTGCAGCTTCACTGGCAGCCCCAGTTGTTGCGCTGTGATAAACACCCGCTCGACCTGCGCCGGGGAAAACGCCAGGTATTCGCAAAAGGCATCCACCGCATCCACCAGCCCTTCAGCCGCCAGGGCCGGAAGCATCTCGGTGCAGATGTGCTCGATGTAGTCGTCGGCCCGATCCTTGTATTCCGGCGGCAAGGCGTGGGCCGCCAGACACGTGCTGCGCACGCTGACCGGCAATTCGGCGCCGAGGCGACGAATGACGCGCAGAATCTTGCGTTCGCTGGCTAGGTCCAGGCCGTAGCCGGATTTTATTTCCACCGTGGTCACGCCGTCGCGCATCAGGCTTCCCAGGCGTTTGGCGGCGCTGGCGAACAGTTCATCTTCACTGGCGGCCCGGGTGGCGCGCACGGTGCTGGTGATGCCGCCACCGGCTGCCGCGATCTCGGCATAGCTGACGCCTTGCAGGCGCTGTTCGAACTCACCACTGCGGTTGCCGCCAAACACCGTGTGCGTGTGGCAGTCAATCAGCCCCGGCGTGACCCAGGCGCCCTTGAGGTCGTTGACCGCCGGGTAGTCACCCGTTGGCAATTCGGCACGCGGGCCGATCCATTGAATGTGCTCACCCTGGGTGACGATGGCGGCGTCTTCGATGATCGAGTAGACGCCCTGGGCCATGGTGGCGGCGTGGCAGTTTTGCCAGAGGGTTTTCATCCCGATGCCTCCGTATGATTAATGACAAGCGCACACGTAGGAGCTGCCGAGTGCAACGAGGCTGCGATCTTTCCCCAGACAATTGAGCCGTGAGCGAACGCACAACAGATCAAGATCAAAAGATCGCAGCCTTCGGCAACTCCTACAGGGTGCACGCTCTTGAGCAGTTAAAGGCTCGGCAACAACTGCGCCGCAACCAATTCGTTCAGGCACCGGCTCGCCAGCAATTGACTGGCCGCATTGATGTCCGGCGCAAAGAAGCGGTCCTTCTCATAAAACGGTACGTCTGCACGCAGCAATGCCCGGGCCCGTTCCAGTTTCGCGGAGGTCTTCAGGCCACCGCGCAGGTCCAGCCCCTGGCAGGCCGCGAGCCATTCCACCGCGAGGATCCCACGGGTGTTCTCGGCCATTTCCCACAGCCGCTTGCCGGCAGCCGGGGCCATGGAAACGTGGTCTTCCTGGTTGGCCGACGTCGGCAGGCTGTCCACCGAATGGGGATGGGACAGCGCCTTGTTTTCACTGGCCAGAGCCGCCGCGGTGACCTGGGCGATCATGAAGCCGGAGTTCACCCCGCCATTGGCGACGAGGAACGGCGGCAGTTGCGACATGTGCTTGTCCATCATCAACGAAATGCGTCGTTCGCTCAGGGAGCCAATCTCGGCAATCGCCAAGGCCATGTTGTCGGCCGCCATCGCCACCGGTTCGGCGTGGAAGTTGCCGCCGGAAATCACGTCGCCCTCGGCGGCGAACACCAGCGGGTTATCCGACACCGCGTTGGCCTCGATCACCAGCACCTCGGCGGCCTGGCGGAACTGGGTCAGGCAGGCGCCCATCACTTGCGGTTGGCAGCGCAGGGAGTACGGGTCCTGGACCTTGTCGCAGTTCTGGTGCGAATCGGAGACTTCGCTGCGCTCGCCCAGCAGATCGCGGTAGGCAGCGGCGGCGTCGATCTGACCCTTCTGGCCACGGGCGGCATGGATGCGTGCATCGAATGGCGAACGCGAGCCGAGCACCGCTTCCACCGTGAGGCCGCCCAGGGCCAGGGCACCGGCAAACAGATCTTCACCTTCAAACAGGCCACGCAGGGCAAACGCGGTGGACACCTGGGTGCCGTTGAGCAGTGCCAGGCCTTCTTTGGCGGCCAGGGTCAGCGGCACGAGGCCAGCCACTTTCAGCGCGTCGACGGCCGGCAGCCATTCGCCCTTGTAGCGAGCCTTGCCTTCGCCCAGCAGCACCAGGGACATGTGGGCCAGTGGCGCCAAGTCGCCGGAAGCACCGACCGACCCCTTGAGCGGAATGTGCGGATAAACCTCGGCATTGATCAGCGCAATCAGCGCATCGATCACCTGCCGACGGATGCCGGAAAAACCCCGGCTCAGGCTGTTGACCTTAAGCACCATGACCAGCCGCACCAGCGCGTCGCTGATTGGCTCGCCCACCCCGGCGGCATGGGACAGCACCAGGGAGCGCTGCAGGTTTTCCAGGTCTTCGCTGGCGATACGGGTCGAGGCCAGCAGGCCAAAACCGGTGTTGATGCCGTAGGCGGTGCGGTTCTCGACAAGGATCTGTTCAACGCAGGCAACGCTGGCCTCAATCTGCGCCGACGCGCTGGCGTCGAGGCTCAAGGTCACAGGTTGCTGATAGATGTCACGCAATTGAGCCAGGCTCATTTGGCCAGGAATCAGGTTTAAGGCAGTCATGTATTGCTCCTTTTGAGCGTTTTGTTTTTACCCGCCAGTCGCTCCGGAATGTTCCGTTATCCGTCACCTTCGCTTTTTGGGCGATGCTTTATGGGCAATAGGTGCCTTGGCACGCTGGCGCTTTTTTGATCAGTTCAAATTCGGTAATACGCTGTGCAGCACATTCGGGTCTTTGAGCAGGCCGGCGGCACTGGCGATGTCCGGCGCCAGCCAGCGGTCCTGGTCGTAGGCCGGGACGCGCTCGCGCAGCAATTTCCAGGCGATGTCGGTGCCGGCGCCGAAACGCTGGGCCTTGAGAAACTCAAAGGCCTGGGCCGCCAGCAGGTATTCGATGGCAAGGATCTGCGTGCAGTTTTCCAGCGCCCGGTGCAGCTTCAGGGTCGCGTTGGTGCCCATGCTCAAATGGTCTTCCTGCAACCCGGAGGTGACGAAATTGTCGAGCACCGCCGGTTGCGCCAGTTGCTTGTTCTGCGCGCACAACGACGCGGCGACGTATTGCACGATCATCATCCCCGAGTTCACCCCGGGGTTGGCCACCAGGAAGGCCGGCAGGCCGCTGACGTGGGGGTTGATCAAACGGTCGAGACGGCGCTCTGCGATGGAGCCGATCTCAGCCATGGCAATCGCCAGCAGATCCGCCGCCAAGGCGACCGACTGGCCGTGGGGATTGGCCTGGGACATGACCCGGAAGTTCTCCGGCGTGCCCAGCAGCAGCGGATTATCGGTGACCGCGTTGAGTTCGGTTTCGATCTGTTGCCGGGCGTGGGCCAATTGGTCGCGAGCCGCGCCGTGCACCTGGGGAATCGAGCGGATGCTCAATGCGTCCTGGGTGCGAATGCCCAGGCTCGCGGCGATGACCTCGCTGCCGTCCAGCAGGGCCCGCAAGTTGACGCCGACCTGCTGCATGCCCGGGTGCGGCTTGAGGGCGATGACGTCGGCATCGAACGCGGCAATCTGCCCGCGCTGGGCCTCGAAGCTCATGGCACCGATCACATCGGCCCATTGCACCAGCCGCGTCGCATCGGCCAGGGCCAGACAGCTCAGACCGGTCATGCACGGCGTGCCGTTGACCAGACACAAACCGTCCTTGGCCCCCAACTGCACCGGTTGCAAACCCTCTGCGGCCAGGGCCTGTTGCGCCGGGACGATTTGCCCGCGATAGCTGACTTGGCCGACGCCCAGCAGCGCGATGCCGATGTGGGCCATGTGGGTCAGGTAACCCACCGAACCCTGGGACGGCACTTGCGGCGTGATGCCGCGATTGAGCAGCGCCAGCAACGCTTCGACCACCCGGCGATGGATGCCGGACTTGCCCTGGCTGTAGTTGAGAATGGCGGCGCAGACAATCGCCCGGGTCTGTTCATCGCAAAGCGCCGCGCCGACGCCACAGGCATGGCTGAGCAGGGTGTTGCGCGACAGCTGGCTGAGTTGTTCATCCTTGAGCGAAACATTGCACAAGGCCCCCAGGCCGGTGTTGACGCCATAGGCACGCTCGCCGCTTTCGACGATGCGCTGGACGATGGCCTGGGCATTGTCGATCCGCGCCCAGGTCTCAGTCGATAGCTCGAGCACCGCGCCAAAGCGCGCGACGGCGACCACTTCCTGCCAACGCAACGGGGCGCCTGTGATTACGATTTTTTCAGCCTGGGACATCTTCAACCTCATGAAAAATTCACTTCAGCATCACATCTGGCTTAAGGCATAGCCTCTGTGGCGAGGGAGCTTTCTCCCGCTGGACTTTTGTAGGAGCTGGCGAAGCCTGCGATCTTTTGAGCTTTCGCTTGGGATTCAAGTGGCAGGGGAAAGATCGCAGCCTCGTTGCACTCGACAGCTCCTACAGGCCGAGCGGGGGCAAGCTTGCTCGCCACAAAAGCGCGCCGAGCACCAAAAACCTCTCAAACCACCGCCGCCCGCCGTTGCACAAACCGATCGACATACTCATCCGCCGGCGAGTGCAGGATCTCCCGAGGCGTGCCGACCTGGATCAGCTTGCCGTCCTTGAGGATCGCGATACGGTTGCCGATGCGCACGGCCTCGTCGAGATCGTGGGTGATGAAGACGATGGTCTTGTGCAGGGTCTTTTGCAGTTCCAGCAACTGGTCCTGCATTTCCGCGCGGATCAGCGGATCGAGCGCACTGAAGGCTTCGTCCATCAGGATAATGTCGGTGTCCGCCGCCAAGGCCCGGGCCAGGCCGACGCGCTGGCGCATGCCGCCGGAGAGCTGGTGCGGGTATTTGTTCTCGTAGCCTTTCAGGCCCACGGTGTTGATCCAGTGCAGCGCCCGCTCGGCACACACCTGCTTGCTCTCGCCGCGCACTTTCAAGCCATAGGCGACGTTGTCCAGCACGCTCTTGTGGGGCAGCAGGCCGAAGCTCTGGAACACCATGCTGATCTTGTGCCGGCGAAATTCGCGCAGGGCGTCCATGTCCAGTTGCAGGATGTCCTCACCGTCCACCAGGATCGCGCCACTGGTAGGATCGATCAGTCGGTTGAAATGGCGCACCAGGGTGGATTTGCCGGAACCGGACAAGCCCATGATCACGAAGATCTCACCGGTGCCGATGCTCAGCGACAGGTCGTTCACGCCAACCACGCAGCCGGTTTCGGCCAGCACCTGGTCCTTGGTCTTGTTCTGGCGGATCAGCTCCAGGGCTTCCTTGGAGCGATTGCCGAAAATCTTGAAGACGTTCTTGACTTCGATCTTGCTGATGGCTGCGTTGCTCATTTGCTCACCTCGTGCCGAGGACGACCATAGGCCTGGGTAATGCGGTCGATGACCACGGCGAGAATCACGATCGCCAGCCCAGCTTCCAGGCCGCGTCCGACGTTGAGGGTCTGGATGCCCACCAGTACGTCTTCACCCAGGCCACGGGCGCCGATCATCGAGGCGATGACCACCATCGACAGGGCCATCATGGTGGTCTGGTTGATCCCGGCCATGATGCTCGGCAGGGCCAGGGGCAGTTGCACGCCGAACAGCTGTTGCCAGCGGTTGGCACCGAAGGCATTGATGGCTTCCATCACTTCGCCGTCCACCTGGCGGATACCCAGGTCGGTCAGGCGAATCAGTGGCGGCGCAGCGTAGATCACCGTGGCGAAAATCGCCGGGACCTTGCCCAGGCCGAACAGCATCAACACCGGAATCAGGTACACGAAACTCGGCATGGTCTGCATGATGTCCAGCAACGGCATAAGTACCGAACGCAGGCGATTGCTGCGCGCCGAGAGAATGCCCAGCGGAATGCCGATCATCACCGAGATCAGTGTCGCCACCAGCATCAGGGCGAGGGTCTGCATCAGCTTGTCCCACAGGCCCACCGCGCCCACCAGGAACAGCAGGCCGACGATTACCGCCGTGGTTGCGACCTTGCGGGTGGCGTGCCAGGTGATGCCGCCGACGATGGCCAGCATCAGCCACCAAGGCGCCATGCGCAGCAACCCTTCGAGGTTGACGATGGCCCACAGCAAAGTGTCGGAGATGTGTCGGAACACATCGCCATAGTTGGTCACCAGGGAGTCGACCCAACCGTTGACCCAATCGGCGATGGAGAAGGTAAAGCTTTCGGGAAACATAAGAGACTCTCAATCAAGTGGATGCGGTGAACGTCCCAGCCAGCCCCACGGTTGGCCGGGAAGTATTCGACCTACAGAGCCGCGTCGATTTTCTTGGCAGCGTCTTCGCTTACCCAGGCGTGCCAGACTTCAGGATGTTCCTTCAGGAAGATCTTCGCCAGTTTCGGCGACTCGATCCGCTCTTTGGCCATGCGCCCGAGGTTCTGGTTCAGGATGTCGATAGGCAAGTTGACCTTTTCCAGCACCGCCACCAGTTCCGGAGCCTCGTCGTGGAAGGTCTTGGACAGGCCGACCTTGATGCTTACGCTCTTATCCACACCCGGTTTTTCTTCCAGTTTCACCAGGTCCACCTGGCCCATCAGCGGCGTGGGTGACCAGTAGTAGAACAGGATCGGTTCACCGCGCTTGTAGCTCGACAGCACCGCCGCATCCAGCGCCGGGCCGGTGCCTGGGCGGAAGTTGGTGTAGGTTTTTTCCAGGCCATAGCTTTTCAGCATTTCACTGTTGTCCAGCTCACAGGTCCAACCGGCCGGGCAGTTGTAGAAACGGCCCTTGGACGGTTCTTCCGGGTCCTTGAACACGGCAGCGTACTGGCCCAGATCAGCGATGTTCTTCAGGCCTGGCGCCTTGGCTTCGAGCTTGCGTTTGGCGTCGCCTTCAATCACGTAGCGCGGCACATACCAGCCTTCAATGGCGCCCACGACCGGGGCGCCGACGCCGACCACCTTGCCGGCCTTCTCGGCCTTGTTCCAGACCTCACTGCGGCCGACCCACTCTTCGGCAAACACCTGGATGTCGTTGCTGCCCAGGGCGTTCTCCATGGTGATGGAGTTGCCTGGCAGGCTGTCGACCTTGCAGCCGTAGCCTTTTTCCAGCACCACTTGCATGACGTCGGTCAGCAGCATGCCGCTTTCCCAGTTCAGGCCGGCGAACTTCACCGGTTTGCCCGACTCGCACCAACCCGCCGCTTGTGTGGCGCCAGCGCTGGCCAGCAGGCCCATGGAAAGCAACGTGGTCAGCAGGGTCTTGTTCGATTTCATTGTGTGACGCTCCTAATCAGTGAATTGGCTTACGGCAGTCAAGAGGCATCCAGCCCTTTCCACGTCCAATCAGGCCTGCGCCGCAGCGCGACCAGCCCCGCTTGTTATAGGTGCTACAACGCCGGCTGGTTCGACCGGCAGAATCAGTTGATCGGGTACTGCGCCGTGCCATTGTTTCGCGCACCTGCGCACCAATAACCGAACCGGCACCTGCGGCAAAAAAGGTTTTCACCGAAGAAGTCTCGCTCGGCAGGTAACGCGAATAGTCCGCCACGTAGGGGTCGAAGGCGATCTGCCAGGATGCCGCGAGCGACACCGCAAGCAGGAAGCTGCTCCAGCTGAAATGGCGGATTTGCAGGAGTGCGCCAACGTCCGTCTGGCTCATCAGGCGAGCGAACAGGTAAACAAAGGCAATCACACCAAGGAGGCTGGCGACACGTCCAATGAAGTGAATCACCCGATAACCGAGCACCGTGACCAGCACGATGACACTGGCGAAAATGAGGATGCCGACACTGTCGCTGACGCCAAACAACTGGCCCAGCGCCTGGCCGGAAAGCACGGTTCCCGTTGCGGTGAAACCCAGGTACATCAGGCACACCAGCACGATCGGGATAGCCGCGCCATACACACCAAACTGCACCCGGCTGGAGATCACCTGCGGCAGGCCCAGCTTGGGCCCTTGCGCGGCATGCAACGCCATGACGCCACCGCCGAGCAGTTGGCCGATCAGCAAACCGATCAACGACCAGAACACATCACCGCCAAGCACCACCGCCAATGCACCGGTGACAATTGCGGTGATTTGCAGGTTGGCCCCCATCCAGAGGGTGAACTGGCTCAATAATCGGCCGTGTCTCTCTGCTTCCGGGATGTAGTCGATCGAACGTTTCTCGATCAACGGCTTGCTGCTTGCGCGTGTGCGGGTGACAGCCATGGTTCAACCTTTGTGGATTGTTCTGGTCATTGGATAACGCCCTGTAGGAGCTGCCGAGTGCAACGAGGCTGCGATCTTTCCCCAGACACTTGAATCTCAAGCGAAAGATCAAAATCAAAAGATCGCAGGCTTCGCCAGCCCCTACCCGGTAATCATCGGCAGGTTCAGCCCCTGCTCCTTGGCGCAATCAATGGCGATCTGGTAACCGGCATCGGCATGACGCATCACGCCCGTGGCCGGGTCGTTGTGCAGCACGCGGGCAATGCGCTCGGCCGCTTCGTCGGTACCGTCGCAGACGATCACCATGCCCGAGTGCTGGGAGAAGCCCATGCCAACGCCGCCACCGTGGTGCAGCGACACCCAGGTCGCGCCGCTGGCAGTGTTGACCAAGGCGTTGAGCAGCGGCCAGTCGGAGACCGCATCGGAACCGTCCTGCATGGATTCGGTTTCACGGTTGGGGCTGGCCACGGAACCGGAGTCCAGGTGGTCGCGGCCAATCACGATCGGCGCCGACAATTCGCCGCTGCGCACCATCTCGTTGAACGCCAGGCCCAACTTGGCCCGCTGGCCCAGGCCAACCCAGCAGATACGTGCCGGCAAGCCCTGGAAGCTGATGCGCTCGCGGGCCATGTCCAGCCAGTTGTGCAGGTGGGCGTCGTCGGGGATCAGTTCCTTGACCTTGGCGTCGGTCTTGTAGATGTCCTGGGGGTCACCGGACAGCGCGGCCCAGCGGAACGGGCCAATGCCGCGGCAGAACAGCGGACGGATATAGGCCGGTACGAAACCCGGGAAGTCGAAGGCATTTTCGACGCCCTCTTCCTGGGCCATCTGGCGGATGTTGTTGCCGTAGTCGAAAGTCGGTACGCCCATTTTCTGGAAGGCCAGCATGGCGTTGACATGGACGGCCATCGATTGCTTGGCGGCCTTCACCACGGCCGCGGGTTCGGTCTTAGCGCGGGCACGGTATTCGTCCCAGGTCCAACCGGCCGGCAGGTAGCCGTTGAGTGGGTCGTGGGCGCTGGTCTGGTCGGTGACCATGTCTGGGCGCACACCACGACGGACCATTTCCGGCAGGATCTCGGCGGCGTTCCCACACAGCGCAATGGAAATCGCCTTGCCTTCGGCGGTGTATTTCTCGATGCGCGCCAGGGCGTCGTCGAGGTCCTTGGCTTGCTCGTCGACGTAGCGGGTTTTCAGGCGGAAATCGATGCTCACCTGTTGGCACTCGATGTTCAGCGAGCACGCACCAGCCAGGGTCGCGGCCAAGGGTTGCGCACCGCCCATGCCGCCCAGGCCGGCGGTCAGGACCCAACGGCCCTTGAGGTTGGAGTCGTAGTGCTGGCGACCGGCCTCGACGAAGGTTTCATAAGTGCCTTGCACGATGCCCTGGCTGCCGATGTAGATCCAGCTGCCGGCGGTCATCTGGCCGTACATGGCCAGGCCCTTGGCGTCGAGTTCGTTGAAGTGCTCCCAACTGGCCCAGTGCGGCACCAGGTTGGAGTTGGCGATCAGCACGCGAGGGGCGTTGCTGTGAGTCTTGAACACGCCCACTGGCTTGCCGGATTGCACCAACAGGGTTTCGTCATCGTTCAGATTGGTCAGGCTTTCGACGATCTTGTCGTAGCATTCCCAGTTGCGTGCCGCGCGGCCGATACCACCGTAGACCACCAGTTCCTTAGGGTTCTCGGCCACTTCCGGGTCGAGGTTGTTCATCAACATGCGCAGCGGCGCTTCAGTCAGCCAGCTCTTGGCGGTCAGCGTGTTGCCGCGAGGGGCACGGATTTCAACGTCACGGTATTTTTCAGGTTTGCGGGTAGCGTCGGTCACAGCAAAAACTCCTCAGCGATCAATCCAGACCAGCCCGGGCAGTGGGCAGCGATTTAGCGAACGTTGCGTTGAACATCGGTAACCCATACGCATACGTCTTTACTTGTATGTACAAGCATATGCAATCAAGCGGCCAACTTGTTGGAGGTGGTGTTCAGAAACGGTTGGGGGTTTGGCTGAAAGCCTTGTGATTTAAGGGCTGCTGAGCGGCAGGAAATTTTTCAAGAGGGTTTTCGAGGGGGAAATCGGAGGGTCACAGAAGCGTGGTGTTGCGCCACGCTGGGGCATTCGGTAACAAGTTGGTGCGCAGAAGAAACAGCAGGCAGGCACCTTGTGGCCAGGGAATTTATCGGTGGGAGCAAGAAGCTGGCATTAGTGGGCCGTCAGCTCAATCACGCAGCATTGACCGTGGGTGGAGACATCCACCAACCCGGTGTTACCGCTCAGTTGCAAACAGTCGTAGAGGCCCAAGTCAACGGCGGATTCACCGATCTTGATAGCCAACCCCGGGGCGGCACAGAACACCAATACTGTTCCCGCCTCACTGAAAAACCGCTGCTGGCCGCCCAACCACTGCAACCGCGCGCGGTAACGTTGCGGTGCGTAGATCAGGTTGAAGTCACGAATCGGTCCGCCCAGCAGCGTGCAATACACATGGCTCTCGCCACTGAACGCAAAAGGGTCCAGCGGATGCAAAGGCCGCGTGGCCTGGCCATCGACATTCAGCGTCATGCCATCACCCTGCAAGACACTGATGACCCGCTCGTAACCGGCGAAGGTGGAGAAGCCGCCCGACTCACCAATGTCGGCAATCGACAGGCGCCAGCCGAAACCTTCCAGGCCGGCACCGGTATCGCGAGTGATTTCTTCAGTGCTGCCGCCACCGTTTTTCCACGGCATGCGCGGGTAGTCTGCTGCGCGTAAAACCTTCAAATGGCTCATTTATGAAAGCGCCCTTCGAGACTGTGACGGGAGCCCGGATGGATCAGGCGTGCGGCGGTCACCGGCTGGCGTCCGGACCAGGTGCGGCGGCGGATCAACAGGCACGGCTCGCCCTTTTCGATCTGCAACAGCTTGCATTCACTCGGCTCGGCCAGGATCGCCTCGACCACATGCTCGCCCTCGGTCAGCGGCGCGACCTGGTTCAGATAGGCGTAAGGCGTTTGCACGGTGAAGTCCTGCTTGAGGTAGTCCGGGGCCACCAGTGCGTTGACGAAACGGTCCTCGATTTGCACGGGGATGTCGTTCTCGAAATGCACAATCAGCGAATGGAACACCTTCTGGCCTTCGCGCATATCCAGGGCCAGGGCCCGCTCGGAACCGGCCGCCTCTTCTTCCAGGGTGATGACCTTGCAAGTGTGGCGATGACCACGGGAGGCGATTTCGTCGGCGATGTTATGCACTTCGAACAACGCGGATTGGCTCTTGGGTTCGGCCACGAAGGTGCCGACCCCCTGCATGCGCACCAACAGGCCGTCGGCGGTCATTTCCCGCAGCGCACGGTTGATGGTCATGCGACTGAAGCCCAACTGACTGACCAGTTCGCTTTCCGACGGCACACGGTAATGTGGCGGCCAGTTTCCACTGTCGATTTGCTGGGTGATCATTTGTTTGACGCGGGCGTACAGGGGTGCCGGACTGTCACCCATGTTTGTGGCCAGCGGCGGTTTGGCAGGCGGAGTCGACACGGCGGTTCCTTGTTCTGCGGATAAGAATGCTAGCTTGCCGGAGTTTACCGGCCAGGCAAACGTCTGTATATGTATATACAAATTACGCACAATGAGGTTGAACCATGTCCGCCTTCTTTGCCGAACGCGCGCTGCTGCCTAGTGGATGGGCCCATAATGTACGTTTTGAGGTCGACGCCGAAGGCGTCCTGACCCATATCCAGGCCGGTTCCCACGCAGACGGCGCCGAACGGCTGGGCGGTCCGCTGTTGCCGGGCATGCCGAACCTGCACTCCCATGCCTTCCAACGGGCCATGGCCGGGCTGGCGGAAGTGGCGGGAAATCCCAACGACAGTTTCTGGACATGGCGCGACTTGATGTACCGCCTCGTCGGAAAAATCAGCCCCGACCAACTCGGCATCATCGCCCGCCAGCTGTACATCGAAATGCTCAAGGCCGGCTACACCTCGGTCGCCGAATTCCACTATGTGCACCACGACACCGATGGCGCGCCCTACGCCGACCCCGCGGAGCTGGCCCTGCGCATCAGCCACGCCGCCAGCGCCGCCGGCATCGGCCTGACGCTGCTGCCGGTGCTCTATAGCCATTCCGGTTTTGGCGGCCAGGCGCCCAATGACGGGCAGCGCCGGTTCATCAACAGCACCGAAAACTACTTGAAGCTCCAGTCACGCTTGCAGCCGATCCTGGCCGGGCAGCCGTCCCAGGCGCTGGGTTTGTGCTTCCATTCGCTGCGTGCCGTGACACCCGAGCAAATCCAGGATGTGCTGGCCGCCAGTGACCGTGAGTGCCCGGTGCACATCCACATTGCCGAGCAGCAGAAGGAAGTCGACGATTGCCTGAGCTGGAGCGGCGCCCGCCCGCTGCAATGGCTGTACGAAAACACCGAAGTCGACCAGCGCTGGTGCCTGGTCCACGCCACCCACGCCAACGCCCAGGAGGTTAGCTTCATGGCCAAGAGCCGGGCGATTGCCGGCTTGTGCCTGACCACCGAAGCCAACCTGGGGGACGGGGTTTTTCCGGCCGTGGATTTTCTCGCCCAAGGCGGGCGCCTGGGTATCGGCTCCGACAGCCATGTATCGTTGAGCGTGGTCGAAGAATTACGCTGGCTGGAATATAGTCAGCGCCTGCGGGATCAACGGCGCAACCGCTTGTATCGCGCGGATCAGCCGATGGTCGGCCGCACCTTGTTCGATGCAGCCCTGGAAGGCGGTGCCCAGGCCCTGGGGCAACCGGTCGGCGCCCTCGAAATCGGCAAGCGCGCCGACTGGCTGGTGCTCGATGGTAACGACCCCTACCTGGCCACGGCCCAGGACGACGGGATCCTCAATCGCTGGCTGTTTGCCGGCGGCGATCGCCAGGTGCGCGATGTGATGGTCGGCGGACGGTGGGTGGTACGCGCTGGCCGTCATGCCGACGAAGAGCAAAGCGCCCGGGCGTTTACCCAGGTCCTGCGCGAACTGCTGGGCTGATTCCCAAAACACCAATGTTGAAATACCCCTGTGGGAGCGAGCCTGCTCGCGATGACGGCCTACCAGTCAACTTATGTGTTGAATGTGAAGCCCCCATCGCGAGCAGGCTCGCTCCCACAGGTTCTATAGCGTTAGTCCGAGGTTTTGGCCATCTGTCGATCCGACGCGCGCCAGATCAAGCGTGTGGTGTCGTAGCCCTGCTGGCGTGCCTTGCTCAGCAGCTCCTCGCGCACGACGCTATTGACGGTCGGTGTACGGGACAGCAGCCACATGTAGCGACGGCTTGGGTCGCCGACGATGGCGGTCTTGTAGTCATCGCTGACGTACAACACCCAGTATTGCCCTTTCGCCACTCCTGGCACGATCCGCGAAAACCAGTTGTCGAACTCGACCCAGAGCTTGTCGGTCTTGCCCGGCACCTGAGGTGTGGCGGTGCCTCTGGCTTCTTCCCACTGCCAGTCCGAGGTCAGGCAGCGATTGAGCACTCCCACGTTACCGTCTGGCTTGAGGGTGTAGTGAGCTTCCGATTGCGCGCAATTGCGCTGGAAATACATGGGTAGGCGGGCCAACTCATACCAGGTCCCTTGGTAACGTTTGAGATTGACGCTGTTGACCGTCTTGGGTGCCAGCGGATCTTCGCCAGAAGTGGCACAGCCAGCCAAAATCAGGCCAGCCAAAAGCACAAAAACTAACCGCATCATTATTTTTCTCCCGCAGGCCTCTGGCCTCGGTTTACTTCAGGCCTTGGCCGGAAAACATCAACACTTTGTCACCGGCGTACTGCACGCTGATAAAGCTTTTCTGGTCGCCCCAGGTGCAGCTGGACATGCCGAGCGCGCCTGAACAATCGGTCGGTTTCCCCAGTAACGTTTCGACTTCGGACTTGGGCATGCCAGCCGACAGCTTCGAGTAGTTTTCCTGGTTGACCTTGCTGCATGCAGTCAATACGACACACACAAACAACAAGGCGATAGATCGCAGCGACATGGTGTAACTCCTGGAACGGAAGGGGGCTGGCAGGTGCCAACCAGAAGCTTAGAAGAGAAAACCCCTATCTGGTTCCCCGACGACCCCAGTATTTATTGGGCCTCGACAAGTGTTTCACCGGTGAAACACCCGGTTTGTGACCGGGTCGTGCATTTCGTCGCAATGAATCGCTGACGATTGATGAGATGGGCGCCTGCGCCGATAAAAGAAACAGCGCAATCGACTGCCTTATGGCAAATTGACACCCCACCCTGACCCGTCCCTCCGCGGTAGTGTTATTAATGACCAGAAACATGAAATTCAGCCATAAAATACTGTTGGCTGCCGCCCTCGTGGTGGCCGTTGCATTCGCCTGTTTCATCCTGTTCAACGACTATCGTCAACGCCAGAGCCTGCACGCCAGCACCGAGACCTCCATGCAGGAACTCGGCAGCCTGACCAGCCGCAACATCCAGACGTGGGTCGACGGTCGCATCCAGTTGCTGCAATCGCTGGCCCAGCAGATTGCCGTGGATGGCAGCAGTGCCGACAGTCTCAAGCGCGCCGTGGGCCTGCCGGCCTACACCGGCAATTTCCAGCTCAGCTATTTTGGTGGCACCGACGGCGTGATGTTCTCGGTACCGGCCGGCAATCGCGCCGCCGATTACGACCCGCGCGCCCGTGGCTGGTACAAGGCTGCCAACAGCGCGCAGCAAACCATCGTCACCGAACCCTACATCGCCGCCTCGTCGGGCAAGCTGGTGATTACCGTCGCCACCCCGGTGCAGCACCAGAACCAAATGATCGGCGTGGCCGGTGCGGACATCGACCTGTCCAGCGTCAGCGCCATCATCAACTCGCTGAACTTCGGCGGGCACGGCCACGCGTTCATCGTCAGTGCCGACGGCAAGATCCTGATCCACCCCGACAGCAAGCGCGTGCTCAAGACCCTGGCCGAGGCCTACCCTAACGGCGCGCCTCAAATCAGCCCGGGTGTGAAAGAAGTCGACCTCGACGGCAAGACCCAATTCATCTCCTTCACCCACGTCAACGGCGTGCCGGGAGCGGACTGGTACGTGGCGCTGGTGCTCGACAAGGACACCGCGCTGGCAATGCTCAGCGAGTTCCGTACTTCAGCACTGATCGCCATGGTCATCGCCGTGGTATTCATCATCGCCCTGCTCGGCATGTTGATCCGCGTGCTGATGCAACCGCTGCTGACCATGGGCCGTGCCATGCATGACATCGCCGAAGGCGAAGGCGACCTGACCCGGCGCCTGGTCATCCACGGCCACGACGAATTCGGCGCACTGGGGACTTCGTTCAACCGCTTTGTCGAGCGCATTCATACCTCGATCCGCGAAGTGGCCTCGGCCACCGGTCGGGTCAACGAAGTCGCCCTGCGCGTGGTCAGCGCGTCCAACTCATCGATGTTCAACTCCGACCAGCAGGCTTCGCGCACCAGCAGCGTGGCCGCGGCCATCAACCAGCTCGGTGCCGCCGCCCAGGAAATCGCCCAGAACGCCGCCCTCGCCTCGCGACACTCCAGCGATGCCCGTAACCAGGCCGAAGACGGCCAACACGTGGTGGATAAAACCATCGCGGCCATGCAGCAGTTGTCGGCCAAGATCAGCGATTCGTGCGCCAACATCGAAACCTTGAACAGCAACACGGTGAACATCGGTCAGATTCTTGAGGTGATCACCAGCATCTCCCAACAGACCAACCTGCTCGCCCTCAACGCCGCCATCGAAGCAGCCCGTGCCGGAGAAGCCGGGCGCGGCTTCGCGGTGGTGGCCGATGAAGTGCGTAACCTGGCCCACCGCACCCAGGACTCGGCGAAGCAAGTGCAGAAGATGATCGAAGCGCTGCAAGTGGGCGCCCGGGAAGCGGTACTGACCATGACCGATAGCCAGCGCCAGAGCGAAAGCAGCGTCGGCATTGCCAACCAGGCCGGCGAACGCCTGGGCAGCGTGACCCAGCGTATTGGTGAAATCGACGGCATGAACCAGTCCGTGGCGACCGCCACCGAAGAACAGACGGCCGTGGTGGAGTCGATCAACGTCGACATCACCGAGATCAACACCCTGAACCAGGAGGGTGTGGAAAACCTGCAAGCCACCTTGCGGGCCTGTGCCGACCTTGAACAGCAAGCGGTGCGGTTACAGCAGTTGGTGGGTAGTTTCCGGATCTAGTGTTTTGGCGGGCCCCATCGCGAGCAGGCTCGCGATGGGGATAGCATCCGCAACACCATTTAGAACCTTGACCCAGGCCTGCTCAAGAATTCCACTTCCTCAGCCGTGGACTCGCGCCCCAACACCGCATTGCGATGGGGAAAGCGCCCAAACCGGGCAATGATCTTCTGATGCCGTTCGGCATAGTCCAAGTTGTCTTCAAACACCGCCCGCTGCGCCTCCGGTTGTTCTCGCACCAAGTCGATAAACCGCGACACAGCCTCGTTCTGCACCGCCAGGTTTTCGCAGTGTTCGAGTACCAGATAAATGAATACACGCTGGATCGGCTTGAGTTCTCGGTCGAGCCCCGCCGCCAGGCCTCGGGCTACCAGTGCTTGAGCACGCAGGTCGCCGGAAAAGCTTTTGGGGGTGTCGCGAAAGATCATCCGCGCAAGTTGATCCAGTAGCAGCACCAGGGCCAGCCAACCTTCCGGGCGTTGCGCCCAATCGGTCAATCCGCCGGCCAGTGCCTGCTCGACCCATTCGCCGAAGCGCTCTTGCGCCTGGCGATCATGGCCTTTGCCAAACCACAGCGCGCCCTTGTCAGCGGCTATTTCGTCCGGCGTTTGGGTTGAACCAAACCACCAATCGAGCAAAGGCTGCCAAGGCTCGGCCATGATTCACTCCTTGTGGTAAGCCGTGGCGCGCGCCACTTCTTCTTTCGAACCGAGGAACACGGCCACACGCTGGTGCAGGCCTTCGGGCTTGATATCGAGAATACGCTGGTGGCCGTCGGTGGAAGCGCCACCGGCCTGTTCCACCAGGAACGACATCGGGTTGGCTTCGTACATCAGCCGCAGTTTGCCCGGCTTGGACGGCTCACGGTTGTCGCGCGGGTACATGAACAGACCGCCACGGGTCAGGATCCGGTGCACATCGGCAACCATCGCAGCAACCCAGCGCATGTTGTAGTTCTTCTTCAGCGGACCTTCTTCGCCCGCCAGCAATTCTTCGACGTAGCGTTTTACCGGGGCTTCCCAGTGACGCTGGTTGGACATGTTGATGGCGAATTCCTGGGTGGTTTCAGGAATGGTGATGTCTTCGTGGGTCAGTACGAAGCTGCCCATCTCGCGGTCCAGGGTGAAACCCTTGACGCCGTCGCCCAGGGTCAGCACCAGCATGGTCTGAGGGCCGTAGATGGCGTAACCGGCGGCGACCTGCTCGGTGCCTGGCTGCAGGAAGGCCTTTTCATTCAAGGCTTCGTTCTGGCTCAGGTACTCGTTCGGGCAACGCAGTACCGAGAAGATGGTGCCGACCGGTGCGTTGATGTCGATGTTCGACGAACCGTCCAGTGGGTCGAACACCAGCAGGTAGGCGCCCTTGGGGTATTTGCCCGGGATCTGGTAGGCATTGTCCATTTCCTCGGACGCCATGCCGGCCAGGTGGCCGCCCCATTCGTTGGCTTCGAGCAGGATTTCGTTGGACAGCACGTCGAGCTTCTTCTGCACTTCGCCCTGCACGTTCTCGGTGCCCATGCTGCCCAGGACGCCACCCAGCGCGCCTTTGGAGACGGCGTGGCTGATCTCCTTGCACGCACGCGCCACCACTTCGATCAAAAAGCGCAGATCGGCAGGGGTGTTGTTGCTGCGGGTCTGCTCAATCAAATAGCGACTCAAGGTAACGCGGGACATGGACGGCTCCGAAGAATAGGGGGCGGAAAAACCAGCGCAGTTTAGCGCGAGTCGGGACTTAATTCCTCCTATGAGACGGGGAATGGTGGATTGAGTTCATATCCGGGCCTGCCAACCTGCGTTCCTACGGGGATTTGACCGGTGGCTTGCGCAACAGGCTGAACGCCATCGCCGCGAGGAACAGCACGCTGAGCAGCAGCACCGCCCACAAGCCGATTTTCTTCCAGCGGATATCGACCGTCGCAGGCGCGGTTGCCGGGACCACGGTCGGCGTCGACGTGGCCGTGTCGTTCACGGTCGCCGTACCCAGCGTCGCCAGGCGCGACGGTTTGTAATCAGGCACCAGCGTGGTCAAGGGCAAGCTGGCCGCTTTCACTGTCGCGCTGCCCAGGGCCAGGCTGTAGGGCCCTTCGCCGCGCGCCAGGAACACCACCTGGGTCGGGCGCACGGCAAAGCGCAGGGCCGGGGCTTCGCTACCCAAGCCGCCGCCACGCTCGTCCACGGTCAATTTCAATTGCTGCACGGTCTGGCCGGACAGTTGCAATTGATTTTGCAGCACATCCTGGCCGTTCTGGGTCAGGCGATAGAGCAAGCCACTGCCCAGCGGTTGCCACGGATGGCTGCTTTCACGGCGACCGGCCAAGGTCACCGGCGCCAGGCTGTTGGCCTCGCTCAGCTCGACCTGCACCTGCTCGATGTTCAGCCCCATGGGCAACTGCCAGGTGTATTCACCGGCCTTCGCGGTGCTGCCGGCCAATGGCTGCGACCAGGCCAGCGGCAACGGCAGGCTTTCGCGGCTGGCGCTTTGCAACTGGGCCGAAGTCAGGATCGGCGCGGAGGACGGCGAATCCCACAACAACCGCAGATAGCGCGCCGGTTGCCCTGGCAAGGTCACTTCATGCTGCTCGACCCGCTCATCGGCAAAGGTCAAGCGCGCCACCTGGCCTTCCCCCCATGACTGCCAGTGCTGCAAATCATCACTGGCTTCGATGGTGAACCGTTGGAAACCGTCGCGTTCACTGGTCCAGTCGAGGACCAACCGCTGCAACGGCGCCTTGATCGCACTGGTATCCAATAACCAGCCACGCAACGCCTCCTCCCCCGCTTCGAGCCGACTGGAGGGTTGGACTTCCACCAAGGTACCGTTGGCGCTCGATTGCACGCGCACACTGGGCGCGCGTTCGTTGTCATCGGCGGCGTTGTACAGCGGGAACCACTTCACGTCGGTGAGGGTGCGATTTTCCCGGCTCTGGGCCGACTCACGCACCAAGGCGTAGGCCTGGGCCTGACCGGCCGCGTTGAAGACCCGCAGGTCGCTCAGGTCGGTCTGCCGCGCTTGCAGCTGAACGTTCAGTGGCAATGTTAGGCGATACCACGGCCCTTCGCCGCTCAAGGCCAATGGCACCTGATGGGCGAAATCCGCCGCTTGCTCCTGGGCCACGGCCGACAATGCCGCCCATAACCCCACCACGCCCAGCCCGATCCGACTCAACTTGCGACTCAAGATGACACTCCCTCACTGACAGGCATAGGCGGCTCATCCTGCGCGACCGTCTCCGGGCGCTTGGGTGGCAGCGGCGCGAAGTAGCCCACCACCAATAGCAATACACCCACGCCGATAAACGACACGATCCGCGCCAGACCGCCACGGTTACTCAATTCGACAAAGAACAGCTTGGCCACGACCACCGCGATCAACGCCGCGCCGATCAACCATACTTCACGGCGGTGGCGCAGATGCCCCCCGATCATCAGGCCCAGGGCAATCAGGGTCCAGACAATGGACAACCCGGCTTGCACGAACATCGACTCAAGCAACGCATCCAACTCGTATGGCACCCCCATCCACTGGTGAGCACTGCGCATCACCAGGGCAGTGAAGAACGCGAACAGCGACACACCGGCGATCAACTGGGTGATGTGCCCGACGCGATTGCAACGGTTCGTCGATTGCGCCACGGCGCTGCGGGCCCACACATAGATACCGAACAAGGCAAACAGCAGGCCAAGCTCCAAGGGATTGAGCAACGGCACATAAGGCAGTGGCGCTGAGTTGCCATCGCTGAAGGTGTTGGTCAGCCAGAACCAACCGAGCATCGACAGCGCCATCGGCGCCGCCGCGTAGACACGGTATTCGCGCGGTTGGGCCGACACCGGCCACGGCCAGGTACGCGGCGAGGCCATCAGCACCAGGTAAAGGCCTGGCAGGATCGCCCAGGCCAGCCAGCGCCAGGCGTTGTATTGCTCAGACAGCAACAGCAGGCCGTAACGCAACTCCAGCATCAACACCGCCATCAGCAACCAACAGCCGAGCACATGGGCCGTACTGCGCGCCGGGGCGGGCAGCATCGGCGCCAGGCGCTTGAGAGAGAGGAAATGCACGGCAAATACCGCCAGCCAGGCCAGCCAGCCAAAATCCGCCGCCGGGTGATAGTGGCTGTGCCAAGCCGCAACGAGCACGCAGCCCGCCGCCGGAATCAGCAAGGTGCACAGCAGCCCCAGCGCCGGCCATTTCAAACGCTGCGCCAAGACCGTCCACACTGCCACGCTGGTCGCCGCGACCAGCAGTAGCCAGCTGCCTTGCAGGTTCGCCGGGGCAAAGCGCAACACTTCGCTGACCCACGCCAACGCCCACCACCCGGCCCCCCAGATCAGCAGGAGTTCGGACAGGCGCTGCAAGCTCAAGACCTTGAGTTCCTGCGCCGCGTGCGCCCGTTGCAGGCGCCATGCGCCCACCAGCGCTGCCAGCCCCAGCACCAGCGGCGTCCAGAAGCCACTGTGGGCCAGCGGTCGGAGATCCTCGGCATTGAGCGGCCCCAACAACGCCGGCCCCGCCGTCAGGAACGCCGCACCGCCCAGTAATTGCAGCAGCAGGCCGAAGACAAAGCTCACACGTTGTTTCAGGTACAGGCTCAGCCAGATGATCAACAGGCCGCTGGCCGCCCACACACCGCTCGCCGTTTGCCACGGCAGGACGAACAGCACCGCAAGATTGATCAGCACCAGCCCCGCCAGTAACACCACCGACAAGCCGCGCAGCAACCGGACATCGTTGCGCACCATGTTGTCACGGGCCGCCAGCAACATGCCGCCAATCAACGCCAGGCCGATCAGCGAGGCGCTGAGCAAACCACTCCAGCCCGCGCTGAACACCGCCGTCGAATCCACTTCGGCGCCTTGCAAACGCAGCAGGAACAGCGCACCGCCAAGCAGTTGCACCCCAAATGCAGTGAACAGAAAGCTGCGCGACTGCAGGCGCAGGCCAACAAACAGCGTCGCCAATCCAGCCAGGGCCCAGGCAATGGCGGTGCCGTGGGTGAAGAAGAACAGCGGTGCCAGTAGATAGAGGAAACTCAACCCCAGCACAGCCAGCACCGGCAAGCCTTGGCGCTCCCAATGGGCGCTGTGTTCAGGCTCAGCCTTGTGCAGTTGGTAGAAGGTGAACAGCAAGGCGCCGCCGAGCATCAACGCGCCCAGCGCTGAACCATCGAGCAGGCTGGCGTCGCCGATACGCAATTCGCTGACAAACGCCAGTGCCGAGCCCAATTGCAGCAACAAGGCAAAGGCCCGGGCGAATGGGCGCTGCTGGCGCAGGCCCAGCCAGAAGATCCCCGCGCCTTCCATGGCCCACGCCGCGGCGGTCCAACGGGCATCGAGCCCCAGAGGGATCGCCAGGCTGGCAAAAATCACCCCCAGGGCAAGGCAGGTTTCCGCCAGCAGCAGGGCGCGACCGCCCATCAATACCCGCGCCAGGCCCATGTAGATCATGCCCAGGGCCAGGGCGCTGAACGCAGCGGCGAACTCAACATGCTGCACCAACGCGAACTGCAAGCCGAAGCCCACCAGCGGCGGGCCGAACAGCATGGTGCCGTCCACGTAATCGCCCTTGCGCGCCGACCAGTGCAACAGCGCGTCGCGGCTGGCGTCTTGGGGAGCATCGCTCATCTCCAGCAATTTACGCCGCGTGAACAGCAAGCCAATCGCCAGGTAGATGAGGAAGAACAGGATCAGGAACGGCTCGGTGCTCCAGAGCAGTTCTGGCGTGTAGGAACGCAGGCCCCAGGCGAAACCGATGCCGAAGGTGCCGACAAAGCCGATCAGGTTGAGCAGGCGCCAGGCCTTGAACCAGGCAATCGCGAGAATGCCGGCGTTGAGCAGGATGAAATAGCTGAACAGGGCGACGTGATTGCCACTGCCGGTGGAGGTCAGGATCGGCGCGGCAAACCCACCCAGCGCCGCAGCCGCAGCCAGGCCCAGGGCGTTTTGGGTAATCGCCAGGATTGCCGAGAACACGGTCACCGCGACCAGCAAGCCCAGGGCCGCTTTGGAGTCGAGCAATGGATGCAGGCGCATGGCCGCGAACACCGTCAGGTACAGCACGGCGATCCCGGTGCCCTGGAGCATCAACGCATAACTGCTGTTGCGTTGGCGCAACCACCAGCCCAGGCCCAACAGGCCCAACGCGCTGGCCGCGACACCGGCGTAACGCAACTCGATCGGCACCACCATGCCTTCGGTGGCGTAGCGCAGCAAAAACGCCAGGCCAAGGAACAACAGCACCACGCCGACCCGCAGCACCGTGTTGCCGCCGAACAGCCAGTTGCGCGCGCCAATTACGGCGCGGTCGAACAGATTCGGGCCACGGGAAGTTGCTGGTTTCGAAACCATCGAATCCAGGGGCAGCGGCGCGAAGTCGCGCTCGGCACGGCGACTGGATGTGGTTGGCGCGGGTTTCCAAACGTCATCAGGCAACGGTTGGCTGGCCTGGGTGGCCATCGGGGGAACGGGTTCGAGGTCTGGCGGCAATTCCCAGACGAGCTCTGGCTCCGTAGGCGTCTCGGGCTTCTGGGCCTGGGGCACGACAACCTCGGGCGCTGGCGCCGGATCACTCGATTCGGCGACCTTACCGCGCTCGAGAACCGCTAGACGGGCTTCCAACGTGAGCAGGCTCTGCTGAGTTTCTTGCAACAACATCTGCTGCTTGGCCGCCTGGGTAGCCAGGCGCCCCAATCGAAACGACTGGGCGATGCCAAGCCCCACCAACGCGCCTATCAGCGCATCGGCGAACGACTCGTCCACCACCCAGCCGAGTGCCAGGCCCAACAGCATCAAGATCCATTGCATGGTCGATATCCCTAAGCGGCCCATTGCGGGCGTAACCGGGGTGATGCGGTGCCTGACTCAGTCTAGTGGAACAGCACAAACCTTGTGGGAGCGGGCTTGCTCGCGAAGGCGGCGTGTCAGGCGACATCATTTCTGCCTGATACTCCGCTTTCGCGAGCAAGCCCGCTCCCACATTGGATTGTCAGCGCTGCCAACAACTGAGCCCGGCCACACCCCAGCCCGGCGAAACTGGCGCCTAGTATATCGACGAAGCCCAACCGCCGTTGGGCTTCGCTCACACTTCTTACAGTGAATGCTACTCCAGGGCTTTCCAGATGTCGGTGGCGTATTCGCGGATGGTCCGGTCCGAAGAAAACCAGCCCATGCGCGCGGTGTTGAGCACCGCCGAACGCCACCATTGTGTGGAGTCGTGCCAACATTCATCGACCCTGACCTGGGCCTCCCAGTAGGCGTCAAAATCGGCGCAGACCAGGAAGCGGTCGTAATCGACCAACGAGTCCACCAGCCCGACGTAGCGCATCGGATCATCTGGAGAGAACACCCCACCACGAATCGCCTGCAACACATCGCCGAGCCGATGGGAGGCGGCGATATCCGGCGCGGCGCTGAATTCACCGTTTTGCTTGCGGGCTTCCACCTGTTCAGCGGTCAGGCCGAAGATGAACATGTGTTCACCGCCGACGCGCTCATGCATCTCCACGTTGGCGCCGTCCATGGTGCCGATGGTCAACGCACCATTGAGGCCGAACTTCATGTTGCTGGTGCCCGACGCTTCGAAACCCGCCGTGGATATCTGCTCCGACAGGTCCGCCGCCGGAATGATGCTTTCGGCCAGACTGACGTTGTAGTTGGGCAGGAACACCACTTTGAGCAAGCCGCGCACGGTCGGGTCGTTATTCACCACCCGGGCGATGTCGTTGGTCAGCTTGATGATGAGCTTGGCCTGGTGATAACTGGCGGCGGCCTTGCCGGCGAAAATCTTCACCCGCGGCACCCAGTCTACTTCCGGTTCGGCGCGAATCGCCTGGTACAGCGCCACGGTGTGCATCAAGTTGAGCAACTGGCGCTTGTACTCGTGGATCCGCTTGACCTGCACGTCGAACATCGCCGCCGGGTTCACGGCAATGCCCAGCCGCTCGTGAATCAGGTACGCCAGGGCTTTTTTGCTATGCAGGCGCTGCTCGGCGAACTGCTTGCGGAACGCTGGCTTGTCGGCAAACGGCTCCAGTTCGATCAAGCGTTCCTCGGGGTTGTCGAGCACGCTCGGGCCGAGGGCATCGACCATCATCGAGGTCAATTCGGCGTTGGCCTGGAACAACCAGCGGCGGAAGGTGATGCCATTGGTCTTGTTGTTGATCCGGTGCGGATAGAGCTTGTGCAACTCGGAAAACACCGTGCTGCGCATCAACTGGGTATGCAACCCGGACACGCCGTTGACGCTGTGTGAACCGAGGAACGCCAGGTTGCCCATGCGCACTCGGCGACCATTGTCCTCTTCGATCAGCGAAACCGAGCGCAGCACATCGAAATCGTGCACGCCCTTGGCCCGCAGTGAATCGATGTGCCGGGCGTTGATCAGATAAATGATCTGCATGTGCCGGGGCAACATGCGCTCCATCAGCCCCACCGGCCAGGTTTCCAGGGCTTCGGGCAGCAGCGTGTGGTTGGTGTAGGACAGCGTGTCCTGGGTGATCTGCCAGGCCGCGTCCCAAGCCACGTCGTAGACATCCACCAGCTGACGCATCAACTCGGCCACGGCAATGGACGGGTGAGTGTCGTTGAGCTGGATCGCGGCGTGGTCGCCCAGGGTCAGTACCGAGGTGTGCATGTTGCGATGACGGCGCAGCAGGTCTTGCAGCGAGGCAGCCACGAAGAAGTATTCCTGGCGCAGACGCAGTTCCTGGCCAGCCTCGGTGCTGTCGGCCGGGTACAGCACACGGGAAATACTTTCGGCCCGGGCCACTTCGGCTACCGCACCCAAGTGGTCGCCGGCGTTGAAGCGTTCCAGGTGCAGCTCTTCCATGGCCCGGGCACGCCACAGGCGCAGGGTGTTGACGCTGGCACCGCGCCAGCCCACCACCGGCGTGTCATAGGCAATGGCCCGCACGGTTTCCGCCGGGGACCAGACCTGCCGGGTTTTACCCGCCTCATCGGTCACGGTCTCGACGCTGCCGCCAAAGCCGATCGGGTAGGCCACCTCCGGCCGCTCGAACTCCCAGGGGTTGCCGAAATCCAGCCAGTGTTCGGTCTGCTCCTGCTGCCAGCCGTCAACGATAGCCTGGCGGAACAGGCCGTGTTCATAACGGATGCCGTAACCATGGCCGGCAATGCCCAGGGTCGACATGCTTTCCATGAAACACGCAGCCAAGCGGCCAAGACCGCCGTTGCCCAGTGCCGCATCGGGCTCAAGCAGGCGGATACGCTCCAGGTCCACGCCCAGTTCGGTCAGAGCCTCACGTGCCGTGTCCAACAGGCCGAGGTTGCTCAGGCTGTCGTAGAGCAAGCGACCGATGAGAAATTCCAGGGAGAGGTAATAGACGCGCTTCTGGCCCTTGCGGTAGATCTGTCGCGTGTGGTCCATCCAATGTTCGACCATGTGGTCGCGAGCGGCGAGGGCGATGGCTTCGAACCAGTCGTGATCAAACGCATGATCCGGGTCCTTTCCGACGGCATAAGTGAGCTTGGTCAACACGGCATCGCGAAATGCAGCAACTTCGGCTTCGCGAACAAGTGGTTCTTGAGTCATTGATAAGACCTCGAACGAGCATGGAATTGTCTGAGCCTATGCAGTCTGACAGACGGTACAGGCGCTTGGTTCGGTGGATTTCCCCAGATGTCGGGGAATCGCCGCCAGGGAGTTGCCGGATGGTCGAATGAATGCAGGGGGCGTGCCGATCCGGGCGGGTTTGGCTGGGATGAAAAAAAACTGGCGGATGGTCGTTCAAAATTTCACCAGTCCCGGTATGATCGCGCGCCCTGATGCATGCTGGTAAACCGTGATGATGAAGCCCAACCTGATCGCCGCCGCGGAGATCGACCGACTCGATACCTGGGCCAAGTACTCCGCCCCGATGTGCGGTTCCTGCGTGTCGAGCTGCTGCACACTGCCGGTAGAGGTCAAGATCAAGGACCTGATCCGGATCGGCATCGTCGATGAGTTCGAACTGGGCGACCCGCCGAAGAACATCGCCAAGCGCCTGCAAAAGGAAGGGATCGTCGAGCGCTATAACCAGAAGTCGGAGATCTTCACGCTCCAGCGCATGAGCAACAATGACTGCCTTTATCTGGACCGCAAGAGCCGCTTGTGCACCATTTACGAGAAACGCCCGGACACCTGCCGCAACCATCCACGGGTTGGGCCACGGCCGGGCTATTGCGCCTACAAGCCCAAGGAAGTGGAGCGCGAGCGCAATCCGCGGACGTTGGACAAATTCTGATCGACTGCTGATTTTTTAGCGTCTGATCTATCGTCGCGAAGAGGCCTTAATAGACGCTACATAAACCCAGGCATAAAAAAACGCCCCCGATCTCGCGACCGGGGGCGTTTTTTTAACGGCTAACTAAGTCGAAACTCAGTTGCCGCTTTTCTTGGCAGCACGAGTACGCTCGCTTTCGCCAAGGATTTTCTTACGCAGGCGAATCGACTTAGGCGTCACTTCACACAGTTCGTCTTCCTGCACGAACTCCAGCGCTTGCTCCAGGGTGAACTTGACCGGCGGAACCAGGGCGATGGTTTCGTCTTTGCCCGAAGCACGCATGTTGTCGAGCTTCTTGCCTTTGGTCGGGTTCACGCCCAGGTCGTTGTCGCGGCTGTTCAGGCCGACGATTTGACCTTCGTAGATATCCTGGCCGTGCTCGACGAACAGCTTGCCGCGCGCTTGCAGGGTTTCCAGCGAGTAGGTCAGTGCCTTGCCGGTCGCAACCGATACCAGAACACCGTTCTGACGGCCGGACATGTCGCCGGACTTCATCACGTCGTAGCGATCGAAGATCGAAGTCAGGATGCCGCCACCGGAGGTCAGGGTCAGGAACTCGTTACGGAAACCGATCAGGCCACGAGCCGGGATGTTGTACTCAAGGCGCACACGGCCCTTGCCATCCGGAACCATGTTGGTCAGGTCGCCTTTACGCAGGCCCATTTGCTCCATGATCGCGCCCTGGGATTCTTCCGGCAGGTCGATGGTCACGTTTTCGTACGGTTCGTGCTTGACGCCATCAACCATGCGGATGATCACTTCAGGACGGCCAACGCCCATTTCGAAGCCTTCGCGACGCATGGTTTCGATCAGTACCGACAGGTGCAGCTCACCACGGCCGGAGACCTTGAACTTGTCGGCCGAGTCGCCTTCTTCAACGCGCAGGGCAACGTTGTAGAGCAGCTCTTTGTCCAGGCGTTCTTTGATGTTACGGCTGGTCACGAACTTGCCTTCTTTACCGCAGAATGGCGAGTCGTTGACCTGGAAGGTCATGGAAACGGTTGGCTCGTCGACGGTCAACGCCTTCATCGCTTCGACGTTCAGTGGGTCGCACAGGGTGTCGGAGATGAACAGTTGCTCGAAGCCGCTGATGCAGACGATGTCGCCGGCCGCTGCTTCTTCAACGTCGATGCGGTGCAGGCCGTGGTGCCCCATCAGCTTGAGGATACGACCGTTGCGCTTCTTGCCGTCGGCGTCGATGGCAACCACTGGAGTGTTCGGCTTGACGCGACCACGAGCGATACGGCCAACGCCGATAACACCCAGGAAGCTGTTGTAGTCCAGTGCCGATATCTGCATCTGGAACGGACCGTCACGGTCGACTTTCGGCGCCGGTACGTCGTCGACGATCGACTGGTACAGCGGGGTCATGTCTTCAGCCATGTTGGTGTGGTCCAGACCGGCAATACCGTTCAGGGCCGAGGCGTAGACGACTTTGAAGTCCAGCTGTTCTTCGGTGGCACCCAGGTTGTCGAACAGGTCGAAGATCTGGTCCAGGACCCAGTCCGGACGCGCGCCCGGACGGTCAACCTTGTTGATCACCACGATCGGACGCAGGCCGGCTTCGAAAGCCTTCTTGGTCACGAAACGGGTTTGCGGCATAGGGCCGTCCTGGGCATCGACCAGCAGCAGCACGGAGTCGACCATCGACATCACGCGCTCTACCTCACCACCAAAGTCGGCGTGGCCCGGGGTGTCCACGATGTTGATGTGGTAGCCATTCCAGTTGATGGCGGTGTTTTTCGCCAGGATGGTAATACCGCGCTCTTTTTCCTGGTCGTTGGAGTCCATCACGCGCTCGTCGTTGAGCTCGTTGCGCTCCAGAGTGCCGGATTGACGCAGGAGTTTGTCTACCAGGGTGGTCTTACCATGGTCAACGTGAGCAATGATGGCGATGTTGCGTAGATTTTCGATCACTTGTGTATCTCGATCAGAGGATTCGGTGTGCTGACAGGTCGTGGCAGCGATTTACGTTGAGTCCGACAAAGCCGTTACAGCTTGTCGGCGGCGTCGGGGGGCCGGTGACGCAGGCCACAGGCAAACAGCCCCGGGCACTTAGCTCGGTCGATAAACGCGCACATTGGCATGCCCCTCACTGAGCAAATGGTGGGCATGCAGGCGACTCATCACGCCTTTGTCGCAATACAGCAGGTACTGGCGAGTAGGGTCCAGTTCCTTGAAACGCGCGTTCACGGCATAGAACGGCATCGTTTTTACCTCGATGCCGGCGATACTCAGCGGGTCGTCCTCAGCGTCGTCCGGGTGACGGATGTCGATGATGATCTGACCGGCCAGTGCTTCGCCGACTTCTTCAATTTGTACGTCCTGGCCCAATTCATCGATCACCCGATCGATCGGCACCAGCCTGGCGTTTTCGAGCGCTCGTTCGAGCACTGCCATGTCGAATTCTTTCTCTTCGTGCTCCACCCGCCCGCGCTTGGCCGCCGTCTTCGGATTGACCGAGATGACGCCGCAGTACTCCGGCATGTGCCGGGCAAACTCGGCGGTGCCGATTTCATTGGCCTGGTCGATGATGTCCTGCTTGTGGCTGGCAATCAGCGGCCGCAAGACCAGCTTCTCGGTCACACAGTCGATCACCGACAGGTTCGGCAGCGTCTGGCTCGACACCTGGGAGATCGCCTCGCCGGTCACCAGCGCATCGATTTGCAGACGATCGGCAATTCGTGAAGCGGCGCGCAACATCATACGCTTCAAAATGACGCCCATATGACTGTTATCGACTTTGCCGAGAATCTCGCCCAGGACTTCTTCGAACGGCACACTCACAAATAACACGCGTTGGGAGCTGCCGTACTTCTTCCAGATGAAGTGCGCCACTTCCATCACGCCCAACTCATGGGCGCGCCCGCCGAGGTTGAAGAAGCAGAAATGGCTCATCAACCCGCGACGCATGATCTGGTAGGCGGCTACCGTGGAGTCGAAACCGCCGGACATCAGCACCAGGGTCTGCTCCAGCGAGCCCAGCGGATAACCGCCGATGCTGTTGTGCTGGCTGTGGATCACGAACAGCCGCTGGTCGCGAATTTCGATGCGCACTTCGATCTGCGGGTCTTTCAATGAAATGCCGGCGGCGCCGCACTGCCGGCGCAATTGGCTGCCGACGTACTTTTCCACGTCCATCGAACTGAACGGGTGCTTGCCGGCACGCTTGCAACGCACCGAAAAGATCTTGCCGGCCAGGGCATCACCATAATGAAACATGCACTTGGCGAGGATGTCGTCGAAATCCCCCAGCGGGTATTCATCGACTTGCAGGAAATGCGCGATGCCCGGCATGCAGCTCAGGCGCTCGGTCATTTCCTTCAGGACCTTGGGTTCGCTGACACGGGTTTCCAGCTCGAGGTTGTCCCACACGCCATTCACCACCACGGCCGGGTCCAGGTCTCGGAGCACGGCACGGATGTTCTTGGCCAACTGGCGGATGAAACGCATCCGTACCGGGCGGCTCTTGATGGTGATCTCGGGGAAGACTTTTACGATTAGTTTCATGAAAACAGCGCGCGAACGGCCAGCCGAAAAAGGGGGGCGCGGATTATAGCGGAAATTGCTCAAGGTTTAACCAGTTTATGTGCAGATGGTTTTGCACGCACCAAAACAGGTCATTATCGATTGACGGCGCCACATTGCGGTGCGTTATTGTCTGACAATCTTTGGTTTACGCCTATAAAAGCGTGGATTTGGTGCAGAAAACCCATGCTGGGGCACTGGCATGCAATTTGCTCCCTTGTGAGGCAGGTTGCCTTGGCAGAGTATTCGCGCCGGCATCACCCATATCTAAGGGCACTCCACTACCCGCCCGAAGCCACCCGGAGGACATATGTCGAAGTCGGTTCAACTCATCAAAGATCATGACGTCAAGTGGATTGATCTGCGCTTCACTGACACCAAAGGTACTCAACATCACGTGACCATGCCGGCCCGTGATGCGTTGGACGACGAATTCTTTGAAATCGGGAAAATGTTCGACGGTTCCTCCATCTCCGGCTGGAAAGGCATCGAAGCCTCCGACATGATCCTGATGCCAGACGACGAAACTGCCGTCCTGGACCCGTTCACCGAAGAGCCGACCCTGATCCTGGTCTGCGACATCATCGAACCTTCGACCATGCAAGGCTATGACCGCGACCCACGCGCCATCGCCCACCGCGCCGAGGAATACCTGAAGTCCACCGGTATCGGCGATACCGCTTTCTTCGGTCCTGAGCCTGAGTTCTTCATCTTCGACTCGGTCAAATTCAAGTCCGACATCTCCGGCTCCATGTTCAAGATCTTCTCCGAACAGGGTTCGTGGATGTCCGACCAGGACGTGGAAGGCGGCAACAAAGGCCACCGCCCAGGTATCAAGGGCGGCTACTTCCCGGTTCCACCGTTCGATTTCGACCACGAAATCCGTACCTCCATGTGCAACGCACTGGAAGAAATGGGCCAGACCGTCGAAGTTCACCACCACGAAGTGGCAACTGCCGGCCAGAACGAAATCGGCGTGAAGTTCAACACGCTGGTCAAGAAGGCTGACGAAGTCCAGACCCTGAAGTACTGCGTACACAACGTTGCCGATGCCTTCGGTCGCACCGCGACCTTCATGCCGAAGCCGCTGTACGGCGACAACGGTTCGGGCATGCACGTTCACATGTCGATCTCCAAAGACGGCAAGAACACCTTCGCTGGCGAAGGCTATGCCGGCCTGTCGGACACCGCCCTGTACTTCATCGGCGGTATCATCAAGCACGGTAAGGCCCTGAACGGCTTCACCAACCCGTCGACCAACTCCTACAAGCGTCTGGTACCTGGCTTCGAAGCGCCGGTCATGCTGGCCTACTCGGCTCGCAACCGTTCCGCCTCGATCCGTATTCCTTACGTGAACAGCCCTAAAGCCCGCCGTATCGAAGCGCGCTTCCCGGATCCGGCTGCCAACCCGTACCTGGCCTTCGCTGCACTGATGATGGCCGGTCTGGACGGTATCCAGAACAAGATCCACCCTGGCGATGCTGCCGACAAAAACCTGTATGACCTGCCGCCTGAAGAGGCCAAGGAAATCCCACAGGTGTGTGGCAGCCTCAAAGAAGCCCTGGAAGAGCTGGACAAGGGCCGTGCCTTCCTGACCAAGGGCGGCGTATTCAGCGATGACTTCATCGACGCTTACATCGCACTGAAAAGCGAAGAAGAAATCAAGGTTCGCACCTTCGTACACCCACTGGAATACGAGCTGTACTACAGCTGCTGATCCAGTAAACGCCGCCACGCACGGCGTGAAGTAAAAAAAGGCCTCCTTCGGGAGGCCTTTTTTATGGGCGCAGGTTACGTGCATGATGCCTCGCTGCTCCCCCAATAGAAGACGAGACTGACCATGACTTTGCGCTTCAAACGCTGCCTTGCCCTGTCTGCCGCGCTGCTGGCCTCCACCGCCGAAGCCGCCCCTACCCCCGCCCCCGAGGCCCTTACCCCGTTGCTCAATGCCATTGGCGAACGCCTGGCCCTCGCCGATCAGGTGGCGCTGAGCAAATGGGACAGCCATAAGCCGGTAGAAGACCGCCAGCGCGAGCGCGAAGTCACTACCGCCGCCGTCGCCCAGGCGCCGGCCTACAAACTGAGTGGCGAAACCGTGGAAGCGTTTTTCGCCGCCCAGATAGAAGCCAACAAAATGGTGCAGTACATCAACTTGTCCGACTGGGCCTTGGCAGGCAAGGCCCCGAGCCTCCCACGCCCGGACCTGGTGGGACAAATCCGCCCACAACTCGACCGACTGCAAAAACGCCTGCTGCAACAACTGGCCGACTTCGCCCCCTACCGCACCGACCCGCAGTGCCCACAATGGCTGGCCCGAGCCACCCACCACAACAAGCAACACCCGGTGCACCGCCTCGCCCTGATCCGAGCGACCGGAGAGCTGTGCACCTCCACAAAATCCTAGAACAACACCCCTTCACCTGTGGGAGCGAGCCTGCTCGCGATGAGGCCTGTACATTCAACATCTCAGCGTCTGACACAACACTTTCGCGAGCAGGCTCGCTCCCACAGGGGTTCTGCATCGGGCACAAGATTTGTGTTCACAGCAGATCCCTGTGGGAGCAACAACTTGGGCCAACCCTGCGCCCTGGCCTATGCTGCACCCATCACTTTTCGTTTTCGGTCGATTTTCCATGGGTCGCGGCTTTTCAATCATCCTGTTGTTGCTGCTGGCACTGCCCGCCGCCGCGCAGATCTACAAGTACACCGACGCCGACGGCAACACCGCCTATAGCAACCAACCGCCCCAAGGCGTACCGGCCCAGACGGTGGAGTTGCCGCCGCTCAACAGTATCGAACGTCCATCCCCGGCCAGCCCGGACACACCGCCAGCCCCCGTCAACGGCGACGCGCCGCGCAATGCCTACGAGGTGCTGGAACTGACGGACATCCCCACCGAAGAAGCCATGCGCGCCAACAACGGCACCTTCACCGTTGGGGTGCGGGCGCAACCGCGCCTGCGCAGCCCTCAACTGTTCCGGCTGCTGCTGGACGGCCAACCCTACGGCCAGCCGACCAACGTGCCGCGCCTGCAATTGGTAAACATCGATCGGGGCGAGCACAGTCTGGCGGTTCAAGTCATCGACGGGGACACCCTCGTGCAACAAAGCGAAACCGTCACGTTCACCGTGCAGCGGGTGCACCAGCCATGATCCGCTGGCTGCTCGCGCTTAGCCTGGCGCTGGCGGCGCTGCCTGGGGTGGCGCAGATCTACACCTACATCGATGCCCAGGGTAATCGCGTCTTCACCGATCAGCCGCGCCCCGGCAATGCGAAGAAAGTCCAACTGCCACCCGGCAACCGGATGCCGACGCCGCCCCCGGGCACAACCTCGGCGTCCATGGCCGAAGACCGGCCCGAGCCCCTGTTTCATTACGAAATGCTCCGACTGTTGATACCCGAGCCGGACGCGACGATACGCAGCACCGCAGGCGAACTGATCGTCAGCGTCACCAGCGAACCCGGCCTGAAAAAAGGCCACCGCTACCGCCTGCTGCTCGACGGCCAGCCGACAGGCGCACCGGGGCCGAGTCCGGTGTTTGCCTTGAGCAACATCGATCGAGGCACCCATCACCTGGCGGTAGAAATCCTCGATGAGCAGGACCGCATCGTCGAACGCACCGCCAACCAGCCCTTGCACATGCAACGCATGTCCCTGGCGCAAAAGCGCCGCATCAAACCCTGCGCCACGGCCGATTACGGTCAACGGCCCGAGTGCCCCCTCGCCGAAAAGCCTGAAGAGGAAAAAAGCAGCATCTTGCCGTTCTTCTGATGCCGCTCAGCATGGCGCACTATATTGGTGCAAACCCTTGCACGCTACTCAGCTTCCAAACCCATTTTGGTTCGAAAGTACCCGAAAAAGCTGGCAGAACGCCACGCGACCGGGCTAAAAACACCCTTTTGAGGCTCTAAACGCTTCTTTTCGGAGCCTTGGTTTGGTTTTTGCATTTTCATTGCGACAGCGCATTAATCGCGCGCGCAATTTGGGACCGGTCCTGAGTTGCGACGCTCCAAAAGAGGTCCTGATGACCATTAGCGACGCACTACACCGCTTGCTGCTCGACAACCTCACCACCGCCACCATCCTGCTCGACGCCGAACTGCGCCTCGAGTACATGAACCCGGCGGCAGAGATGCTCCTGGCCGTCAGTGGCCAGCGCAGCCACGGGCAGTTCATCAGCGAGTTATTCACCGAATCCACCGAAGCGCTCCACTCCTTGCGCCAGGCGGTGGAACAGGCCCATCCGTTCACCAAGCGCGAAGCGATGCTCACCGCGCTGACCGGCCAGACCCTGACCGTGGACTACGCGGTTACGCCGATCCTGAACAACGGCGCCACCCTGCTGCTGCTGGAAGTCCACCCGCGTGATCGCTTGCTGCGTATCACCAAGGAAGAAGCGCAATTGTCCAAGCAGGAAACCAGCAAGATGCTGGTGCGCGGCCTGGCCCACGAGATCAAGAACCCCCTCGGCGGGATTCGTGGCGCGGCGCAGTTGCTCGCCCGCGAACTGCCGGAAGAAAGCCTCAAGGACTACACCAACGTCATCATTGAAGAAGCCGACCGCCTGCGTAACCTGGTGGACCGCATGCTCGGCTCGAACAAGCTGCCATCGCTGGCGATGTGCAACGTCCATGAAGTGCTGGAGCGGGTCAGCAGCCTGGTGGAAGCCGAAAGCCAAGGTTGCATCACGTTGGTGCGCGACTATGACCCGAGCATTCCCGATGTCTTGATCGACCGCGAGCAGATGATCCAGGCCGTGCTGAACATCGTGCGCAACGCGATGCAAGCCATCAGCAGCCAGAACGAGCTGCGCCTGGGTCGCATCAGCCTGCGTACCCGCGCCATGCGCCAATTCACCATCGGCCATGTGCGCCATCGCCTGGTGACCAAGATAGAAATCATCGACAACGGCCCAGGCATCCCTGCCGAACTGCAGGAAACCATTTTTTTCCCCATGGTCAGCGGCCGTCCGGACGGTACCGGACTGGGCCTGGCCATTACCCAGAACATCATCAGTCAGCATCAGGGCTTGATCGAGTGTGAAAGCCACCCTGGCCACACCACCTTCTCGATCTTCCTGCCACTGGAACAAGGAGCCACATCGACATGAGCCGTAGTGAAACCGTGTGGATCGTCGATGACGACCGTTCTATCCGTTGGGTCTTGGAAAAAGCCTTGCAGCAGGAAGGCATGACCACCCAAAGCTTCGACAGCGCCGATGGGGTGATGAGTCGCCTGGCGCGTCAGCAACCGGACGTCATCATCTCCGACATCCGCATGCCTGGCGCCAGCGGCCTGGACCTGCTGGCGCGGATTCGCGAACAGCATCCGCGACTGCCGGTGATCATCATGACCGCCCATTCCGACCTGGACAGCGCCGTAGCGTCCTACCAGGGCGGCGCTTTCGAATACCTGCCCAAGCCTTTCGACGTCGATGAAGCGGTGTCGCTGGTCAAGCGCGCCAATCAACATGCCCAGGAACAACAGGGCATGGAAGAGGTGCCAGCCCTGGCCCGCACCCCGGAAATCATCGGCGAAGCGCCGGCGATGCAGGAAGTGTTTCGCGCCATCGGGCGCCTGAGCCACTCCAATATCACCGTGCTGATCAACGGCGAGTCGGGCACCGGTAAAGAACTGGTGGCCCATGCCCTGCACCGCCACAGCCCACGGGCGGCATCGCCGTTCATCGCGCTGAACATGGCGGCGATTCCCAAGGACCTGATGGAGTCCGAGCTGTTCGGCCACGAGAAAGGGGCGTTCACCGGCGCGGCCAACCTGCGGCGCGGGCGCTTCGAGCAAGCCGACGGCGGCACGTTGTTCCTCGATGAAATCGGCGACATGCCGGCGGACACCCAGACCCGCTTGCTGCGCGTACTGGCCGATGGCGAGTTCTATCGGGTAGGCGGGCATACGCCGGTCAAGGTGGACGTGCGCATCATCGCCGCGACCCACCAGAACCTGGAAACCCTGGTTCACGCCGGCAAATTCCGTGAGGACTTGTTCCACCGCCTGAACGTGATCCGCATTCATATCCCGCGCCTGGCGGACCGTCGCGAAGACATCCCGACCCTGGCCAGGCACTTCCTCAGCCGCGCGGCCCAGGAACTGGCGGTCGAGCCCAAGCTGCTCAAGAGCGAAACCGAGGAATACCTCAAGAACCTGCCATGGCCGGGCAACGTGCGTCAGTTGGAAAACACCTGCCGCTGGATCACGGTGATGGCTTCAGGTCGCGAAGTGCACATCAGCGACCTGCCGCCAGAGCTGTTGAGCCTGCCACAGGATTCGGCTCCGGTGACCAACTGGGAGCAAGCCCTGCGCCAGTGGGCAGACCAGGCCCTGTCCCGTGGCCAGTCGAGTCTTTTGGACAGCGCCGTGCCGGCCTTCGAGCGAATCATGATCGAAACCGCCCTCAAGCACACCGCCGGCCGCCGCCGCGACGCCGCGGTGCTGCTGGGTTGGGGCCGTAATACCTTGACCCGCAAGATCAAGGAATTGGGGATGAAGGTAGACGGTGGGGATGATGATGACGGGGATGAGGGTTGAATAGCCTTTAGCTCTTCGCTGATCTTGAAGGCCAATCGCGAGCAAGCTCGCTCCCACAGGGGAACGCAAACTTCTGTGGGAGCGAGCCTGCTCGCGATGCTTTTAAAAGCTTTGTGCACCGCATCAATGCACAGCGAACCGCAATTGCGCATACACAACGAGCCAAAACCCATCGTTCCAGTTCGAAAAAAACGCACTCACAAAAGCAAAAGCCCCGGAATACGGGGCTTCTCGCATCTTCAGCAGCTTTTTTGTGACAAGCCATTCAAAACTGGCACGCCCCCTGCAATAACCCAATCACTACCCAGTTTCGGGGACCTTGGTACAGGCAGGCCGGGGATTCCCCTCTTTTATACCGGGCTCATCGAGCCCACTGTTTTGGGGGCCTTGATACAGGCAGGTCAAGGTTTCCCTTCTTTACACCAGGGCTGGACCTTCGCGGCAAGCCCTCCCGTTTTGGGGACCTTGGTACAGGCAGGCCGGGGATTCCCTCTTTTATTGCTCCTGGAGACGGACCTCCAGCCGCCAGCGGTCATCGACCTCGCTGGCGGTCCACGCTCCGCGCAACGGACGCGCCGCCACCAACGTCAGCAACAACCCCTTGTCACTCAACCGCACCCGCCAGTTCACGTCCTTGCCGTTGAGCTTTAACTGGCCGTTCTGCGGTCGACCTCCTGCTTCGAACAACAACGCGACCGAACCGTCGACGACCTCCCCGTGCAACTTGGGTTCGGTGTTGAACCAGGCCACCACACCACCGTCAGCCACCTCGACCTGCTGCAGCACGCTCGGCTCGGGCGTGGTCAAGCGTCCGATCATCAGCCCGACCATCATGCCGAAGATCGCCAACGAGCCCATCACCCGAGGCATTAGCTTCGAACGTCGGTCGGTTTGCAGCGTAGAATGCCGCTCATCTTCATCTGCGGAGCCGTGCATGTTTCACGTCATCCTTTTTCAACCGGAAATTCCGCCGAATACCGGCAATGTCATCAGGCTGTGCGCCAACAGCGGCTGCCACCTGCATTTGATCGAACCGCTGGGCTTCGACATGGACGACAAGCGCCTGCGCCGTGCCGGTCTCGACTACCACGAGTATGCCACCTTGCAGCGTCACGCCGACCTTGCCAGCTGTCTGGAAAGCCTCGGGCATCCGCGCCTGTTCGCCTTTACCACCAAGGGTTCGCGGCCATTCCATGACGCCAGCTTCGTCGCTGGCGATGCGTTCCTGTTCGGCCCGGAAAGCCGTGGCCTGCCGGCCGACGTGCTGGACGCCCTGCCCGCCGATCAGCGCCTGCGCCTACCGATGCGCGAAGGCTGCCGCAGCCTGAACCTGTCCAATACCGTGGCAGTGGCGGTTTATGAGGCGTGGCGGCAGAACGGCTTCCGGTAACAAGATTGATAATCCCAGACCAGAAACCCCTGTGGGAGCGAGCCTGCTCGCGATAGCGGTGTCTCAGTCAACTCACGACTGACAGACATAACGCTATCGCGAGCAGGCTCGCTCCCACAGGTTTTGCGTCTTGGCTTACAAGCGCGAGACCGCTTACTGAACGGTCACGTCGCCTTCTTGCTGCATGCGCTGCAGCTCTTGCGCATACAGGGCATCGAAGTTCACAGGGGCCAGCATCAGGGCCGGGAACGAACCGCGGGTGACCAGGCTGTCCAGGGTTTCGCGGGCGTAAGGGAACAGGATATTCGGGCAGAACGCGCCGAGGGTGTGGCTCATCGAAGCGGCATCCAGGTTCTTGATCAGGAAGATCCCGGCCTGTTGTACTTCGGCGATGAACGCCACTTCGTCACCGTTTTTCACGGTAACCGACAGGGTCAGCACCACTTCGTGGAAGTCATCTTCCAGGGCTTTCTGGCGAGTGTTCAGGTCCAGGCCTACGCTCGGCTCCCACTGCTGGCGAAAGATCGCCGGGCTTTTCGGGGCTTCGAAGGACAGGTCACGTACGTAAATGCGCTGCAAGGAGAATTGCGGTGCGGTTTCTTCTTCGCTGGCAGCTGTGTTCTGTTGGTCAGTCATCGCAGATCCTTCTTACTTTCAGGTTCTTTAAGTGGGGAATTCAGGCCTTGAGCAGTGCGTCGAGCTTGCCGGCGCGCTCCAGGGTGAACAGTTCATCGCAACCGCCCACGTGGGTGCTGCCGATCCATATCTGCGGCACGGACGTGCGCCCGGCCTTCTGGGTCATTTCGGCGCGCAGTTGCGGCTTGCCGTCGACCTTGATCTCTTCGAAGGCGACGCCTTTGTTCTGGAGCAGGAACTTGGCTCTGGAACAATAGGGGCAGTAATCGCTGGAATAGACAACGACGTGGGACATTTCACTTCACCAGGGGCAGATTGTCGGCTTTCCAGCTCGCAACACCGCCGGACAACTTGGCGGCGGTGAAACCGGACTTCATCAGCTCGCGGGCGTGGGTGCCGGCGTGCTGGCCTTGGGCATCTACCAGGATCAGCGTCTTGACCTTGTGCTTTTCCAGCTCGCCGATACGGGCGATCAGTTTGTCCTGGGGGATATTCACCGCCCCGACAATGTGGCCAGCGGCGTAATCCTTGCTCGGGCGGATGTCCACCACCACGCCGGCATCCTTGTTGACCAGCGCCGTCAGCTCGGCGGTGCTCAGGCTGCGGCCGCCGCCCTGCATCGTGTGGGCAAGCAGCAATGCCAGCAGCACGACGAAGATACCGACGAGAAGGTAGTGGGTAGTGGCAAATTCAATCAGGTGAGCAACCATCGAAGGAGGTTCCAGGGCGTTAAAATGTCGGCCAGTATACACAGCACACAAGGCCGGCCAAACCCCGCCCGGCGGTGACGCCGTCGGAACTTACCTTTAAACTGCCCGTCCCTTTTGCATCGTCTTCTTTATTAACCCGCCACGAGTGGATTCCATGACTACCACGCCTAAACCTTTGGTCCTGATGATTCTCGACGGCTTCGGTCACAGTGACAGCCACGAATCCAACGCCGTGTATTCGGCCAACAAGCCAGTGCTGGACCGTTTGTGGGCCACCGTGCCCAACGGCCTGATCTCCGGCAGCGGTATGGACGTCGGCCTGCCTGACGGGCAGATGGGCAACTCCGAAGTCGGCCACATGAACCTCGGCGCCGGCCGCGTGGTGTATCAGGACTTCACCCGCGTGACCAAATCGATCCGCGACGGTGAGTTCTTCGAAAACCCGACCATCTGCGCCGCCGTGGATAAAGCCGTGGCCGCCGGCAAGGCCGTGCATTTCATGGGCCTGCTGTCCGACGGTGGCGTGCACAGCCACCAGGACCACCTGATCGCCATGGCCGAACTGGCCTTCAAGCGCGGCGCCGAGCAGGTCTACCTGCACGCGTTCCTCGATGGCCGCGACACGCCACCGAAAAGTGCCACGTCGTCGATCGAACGCCTGGACGCAGCGTTCCAGGGACTCGGCAAAGGGCGCATCGCCAGTCTCATTGGCCGCTATTACGCCATGGACCGTGACAACCGTTGGGACCGCGTGTCCCAGGCCTACAACCTGATTGTTGACGGCAGCGCCGAATTCAACGCCGCCACCGCCCAGGAAGGCCTGCAAGCCGCCTACGAGCGCGGCGAAAGCGACGAATTCGTCAAGGCCACCACCATCGGTGAGCCGGTGAAGGTTGAAGACGGCGACGCCGTGGTGTTCATGAACTTCCGCGCCGACCGCGCTCGCGAACTGACCCGCGTGTTTGTCGAAGACGACTTCAAGGAGTTCGCACGCGCTCGCCAGCCGAAACTGGCCGGTTTCGTGATGCTGACCCAATACGCCGCCAGCATCCCCGCGCCATCGGCCTTCGCCGCCGGCAGCCTGGAAAACGTGCTGGGCGACTACCTGGCGAAGAACGGCAAGACCCAACTGCGCATCGCCGAGACCGAAAAGTACGCCCACGTGACGTTCTTTTTCTCCGGCGGCCGTGAAGAACCCTTCCCGGGCGAAGAACGCATTCTGATCCCCTCGCCAAAAGTCGCCACCTACGACCTGCAACCGGAGATGAGCGCGCCGGAAGTGACCGACCGCATCGTCGACGCCATTGAGAACCAGCGTTACGACGTGATCGTGGTCAACTACGCCAACGGCGACATGGTGGGCCACAGCGGTGTGTTCGAGGCAGCGGTCAAGGCCGTGGAGTGCCTGGACACCTGCGTCGGCCGTATCGTCGAAGCCCTGGAAAAGGTCGGCGGCGAAGCCCTGATCACAGCCGACCACGGCAACGTCGAGCAGATGTCCGACGAATCCACCGGCCAGGCCCACACCGCCCACACCACCGAACCGGTGCCGTTCATCTATGTTGGCAAGCGCAACTTCAAGGTCCGCGACGGCGGGGTGCTGGCTGACGTGGCACCGACCATGCTGATGTTGCTGGACATGGAGAAGCCGGCGGAGATGACCGGGACGTCGATCCTGGTCTGATTGATCCATCAATCCGCAAACCCAGTGGGAGCAAAGCGTGCTCGCGATAGCAATCTGACAATCTGCATCTTTGTTGGATGGGCTGATGTCATCGCGAGCAAGCTTTGCTCCCACTGGGGGTTGGCGGGAAATGACCACCCTGCACCGCTCCAGTTATCACACAGCCCCAAATGGGCGTTTTTTTTGCGGCGTGGGGCGGGCATACTAGGCCGTCCCTTTCCCTGGTGTCGCCCGCCTCTATGCTTCGCGTCCTGATAGCCCTCGCTCTGACCTGCCTGCTCCAACCGGCCTTTGCCGACGAGCGCGCGCAAACCCAACAGCAGTTGGAAGCCACGCGCCAGGACATTGCCGAGCTGAAAAAGCTGCTGGGCAAGTTGCAGGAAGAGAAATCCAGCGTGCAGAAAGACCTGCGCGGCACCGAGACCGAGATGGGCGATCTGGAGAAACAGGTCGAGTCCCTGCAAAAAGAGCTGAAAAAAAGCGAATCCGAGTTGCAGCGACTCGATGGAGAGAAAAAAAAACTCCAGAGCGCGCGCACTGAACAGCAAAAGCTGATTGCCATCCAGGCTCGGGCCGCCTACCAGAACGGTCGCCAGGAATACCTCAAGTTGCTGCTCAACCAGCAGAACCCCGAGAAATTCGCCCGTACCCTCACTTATTACGATTACCTGAGCCAGGCACGCCTGGAACAGCTCAAGAGCTTCAACGAAACCCTGCGCCAACTGGCCAATGTCGAAAAAACCATCGAACTGCAGCAAGCCCAGTTGCTGGTGCAAAAAAGCAGCCTCGACACCCAGCGCGAAGAACTCGAGAAGGTTCGCAAGGAACGCCAGGTGGCCCTGGCCAAGCTCAATGACGACGTGAAGGCTCGCGACAGCAAGCTCAAGGCCCGCGAGCAGGACCAGGCACAGCTGGCCAAGGTGTTGAAAACCATCGAAGAAACCCTGGCCCGCCAGGCCCGAGAGGCAGAAGAAGCGCGCCAGAAAGCGCTGATCGCCCAGCAGCAAGCCGAAAAAAAGCGTTTGCGTGAAGCCCAGGCCGACGCGGACGCCGGCCAAGCGCCGCGCAAGTCGATGAAATCAAGCCCCGGCGCGCTGGTTTCCAGTGGTGGCGAAACCTTTGGCGGTGCTTTTGCTTCGACTCGCGGCAAACTTCCGTGGCCGGTCAATGGTCGATTACTGGCGCGCTTTGGTGAAACCCGCGGCGGCGACACCCGCACCAAATGGGACGGCGTGATGATCAGCGCCTCCGCTGGCAGCCAGGTGCATGCCGTTCATGGCGGGCGCGTGGTCTTCGCCGACTGGCTGCGCGGTGCCGGCCTGCTGGTGATCCTGGATCACGGCAACGGTTATTTGAGCCTGTACGGCCACAACCAGACGCTGCTCAAGTCCGCAGGGGATGTGGTCAAGGCCGGTGAGTCCATTTCCACGGTCGGTAACAGTGGCGGGCAGCAGATGCCAGCACTGTATTTCGCTATTCGTCAGCAGGGTCGCCCCAGTGACCCGGCCCAATGGTGTCGTGCGCAAGGATAAGCGCGCCCATCCTATTAAGGAGTTCGTTCGACATGCTGCATTTGTCCCGCCTTACCTCGCTGACCCTGACGATCGCCCTTGTGATCGCAGCGCCCCTGGCTTTCGCCGCCGAACCGACCCCGTCGGCACCCGCCGCCACAGCCGCGACCACCAAGGCCCCGCTGCCGCTGGACGAACTGCGCACTTTTGCCGAGGTCATGGACCGGATCAAGGCCGCCTACGTCGAACCTGTGGATGACAAGATGCTGCTGGAGAACGCCATCAAAGGCATGCTCAGCAACCTCGATCCGCATTCGGCCTACCTGGGGCCAGAGGACTTTGCCGAGCTGCAGGAAAGCACCAGCGGCGAATTCGGCGGCCTGGGCATCGAAGTCGGCAGCGAAGACGGTTTCGTCAAAGTGGTTTCGCCGATCGACGATACACCCGCTTCCAAGGCTGGCATCCAGGCCGGTGACTTCATCGTCAAGATCAACGGCCAGCCGACCCGCGGCCAGAGCATGACCGAAGCCGTGGACAAGATGCGCGGCAAGATCGGCCAGAAGATCACCCTGACCCTGGTGCGCAACGGTGGCGCGCCGTTCGATGTGACCCTCACGCGGGCGGTCATCCAGGTCAAGAGTGTGAAGAGCCAGCTGCTGGAGTCGGGCTACGGTTATATCCGCATTACCCAATTCCAGGTCAAGACCGGCGAAGAAGTCGCCAAGGCCCTGGCCAAGATGCGCAAGGACAACGGCAAGAAGCTCAATGGCCTGGTCCTGGACCTGCGCAACAACCCCGGCGGCGTGCTGCAATCGGCAGTGGAAGTAGTGGATCACTTCATCACCAAGGGCCTGATCGTCTACACCAAGGGTCGCATCGCCAATTCCGAGCTGCGCTTCTCGGCCACCGGCAACGACCTGAGCGAAGCCGTGCCAATGGTGGTACTGATCAACGGCGGCAGCGCCTCGGCATCGGAAATCGTCGCCGGCGCTCTGCAAGACCAGAAGCGTGGCGTGATCATGGGCACGACCAGTTTCGGCAAGGGCTCGGTGCAGACCGTATTGCCACTGAACAACGACCGCGCCCTGAAAATCACCACCGCGCTGTACTTCACGCCCAACGGCCGCTCTATCCAGGCCCAGGGCATCGTCCCGGACATCGAGGTGCGCAAGGCCAAGATCACCAACGAGCAGGACAGCGAATACTTCAAGGAAGCCGACCTGCAAGGTCACCTGGGCAATGGCAACGGCGGCGCCGACAAACCGACCGTTTCCGGTGTCAAGGCCAAGCCAATGCCACAGGATGACGACTACCAGTTGGCCCAGGCCTTGAGCTTGCTCAAAGGGTTGAACATCACGTCCGGCCGCTGAGATGAGCCTGCGTTTCACCTTCATCCTGCTGTGCCTGCTGACGGGCGCCGTTAACGCGGCGCCTGCCACACCCTCTTCGCCGCACAAGGCCTACCTGAGCCTGATCATCGATGACCTGGGGCAAAACCTGCCTCGGGATCGCCGGGTACTGGCCCTCCCCGGCCCGGTCACCGCCGCGATCATGCCTGACACACCCCACGCCGCCGAATTCGCCCGCGAAGCCCATCGTGCCGGCAAACTGGTCATGCTGCACATGCCCATGGACCCGGCCACCGGACCGTTCGCCTGGCATCCGGAGCTGCCCATCGAAGAGCTGGGCAAGCGCCTCGACGCCGCGTTCGCTGCCGTGCCTTATACCAGCGGGATCAACAACCACATGGGCAGCCGCATGACTGCCCAACCCCAAGCCATGACCTGGCTGATGGCGAATTTACAGCAGCGACACAAGTTTTTCGTCGACAGCCGCACCAGCGCCCAGACAGTCGCCGCCGCCGAGGCGCAGAAAATCGGCCTCGCCAGTGTGTCGCGGGACGTGTTCCTGGACGACGAGCGCACCGAAGTCGCCATCGCCCACCAGCTCCAAACCGCCATCGACCTGGCTCGCCGGCAAGGCTCGGCCGTGATGATCGGCCATCCCTACCCACAGACCCTGGCGGTGCTCGAACGCGAACTGCCCCGGCTCCAGGCCCAGGGCATCGAGTGGATCGACATCCAATCGATGATCAGCCTGCGCAGCAATCGCGCGATGGCCGGGCATGGGAAAGATGGGGTTTATCGGTAGCGGCGACCGCGTTGCCGCCATCGCGAGCAATTTCCCACAGTGGGCCTATGGTAGGCACCGCACCTGTGAACCCCCAAGCAACCTTGTGGGAGCGGGTTGGTCGAAAGTCATGTGCCCACCGCAGATCCAGCGTGGGAGCTAGCCTGCTCGCGATAGCGGTGGCGCAGTCTTCAGAGATAGCGCGCCATGATCGCGTCCACCGCACCTTCCTTGCGCAGCTCATCCAGGGCCGCTTGAAGGCGGGCGACCACGTCGTCGGGCACGTTTTTGTTCAACGCCAGGTACAACTGGGCACTGTTGAACCGCAGCACGGTCTTGAGATCGTCCACCCCTTCCTGACGCGCCAGGTATCGCCCGGCCGGGTCCCCGGTGGCCCACAGATCGATCTGGCCGCTGACCAGTTTTCTGGCGTTGTCCTGATCCCGTAATACGACAATCGGCTTCAGTCCCTGCCTGGCCAATGTCTCGGCAATCGCGTCGCCTTTATAGGCCCCGATCCGGTATTGACGCGCCTGCTCCAACGAGTCCAGGGAAATCTTGCTGTCGGCCTTGGCGAGCATGATCCAGTCGTCCGGACCAATCGGACCGACCCATTTGAAGAGTTTTTCACGCTCGGGCAATCGCGCCGTGACAAACACGCCGTACCCGGGATTATCCAGGGCCAGTTTATAAATTCGCTCCCACGGGAAACGCAGCGTCAGGCTGTAGCTGATATCGGCACGCTTGAATATCTCGCGGACAATATCCACCGCGATGCCATTGATGTTCTCGTCCTGAGCGAAGTTTTTGCCATTCTTGGCCATGTTGTAGGGCGGGAAATTTTCCGTCAGCAACACCAGGCCGACGTCACGGCGATCTTGAGCTTGTGCCCCGTTGAAGAACAACAAAGAGGCACTGGCAAGAACCAAAAGAATGCGTCTGAACATGTCTGGCTACCCGAATCCATGGCGTGCCCAAGAGTGCCTCGGGCCCGCGAGCATGTCCACAGCCCTTTGCTGCCCAGGCGGCTCAACGACTCAAAATATAATAGAGCACTCTCACCGTTGAGGTAACTATTTACCGCCAACCGTCAGCCCCTACCTGATTAATTGGAGAACACCGGCCACTGCCGGTTTTCATTCAACTAACCAAAGGTGTCACTCGATGAAATCGATCTTCTTTCTGCTGACCGGCCTGTTCTGCTCGCTGAGTTTGCAGGGTATCGCCCACAGCCAGGACTTAGGCGAAGGCATGCAAAATTTTACGGCCTCAAAGGTTCTTGAAAACGCGGATGGATCACACAACCACTGGCGAGGCGTCGGACGCCTGTTTACCGACGGCTTTTGTACCGCGACGCTCCTCGACACTCAGGATGCATCGGTACCCCAACCAACACCCGCCTATGTACTTACTTCAGGACACTGTATCGAAAAAGGCAACGGCAACATCGTGACGGATAAACCGGTCAGCGGGGTCATGCAGTTCGATTACTTCGCCGACACCGAATTATTCAAAACCTACGCGCTGAAAAAGGTGGCATGGAGCAGTATGCAAGGCGTTGATCTGGCGATCATAGAATTGGACGTCAGCCTTCAGAAACTCATCGAGGAAGGTATACAGCCCCTGGAGCTGGCCCGACAAAAGCCTGCCGACGGGACTGATGTTCTGATCGTGAGTGCCCCACTGGGTTTCAACAAAATCACATTGCGCATGGCTGCCTGCACTTTGCAGCCTGCTCGGGAAATAGTGGAAGGCCCATGGGTATGGCGAAACAACGTGATGACGCGCTGTCAGGATATAGCCGGCGGCAGTGAAGGGGGGCCGATTCTTGATCGTCACTCCAACGAGATAATAGGCGTAATAGGCACCGGTAACCAGGCGGCCGGTTTCGCTCCATGCGACGAAAATGCACCCTGTACGCGGGTTGGGGATGTCTATAAAGCCATTCCCCAAAACGTTTATGGGAACCCGACAATCTTTCTCAACGGATGCTTTGTACAAGGCCACATTGCCAATGAGGCAACTTCCTCTTGCCCGCTTTATCCAGTGTTTACCGTGAGTGCTGATACCAACGAGCCGGCAAGGTACAAGAGGCTCAAAAAACGGGATGACGGGACAACGGAGATTCCGACATGGGATTACCACTTCTCCATCAGCACCGCTTTTTATCGCCACAAGACCGTGCGCGCTGCGAAGGACTGCGAAAGTGGCCATTACTACAGCGACGCGATAAGTTCTAACGACGCGTTTATCAACAGCGAGATTGGCACCCAGCCCGGTTTCTATTTCCTTTGCATTCTTGGCGTTGATTCCGCGACTCAAGGAGCGCAGGTCGGACTCCTCAAGAATGGACTATCCCTTGCGGTGGAAGTCCTCGATGACACGCCAACGGCGCAGCCCGATTTGTCGATCAGCAGCGGAGTCGGTGTGGAGCTGGCACGCGGTAACGAGTACCGGACCTACACCGTCAAATTTGGCCCGCTGGACACCACAGATTGTTCAAGGGATGAGCAATATTCTACCGACACCGACATGGATTTCTGGTTTCCGGATGCAGAACTGCCGATGAAGTTCTGCACCATCGCCTACGACAAATCCGGACAGGCATCCGAGCCGAGGGTCGACGTGCTGAGCCCTACGACTGGCGCACAAAACGCCACCCCGGTTGCCCCCTGACGTGAGCACCGGGGCTTGTCTGTGCACGCTTATCGAATGACGATTCCGCGATGCGCCATGTAGGCCTTGGCTTCCGGCACGGTATATTCGCCAAAGTGGAAAATGCTCGCCGCCAGTACCGCACTGGCATGGCCTTCAAGGATGCCATCGGCCAGGTGCTGCAGATTGCCGACGCCGCCGGAGGCGATGACCGGAATGCCCAGGGCATCGCTGATGGCGCGGGTGACGCCCAGGTCGAAACCGTTTTTCATGCCGTCCTGGTCCATGCTGGTCAGCAGAATCTCACCGGCGCCCAGGCCTTCCATCTTCTTCGCCCACTCGACGGCATCGAGGCCCGTGGCTTTACGACCGCCGTGGGTGAAGATTTCCCAGCGCGGGGTTTCGCCCGGGCCAGAGACCTTCTTCGCGTCAATGGCCACAACGATGCACTGCGAACCGAAGCGCTGGGCCGCTTCACCGACGAATTCCGGGTTGAACACCGCCGCGGTGTTGATCGACACCTTGTCGGCACCGGCATTGAGCAGGTTGCGGATGTCCTGCACAGTGCGTACACCACCGCCCACGGTCAGCGGGATGAATACCTGGCTGGCCATGCGCTCGACGGTATGGAGCGTGGTATCGCGGCCATCGACGCTGGCCGTGATGTCGAGGAAGGTAATCTCGTCCGCACCCTGTTCGTCGTAGCGACGGGCGATTTCCACCGGGTCGCCAGCGTCACGGATGTTCTCGAACTTGACGCCCTTGACCACCCGGCCGTTGTCCACGTCCAGGCAAGGGATGATGCGTTTGGCCAGCGCCATGGTGAGTCCTCAGCCGTTGTAGGCGTCGCAGAAGGCCTGGGCCTCGGCGACGTCCAGGGTGCCTTCGTAGATCGCGCGACCGGTGATCGCACCGATGATGCCCGGCGCCTTGGCGTCGAGCAGCGCCTTGATGTCACCCAGGTTGTGGATGCCACCGGAAGCAATGACCGGGATTTTCGTGGCGGCGGCCAGGGCGGCGGTGAACGGGACATTGCAGCCCTGCATCATGCCGTCTTTGGCGATGTCGGTGTAGACGATGGCAGACACGCCGTCGGCTTCGAAACGCTTGGCCAGGTCGATCACCTGTACGGTGCTGACTTCAGCCCAGCCGTCGGTGGCGACGAAACCGTCTTTTGCGTCCAGGCCAACGATGACCTTGCCCGGGAAAGCCCGGCAGGCTTCGGCGACGAACTCAGGCTCCTTCACCGCCTTGGTGCCGATGATCACGTAGCTCACGCCGGCCTTGACGTAGTGCTCGATGGTTTCCAGCGAGCGAATACCGCCGCCGATCTGGATCGGCAGGTTCGGATAGCGCTTGGCAATGGCCGTGACCACTTCGCCATTGACCGGTTGCCCTTCAAAGGCGCCGTTCAGGTCGACCAGATGCAGGCGACGGCAGCCGCCCTCCACCCACTTGGCGGCCATGCTCACCGGGTCATCGGAAAACACCGTGGAGTCTTCCATGCGGCCCTGACGCAGACGTACGCAAGCGCCGTCCTTGAGATCGATAGCGGGGATAATCAGCATCTGGCAAACCTTCAAATACGAATATTCAGCTTGGCTCGAAAATCAGTTTTTCTCGAGCGCCCACAAGTCGCTTTCAATGCTTTCGAACCTTTCTTTAAGGTGCGTCTGCACATCGAAAATCGCCCTGTTGTAATAGTGCGGAGCAATTTCGCGGGTAAACAGGTCAAGAATTTCCGCTGCTTCGAACGAACCCAGGTCCAGTTCGAAACGTTCCTCCATGAACCGCTGGATCTTGCGGTTCGCTTCACTCTCCTGCTCGGGCGTGAGGGTGAGGATCGGCGGCTTCTTGCGGGCCATTACCAGCCCCCGTCCCACGCTGCGAAGTTCTGCAACAGCTGCAGGCCATGGGTATGGCTCTTCTCCGGGTGGAACTGCACGGCGAAGCGCGAACCATCGGCCAGGGCCGCGGCGAAATCGACGCCATAGTGACCGCTGCCCACCACCTGCCGCGCATTGCCGGCCGCGATGTAATAGCTGTGCACGAAATAGAAACGCGCCAGGTCCGGGATGTTGTGCCACAGCGGGTGATCCACCGTCTGTTTCACTTCATTCCAGCCCATGTGCGGAACCTTCAGGTGCTCGCCGTCTTCATGCAGGCCCTTGCCAAAAAATTTCACTTGGCCTGGGAACATGGCAATGCAATCGACGCCGTCGTTCTCTTCGCTGCTTTCGAGCAAGGCTTGCATGCCCACGCAGATGCCGAGAAACGGACGGTCCTGGCTGACTTCGTGCACCAGCTTGTCGAAGCCCAGGCGACGAATCTCGGCCATGCAATCACGAATCGCACCGACGCCGGGGAACACCACCCGGTCGGCTTCGCGAATCACGTCCGCATCGCTGGTGATCAGCACCTTGCCGGCGCCCACGTGCTCGAGGGCCTTGGCCACCGAGTGCAGATTGCCCATGCCGTAGTCGATAACCGCGACCGTCTGCATTACAGGACGCCCTTGGTGGAAGGCATCTGGCCGGCCATGCGGTCATCGAGCTCAACGGCCATGCGCAGCGCGCGGCCGAAAGCCTTGAACACGGTTTCGATCTGGTGGTGGGTGTTGTGCCCGCGCAGGTTGTCGATGTGCAGGGTCACGTTGGCGTGGTTGACGAAGCCCTGGAAGAACTCCTGGAACAGGTCAACGTCGAAGCCGCCGACGGTGGCGCGGGTGTACGGCACATGCATCTGCAGGCCCGGACGGCCGGAGAAATCGATGACCACGCGCGACAGCGCTTCATCGAGCGGCACGTAGGCATGGCCGTAACGACGGATGCCCTTCTTGTCGCCGATGGCTTTGGTAAAGGCCTGGCCCAAGGTGATACCGACGTCTTCCACCGTGTGGTGGTCGTCGATATGCAGGTCGCCCTTGCTGACGATGTCCAGGTCGATCAGCCCATGACGGGCGATCTGGTCCAGCATGTGCTCAAGAAAAGGCACACCGATATCAAACCGGGCCTTTCCGGTGCCATCCAGGTTGATCGAGGCTTTGATCTGGGTTTCCAGAGTGTCGCGCTCGACAGACGCCTTACGTTCGGCCATCACCAGCTCCGCAAAATCATTGGGCGAAAAAGGCAGCCATTATAGGGGCGCGAGCGGCAAACAGAAACACAAGAGGTGAGATCGGTGACGGGCTGAATCCCGGGCTGTCGGTGATAGACATGTCCATACAAGCCATCCCGTTTGAAATTCGCTCCGTCAACACAGCGTCCGCGAACGTCTCATCCAAGACGCATATATCTGAAGTGGACTGGGCCCATCGCGGCAATGGTGGTATTTGCAGTGCGATGCAGAACTCCCAAACCTGGTTCGTCGTCCCCACGGACCCCGGCAAATACCGTGCGTTTCCCAACAGGAGGTACGCGCAATTCAACTTCAGTCTCTGTTGAGTTCCCGGTTCGCCCCATTACCAATCTGACGTTTTGCCCGGCACGCGGGGGATGAGGCAACTCAAAGTTACCCGGCTGACCGCCCAAGTCCTCGCCAAGCGACCAGACTTTCCTGACGCCATCGACAAAGAACCGCGGACGCTCCAGCAAAGCTGCAAGCAATGAAGGCAGCTTGCTCTGCGTTGAAACATAGAAGGTACAGTCCACCAGACGTAGATCGCATTGTTCATCTGCGACGACTAAGTCTTTTCCATCTCTACTATCAACCACAAGCACGCCGTAGGCCTGGAGCAAGACGGGTGCAACGGGGGCTTGAGTACCGGAACAGTCGAATCTGGAGAGGCAACCGCCCGTCACTGTGTATTCACCGGGAGCCTGTGGCTTGAGGGCAACCCCGTCTTGCTGACCAACACCACGACAGTTCCTTATGGATGCAATGACTCTAAAGCCCGGGGCATTGCCCGAGGTGGAAATGCTCTCACCGACAATATTTTCGAGGTCAAGCTTGAGCGGGAACGTCCCGACTTTTGAAGGGGTTCTGCCATTCAGATTCACGTCTACGTTAAGCCCGGTACCATGGGCATTGTGAAGCGTGAACTCTTCGCAGATTGCAATAGGTGTTCCGCTGAATTGAATTTTGCCGGGCCTGATCCAGTGCCGTTGGGGCGTAGTCAATTGGGACCTGTATTCCAAGCCATCCACCATAATCCTGCGCCAAAAACGGTATTCAATGGGGCTATCAGCGGGCTTAGCCGTATCGCCTGAATTTTGGGTGTGCTGAAGCAGCTCCAGATCTCCGACATCTTTGGGGGCGATTACCCTGACGTTACGCATCAACAGATCGCCGTCGCAAAAACCACCCGTATCACCCCTGCTCTTCACAAATCCAGTACTGGTATTCGCCATTCTACGAGCGTGGAACGTGACCGTATCCAGATCCAGGTCACCCAGAGCAGTGACGAGAATACCCGAGTGGCCCACGACCATGTTTCGCAATCGTAGCCATTCCATAAATGGCTGATGAAAATCGACACGGCTGAGTACACCGTCTCGATAAGTGACTCGTTGACAAAGATTGCTCCCCGTAGCGCCCCATCCTTCGCCTTCGGCATGCGGGGTTATGTCCACGTCATAACAATAGCCAAGTTGAAAGTTATAAGCGTAGTTGAATGCACTGTTGCGAATCGCCCATTGCATCTCCATACGAGCGCTAACTTGACAACATTCATAAAAATGCACGTATGTGGGGTTTCGCGGAGTATAGACATCCTCATCCTGGATAAAACGTACGTCCAGGTCGAGCAAACTGGTCGCCACACGCACAAACTCATTTGAGATGCTGTTATTGCGTATATCGAGCGTCAACCCTTTTACCGTACGACGGCGCCGTTCCATTCGAAAAACCTTAACGGAGGAAATACCGACCCCTGCCAGCGAGTACCTTAGCGGCGACGACACTACGCCATCCTTGTAGACCCTGTTTAATTCGATTCGCTTCTGCACGTTTTCCCGATACGTATAAAAATCCTGCTCGGTAGTGATGATGACAAAGCTGTCGCTGACTTCCGGGCGCCCCATCCACCCAGAGAAACGCAGTGATCCGGCGTCGAGGTTTTCAGATCCTTTCAAACCCCTGACCACGGCTGTATCGGGCCCGTATGTCAAACCTGCATCCTGACGTCCAAAAACAAAACGTCCAGACCACGCTGAACATTCAAATGTGGCCCCGGAAAAATCACAATCGGTGGTCAACTCAACGGTGCCTCCACCTGATAGCTTGAACCTGCCCCTCGCGACCAGGGTTGCCTCAGCTTCGTTGGCAGCACGCGCGGCCTTTTGCAGAGCCAGCAGGCAGTCCTCTTCTCCCGTGGGATCCGCGCCGAATGCTGAAATCGACATCCGCTCCGACGCATCTGGAAGCACGCAAAGTTTCAAACCAGCAGCGGTTACTAGATCATGTGTTTCTGCCGCTGCGACAACTTTGTATCGAAAGCCTTGCGCCAGAATAATATCTCCCGCGGACACTGCTGAATAATCAACCTTTGTATCCGCCAGCATCTCCGAGACAGAATTGAACAAACTTCCGATGTGCGCTGACAGGCGGCGCACGAGTTTTCTTTCGGTGATTGAACTATCAGGAATCTCTTCCATTTCGCCATTCATAAACAATCACCTGAGTGTTCAACATGAGAGACGGGACTTTACTCAAGAACAATGCAGAAAACCGAATAAAAATGATGCTATACAAAACAAAGATTCAATCGGATCGAATATAGATACAACTGTCAGATCCTACAGGTGCGCCAAACGGTCCTCCAATGCTGCTCTGATCTGAGGCCAACCCTAAAACAAATGTGGGAGCGAGCCTGCTTGCGATAAGGGTGTATCAGTCGACATTACTGCCTACTGACCCACCGCTTTCGCGAGCAAGCTCGCTCCCACAAAGTTCGCCCTTACCCCTGATGGGTTCGGGCTATTGCCTTAGCGGAACAACACCGCCGTCTTCTGCAGGGTCACCCACACACCCCACGCCAACGGAATGCCCACCACCAGCCAGGCGGCGATCGCCAGGGGCTTGGTGCCCGGTGCGGCTTTCCATTCCAGCGAAGTGGTGCTGTCGGCGCCTTTGTCATGGCCCAGCGCCTGTTCGGCGGCCAGTTCGGCGTCGGTCATGAAGTACTTGTCGGCGACTGGGCGGACCAGCAGGTTGCACAGCAAGCCCAGCACCAGCAGACCGGCGAGGATGTACAAGGTGATGTCATAGGCCGCGGCACGTTCAACGCCGATGCTCAGTTGATATTCACGCAGGTAGTTCACCAGCACCGGACCCAGCACGCCTGCCGCAGCCCAGGCGGTCAGCAGGCGACCGTGGATTGCACCGACCATTTGCGTACCGAACAGGTCCGCCAGGTAGGCCGGCACAGTGGCGAAACCGCCGCCGTACATCGACAGGATGATGCAGAACGCCGCCACGAACAGCGCGACGCTGCCCAGGTGACCCAGGTTCGGGATCAGCGCGTACAAGGCAATGCCCAGGGCGAAGAACACGAAATAGGTGTTCTTGCGACCCAGGTAATCCGAGAAGGATGCCCAGAAGAACCGTCCACCGATGTTGAACAGGCTCAGCAGACCGGTGAAACCGGCCGCGATGGCCGCGATCTGGCCCAGTTGCGCAGCATCCAACTGACCGAAAGGCAGGTCATTGCCGAGCAACTTGCCGCCGAACACTTCCTGCAACAGCGGCGAAGCCATGCCCAGGATGCCGATACCGGCGGATACGTTCAGACACAGCACCAGCCATACCAGACGGAACTGCGGGGTTTTCCAAGCCACGTTCACGTGAACGTGACGATGGGTGATCATCGCGTTCGCGGCTTTCTTCGGTGCCGGGGTCCAGCCCTCAGGCTTCCAGCCGGTTGGCGGAACGCGGTACGACAAGGCGCCACCGATCATGAACACGAAGTAGATCGCGGCCATGACCAGGAAGCTCTGCCATACACCCACGCTGGTTGGCGAAGCGAAATGGTTCATCAGCGCCGCGGCCAGCGGAGCACCGACCATCGCACCACCACCGAAGCCCATGATTGCCATGCCGGTGGCCATGCCGCGTTTGTCCGGGAACCACTTGATCAGCGTCGACACCGGGGAGATGTAGCCTAGCCCCAGGCCGATACCGCCGATCACGCCGGAACCGAGCCACATCAGCCAGATCTGGTGGGTATAGATACCCAGTGCGGAAATCACCAGGCCACCGCACCAGCACAATGCCGATACAACACCAGCCTTGCGCGGCCCGGCGTGTTCCAGCCAGCCGCCCCAGATGGCTGCCGAGCAACCCAGGAAGATGAAGAACAGGGTGTAGATCCAGCCGAGCATCGAAATCGGCCAGTCACATTGGGACGAAAAGACTTGCGAGATGAAGCTCATATCCGGTGCACAGGCCATAGGCTTGGTGACACCCAAGGCCTTGGACAGCGGCAACCAGAACACCGAGAAGCCGTAGGCCATGCCGATGCAGAGGTGAATGGCCAGTGCGGCCGGTGGAACCAGCCACCGGTTGAAACCTGGCTTGGCGATGATACGTTCCTTGGAGAGGAACGCTGGCTGGTCGGCGATGCCGTCCGCCGTGATGCTCGTGCTCATGTTGTATCCCCCAATTATTGGAATGGTCCGTCAGCCTCGCGTCACCCTCAGCCTTCATCGCACGCAGGCATGGCTGTATTTTCTGGTGAAGCCCCAGTATGCGACATAAAGTCGCAGCAGGACGGACGAACGGTCAAAGGTTACCACTTGCTCGCGGCAGAAAAACCAAAGTGATATCACCTTTTTCGTGCCATCTGTCTTATCGCACGCCTGCTCGCTTTCTGTAGGGGGCTAACGATTTATTTTTTCAGGAATTTCCATGCCCATCGTTGTTGAGCTCAGTTCCGGCGCCTGCTGCCAGGACCTGCGGGACCTACAGAGAATCTGCCGGGATGCCCCGGGCTGCCGGTTCGAACCCTTTGGCGATGCCACGCAACTGATCACCTTTCAGTTGACCGACTGCTCGGAGCCGAACGGCTGGAGATAAATCCTGTGGTGAGGGCGCTTGCACTGTAGGAGCTGCCGAAGGCTGCGATCTTTGGATCCTTCGCTTGAGATTTAAGCGTCCGGGGAAAGATCGCAGCCTCGTTGCACTCGACAGCTACAGTGCAAGTTCCCTCGCCATAGGGGGCAGGCCTGCTGGTCTAATGGCGAGAATCGAGAAACGATCCCGCAACGCGGCACCAACTCAGGGCGTTATACTCCCGGATAAATTTTGAACTCAACCTACAAGGATTCGCCCATGAAAGCGTTCGGCAAAATCCTGGGTCTGGGACTTCTCGGGCTGTTGCTGATCATTGTGGCCCTGGGCTTTGCCCTGACCCACCTGTTCGATCCCAACGACTACAAAGAAGAGATCCGCCAGATAGCCCGCGACAAGGCCCACATCGAGCTGACCCTCAATGGCGACATCGGCTGGAGCCTGTTTCCATGGCTCGGTCTTGAGTTGCACGACGCCAGCGTCGCTACCTTGGCCAGTCCGACCCAACCTTTCGCTGACCTGCAGATGCTCGGCCTTTCGGTCCGCGTAATACCGCTGCTGCGCCGGGAAATACAAATGAGCGATGTGCGGGTCGAAGGCCTGAACCTGCGGCTCAACCGTGACAAGAACGGGCACGGCAACTGGGAAGACATCGGCAAGGTACCAGCCTCTGCAACGACCGCGAACCCGCCGGCACCAGTGCCAGCCGAACCACCGACCCCACCCGTCAGCCCCCCGGCAGAAAAACCTGCCCAGCCGACCCGACTGGATATCGACAGCCTGACCGTGAACAACGCCCGGGTCGAATACACCGACGAGCAGACCGGCAAGCTGTTCACGGCCGAGAGCATCCAACTGAGCACCGGCCCGGTCCACGACTCCACCAACATCCCGGTCACCCTGACCGCATTCCTGTCCAGCAACCAGCCAGCGGTGCGCATACGCACCGAAGTGACGGGGGAATTGCGCTTCGAACGTGCCCTGCAACGCTACAAGTTCGAAGACCTGAAACTGTCCGGCGAAGCCACCGGCGACCCTTTGCAGGGCAAGACCCTGAACTTCGCCGCCCAAGGCCAGCTGTTCCTGGACCAAGCGGCAAACGTCGCCGAATGGACCGGCATCAAGCTGTCGCTCAATCAACTGCGCGCCCTGGGTGAACTGAAGGTCAACGACCTCGACAAGACCCCGCAATTGAATGGCGGGGTGTCCATCGCCCAGTTCGACTTGGCGAAGTTCGTCGACAGCGTCGGCCAGAAACTCCCTGCCATGGCCGAAGGCAGCCTGAGCAAGGTCGAACTGTCCAGCCGCATTGCCGGCACGCCAAGCAGCGTCGACTTCAACAACATCAACCTGAAGGTCGACGACAGCAGCTTCAGCGGGCGTATCGCCGTGGAAGATTTTGCCAAGCAGTCCCTGCGCGTGCAGCTCAAGGCTGACACGTTCAACGTCGACCGCTATCTGCCGCCAAAGTCCGCCGAAGCCGACAGTTCCACGGCGGCCCGTGATGCCGAAGTCAGCAACACCGAAGCCAGCGCCATAGCCGGTGCCGGCAGTACACCGCTGCCAAGCGCCCCGACCCAGGGCGCCTGGAGTAACGATCGACTGTTTCCGGTGGAGCGCCTGAGCAAACTGGACCTCGATGCCGACCTGACCTTCGGCCAACTGACCCTCGATAAACTGCCGATCCAGAACGCTGCGCTCAAGGCCTCCGGCCGGGGCGGCCTGCTGACCCTGGAGAACCTGCGAGGCGACCTGTACAGCGGCAACTTCGAAACCAAGGGCACCCTGAACGTGCGCCAGCCTACGCCACAGTTGAGCCTGCAGACGCGCATCAATCGGGTCCCTGCCGAGAAGATCATCGAAAGCCAAGGCAAGAATCCGCCGGTCAAAGGCCTGGTCACCGTCAACAGCGCGATCACCGCCAGCGGCAATAGCCAGAAAGCCCTGATCGACAGCCTCAACGGCACCGCCGGGTTCGTCATCAACGATGGCGTGCTGCTCAATGCCAACCTCGAACAGCAATTGTGCAAAGGCATCGCCACCCTCAATCGCAAGGCCCTCAGCGGCGAACCCCGGGGCAAGGACACGCCGTTCCAGCAACTCAACGGCAATCTCACCTTCAACAATGGCGTTGCCCGCAACCCTGACCTGAAAGTCCGCATTCCCGGCATGACCGTCAACGGCAACGGCGACATCGACCTGCGGGTACTGGGCATGGATTATCGCGTCGGCATCGTCATCGAAGGCGACAAGAGCGAGATGCCCGACCCGGCCTGCCAGGTCAACGAACGCTACGTCGACGTCGAATGGCCATTGCGCTGCCGCGGCCCGCTGGAACTGGGCGCCAAGGCGTGCCGCCTGGACAACGAAGGGATGGGCAAGGTTGCGGCGAAACTGGCCGGCGACCGCCTCAGTGACAAGATCGATGAGAAGCTAGGCGACAAGGTCAGCCCCGAACTCAAAAATGCGCTCAAGGGGCTGTTCAAGCGATGAGAGCCGAGCAGTTCTCCAGCGCAGTACTGGACTGGTTCGACCGTCACGGGCGCCACGACTTGCCCTGGCAACAAGGCATCTCGCCCTATCGGGTGTGGGTCTCGGAAATCATGTTGCAACAGACCCAGGTCAGTACCGTGCTCAACTACTTCGACCGGTTCATGGCCTCGCTGCCCACCGTCCAAGCCCTGGCCGCCGCGCCGGAAGACGAAGTGCTGCATCTGTGGACCGGGCTGGGCTATTACACCCGTGCGCGCAACTTGCAGAAAACCGCGAAAATCGTCGTCGAACAGTACGGCGGCGAGTTCCCCCGGGACGTGGAAAAACTCACCGAGTTGCCGGGGATCGGCCTGTCCACCGCCGGCGCTATCGCCAGCATCAGCATGGGCCTGCGGGCGCCGATCCTCGATGGCAACGTCAAGCGGGTACTGGCGCGCTTCACCGCCCAGGAAGGCTACCCAGGCGAACCCAAGGTTGCGAAACAGCTGTGGGCCACCGCCGAGCGCTTCACGCCACAGGACCGCGTCAACGCCTACACCCAGGCGATGATGGACCTGGGCGCCACGCTCTGCACCCGCAGCAAACCCAGTTGCCTGCTCTGCCCGCTGAAGCAAGGCTGCGAGGCCCACATGCTGGGCCTGGAAACCCGCTACCCGATTCCCAAGCCTCGCAAGGAAGTGCCCAGGAAGCGCACCTTGATGCCCATGCTGGCCAACCACGAAGGCGCAATCCTGCTTTACCGACGCCCTTCCACGGGGCTGTGGGGCGGTCTATGGAGCCTGCCGGAACTCGACGACCTCGACGACCTGCAGCACCTGGCCCTGCAACACTCGCTGGAATTGGGCAGCCAACAGCCAATGCCAAGCCTGATGCATACCTTCAGCCACTTCCAGTTGGCGATCGAACCCTGGCTGGTCCGTGTCCGGGAAACCGGCCATCACGTGGCCGAGGCCGACTGGCTCTGGTATAACCTCGCCACCCCGCCGCGCCTGGGCCTTGCCGCCCCGGTCAAAACCTTGCTCGAACGCGCGGCCGCCGTAATGAACGCAGGAGAGTTGCAATGACCCGCACCATCATGTGCCGCAAGTACAAAGAAGAACTGCCCGCACTGGAACGCGCTCCATTTCCCGGCGCCAAGGGCCAGGACATTTTTGACCATGTCTCGGCCCAGGCCTGGGCCGACTGGCAGAAGCACCAGACCCTGCTGATCAATGAAAAACGCCTGAACATGATGAACGCTGAAGATCGCAAATACCTTCAGGGCGAGATGGACAAGTACTTTTCCGGCGAAGATTACGCCAAGGCCGAAGGCTACGTACCGCCGTCCGAATAAGCTGTTCCGCGTGGGGGCGGATCGTAAGCGACGGTAATAATTAAATATTTTTTGAAAACGTGCTTGACGCCCCCCTGAAAAACCCGTTTAATGCGCCCCGTTGCCCAGATAGCTCAGTCGGTAGAGCAGGGGATTGAAAATCCCCGTGTCGGCGGTTCGATTCCGTCTCTGGGCACCAAATACCGAAAACCCCGATCAAGCAATTGATCGGGGTTTTTTATTGTCCGGGATTTTCTTCCAGCGCCTTATCGACTCGGCTACATTCGTCCGCTCCCCTCCAGCAAGCGAATCGACATGGACATCACCGGCATCCCCTTTGGCACCACCGATTGGTCAACCATCGAGCCCACCGAACACAAAGGCGTCACTGGAACCGCGTATTGGCGCACCCAGCAGTTCGGGAACATTCGCGTGCGGATGGTGGAATATACGCCGGGGTACCTGGCCGACCATTGGTGCACCAAGGGCCACATCCTGTTTTGCCTCAAAGGCGAGCTCAATACGGAACTCGACGATGGCCGGCAATTTTTGCTCAAGCCCGGCATGAGCTACCAGGTAGCCGACCAGGCCGAGCCCCATCGATCCTCCACCTCATCGGGAGCTACGCTCTTGGTAGTGGATTGAGATTCGAAGCCCCCCCACTGAAGCTGTAGGATAGATAGCCTTATCCATCAGGAATCCGACTATGTCATCGGCCAACAAACAGCAGAAGCGCAGCCAGCGCGCCAAGGCGAAAGCCAAGCAGAACCGTACTAAGCGTGCTGCTGCGCCGAACGATTTCCTCGACCCGAACGACGAGCGCATCGACCTGGAAACCGTGGACCTATCGGACATGTTCCGACTCATGGGCGCTGCCGAAAAGATCAGCCAGCAGGCCATGTGCATCGCCTTCCTGGGGCATCCACTGCTGGAGTTGGTGCTGGAGCAGGAAGGTGAGGAAGAAGCGACCGACTTCATCTTTACCGCATTGATCGAATACCGCCGCTTGACCACCGGTGTGGATGAGCAGACCGCGCTGGATTGGGTGGAAAGCAAGCAATTCCAGGCCGATTATGTGGCTGCATCCCAGGCACTGGCGCAAGGTAAGGTCTGACTGTCACCCGCCAAGCGCTTTGTGGCGAAGGGGTTCGCGGTGGCTGACAGGCTGCGGGAATAGTTCCTACAAGCCAAGGTCAACCAACATGGGACGGCGTCATACCCGTCCTGCGTCAATCAGCTATTTTTCCTCCCAAGCAATCAGCCCCGTCCGGCATCATCGAAACGTCGCCAGGAGCATCCTTGCGGTCCGCCCCTCTCAATGGCTGGACACTGCGATGACGCCACTGCTACCTCAAGATGACCCACAGCTCGCCCCCTTGATCAACGAACTCGGTGAGCTGATTCGCCAGGCACGCCAGAAGGTCCTGCGTGCCGTCGATACGCTCCAGGTACAAACCTGCTGGCAGATCGGCCGGCATATCATTGAATTCGAACAGGGCGGCGCCGAACGGGCGGCTTACGGCGCAAGGTTGCTACCGTCGTTGGCGAAAGTGCTGACGGCGCGGTTTGGGAAAGGGTTTGATGCTTCAAATTTGCGCTACATGCGTCTCTTTTATCAGGCGTTTCCAATCTGTGACGCACTGCGTCACGAATTGAGCTGGACTCACTATCGAACGCTGCTACGCGTCGAAAATGCGAATGCACGCCGTTGGTACATGAACGAAGCCGTCACTCAAAACTGGTCCACCCGCGCCTTGGAACGACAGATCGGCACGTTCTATTACGAACGTCTCCTGGCAAGCCGCGACCGGCCTGCGGTAGAGCAGGAAGCGGCCGCCAATCTTGAGAAACTGGATTTCGGTCCCAGGGACATCGTCAGGGATCCGGTGGTCCTTGAGTTCCTAGGACTGCCCAATACCGGCACGCTGCTGGAAACCGACCTTGAACAGGCCTTGATCGACCCGCTACAAGGCTTCCTTCTGGAACTGGGCAAAGGCTTCGCCTTTGTCGCCCGCCAACAACGCATCAGCACCGAAAGCAAAGACTTCTACATCGACCTGGTCTTCTACAACTACCTGCTCAAGTGCTTTGTGATCGTCGATCTCAAACGTGGCGAGCTCAGCCACCAGGACATCGGCCAGATGGATATGTATGTACGTCTCTACGATGATCTCAAGCGCGGCCCTGACGACAAACCTACCGTGGGCGTCATTCTCTGTGCGCGCAAAGACGACTCGGTGGTGCGTTATTCCGTGTTGCAAGGCCATGAACAGTTGTTCGCCAGCCAATACCAATTGGTGCTGCCCACGGAAGAAGAGCTGCGCAACGAGCTGGATCGCGAACGGGCGCGGCTTGAAGACGTGGCAGCCAACACCCAATAACCGCCTCTCGTGTGTTTTTTCAGCAACGCCTACCCCAAGAACGCTATCCTGCACGTCACCGGCCGCATCCCATTGCCCTCCAATCCAGGTGTTGCGGACCTCCCCTCACGAATTGGAAACCGAAGCCCAATGGCCTCACTGAACAAACAGCAAAAACGCGCCAAGCGCGCCAAAGACAAAGCCAAACAGATCCGCATGACCGGGCGCAAATCGATCCCGATGTATGGCGACCCGGCCCACGCCACCGCCCAGCCGCCGGTCTACGTGCTGGAACTGTTCGCCAAACTGCGCGACGCCGAGGCCATCAGCCGCAGTGAAATGCTCGATACGCTGCTCGCATCCCTGAGCGTGATGATCAATGAGCGCCCAGGCCTGCTCGACCTGAAAAACGCCGAAAACGAAAGCATGGCGGCGACCAACCTGGCCGCCGACATGCTGGTGGACTACCGCATGTGGGTCGATGAAATGGACCGCGAGACCGCCCAGCGCTGGCTCAGCACACCGGAGTTCATCAAGGACTTCAGCGAGGCACTGGACCGCTACCGCCAGACCCTGGAAGAACCCGCCAGCGAATAAACCGACCGGTTATTCGTCACCGTTCCAATGGAACACCAGGTTGCGCGCGGCCCCGCTGCCTATCTCAGCAGTGTCGCGCCGCGCCTCACCATTGCGCGTCGCCACCACGTCGTACTTGCCCGGCGGCAATTGCACGTAAACCAGCGGCCCGGCCTCATCCAGCGTCAACAGCGTTTGCCCCGACGCGTTCTGGACGGTGACCTCCACATCCGGGATGTATTTGTTTTCCGGGCCAACCGCGAATGTCATGTGCAAGTTGTAACCCTGGGCCTGCCCGATGGCCCGGGCCTCATCCTCACCGATACCGCCCGACAGGTAAGTGATGCCGTTCTGCTGCATGGGTTGGACCTGGACGCCTGCGTTGTCGATGGGCGCGAGGTTGGTGGCGTTGAGGGCGATGGGGAACAGCAGGATGCTGATGGCAACGAAAGGCAACAACAAATGGTGGAGGGATTTCATGATGGAAACTCCCGCGCTCAGGAAAAAACCAAGTGTGGCTGCTTGTTTGATTATTAATCGTCCCTATGGGTTTAGACCGATTGGAACTTGCCCACACTGCGGATTGGAATAGAGGAATTCAGATAATCCCCTCCCAGGACAATAAACAGGCACAACACGAACGCTCATCCGGTTAACCCTTCCAACCCCCGCCCAAAGCTGGCACCATCGCGCCTTTTTTTACGCGACTCCCGGACTTTTCACCGGTAAACCAGGTTCAAACGGCCGTTCGGTTGTTGATGGCGCGACAGTCTGCTGTGCCGATGCGACAACCTGCCACACATCACCGGTTTACCGCCCGTAACGCTGTTGGCTGCCATTCGGACGCATGCTAGCTTGGCCGCCTCGCCAAGGAAGGCAGCCAACAGCAAGGGAGCACATACCATGAGGACCGCACATGGCCCAGGCCACGCCCGCGCTTGAAATCCGCAACCTGCACAAACGCTACGGACAGCAGGAGGTGCTCAAAGGCGTCTCGCTGACCGCCCGCGACGGCGATGTGATCTCGATCCTCGGATCCTCCGGGTCCGGCAAATCCACATTCCTGCGCTGCATCAACCTGCTGGAAAACCCCAACCAGGGCCAGATCCTGGTGGCCGGCGAAGAGCTCAAGCTCAAAGCCGCAAAGAACGGTGAACTGGTGGCCGCCGACGGCAAACAGATCAACCGCATGCGCAGCGAGATCGGTTTTGTCTTCCAGAACTTCAACCTTTGGCCGCACATGAGCGTGCTCGATAACATCATCGAAGCGCCACGCCGGGTGCTTGGCCAGAGCAAGGCCGAAGCCGTCGAAGTGGCCGAAGCGCTACTGGCCAAGGTCGGTATTGCCGACAAGCGCCACGCCTACCCGGCCGAACTGTCCGGCGGCCAGCAACAACGCGCCGCCATCGCCCGCACACTGGCGATGCAGCCCAAGGTGATTCTGTTCGACGAACCCACCTCCGCCCTTGACCCGGAAATGGTCCAGGAAGTACTTAGTGTGATCCGCGCCCTGGCCGAAGAAGGACGCACCATGCTGCTGGTCACCCATGAAATGGGGTTCGCCCGTCAGGTTTCCAGCGAAGTCGTGTTCCTTCATCAGGGCCTGGTCGAGGAGCAAGGATCGCCACAGCAGGTCTTCGAAAACCCGCTTTCGGCGCGCTGCAAACAATTCATGTCCAGCAACCGCTAACGGAGCAGTACACATGCAGACCTACAAGAAATTCCTCCTGGCCGCAGCGGCCAGCCTGGTCTTCTCGGCCAGCGCCATGGCGGCCGACAAACTGAAGATGGGCATCGAAGCGGCCTATCCGCCGTTCAACAACAAAGATGCCAGCGGCAACGTGGTCGGCTTCGACAAGGACATCGGCGATGCCCTGTGCGCCAAGATGAAAGTCGAGTGCGAAGTGGTCACTTCCGACTGGGACGGCATCATCCCGGCCCTGAACGCCAAGAAGTTCGACTTCCTGATCTCGTCGCTGTCGATCACTGAAGAACGCAAGCAGGCCGTGGACTTCACCGACCCGTACTACTCCAACAAACTGCAATTCATCGCGCCAAAAAACGTCGACTTCAAAACCGATAAAGCGTCACTCAACGGCAAGGTCATCGGGGCACAACGCGCCACCCTCGCTGGCACCTGGCTGGAAGATGAAATGGGCAGCGACATCACCATCAAGCTCTACGACACCCAGGATAACGCCTACCTGGACCTGACCTCCGGCCGCGTCGACGCGATCCTGGCGGACAAATACGTGAACTACGACTGGCTGAAAACCGATGCGGGCCGTGATTACGAATTCAAGGGCGACCCGGTGGAGGAAAGCGACAAGATCGGCATCGCCGTGCGCAAAGGTGACCCGCTGCAAAACAAGCTGAACGCGGCCTTGAAAGAAATCGTAGCCGACGGCACCTATAAAAAGATCAACGACAAGTACTTCCCGTTCAGTATCTATTGATATTGACGTGCCTGGCCGGCGCAGCTGCCTGGCAGCGCCGGCCCTTAGCAAAGCCTGCCGCGATATGAATTCTTACCCATGATGATCGATCTCTACGGATTCGGCCCGGCGCTTGCCGCCGGCGCGCTGATGACCGTCAAGCTGGCACTGTCGGCCTTGTGCCTGGGGCTGGTGCTCGGCCTGCTTGGCGCCTTGGCCAAAACCTCGCCATACAAGCCGCTGCAATGGCTGGGCGGCACCTATTCGACACTGGTTCGTGGCATCCCGGAATTGCTCTGGGTGCTGTTGATCTATTTCGGCACCGTCAACCTGATGCGTGCCCTGGGTGAGTATTTCGGCAAACCCGACCTCGCCCTCGACGCCTTCGCCGCCGGGGTGATTGCCCTGGGCCTGTGCTTTGGCGCCTACGCCACAGAAGTCTTTCGCGGCGCGATCCTGGCGATCCCCAAGGGCCATCGTGAGGCCGGCGTAGCCCTGGGCCTATCGAAGTGGCGGATCTTCACCCGATTGATCATGCCGCAGATGTGGCGCATCGCCCTGCCTGGCCTGGGCAACCTGTTCATGATCCTGATGAAGGACACCGCGCTGGTCTCGGTGATCGGCCTGGAAGAAATCATGCGCCATGCGCAAATCGGCGTGACCGTGTCCAAGCAACCGTTCACCTTCTATACGGTCGCAGCGCTCATGTACCTGGGCCTGACAGTGCTCGCCATGATTGGCATGCACCTGCTGGAACGACGCGCCGCCCGTGGATTTACCAGGAGCACCCAATGAACTGGGACGTCATCATCAAGTGGCTGCCAAAGCTGGCCCAGGGCGCCACACTGACCCTGGAGCTGGTGGCCATCGCCGTGATCGCCGGGCTGCTGCTGGCGATTCCCCTGGGCATCGCCCGCTCTTCGCGCCTATGGCAGGTGCGGGCATTGCCCTACGCCTACATCTTCTTTTTCCGTGGCACGCCGCTGCTGGTCCAGCTGTTTTTGGTCTATTACGGCCTGGCGCAGTTCGATGCCGTGCGCAGCAGCGCGTTGTGGCCGTACCTGCGGGATCCGTTCTGGTGCGCCACAGTCACCATGACCCTGCACACCGCCGCCTACATCGCCGAAATCCTGCGCGGCGCGATCCAGGCCATCCCACGGGGCGAGATCGAAGCCGCACGGGCCCTGGGCATGTCGCGGCCCAAGGCGTTGTTCTACATCATGCTTCCCCGTGCCGCGCGCATCGGCCTGCCGGCCTACAGCAACGAAGTGATCCTGATGCTCAAGGCCAGTGCCCTGGCGAGTACCGTGACCTTGCTGGAACTCACCGGCATGGCCCGGACCATCATTGCCCGGACCTACCTGCCGGTGGAGATCTTCTTCGCCGCCGGTATGTTCTACCTGTTGATGTCTTTCCTACTGGTGCAAGGCTTCAAGCAGCTGGAGCGCTGGTTGCGCGTCGATGCCTGCCAAGGGCGCTGACAGCGGCGTGCTGACGGGCGAGGCCCTGCTCGCCCGCTTCACGGCGCTGGACGCGTTTCTCACGACGCACCAGGCACTGTGGAAACCACGTCCGTTCACCCATCTGCAGCTGCCTTGGCAAACGTCCCACCCGGAACTGTCCCGATGGCTACGCCAGCGTTCACTGGAAGCGGCGGAAAATGACCATCATCAGCCATGGTTGATGGCAGACGCGCCAGCGCCATTTCCGGAATTGGCCGCTGTCTCCCGTGCATTAAGCGCGGTCGCACAATTGCCCGCCAGTACGCTCGAAGCCCCAAGCCATCGCCTCAACGTCGACGTGCCCGGGCGCAAATGGCAACAGATCGAAGCCTTCGCCAGCCGCCTGCACTTCACCACCCAACCGACCCACTGGCTGGATTGGTGCGCCGGCAAAGGCCACCTCGGTCGACGCCTGCTGCACGGTGCTCAGCAACTGACCTGCCTGGAGTACGACCCCGCCCTGGTCGCCTGCGGCCAACAACTGAGCCAGCGCCATCACCTGCCCGCCACGCACGTGCAACAAGACGTGCTGGCAGCGGACGCCGTCCAGGCGCTCCACCCCGGACACACGCCTGTGGCCCTGCACGCCTGCGGCGACCTGCATGTGCGTTTGATGCACCTGGCCAGCGCCGTCGGCTGTGCACAACTGGCTATCGCACCGTGCTGTTACAACCGCATCAGCAGCGAGCGCTATCAAGCGCTGTCCGACGCCGCCAAGGGCTCTGCCCTACAGCTGTCGCTCGACGATCTCAGCCTGCCACAGACCGAAACCGTCACCGCAGGCGCCCGCGTCAGAAGACAACGGGACCACTCCATGGCCCGGCGCCTGGGTTTCGACCTGCTGCAACGGCACATCAGGGGGCGCGACGACTACCTGCCTACCCCCTCACTGCCCAGCGCCTGGCTGGAAAAATCCTTCGCCCAGTACTGCATCGATCTCGCGGCCCTGAAAGACTTATCCACAGTCGGCACGCCGGATTGGCTCGCCCTGGAAGCAGCAGGCCATCAACGCCTGGCCGAGGTGCGCAACCTGGAGTTGCTGCGAGGCCTTTTCCGACGGCCACTGGAGCTTTGGCTGGTGCTGGATCGGGCGCTTTTCCTCAGTCAAAAAGGCTACCAGGTTCGCCTCGGTACCTTCTGCGAAACACCGCTCACCCCGCGCAATCTGATGTTGCTGGCAGAGCGTTGCTGAGATGAAACACCCTGTGGATAACTCTGTTGATGAAATAAACTCGGATCCAATCAATTCGCGATTTCCTGACCGAATCAACGTTGGTCATTTTTTGTTCATATGGATAAAAAACCATGAAAACAGGCATTTGCGACGAAATGCGAAAGCGGTCACAAAATCGCAAGATGCCCTACGTCTCATCCTGCCCGTTGTGCATAAGCGTCTAAGCGAAACGACATAACCGCCGAATTCCGTGCTGCCCCGCGCCAGTCATTGCCTCCACCGCGCCCGTGCTATTCAACAGCCCAACGTATCGTGATCGACCTGGCCCTCAAACCCGCCTTCGACATCCCACCCTGCCACCTGGCCGGCCTTCAACTCGGCAAAAGCCACAAATTCAGCCACCCCGTCGACGCCGCAGACCAACCGCTCAGCGCCGCCCTGCACCGGGCTGAACAGGCCGAAGCCCAACTCCACGGCATGCAAAACAGCCGCACTTGGCGAGCCCTGAACAAACGGCGAAACCTGCTCCACCGCACCTAAGCCGGGCTTGCGCAAAAATAGTCAGAATTCAGGGGTTTACAGAACGCACCCAATCGCTATAATCGTCGCCCACACGCCGGTATAGCTCAGTTGGTAGAGCAACTGACTTGTAATCAGTAGGTCCCGGGTTCGACTCCTGGTGCCGGCACCATACAAGGTTCCAGAGAAGGCTTTCAAAATCTCTGGAACCCCCGAAAAACCCGCCTTCTGGCGGGTTTTTTCGTTTTGGGGTTCCATCGGTTTCCGTCAGAAACTGGTAGGTTCCAACCGTTTTAAGGGTAGAGTTTGGGGTACAGGTCACTTCGATAAAAGGGAGTACCCTTATGTCGCGCACCACAGCTCCGCTCTCCGACGCAGCTTGCCGCTTGGCAAAACCTATAGACCGCGCCTACAAGCTTTTCGACGGCGATGGCCTCTACCTCCTAGTCCAACCCAATGGCCGCAAAGGCTGGCGGCTCCGTTACGTCAAACCTGACGGACGGGAAGGACTGACCTCGTTCGGCAACTACCCCGTCATTGGCCTCGCCGATGCGCGCCGCAAGCGCTTGGAGGTCAAGCGAATGCTGGCGGATGGCATTGATCCCATAGAGACCAAGCACCAAGCCAAGGCGGAAGCCGTGATCAAAGGCAGAACCTTTGAAAGCGTTGCGCTGGACTGGCACACGGAAATGTCGGCCAAGTGGGCACCAGGCCACTCCAAGACTGTGATGAGCCGCCTCAAAACCCACGTATTCCCGCTGATTGGCGCACGCGCCATTGTTGATCTCGACACCCATGACCTTATGCAGCCCTTGGAAGCGATCAAGAAGCGCGGAACGATCGACGTTGCTTTAAGGGTACAAAACTACCTGCAGAGCATCATGCGCGAGGCAAAGCGCCTCCGGCTTATCACCATAAACCCTGCTTACGATCTCGAAGGCTCGATCAAAGCCCCGCGGGTGGTACATCGCCCCGCTCTACCCTTATCGCGACTGCCGGAACTGCAGGAGCGGATCGACACCTATAAAGGCCGGGCACTTACCCGTCTGACGGTGATGCTGTCGCTGCATGTGTTTGTACGATCCAGCGAGCTGCGTTTCGCACGCTGGAGCGAGTTCGACCTCAAGCGCGGCACCTGGGAGATACCGGACACTCGACCTGCGCTGGAGGGAGTACCTTTTTCCACAAGGGGTACGAAGATGGCCGGGGATATCCATTTAGTACCCTTATCGCCGCAAGCAGTGGCGCTACTCGAAAAAATCCATGCACTCACAGGCAAATTCGCATTGGTCTTCGCAGGTGATGCCAAACCCTGGAAACCCATGTCCGAAAATACCGTGAACAACGCGCTACGGACGATGCGATACGACACCAAAACCGATATCTGCGGGCATGGGTTTCGTTCAATGGCCTGCAGCGCACTGATCGAGTCCGGACTGTGGTCCGAGACCGCCATTGAAAGGCAGATGAGCCACAAGGAACGCAACAACGTCCGCGCCGCTTACATCCACAAGGCCGAGTTCATCGAGGAGCGCAGGCTGATCATGAACTGGTGGAGCCGGTACCTGGAGACCAACCGGCAGGAGCATGTCACTCCACACGAATTCGCGAACCAGACCGGAGCGAACGTTACTCGCCTAAAAGCAAAACGTGGCGCAACCGAGTAAGCGCTCGGTCTTCATATCTCAGTGATCCGCTTTTCCACGCGGGTCCATCCAAACAGGGCTGCAAAGCCGCCCTGCTTGGATCGACCTCACTTAAAAAATCGAAAGTCCAAGTAACTGTCTGTGGAAAACCACTGATTTCCACCGGTGGATAATTTCATCCACAGCCGCAGAACTCCCGAAAATTCGAGCCTTGACCCGAATTATCCACAGGCGTAGAAAAGATCGGGCAAAGCGCTGTCGTTGACAGCAACCCAGGTAGCCAGAACCTTTAAGGCTACGCCACACCGTGGTGGTTCACCCAAAGTGCGATTAGCGTCCGGCGGCTCGCACGGTCACAGCGATGTGATGGATGCCTACTTTTATCAGTGTGCCCACTGCGGCAACTCATACCCTTTCATAGCTGCCCTGCAGCAACCTATCCGCTTGGCCATTTCATTGCGCCAACCTGCGCCCGTCTCTTTCTCCCGGAAAGAGACGGGCGCTCCTACCGCTGCTGCAGCCCAACTCGTACAAGGCTTTGCGGCATTCCCCCTCGTGACAATCGGCGTGACAAACACCGAAGTCACCAGCAACAGCGATGCAGATGATGGTGCCGCAGCCCACGGAATGGACTGCACCTGACTGACAGTCAGGCATGCCCCGGTCATCGCATAGCTGCCTTCACCCGACTCAGGATCTCGCGGCGCCGGTCTCGTCAGCCAGCCCAGCCTCCACCCGCCCACTTCTTCGGAAGTGTTCAGGAGGCCAGATCATGAGATGCCCAAGCTCCCGGTCGTAAAGAGCCGCCAGTCCCGCGTTAGTGGACAAACCCCACAGGTCGCAGGGGCCTTGATCCCTGATAACACTCAACATTCTTGGCGGGATGACGTGGGGAAGGTTTTAAAGGTTTGGCTTCGAGAGGAGTTTGAGCATGGCATTGGTAGGTAGACGGGATGGGCGGAATTTTGGCTATGGCCGGCAACTGAGTTATGCCGGGCCGCAGGCATTGCGAGATCTATTTGGTGGAGGGCATTACGGCACAGTCAAGGCGCACAGTGATCGCTGGCAGGCATTTGTACGCTGGTGTCGATCGGAGGAAGGGCCGGGATTTAACGATGCGCGGCAGATTGATCGGCAGACTTTGCTGGACTATGCCGGAGCTCTACGCCAGCAAGTTGAACAAGGTGAGCTCGCCATTGCCACCGCGCAAAACCGACTTTCCAGCGTCAACCGGGTCATGGCTGCTCTTCGCGGTGATCAGTATGTAAAAGTGCCGAGTCCGAGTAAGGCTTTAGGACTGCGGCGCACCACCGTTCGTACAACAGTTCCACAGGGTAAGGATCGTGATCAAGTGACACGCATAGTCAACGCACTCCGCGAACAGCATCCCCGTGCCGCGGCCATTGCGCAACTGGCGCGTGCCACGGGCATGCGTTTGCGCGAGACCATCTTGGCTGACCTTCCACGCCTGAGGCTTGAGGCTGAACACTGGGGCAAGATCAACATCCAGGACGGCACCAAAGGTGGCCGCTCTGGCGCATCGGCACCGCGCTGGATCAATGTGGATGAACATGTTCGCGAAGCGCTCAGATATGCCGAACAGGTCTCACCGCATGGTAGCCGCAACTTGCTAGCACCGAATGAAAGCTATCTCTCCTTCCAGCAGCGAATAGTTCGTTTAGCGCGGGAAATCCTCCATGAACACAATATCAAGGGCTTCCATGAGCTTAGAGCTGCTTATGCATGTGAGCGCTATCATCAAATCACTCATCATCCTCCTCCAGTTAATGGTGGTAGCGACCAGTTTGATCAACAATTGGATAATGAAGCCCGAGTAACAATCAGTTATGAGCTAGGTCACGGTCGTATCGAAATTGCTGCCGCGTATATCGGGAGTAAAAAATGAGCAAGAGTTTTGATATGGCGCTTTTTTTAGTTAGCGTGCTGAGTGGTTCGCAGGCCACCCGCAGACGACACCTCAAACAAGCCGCAGCCATTCAAAACGCAATTTTTCAACGTTGGAAGTTAGCCAATCCTTGGACATGGCGTCTCAAACACCTCCTGTGGTTCATGAATAATGCTCTGATAGGAAGGAGCCCAGCAACACGCTATCGCTATTGGTTAACAATCAAACTAATTGCACTTAAACTCGACAAGAAATTTCATAGATGCAGCCTCCTTTAAGATTGAAAACACAGCATTTTAAAAACAACTTTCTTGCACTGGTAAAAATGCAGCACAAAAGGCACCTACTACCTATTCATCTTTTGCTTAAATATGCTACAGTCAGTCAAGGGGTTTGAAAGAGGAACGACTAGAAATCGAACTCAGACACTCTAAAAGCAAGATACTATTTAATATGGAATTAGCCTTGCGCAGGCCTTAAATATGACTGTATATGTAGACAATGTTCGAATCAAGTGGGCGCAGAATGAATGGTGTCATCTTGTTGCTGACACGCTAGAAGAACTACATGAATTCGCTTTCCATTTAGGACTAAAACGCAAGTGGTTTCAAAGTTCCGCTTCTTACCCTCATTACGACGTCAAAGTAACCGTAAGAAACAAAGCAATTGAATTAGGAGCACTGCCAGGTTCGAGACGGCAAATAATAACATGCGCAAAAAAACTAAAAGAAGAACAACAAAAATACAAGCTAAACTTCACAGAAGCTCAATTTGAATTACCACTATAGCCACACAACCTTCAGCACTGCAGGGAGCTTTAATAGTGTTTATATTTGGGGAAACCATTGATGACATAATGCAAAAAACCTTTGATGCCATCTTAAAGGATGGAATTGAGGTAAATCCAACAAAAGGAAAAACCCAAGAACTTTCCGGTGTATTGCTAAAGCTAACAAATCCATTAGGGAGGCTGAGTCGAACCGAAGGAAAAGGTACGATCTACAGCTGTTTAGGCGAACTACTTTGGTACTTATCCGGATCAAATAGTTTGGCTCAAATCCAATACTACCTGAAAAATTATCATCAGTACTCCGATGACAACAAGACTATTTTTGGTGCTTATGGACCAAAACTTTTTGGCATAGAAGGTCAATTCCAAAATATTATAAATACCCTCAAGAAAGGTCCAGAAACTCGAAAAGCGGTGATACAGCTATTTTCAAATTCGGACATTCAGACATCACACAAAGATGTTCCATGCACATGCGTTCTACAGTTCATGATCAGAAATGAAAAACTGCATTTATACACGTGCATGCGTTCAAACGATGCTTACAAGGGATTACCACACGATGTATTCTCTTTTACAATGCTCCAAGAGTTGGCCGCACGCAAATTAGGTATACCTATTGGCGAATATAGCCACTACGTAACGAGTTTGCATATTTACATTGAAGATTTGGAAAAAATTAAACTTTATCAAAAGGAAGGCTGGCAAGAAAAAATCTTTATGCCTGAAATGCCCAATGGAGACCAGACAGAAAATGTCCTGCGCCTACTCAAACACGAAAGAGAACTAAGACTCAATAACGAAATAGCTTCTGCACACCACACTGAAGATTATTGGAACGACCTCACAAGTCTTTTACAAATATTCAACATATCAAAAAACAATAACTGCGATAGCAGGCTCACTCAAATCACATCTTCAATAAAAAACAATGAACTGAAAATTTTTGCAGCACGAAAAATAGGCTCTTCCCAAGCTAATGGAGGCAATTTTGTTTACCTTTGAACAAGATAAACCATCAAAAAATCCACAGCTGATAATTTTAGCTAGGATGATTCAGGAGCTTTCATACGAGTCATCCAAGCAACTTGAAATAATAGAGTGGGCCGCTCCGATCCCATATTTTGGAAACCCATCTAAAGCGTCGATTGCTACAGTTGGGCTCAACCCAAGTAACAGAGAATTTGTTTCATCTGATGGGCTAGAGCTTATGGAGAATGACAGGAGATTCCATACTCTAAACTCACTTTCTATAGAGAATTGGAAAAACCTAACTGAAACACAACTTGGATTAATACATAACTCCTGCACAGAATATTTTTTTAGAAATCCATATGATGGCTGGTTCAAGCCATTGGACCTCCTATTAAAGGGAACAAACGACTCTTTTTATAGTTCTTTGTTCCATGCATGCCATTTAGACCTGATTCCATATGCAACAGCAAAAAAATGGGCATTTCTAACATCAAAACAGCGCGAAACACTAATTCGCATTTCAGCTGAGTTCCTAGGAGAAGTACTAAAATATTCACCTATAAAGATACTGATACTAAATGGGAAAACAGTGATAGAAAGTTTCGAAAAAGCCACGCAAACTATTTTTGTCAAAGAAACGGTGGAAGACTGGGCCCTTCCAAGGAAAACCGGGATAGAAATAAAAGGTTTTAGCTACCAAGGAAAAATTTCGAAAATTTCCGGAATTGATATTGGAAGAGATGTGCACATTTTGGGCTACAACCATAACATCCAGAGTAGCTATGGCGTCACCTCCTCAGTGCGTTCCTCAATTCAAAAATGGATTACTTCTAAAGCAAGGGAGATATTAAAGTGAGAGAACAATATGAAGACCTCAAACAAGAATTAGGTCTAAAGCTCACGCGCGTAGAGCAAAATGGATTACTTCTACCTGGAATATCTGCCTTTGAGAATAAATCAACACTCGTAAAACAAATGATTGAGAGCATAAGACGCGTTGAATATGTTGCGGCTATAAGCAGGCGTGATATTAGCGCCGATAGAGCTGACCCGCGTAGCGAGCATTTTGACCCGATTCGCGCAGCAGTTTTAAAACGGCAATCTGGAGATATTGAGGAAGCCTGTTGGTTGGTTTTCTTAGCTACTCACTTTGGGAAAGCAAGCAGTACAGGCTGGCAATTAATAAAAGACGTTTATGGCGCCCTTGGAGGCAACCACACTTGGAATTGGGCCCGCGCTAGCTTTGATCCAACCGCTATGAGTAATTGGATTGGGCGCAACCAGATTACACTGAGAAGTGACGGTAGAAAATTTGGAAATCACCGGAAGTACGAATCCTTAGATCCTACAAAATCCAATTGGACAGGAGAGGTTATTGAAAGCTATGTAAACTGGGTAATGCAATATGGTTCGCATGTCGAACTTTTCAATAATGCATTGAACCAATTCAACGGGAATGAAAAACTCGCATTCCGGACACTTTACAGATCCATGAATGAAGTGAAACGATTTGGAAGAACCGGCAAATTTGATTATTTGACGATGATTGCTAAGGTTGGAATTTCAAATATAGATGCCGACTCAACCTACATGAGCGAAGCTACCGGCCCCTTAAAAGGCGCACGTTTGCTATTCGGAGGGAGGACCACAGCTAACCTTTCAGCAACCATATTAGAACAAAAAGTCCAAGAACTAGAAACCGTACTTGGTGTCGGAATGCAGGTTATTGAAGACTCATTATGCAACTGGCAAAAATCCCCAAGCAGGTTCATTAAATTTAGAGGCTAGCTAAACCATCCGACCAAGAATACTTGACCTTAAGTTTATTCATATGATTTCGTTTTACAATATTGAAATGTTGCATTTGACCTACGACAACACCAGGAGCAATACCAACAGACTTAGCAAACTTAATAATACTTCTATAGTTATCTGAGTGCGCCTCCATATTCACTCTAAACCTAGACGGAATGAGTGTTATGGCGGCAAACTCATTGGCCTCCCGCTCTTCCCGATCACATTCGAATTCCTCACCCTCTACAAAAGTAGAATCTTGACCATGAAGAATTAAGTGTCCAATCTCATGAAATAATGAAAACCAAAAATGATCATCCGATAAATATCTAAAGCTAAGCATTATTAGTGCTTTATCCTCGGACAAAAATTTTGCCATTCCACTAGCCGGACAACCTTCTGGCGTTCTAGATATAACGAGAATAACACCACAATTAGCCAATATAGCTTGAAGATTAGGAATGAACTCGGAAGGCTCGGGAATATTAGTAAGTGCACGTATACTTTCAATATTTTCTAGAAGTTCAGATTTATCCCATTTATTACACGATGCTTTAAGCGCCCTAATTTCGCCATATCGAATCCAAGCAGCTGTAGCACCAACTTTCTGATCGAATGACTTACTCGCTCTAAATCTCGAATCTTTTACAAACTCCGAGCTTTTATCTTTCCAAGCACTGATATCAGGAACACCAAAATAATCTAAACAGTCGATGACTTTTTTAGATTTACTCTCTGAGTTAGATATCCAACCAAAGGCCTGCATACTCTTCACGGGGAGTTCTAAAAGCCAACTCTCCTCCGATTGACTAACGTCTCTATATATACGAGAAACGTCCTCGCGATACTGACGCTCCCTAACAATCCAAAATTCAGGGTCAGGTCCAATTACTGCGGATAACCTATGCGCAAGTTGCTCTGTTATCTCTGCCGAACCATCAAAAAGCAATTCAACGGAGGCCAACTCACAGCCCATGCTATCGGCCAATAACTTCGGAGTTATTTCCCTGTCAGAAAGAATATCTAAGATAGTATCACCAGGGGGTGAAATCCAGCTTGGCTGAAACGCCTGACTATTCATCATCATTCCGTCCAATTTTAAGCAGTTTTATTCGACTAACCATATCCCAGTTTACATCACCAGAGGTCAGTATAGGAACTTTTTGATGAACGGCACTAAACATCAAATGGTGGTTATGGCTTAAGTTTACCAAAACTAATCCTGGAGGGGCGCCATCTATCTCAGTAGGCTTTCCTACAGGTAAATGAAGGATATTAGATGCAGCTCGAATATCTGCAAGCCTTTTAAATAGACTCTGGGCCACAGGAATGGGCAATTCACGACATGCGATGACCTCACTCGTACAGAGATCCCTGAGGTTTTCCGTCTCAAACGCCAATATCAACGCCATTCTTGCCGTTTCATCCATAGTCTTGCAGCGAAGGGTGGCGCAATGATACTGCTTTCGTGACAAATTCAACACTATTTCCTAACAACTTGAATTTGCTGACCTCGAAACGATTTTATTGCAGTTTTTCTTCCCGGTTCGATTCCATAGAACGCCATAACTATCTGATTTATTTATAGTTACTAGTTGGGGAGCGCCAAATTTTCCACCGACTTCCAGACCCGCAGAAAACCTAGCCTCCCCGAAACATACCGTTCGTCTGGTGCCGGTACCATACAAAACGAAGGCTCGCAGAAATGCGGGCCTTTTGTTTTTGCGCTATACGTAACAAGCGGCGTAATAAGCGCTACTTCAAAGGTGCGAACCCCATGGATTGGATGCAGTTTGTTTCGGCGCTAGTGTCCGCCCTCGCATGGCCAGCCGCGGTGGTAACGGTCGTTTGCCTGCTAAAAGATCCGATCCTAGGGGTCATTCCCAAAATCCGTAGCTTCAAATACGGCGAGCTTCATGTCGATCTCACCGAGGAGTTGAAGGCAGTCCAGGAGAGTCTCACGGGCAAGCTCCAGGAACCTTCTGGTGATGAAAAAGCTCCCCTTCCGACGCCTGTTGCTCTTCAACTTGCTGCAGTATCGCCACGTGGAGCCATCCTGCATTCATGGCTTGAAGTAGAGGCGACCGTAGACCTGTTGGCTAACGAACTGGGCTACGAGTTTTCGGCGAAAGCCAGCGCCGTAGTGAAGATGCGAGTGCTGCACGATGAGCGAGTCATCGACCCTTTGATCTACACAACCTTTCTACAGCTGTCCAAAGTTCGAAACGATGCAGTGCACCTGACGGATCGTGAGATGGAGTACCAGGACGCCGCGATGATGTGGGGATCCTGCTCCTGGCTGATAGAGCGACTGAATGCAGCGTTGCCTCCGAATTCCGCCGAAGCCTGACGGCGCAGTTCCCATTGCCGAGGATCGCTACCGTACGCCGCAGGCATCATCGTCGGGCTCATCATTGTGTTGATGATGCTTGCCTGCCCCCCACCTAGTGGTTTCTGTCTTTTCATGTTTACTCCTCGGCCGGTACTTTTGAGGAGCGCCTATTTTCGGATAAAAGACGTGGCCGCAAATCAAGCACACGAGTAACAAGAAGTACGGACATTCGCATCTCGTCGGAGATCTTCAATGCTTCTTCTTGAAGCATCGCTTCAAGCCCCAATACATCTATGCGCTCACCGGAATCTGGATGTTCCCATTGACGGTCTTGAGCCACCGTCACTAGCAGACAACCAGAGCGACACTCCTCTGAAGCCATGTATTTAGTCACCAGTTGCGACTTAATCGTATCTCGTAGATCACGCCCCGTACGTCCATCACCTAGCTTCAACTCAATCACCGCTTGTTGATCAGAAGCCGTAGCACGAAGCCTTATGTCGGTCTCTTTCTCGTCTGCTGTTACCCCTTCCTGATCTACGGTATATGCCTGATTAGCTGTATTTCGTAGTTCTCGCGCAATTTCACGACGCATTACTTTTTCTTCGGAAATTCCCGCCCAAGCAGCGCGAGGGGAATCATCACGTAGCAACAAATCTTCAATATCGTCGAGGCGGTCGACCAAGAGCGCAAACAACTCCGTTCGAGTTATCGGAGGGGCTTCGCCATTGCGAATGAGAGCGACCACCTCTGCCTCCGATAGCACAGCTACGTCCGCCTCTCGAGCAGCCCCCTCGCGGGCCATCAACAACGTGCGGTCTCGAATGCGAGCGAATAGAGGATCGTCAGCCATTTCGAGCTTCACGTTCCAAGCTTCAGGCCCCTTAGAATCCATAAGAGCGCTCAATAAAGCGTCACGTCCACGCTGAGCGTGATCCCGGCTGCTGGGAGAGTAGGCCCCCTCATGCGTAATATCTTCAAAAGGCCGCACATGCCTATAGGCAAGGCGCAGAAGCCTAAGCAATACCTGAGGACTATATTTAGGGGTACGAAGGTCAATATACATCTCATGGTAAGGTTCGCCAAAAAGGAGAGCCATCCAGTCAACACCCGATCCCAGCAGACCAGGTTCTAACTTGTTCAAGCCTTGCTCCAAGTGCTCAACACCTACCGCAGGATCCATCCACATTATTACTGGAAGCCATATACGAGCCGTTGCCGAACCAAGACCGCACGTCAGCTGGTTCGCCGCAACAGTGACGAAGTACTTAAGTAGTTTCTCGTCGCCATTCTTCAGAAGGACGTCGAGCACCCTCCGCATCAGCTCTGCGACTTCGTCGCTTTTCTCAAGCGTCTTGGGGACGATGTTCTCATCCATCCATGCTTTGAGTCGGGGTTGAAACAAGCCCGCGAGTGCTGGCGTGGCATGGGCTATATTTTCCAACAGCATAGAGTGACGCTTAGGCACGATTTCATTCAGCTCGTACGTAAGCTCCGCCCCCAAAACCTCATCAACTGCGACAGGCTGCGCTTCGGCAAGATTTGCCAACCAAGAGGGAAAGCCATTCAGTTCAAGAAGCGCGTAACGAGAGGCAAGCCTGGCTTCACCGATGGAAAGTGCCTTCGCCCAATTTGGATCCTCGGCCTCCGCTGCAATTCCGGCGAGGCCGAGTTGCCAGCGGGTTAGAAAAGTATCCCTCTCGTCTCTAGGTCGTTCGCTACGCATCGAGGGGCAGTCATTGCGCCATAGCGTCGTCATTGTCGAACGTAAACGGTCAGCAACTTCTTTGCTGAAATGCCGCTCAATGAAGCTACGGCTCCAACCTGACGCTCGACTCTCCTCGCCAGACCGGCTCATCGCGGTCCATAAATTCCAAGCCGTGCTACCGGCTCGATCAGGGCTGAAAGCGGTTTGGGGATTATTAGCAACCTCCATCCAAAACATAACCCAGGACTCATGATCTTTGGCTCGACGACGCTCACTTTGTCTTCGTCCTCGTTCAAATCTCAATTCCATGGCAATCAGTTCACGATTCAGCGGTGCTGGTTTGAGATGATCATTGATAGCTTTCGTAAGCGTCGGGGAGTCTGCGACGCGCTCCTGAACAAGGAGTAAATGATGTCGCCATTCGCTTTGTAGTGCGACTTCTAACATTAGGCTGCGTTGAGAGAGCGGCATTTGCAGATCTGAGAGATTATCCAGTACCCATGTCGCATCCTGAACAGCATTCAAGGCTATAGGCCCATAGAAATTGGCCTCCATGAAACGTCGTCGTGGGTCGTCCTGCTTGGTTAGGAACTTCATCAAAGTGTCATCTGCCCAGAATGCAGCCTCTCTCACTGATGATGACGCTTTCCCAAACGCTGCTCGTAAATGCGTAGCAGGCTTATAAGAGGTGTACTCATCCCGAGCGAAGCGCAGGGCCAGGACGGATGATTGAATTACCGTTTCTGAGCGGCAACCTTCGGTGAACTGGCGAAGACATACGGCGGCAAGGGGAGCGGCTAGATGTCTCTTCGGGGAGGCAATATGAGGCCACTTGACGCGCCATTCGAGCCCATTTGATAGGAGCTCAGTCAAGCTTTTGCGCAAGCTTTCGAGATAATCGGGAGTCAGAACAGCGTCAGCGATAGATTGCCAGAACCAGTTAAACTCATCCTCGCGCTGGGCAGACTCTCCGGCGCGCGCGAGAAGAACGCAAACCTGCTCCGGACTGATTAGATTAGGAAACAGCCGAATTATCCCGTTTCTTAGCAGACTGACATCCCATATATCTGGACTGTTCTGCATACATTGAATCACCTCCTCCGATCGGGGATCACGGAGGTTAATCAATACCTCCAGCGCATCCATTCGTTCGCCACTTTCGGATTCACGGTTCATAACCACGGAAAAGGCAATATCGGCCCCTTCAACCATCGGAACAGCCGCGATTACTTTCAGTAGGAGTTCTCTCACCTCCGGATTTTCAACATTGCTATGCCAGAGACGTAGAACCTCGGGCGCAAGGTCCTGGCTGGCGAAGCGGTGAACTTGGATCTGAGGAACGCGCTTTCCACGCCAACCACCCTGACCGTAGCGCCGGACATAGGCATCCAACGCCGCGATACGCTGTTGGCTCGAAAGCGATTCAGGGTCCGCATGATCAAGCAGAACATCTGGTTCACGATCACGGACTTCCGAGAATATGCTCTCGTGAGATGAGGCGAGCCACGCAGCAACTGGCTGCATGGACGGTTTTACAACCTTAAGACCGTGCAACGTCTCGACAAAAAGGAGCCGTTTTACCGCTTTGACTGACATGCCAAAGTCCAGCAATGATTTCAGTCGCTGAGCCGCCAGATACTCGATAACTGATCGATGATGGAACCTAACACGGCCATAACTGGCAAAACCGAACAAAGCACGCTCCAACAAAGTCTCGCGCTCGTCGGCCGACCAATCCATTAAGATCACTGAGGGGTCTAAAGCGGTGCCCGGTTCACCGCCCCTATCGGCCTCGGCACTGTGTCGTAACGTTAGCTTGCGAGTTAACAGCGCAGCAAGGGCGAGACGACCAGCACCCTCGATAGCCTTCTCATTCGGTAGCTGGGCCTTTTCTCTGCGGTCTATACGAGGCTTCAGTTTGACCGCAACATTATGAGCAACCTGCTCACGGTGGGTACGAATGCGACGATAGTCGCGCCAATCAGCGCAGAGCTCGATCAAATCTTGAGGTCGGCGAGCAAAGTCTTCAGCGTTTCGCCTACGAATATCCTTAAGCATTTCGTCTGCATCGGCTACGCCTTGGAGAGTTGCCACACTTCGAATCTGGTCATCAGATAGGGGAAGCAATGTGACATTTCTCCAAATCGGTACAGTCGTCTCCTTACCCTTCCCTTCACTGTTATGCGTACTCATCGCAATGTCGGCAAAATTTGCTGAGGAAGGGGTCGACTCCCTTTTTTTTGGAACGGGGAGAAGCTGTTGGACTAGGCGATAATCAATGGGAATTGGTCGGGTGGTGATCACGATGCGCACGCGACCAAGTTGCCCCATAAGCGCCTTGTTGAGGCGTTTCAACGCCACTTCGAATGAGCCCAGCGTTAGCTTCAACTCGTCGATAGAATCCAGAAAAATGGTAGCCACATCTGATTGAGAGGCTAGCCATGCATCAAAACGCAGCTCCTCTTCAACCAGCAATAGTTCTCGAAGCTGATTTTGGCAGAGTTGAGCCAGATCCAAGTAAAACGCCGCCTCACCGGCGTTCCATTTTGTAAGCTGCTCAGCGCGGCATTCGTAAGTCTTACCAGCCCCGGCTTCCGAAACAATTAGCACACGGTCGGACTTGAGCAACTCATCCCAACCAAACCTGCCGAATGAGGCTGCTCGGGATTGGAATGAAACGGGGTCAAAGGAGTTGAAAGCGTCGTCTGAAAGCTCCTCAAAGCTTCGGTGAGTTCTGTGCGACGTCAAATCTGGGAAATCCATAGGGGGAGTCTTTAGTCCGTTGATCAAATCATTGTGCCTGTCCTTGATGGCCATATGAAAGCAGACTGTATTGCTTGGGGTGCAAACAGATTTTGCAGCGGAACGCGGATCAGGAAATGGTGAATGTTTTTTCCATAGCTCAGCCTGAAGTCATTCCTTACCACGTATCAATTGAAGCAGTCGGGTAACGGGGAGGCGGCGTGGTTTTCTTGCGAACGCCGCCTTCAGTAGCTTGCTGCTAGCCAGTTCACCGAGACGCTGAGTCGAGCCGGATAAACCTCATGAATTGAATTAGGATAATCTTAGGGATAGAAAAATTCTGAATTACAATAATTCATCAATAAAATAAGTAGTTAAGTTTCGATTCGACTCCTGGTGCCGCACCATACAAAACGAAACCCTCGCAGAAATGTGTAGTGTTTCTGGGTGTTCACTTTTCCTCCACACCCTGAAAAACCAGTGGGAGCGAGCTTGCTCGCGATGAGGCCATCAACCCCACCGACAATCTTTCAGCCAAGACAACGGGCAGCCTCTCCTAGCCCAGCTCAACCAAACAGCATCTTTTGCCAGTGATCCTCACCCACAATGGCAATCGAAGCACCCGCCTCCCGCAGTTCCACTGCCTTCATGATCTTCGTTCCGTAGGTGCTGTGGCGCCACTGCTCATTACCCACGCTGCCGACCACCAGGTAATGCACCTTCTTACTCACCCCGCCCCCAATCAAACCGCCACGCTCCTCGACCAATGCTTGGCAAGTTTTGCGCGGCCCAAAGGCCATGACACCTGTAAATACAAACATCCGGCCATCCCAGACCAAGTCAGGGGCTGGTGAATTGAAGGGAAGGTCCGTTGGCGTAACGGCAACGGCTCCGCCGACCTGCGACCTCTCAATGCCCACGCCAGAAAAGCTACGCAGGATGTTAAGCAACTCTAGGGATTCGTCCGGGTCCAGAGCATCGTCCTGAAGCATGGATGCCAAATGTGAATAGAGCAGATTGATCACCGGGTCACTCAGATGCGCGAGATTGTTTTCCAACCATTGCCTTAGAAAAATCGCCTCGTTGGTGTTCACGACACCGTCAGCCGTAATCCCAGCAGCCAACCCCACCAAGGCATCGGCGGCGCGTCGATCGATGCGGGTGCGGTGGAAGAATTTACTGTTTTCGAATTCGTTGTGTAGGTCCATTACGAGGGCTCCTCTGGGTGTATTGGTTCGACACTGGCTCATCACCGGCTGAGGAAGTGTTGTGTTCAAACCTAGCACTCCTGTGCGCGGTTCCCATTTTTTCGAGCAAATAATCACCCGCCAGCATCGCGCCACGATTGCGCCCTCCCCATCCACCCGCTACTCTTCAACCGTCGCTGCCAATTCAGCGACCGGGCGTAGGAAACCCGAAGTAAATCAAGGCGCATCAGCTGCGTCTCGCTTACTATTGCAGGCGCTTTTTTTGTGTCTGCGATATGCGTTATGGCGGCTGTGCGCGGGACACCTTCGGGTGTGCCGGGTGCCTTGATTCCCGGTTTTCCTACCCCGTGCATGGCCGCCACCCAATCCCGTAGGAAAGGACGGTTGCGGCTCTCACAGTCAAGGAGCCAGACAATGCCAAATCCCAAAGACCTCAAAACCCCAGGCCTAACCCCCTTCTCCTACCACTCCGACCGCCCGCTATTCCGCGTCAACAGCGGCATCCCCATCGGCGAAGCCCTGTCCCACGCTTCCGACCTGCTCCACGTCGCCAAGGTCCTGGCCGAGGACGCGGCGATGATTCGCAGCACGGATCGGTATGCCTGGGCGTCGTGTTATTTGCAGGACATGAGCAAGGCCGTCATTGATGACGTGGTGAAGGTGCTGGAGGCGCCGGGGAGTCATCCGGCTTAAGCGCCGCTGCTGCAATGCTGCTCCGAGGGGGGCAGCATTGATTTTGAAGGGCTGCTTCAGCCCAGCGGGAGCAAGCTCGCCACGAATTCACTCCCTGTAAGTAGCACTGCTGATTCTGTCAGGTGCTTTTTTATTCCAACTCACACCTGACTCACCTCAAACACAAACGAAATCTCCCGCTTCTGGGCACTCCAGACGTACCGAATGTGCTTGCCCTGCGTCGGTATCGAAACCGCCGGCGGGCGAAACGCGGCCACGCATTCGTGGCCGGGCAGGCGGACGCTGTTGTACAGCAGCCCCCACGACAAGGTTTCACGCAGTTGCCGGGCGAACACTTGGGAGGGGCCGTAGGCGGTGGGGTCGGGGTTGTGGAGGTGGGGGTGGTCGTGGCGGATGTCGTGCAGGGGTTTGACGACCTTGTTGACGTAGGTGCGCATGGTCAACTCCAGGTCTGGCTCGTTGGTCGCGCCAAGGAATCGCGCCTGGTGGTAACAGGTCTCGGCAATGGCGGCTTCCTGGCTGCTGGCGGCGTAATACACGCCGAAGGTGCCGTCGCTGAAGCGGCTGCTTTTGCCGATGTGGGTAAACGCCGCCATCACCGGCGAGGAGCCGGGGCCGGAAATGCGGTCCTCGGGGCGTACCCGGGACAGCACGCCGGCTTGTTCCATCAGCCGATCGTTGGTCAGCGCTTCCAGGGCGTAGGCGGTGGGCAAGTCTTCAGGGTCGAGTACGTCTTCAAACAGCGAAATCGGCGGGAAGCTGCTGTTGACGATGCGATAAGCCCGTTTCCATTGCGGGTCCGCCAATGGTGGCACCATCAACCGCGTACTCCGTCGAGGTATCGCCGCACATCGGCGATGTCCACCACCCGCCCGGTCAGCATGTAGGACAGCGCCGACTGACCATTGAACGGTGCCGCGGTGTTCGGGCTGCTGACCCATTGATAGGCACGGTCCCGGCTATTGCTGAAGATGATGCTCAACGCCTTGTGGATGCCCATGAGGTAGGAAATGCGCTCGAGCGTATCGCGAGGCAGCTTCACGTTTTCCGGCAGTTGTTTGTATTTGTAGAAGGTCGTGTTTCCCACCTTGCCCAGCAATGTGCGCTGCTGTTCAACGCTGCAGCCCCAGAGCGCCATGAGGTTGAAGAAGAACTTCAACGCGACTCGACCCGCCCCCGGGGAATCCAGTTGTTGCTGCGCATTGAGAGTGATGGAGGAAGTCGCCATGGGGTTGGGCTCCTTTGTCGCGGAGTGGTGCTTAGAGGATAGTACAGATATGGATTATTTTTAAGTTTTTATTCGCAAGTGGAATCCACAGACGCCCTATTTGAACAATTCGGCATGACTTCCCAAGTCAACAAACGTAACCAGGTTCGGGCGTGAATGCTCATAAATCAACAGAAAGTCACCGCCAATATGCCACTCTCGAAATCCAACCCAGTTACCCGTCAAGGCATGATCCATGTATTCGCTCGGTAGCTGCTCACCCAAAAAAAGCATGACCATCACATGACGCACTTCATTCATATCGCGCCGCCCTGCCCGTTTGTAACGCTCCCAGGACTTTTTGAATTCAGACGTATATGCACATTGCTTCGGCAATTCAGCGCGTTTTTGCTTTTCTCCCGGTTTCGCCATCAGCCTCTCTCAGCATGTCGTCTATCGAGTTGAATCGTTGACGGATATCCCGTGCCTCAATCATGGCCCGGGCGGTCTTGTCCGAAGGCACTCGTATCTCGAATGGAAGCCCCTGAGTCTCAACAACCTGGCGCAGGAAAAGACGCATCGCGTCGCTAACACTCAATCCGCAGGCGTTCAAAACTTCAGTGGCACGGGCCTTCAAGTCCTCATCAATGCGGCAACGCACGTCGGTGGTTTTTAATAGTGCACCCATGAAATAAACCTCATTGCTAAATTTGTAGCTACATTGGCGCTACCTAAAAAACATTGTGGTGGGACTGCCGCCATGGGTCAACGTCAGGTGGATAAGCGGCCTTGCATGGATAACGGCAGGTTTGGCATCGCCTGTATTAAGGGGCGTATTTCAACCTGAGTTTCCAAGGACGGATATCAGAGCGATCAGCCATGATGTTGGGAGTGCTCCGAGACTCACGCAGGATTTTTCGCAAGACAGTCCATCTATGACCCTGCTAACTGATCCCGGCCAGCACCGACTGGGCAAAATCCCCAAATCCCGCATAAGCTCAACCATCGCCTCCCGGCGCTTTTCGGCACAAAATCGCGACAACCGTGGCAAGGTGCATGATGATAGCCAGCATGCACTCCCTGGCCCGGACCAGGTGCACAACAATAGCGAGCCCACTTAAGCAGAGGGCATTACCTCATGGATAGCAGAATCCTACGCAACCTTATGCGTATCGTGCAGACCGGCTCGTTGTCGGCAGCGGCCGAGCATTCGTGCCTCACGGTGCAGGCGTTGGCGGCGCAGTTGAACAAGGTCGAGGAACAGTTCGGTTTCCGGTTGTTCCGGCGCTCGAACAAGGGCCTGACGTTGACGAGCCAAGGCGCGGAACTGACCCCCTTCATGGATCAGGTGCTGGTTGCCACCCGGCAGTTGGAGGATAAAGTCGCGGCGCTCAAGACGCCGCGACAGCGCACGCTCAGGGTGGCGCTCAATACCACCTTGCCGGCGGACTTCAATCGACGAATGATCGACCGCTTGATCGCTGTGTTCCCCCAGTATCAGCTGGAATTCAGCTACGCCGAGTCGATGGAGAACCTGAGCAAGCTCAGGAATGAAGATTTTGACCTGGCGATCCTGATCGGGCAGCAACAGGGTGGTTTTACCAGCATCACCATGCCGGATGTGCAGGTGCGGGTGGTGGGCGCCCATTGTGGCGATGCAGACGATTCCCTTGGCTTGCTCGGTGACAAGTTTCAGGTGCGTCCGGCAGAAGAATGCCCGTACTCCCACAGCTTCCTGCGCTTTCTCGACGCTGGCCTGGGCGAATACGGGTCGAGCCAGCGCATGGTGTATTCCTGCAGTGAGACGCTGACGTTGTCGTTGATCACGCAGCTCGATGGCTTGGGGCTGGTGTCCCGGGAAGCCGCGCTGCGCAACGGCCTGGCGATTTTCCCGGATTTCGAGGACTTTCTTGACGTCCGCCTGGCGGTGAACAATCCGGAGTTGTCCGGCCAGGCACTGCACGACGTGGTGGACCTGACGCTACAGGAACGAACCGAGCGCGATGTACGCCGCCGTGCCCACCGCCACACTGAGAAACAGGTTGCGGCTGAAATACGCACATAACAGCGTCGGAATCGCGGCATAAAACTCAGGGCGGTCGAGTTGTATCTGCTGGTCCTTGATCAGCAAGGGAGTCAGGCTGATGGCAGCGACGATCGCCACTGGCAGGTATTCCAGGGCGCGGGCGACGAAGGGCGGCCAGTGTTCGGTATTGATCTGCAACGGCAGGGCGCGCGGCAGGAAGGTCACGGCCATCATCAGGACCACCACCAGGATCAGGAACGTTTGGTCAGGCATACGCCCACCCCGCAGCCAACGAACGTGGCAATGAAGACATTGAATGGCGAGCTGCCCAGCAGGCTCAGCCCGCCCATGCAGACGACAGCCGCCAAGGCAGCGATCAGTTTGTTGCGGGTGTTGCACAACGAAACCAGCACATAGAGCATCATCGCCGTCAGGGCATAGTCGAGCTGGTATTTGATGAGGTGCGCCGCGTATTGCGCACACACGGCGCCCAGCAAGCCACCCAGCACCCAGGACGTGTGACAGAACAGGTTGAAGCCGACCAGGTAGCGCACGCTCACCGGCGCCCCGCTGCCAAGCTTGACGCTGTGGAACGCGAACGACTCGTCCGTCAGCCCCGCCGCGTAGCACCAGCGTTCGAAACGGCTGAGCCCCAGCGCACGCAGGGCCTTGGCCATGTAGACCGACATCAGCATGTGCCGGGCATTGATCAGGAACGTGGTGAGCACGATGGTGGTCAGCGACGCGCCGCTGGAAATCAACGCCAGCGCCGCGAATTGCGAAGCGCCCGCGTAGACGAACAGGCACATCGCCACCGGCAACCACAAGGGTAGCCCGGCGTTGACCGCCATCAGACCGAACACAAACGAAACCGTGAAATAACCCGCTACCACCGGACTGGCTTCAGCAAAGGTACGCGAGGCTTGTGCTTCGACCGCCAGCGGCTGGCTGGAAGTCTTGTTCATAAATCCCTCTCGAAGGTGATTTCACCCCGGGGCTCACAGAACCCCTGGGCCGCCCAGAAACGCTTGCCGGCCAGATTAGCATCGTCGACGAAAAGGAACATGCGCAGCACGCCTACCCGTTTCATGTCAGCCGATGCGGCCTCGACCAGGCGCTGCCCCAGGCCTTTGGTGCGATGCCGTGGGCTGACCGCCAAGTGATTGATCGTGCCACGGGTACCGAGCATACCGCCGATCACGGCGCCCACCACGTCACCGCTCGCATCGATGGCCATGTACGCGGTGGTGGTGTCCTGCAACAACACACCGCGCAAGAATCGGGCGTCCTGCCATTCGCAGAACGACACCTCATCGAAACCGCGAAAGAACCGCTCCAGTCGCTCGGCATCCCGGACCAACGCCCGGCGCAACAGGACCTGCTGCGTCGAGTCGCCCATGGGTTCGAGCCGTTCAGCGAACAATGTCGAAAGCGGTCCCGGGCCGCGAGAAGGAAATGGCCAGGATCTGCCGATACGCCATGTTATGGCTATGGGTATTGCGAGCCGGCGTCACGTAATGACGCATGTCGCGATCCAGGAAGAACGTGGTGTCGAGGATGTCCTCGTAGGTAATCGCCGCCAGCTGTTCTTCCTGGGCGGTGTATAAACGGCTTTCGGCACCCGCCACATTGTGGCGGCCCCAGAAATGCACGCCACTGAACGGGTACCCGTCGCAGTGAATCCCTTCAGGGGTGATTTCCAGCTGCTTGCCCGGCTTGATCTCGATGCGGATCTGATGGATCTGGCACTGCCAGATTTCATCGTGCAGTTCCTGCGGCAGGACGTTCTTGTACACCTCGAAGTCCGTGTCGATCAGGCTGCGCATCACCGGCGAATTGATCACTTCGTTGGAGAAGTCCTGGAAGTGCCGCTCCAGTCCGCCGACATAACTGTTGTTGGCCTTGGACTGAACATAGGCCCGGTGTTCGAGCTGCGTGAGCGCGCGGGTCGTTGGGTTGTATTCGAAGTCGCTGTAGCGGCGAAAACGCATGCCTGACTCGGCCTGGCCGTAGTAACTGTCGGGCTCCATGTTTTCCCAGCTTTTGGTCAGCCGGACAAAGTCGCCGAAATGACCGTAGAGGTTGAAGTCCCCACCGCTAACGTTGACGTATTTGTCACGCCTCAGCGCTTCGCCCACTTCCCTGTTCAGAACGATCATTTTTCAAAGGTCTCCGCTGCATTGAGCGGCCTAATCTAGTAGGTGCAGGATTTACGTCCATGAGAAAGTATTTGAGGCATTTCAAGCGGCGCTTGAAACGGTGGATAAAGTCGCATTGGTACGACTTTTTCTTGGGAATACAGGCGGTTACAGCGGTGTTTTTTGCGCAGTAAGCCAAAAGGCCCCGAGTCTGGCGTCGCAACGCTATTCACTTCAGGCAGGCATGAATCAATCGTGGCGAGGGCGCTTGCTCCCGCTTGAGTGCGCAGCGCTCACACCAGAAGGGCTGCTGCGCAGCCCAGCGGGAGCAAGCTCCCTCGCCACGGTTTTATAGACTTACAACCTGATCAGGCATCAGAAGACGTTGATCGGATAATCCACAAACACCCGCAGCTCATTGCCGCTGACGTTGTACTCGCTGGACTTCTGCGACACTCGCAGCACGGAACTGCGCAACCGTACGCTCAAGTCCTTGGCCGGGCCGCTCTGGACCACGTACTTGAACTGGTTGAAGATCTCGCGCTCGGTACCGCCTTCGCTGGTGGAGGTGGTGATGTTATCGCCACGCACATAAGCGACGTTGTAGGTCAGGCCCGGTACGCCAAAGGTGGTGAAGTCCAGGCCATAGCCCAACTGCCAGCTGCGTTCGTCTTCAGCGTTGAAGTCGGACCAGTAGGAGTTGGCCAGGTAGATCGTGTTGCCGCCATCACCCACACGATTCTGCCCGCGCTGATAACCGCCGTAGGCATAACCCAAGTTGCTGTCGCCGGTGCTGCGCTGGTGGGCGAGCGTGAAGCTGTGCGGGCCCGTGGCGAAGGTGGCAGCCAGGCTCCAGATCTTGTTGTCGTCGCCGGTGACGTTGTTTTCACGAACGTAGCTGTTGTCCAGCTTGGTGCGATAACCGTTGAAGTCCAGGGTCAGGGACTGATCCTTGGCCAGCGGGAACATATAGTTGGCGTTGACGTATTGCTTCTTCAATACATCCTCGACATCCGAGGCGTAGAGCGAAGCCTTGAACTGCTCGGTGAACTGATAGCTGCCGCCCAAGACGTTGATCGACTTCAGGCCACCGCTGTCGCGGCCTTCGGCGCTCTTGCGCGATTCGGCGGTGAAACGGCCGGCATTGAGTTCCAGGCCCTTGATCTCCTTGGAGGTGATCAGCGTGCCGGTGTAGCTTTCCGGCAGCAGGCGCGAGTTGTCATAGCTGAGCACCGGCAGGGCCGGCATCTGGTCGCCGTAGGCCAGCACGGTGTTGGAGACGCGGAACTTGACCGCAGCCCCGAACTTGGACAGGTCATCGGCTGCGTTGCCGCTGTCGCCCCGCTTGAAGAAGTCGATGCCGCCCGCACCGCTGCGGCCTTTGCCGCCGTCCAGGCGCAGCGCGTACAGGCCGAACGCATCCACACCGACACCCACGGTGCCCTGGGTGAAGCCGGACGAGAAGGTAGCGATGGCCGCTTGACCCCATTCGGCTTTGTCTTCGTTGCCATCTTTGTAGTCGCGGTTGATATAAGCGTTGCGTAACAGCACGTTCAAGCTGCTGTCTTCAACGAACCCTTTGGACTGCGCCTGGTCGTTGGCCATGGCGTGTGTCGTGCTCAAGATCCCCAGTGCGATCAAACTAATGCGCTTGTTCAACATGTTTATTTTCCTTGTACGGGTTGATACGCACTGCGGCGGGCAACCGAAATGGCGCTTTTGCGCTCTTTTTCGGACTCTTGCTCCTGAAAATAATGAAAAGGCCCGCCCACGAGTGATCGTGTCGGGCCTTTTTATTATTTAAGAGTCATGGTTGTTAGCCACAGGCGTAAGGCGAATCCTAGTCGCGCCCTCAACGGTGTGTCAATTTCGTGAAACGTCTGTAATTAGGCAAAAAATGTCTAAGAACTGCTCACCGCGAACAGCCGTCCAGACCGCAGGCCGCTGATGACGTGGAGGCCTGAACTGGCAAGGCTTGCGTCAGCCATTGGGCGAATGCCTCGGGTTTGCCAAGCCAGGGGCCGATGTCGATCCGCGTGAACTGGCCGTCCAGCTCCAGGACCAAGGTCGGGAAACCCTGGCCGCCGACCTGGGCCAGCAAGGTACGACTGGCCTGGATATGCCCCTGCACATCAACCGCGCGCAATGCCGCCAGGAACGCCTGGGCCGGCAGGCCGATGGTTTGGGCGAGCTCCAGCAGGACGGTTTCGTCAGCGATGCGCCGGCCTTCAACGTAGTGTGCGGTTTGCAGACGCCCGAGCAACTCCAGGCCGTGGCCGCCGAGCTGTTCGGCAGCCAGGATCGCGGCGGTCGGCGGCGCCGAATCGAACACGGCGCTGAGGTCGCGCAGCAAACCCTCGAAATAGGCCTCGCCAAATGGCTGCCCGGAATACTCGGCGATACGCCGGTCGTGGGGCATCACGTAATTGCGCAATTGCGGCGAGACCTGCTGGCGATTGGCACCGGTCATCATGCCGCCGCCATGGGCAATGACCGGCAAAACGGTCCGGGCAGCCTGCACCAACGGCTTGGCGCCGTAGCACCAGCCGCACAGCGGGTCGTAGATATAGTGAACAGTGGTCATGGGAACTGCGCTGGCCATAGGGATTCGATGGCTGCAGGATAGTCTTGAGAGCGCTGCGGAAAAACGCTGGAACGGTTTTCAGTGTGTTTCGTGGATCGGTCGAATGCCGCGTGGGAGCGGGCTTGCTCGCGAAGACGTCGGTTCAGCTACATAGGCAGTGACTGACACACCGCCTTCGCGAGCAAGCCCGCTCCCACAGGGATTTGCGTCAATCCACAGATCCTTCGGACACAAAAAAAGCGCTGCCATCCCGGCCAGCGCTTTTTATCAATCCTTCGAAGTCTATCCTTGCATCACCCTTGCATCACATCCCACAACGCTTCCAGTTCCGCCTCGCTGAACAGGCCAGCGGGGTAACGCTCAACGATTATCCGGCGCGGATCAGGCTCTCTGATCTGACGCGTTCCGTTGGACTTCAACCACTGCGCCAAGGCTTGAAGCGACTCACCATTAACGGCCAAGGGATGGCATGTGCGCTCGCTTATCATATTCATTCCAGCGCCCTCTCCTGGTTGATGAGCGGTCAATTTATCCAAGGTTTATGACAAAACAACTCAGTTCTCTCCCCAGAACTGCCGAAGTACAGATACAAGAGCTATGCCAATGTATCCGCCACGCCAATAAACAGGCACAAAAAAACCCGCAACCCAATCAGGCCGCGGGTTTGCCAGGATGGATCCAAAAGCGCCGAGCTAGAGCCAGCGCAGTCGATATCACCCTGCTGTTACATCGCCACTCATTTTGCGCGTGGTGCGGGTTGCTGTTGGGTAAGGCAATGGATATTCCCGCCCCCCAGTAACAGTTCGCGCCCAGGCACCATGACCACTTCGTGCTGCGGGAACAGGTTCTGCAGGATGTCCCTGGCCGGTGCGTCCAGCGGATCGTCAAAACTTGGGGCGATGATGCCGCCGTTGACGATCAGGAAATTCACATAGGAGCCGGCCAGCCGCACGGTTGGGCTGCGCTCCTGGGACCCTTCCACCGCATCGACGCCGGCACATTCTTCTTCGGTGGCATACAACGGCCCCGGAATCGGCATTTTGTGCACGGTGAACGGGCGTCCCTTGGCGTCAGTGCTGTTTTGCAGCACGCTCATCGCCGCGTGGCAACGGCTGTAGTTCGGGTTTTGCGGGTCGTCGGTCCAGGCAAGCAGGACTTCACCCGGCCGCACGTAGCAACAGAAGTTATCCACGTGGCCGTCGGTTTCGTCATTGAACAGACCGTCCGGCAACCAGATGATCTTGTCCACCGCCAACTGCGCACTGAGCACCGCTTCGATCTCTTCACGGTTCAAATGCGGGTTGCGATTGCGGTTGAGCAGGCACTCTTCGGTGGTGATCAGGGTGCCTTCGCCATCCACGTGGATCGAGCCGCCCTCGAGCACAAAACCTTCGGTGCGATAACGCGGGCTGCGCTCGATTTCGAGGATCTTGCCGGCCACTTGCGCATCACGGTTCCACGGCGCATACAGGCCACCGTCGAAACCGCCCCAGGCGTTGAAATCCCAATCGACTCCGCGCACTTCGCCGTTGTCATTAATGACGAACGTCGGGCCTGTGTCGCGAACCCAGGCGTCGTCGCTGGACATTTCCACCAGACGGATATTCGGTACGTCGAGACGCGCCCGGGCATTTTCGTATTGGGCCGCAGACACCGCCACGGTCACCGGTTCAAAACGGGCGATGGCCTTGGCGACCGTTATGTGGGCGGCCTGCGCAGGCTTGCCGCCCAGGCGCCAGTTGTCCGGGCGCTCGGGCCAGATCATCCAGACTTGGGTCTGGGTCGCCCACTCGGCAGGCATGTGGAAACCATCCGCGCGGGGAGTGCTGTGCAACGTTGTCATGGGTCATCTCCTGGGCGATGGGCAATGCCGACTTTATAAACGATAAATATCGACTAATAAAGTCAGTAAAACTAACAACCATCAAAAAACAGCGCCAAACATCGACAAAAATCGATTTTATAAATCAGTGCGAAACCCTGTGAGTGCGAGCCTGCTCGCTCCCACAGGGGAACAGCTTGGCGTTCCAGATCGGTTACAGCCCCTCGTCCAAGACTTTCACCAGCATATCGACGAAGAAATCCACGCTCTGGCGCGAGGTGACCATAGGCGGTTTGATCTTGAGGATGTTCAGGTAATCGCCGGTCGGTTGCATGAAAATCCCCAACGCGCGCAGACGGTTGCACAGCGCCGCGGTTTCTTCAGTGGCCGGCTCCAACGTGTCGCGATCGCGGATCAATTCCACGCCCAGGTAAAAGCCGGAGCCATGCACCGCGCCGACCAATGGATAGCGGTCGATCAAGGCCTCCAGCCGAGCCTTGAAATGTCCGCCCACCACCCGGGCGTTTTCCCAGAGATTGTCTTCTTCCATGACATCCAGCACCGCCATGCCGATCTGACAACTGACCGGGCTACCACCGGCCGACGAGAAGAAATACCCCTCGGCTTCCAGCGCCTCGGCGATCTCCCGGCGGGTGATGACCGCGCCCAGCGGCTGGCCGTTGCCCATGCCCTTGGCCATGGTGATGATGTCTGGCACCACACCTTGCTCTTCGAAGCCCCAGAAAAACTCGCCCATGCGCCCGTAACCGACCTGTACTTCGTCGGCGATGCAGACCCCACCGCGCTCGCGCACCATCGCGTAGACCTGCTTCAGGTAACCGGGCGGCAGCGCGATCCCACCGGCGTTGCCGTACACCGGTTCGCAGATGAAACCGGCGAGCTGGCGCTTGTTCTCGGCGATTTTCGCCAGGTTGTGTTCGACGCTGCGCACGTAGTCCGGCGCAGTGTCGGGGCCACGGAATTCGCCGCGATAGGTGTTCGGTGCAGTCACCGGATGCACCCAGTCCGGGCGGCTGCTCAGGGCCTGGGGGTTGTCGGCGATGGACGTCGAGACCGCATCGGCCGCCACTGACCAGCCGTGATAGGCCTCCAACACACTGAGCATGTCCCGCCCGCCGCTGTAGGCCCAGGCCAGGCGGATCGCCAGGTCGTTGGCCTCGGTGCCGCTGTTGACCAGGAACACCCGGTCCATGTTGGACGGCGCCAACGCCAGCAGGCGTTCGGAAAATTCGGCGATCGCCGCATAGTGGAAACGCGAGTTGGTATTGAGCAGCGACCACTGCCGGGCAGCCACTGCCGCCATGCGTGGATGACCATGGCCCAACACCGCGACATTGTTGAGCATGTCCAGGTACGAGCGGCCCTGCATGTCGATCAGGTGATTGCGCCAGCCGCGCTCGATGCGCGGCGGGTCGACGTAGTAGTGCTTTTGCGAACGGGCAAAGCTCGCATCGCGACGGGCCAGCAGCACGTCGGGATCGATCTCCGGCTCGGCATCGCAAGCCAGCCCCAGCAGCACCGCTGGCGAAGGGCAAAGCGCCTGCCAGGCCAGTGCCCTGGAGGGCGTGCAGAACAGCGGCGGATTCACCTGGGCGCCCCGGCACAACTGGACCCGCAACGGCCCCGTCACTTCGCCCAGCACCTGCCCCTTGACCAGTGCCGCGCCGGAATGCAGCGGCGAGGTCACGCCCCACAGCCGCACGCTCAACTGGGTACTGTCCAGCTGCAATAAACCCTCGGCGGTCTTGTGCACGACCCCAGCGAAAGGGGATTCGAGCGGCGTCCCCAGCGCAACGCTCAACTCTACGTGCAGTGGATACGTATCGGGTTCGACGGCGCTGTCCGGCCGGGTGCGGGATAACCGGTATTGCCCATAGCGGCTGGCGGCCAGGCCATGAACGCCCGCGGCCTCGCTCAGCAGGCGCTGGTCGATCCCCGGCTGCTCCCAATTGCCGGCCTCGAAATGCGGGCTCAGTACACCCAGGTCAATCAGCGCAAACTCACGCCCCACCAGGGTCGGCAACAGCGGCGCAAAGCCTTCGCTGGCGATGGGCGGCAGGCTGTGGCCGACGGCGGTGAGAATCGCCGCTTCCATCAGTTCGAAGGGCACCGAGTGGGCGACCCGGAAAATCTCCCACTCATGCGCCAGGTTGTCGCGGCTGTATTGGTTGTCCGGGTCGATGGAAACCTGCTGCTCACCGCTGAGCACCAGTACCGCGGCGCGCGCCACGATCAGTGGCCACAGCGCCAACAGCTCTTCGTGTTGCAAGGGGTTGACCGCGTGGTAGGCCTTGATCGCCGGCAAGATAAAGAATGGATCGCCGTCGGCGTGGTGCAGCAGGGCCGCGCACGTCACCGACAAGTCAGTGACGCGCCAGGTGCGGATCAGGTCGCCGAAATCGATGACGCCCTGCAATTGCCATTGGCGCTGGGCATCGCGCTGCCAGACCACGTTGTCGTCGGTGATGTCCATGTGGATCGCCTGCACCGGCAGGCTGGCCTTGAGCGGCTGCAAGCGCCGCTCGGCCTGTTGCGCGACCTCGGCGATCAGTTGCCGCCGCTGATCGTCGTCGATGACAGGCAACAGGTGATCGACCAGGGCGGGGGCGTGGCGCGCGTCCCATTGCAGGGTACGCTCCAGGCCTGGGTGGTCGAATGTCGCCAGGGCCAGGTCCATTTCCGCGCACAGGCGGCCCAGGCCGGTCACCAACTCAGGCGGCAGGTGTTTGAGTTGCGTGAGGGACTGGCCGTCGATGTACTCCAGCAGTCGCATGTGAACCGCTTGCCCGTCGACGTCCAATGTCAGCAGGTCCAGGCCGTTGCTGGCGGTAATCACCCGCGGCACCTTCACCGCGTCGTGCCCGGCCAACTGCTTGAGGGCTGCGTGTTGGGCCTGGAGTTCCTGGACAGCGTAGTCGCCGTGGCAAATTTTCAACACAAAGCGCCCGCGCTCGCTGTCGACGCGGTAGTTGAGGTCCTGGTGGCTGCCAAGGGGTCGCAGGTCGCCGCTGAGTCCGTAGTTCAAGCGCAACAGCACCAACGCCTGCTCGGCGCTAATCTGTGGGCTTGGCAAACTGGCACGGTGAACCAACGTAGTGAGCAGCATACAACGACCCCTGAGGTGGTTTTGATCGGATGCCTATCACGCCACTGAGTCGGGGGATAAGCAACCCCCCCTGTTCAAAAATATGCACAGCTCTCCTGAGAGGCTATATGGGGAGGGGGTGTCCATAGGATATTCGCTTGCACCGCCCCCGCCATGCCTACAAGCTATGCTCTTACCGCTCGACTCTCTGGTCCAAAAGGCTTACTGGATGCGCATTCTCATCACTGGCGGCGCCGGTTTCATCGGCTCGGCTCTCATACGGCACTTGATTCTTGATACCGACCACCAGGTCCTGAACCTCGATAAGCTGACCTATGCCGGCAATCTCGAATCGCTGAGCAGCATCGATCACGACAGCCGCTACGAATTCGTCCAGGTCGATATCGTCGATCAACCCACTGTCAGTGCAGTGCTGGCACGGTTCAAGCCTGAGGCCATCATGCACCTGGCGGCCGAGTCCCATGTAGACCGTTCCATTGATGGCCCGGCGGACTTCATCCAGACCAATATCGTGGGCACCTACAGCCTGCTGGAAGCCACTCGAGCCTATTGGCAGGCCCTGCCCGAGCCGCAGAAACGCGCGTTTCGCTTCCACCACATTTCCACCGACGAAGTGTATGGCGACCTGCACGGTGTGGATGACCTGTTCACCGAGACCACCGCCTATGCCCCAAGCTCACCCTACTCGGCGAGCAAGGCAGCGTCCGACCACCTGGTCCGCGCCTGGCAACGCACCTATGGCTTGCCCGTGCTGTTGACTAACTGCTCGAACAACTACGGGCCGTTTCACTTCCCCGAGAAGCTCATTCCACTGGTGATTCTCAACGCACTGGCCGGTAAGCCCTTGCCGGTCTACGGCAACGGCCAGCAAGTGCGCGACTGGCTGTTCGTCGAAGACCATGCCCGTGCGCTGCTCAAGGTCGTCACAGAAGGCGCGGTCGGCGAGACTTACAACATTGGCGGCCACAACGAGCAGAAAAACATCGACGTGGTGCGCAGCATCTGCGCGCTACTCGAAGAATTGGCGCCACGCAAACCCGAAGGGGTCGAGCACTATGCCGACCTGATCAGCTTCGTCCAGGATCGCCCCGGCCACGACCTGCGCTATGCCATCGACGCCAGCAGGATCGAACGGGAACTGGGCTGGACGCCTCGGGAAACCTTCGAGACCGGGCTGCGCAAGACCGTGCAGTGGTACCTCGAGAACCTGCTGTGGTGCCAGCGTGTCCAGGACGGCAGCTATCAGGGCGAGCGCCTCGGCTCGCTCGACAACAAGGATGCGATTGCATGATGAAGGGCATTGTTCTGGCCGGCGGTTCCGGCACACGCTTGCACCCGATTACCCTTGGGGTTTCCAAGCAACTCCTGCCGGTTTATGACAAGCCGATGATCTATTACCCGATCTCGGTGCTGATGCTCGCCGGCATCAAGGACATATTGGTGATCTCCACCCCGCAGGATCTGCCGCAATACCGCAGCCTGCTGGGCGACGGCCAACAGTTTGGCGTGCAGTTCAGCTACGCCGAGCAGCCGACGCCCGATGGCCTGGCCCAGGCGTTCCTGATCGGCGAACAGTTCATTGGCAGCGACTCGGTGTGCCTGATCCTGGGCGACAACATTTTCCACGGCCAGCATTTTGGCGAACAATTGCAGACCGCCGTCAACCGGCAGAGTGGCGCGACGGTGTTCGGCTACTGGGTCAAGGACCCTGAGCGTTTTGGCGTGATCGACTTCGATACCGAAGGACGGGCAATGTCCATCGAAGAAAAACCCACCGCGCCCAAATCCAGCTACGCGGTGACCGGCCTGTATTTCTACGATAACGACGTGATCAAGATCGCCAAGACCATCAAGCCATCCAAACGCGGCGAACTGGAAATCACCGACGTCAACAATGCCTACCTGCAACGCGGCGACCTGCACGTTGAGCGCTTCGGCCGTGGTTTCGCCTGGCTGGACACCGGCACCCACGACAGCCTGCTGGAAGCCTCGCAATACGTGCAAACCATCGAACATCGCCAAGGCCTGAAAGTGGCGTGCCTGGAAGAAATTGCCTACCAGCAAGGTTGGGTCAGTCGCGAGCACGTTCTTGAGCGCGCCCAGTATTTTGGCAAGACCGGCTACGGCCAGTACTTGTTCAACATCGCCGGAGAAACACGATGAATGTCATCGCCACTCGCTTGCCGGAGGTCCTGGTCATCGAACCGAACGTCTTTGGCGACGACCGCGGTTTTTTCTACGAAAGCTTCAATGCCCGGGCGTTTGCCGAAGCGACCGGCTGCACTCTGCAGTTCGTCCAGGACAACCATTCACGCTCCGCCAGGGGCGTGCTGCGCGGCCTGCACTATCAGATCGAACAAGCCCAAGGAAAACTCGTGCGTGTCACGGCGGGGGAAGTGCTGGATGTCGCGGTGGACATCCGCCGCAGCTCGCCGACCTTCGGCCAATGGACCAGCGTACGCCTGTCGGCACAGAACCACCGGCAGATGTGGGTCCCGCCAGGGTTCGCCCACGGCTTCGTCGTGCTGAGCGAGTCGGCGGATTTCCTCTACAAGACCACTGACTACTACGCACCCTCGGCCGAACGCTGCATTCGCTGGGACGACCCGCAGTTGGCCATCGATTGGGAGCTCGAAGGCGCGCCGATCCTCTCGGTCAAGGACCAAAATGGCAAGGCCCTGCACGAGGCGGACCTGTTCCCATGAGTGCCCCCTTGCGCATCCTGATCATCGGTCAGAATGGCCAGGTTTCCCGGGCGCTCCAATCGCGCCTGAGCGGACGGGGCGAGTTGCTCGTACGCGGCAGCGACCAGCTCGATCTGGCACAACCGGATTCGCTGCGCGCGCCCATCGAAGCCCTGAGGCCCGGCCTGATCATCAATGCCGCCGCCCACACGGCCGTCGACCAGGCCGAAAGTGAACCGGAGCGGGCATTCACCCTCAATGCCACGGCACCGGGCATCCTGGCCCAAGCAGCGGTTGCGCTGGGCATCCCGCTGATTCACTACTCCACCGACTACGTCTTCGATGGCCTCAAGCCCACCCCCTACACCGAGGACGACGCACCCAACCCGCTGAGTGTCTACGGACGCAGCAAACTGGCCGGCGAGAATGCCATCCGCCAGGCTGGCGGCCAGCACCTGATCCTGCGCACCAGCTGGGTGTACTCCACCGAGGGCCGCAACTTCCTGTTGACCATGCAGCGACTGCTGCAGGAAAAACCGCAACTGCGGGTGGTCGCCGATCAGATCGGTGCTCCGACCTGGGCGGGCACCATTGCCGACAGCACCGCGCAACTGATCGAGCGCTGGCAGACCGGTCAACCCGGCGCCTGGGGCACCTATCACCTGACCGCCCGGGGCGAAACATCCTGGTTCGGTTTCGCCCAGGCCATCGGCGAAAACCTGCTCGAGCGACACACGCCGTGTGCGCTGCTGGAGCCCATTGCGTCCAGCGCTTACCCAACGCCGGCCCCTCGACCGTTGAACTCGCGCCTGGATTGCAGCCGCCTGCTCAAGGAATGGGCGGTGAGCCAACCCGACTGGCGAAGCGCATTGCAGCAGTGCCTTGCCGGACAAGCCCGGTAAGGTCTTACAAATAGTATTTGCGGGGTAACTAGGCATAATACGCCTGTCACCACAGGCGCCCCGTGCTCATGAACTCCACCCTTCCCCGCAGACCCCGTTGGCGCAGCCTGGCCTTGCTCGCACTGTGCCTGGCGCCGTTGCTGTGGCCGTTGGAGCACCTGGCCGAGCGTTATTACCGCAGCGAGCTGGCCGGGCAGAACCGCCAGACCTTGGACCTCTACGTCGCCAACCTGCTGGGCACACTGCACCGCTATGAGGTGCTACCCCAGATTCTCGGCGACCTGCCGGCCTTGCGCGCCGCCTTGTTGGTGCCAGACGATGGCGTGACCCAAGGCAATGCCAACCGGCTGCTGAAACACATCAGCGCCCAGACCGGCGCCGAAGTCATGTACCTGATGGACTCTTCCGGCAAGACCCTGGCCGCGTCGAACTGGGACAAACACGACAGTTTCGTCGGACGCAATTTCGCCTTCCGGCCGTACTTCATCGAAGCCATGGCCGGGCGCCTGGGCCGCTTCTTCGGCTTGGGCACGACATCGGCCAAACGCGGTTATTTCTTTGCCGCCGCCGTGCGCGACCGCGAAAAAGTCATCGGCGTGCTGGTGGTCAAGGTCGACCTCGACCACACCGAAAGCCTGTGGGGCAAGACTCCCGAACAACTACTGGTGACCGACCACAACGGCGTGGTCATCCTCACGTCGCGACAGGAATGGCGATTTCGCGCGACCCGGCCCCTCAATGACGCCGAGCGCAAGGCCATCAGCGCGGTGCAACCGTATCCGACCCGTGATCCCAAGCCGCTGAACCTGGATGCCAACGCCTGGCTGCCCCAGACCGAGTCCATCGAGGAAACCGGCTGGAGCGTGAGCATTCTCGCCCCGCGCACACTGATCGATCGTCCGGTGCGCACCGTGGTCGCCATCGGCGGCGCGGCATTGCTGGTCTTGATGTTGCTGCTCGGGTTGATGATGCAACGCAGGCGCCATTATCTGGATCGAATCGCCTTCGAAGCCAAGGCCCGCCAAGAGCTGGAGGGCCGGGTGGCCGAGCGCACCAGTGACCTGGAAGGGCTGAACCGACGACTGAAGCAGGAAGTGCTGGAGCGCGAACAGGCTCAGCAGGAGTTGGTCCGTGCCCAGGATGACCTGGTGCAGGCCGGCAAGCTGTCGGCCCTGGGCACCATGTCGGCGAGCATCAGCCACGAACTCAACCAGCCGCTGGCAGCGATTCGCAGCTACGCGGAAAACGCCGAGATTTTGCTCGACCACCAACGCACCGAAGACGCCCGGGGCAACCTCAAGCTGATCAGCGAACTGACCGGGCGCATGGCCTCGATCATCGCCCACCTGCGCGCCTTCGCCCGCCGCGACCGCCATGCCCCGGAAAGCGTCGCCCTGCAGCCGGCGCTGGACGATGCCCTGGCGCTGCTCGCCAAACGCCGACGCAGCATGGAAGTGGAACTGATCCGTGACTTACCGGCTGCCACGCTGTGGGTCGAGGCCGGCGAAACCCGCTTGCGCCAGGTACTCGGCAACCTGCTGGCCAACGCCCTCGATGCGCTCACCGAGAAAGGCCCTCCGCGCAAACTCTGGCTCAGTGCCCAGGCCACCGAAACTGGCGTCAACCTGTACATCCGCGATAACGGTCCGGGGTTTTGCATGGAAGCCTTGGGCCGCGCCGGCGAACCCTTCTATACCACCAAGACCCGCACCCAGGGCCTTGGCCTGGGACTGGCGATCTGCGACACCCTGATGCGCGCCTTTGGCGGCGAACTGTTGTTCGCCAACCACAAGGAAGGCGGCGCCCTGATTACCCTGAAGCTGCGCGCCGGCGCCCCCGGGGTGAGCCTGCAACCGTCCGAGGACCGAAGTGTATGACCATCGACAACCGGATTGAGGTGGTGCTGATCGACGACGATCCCCATTTGCGTCAGGCCTTGAGCCAGACCCTCGACCTGGCCGGCCTGAAAATCCTGCCCCTGGCCGAAGCCCAGGGCGTGGCCGCGCAACTGCCCCGTGACTGGCCGGGCGTGGTGGTCAGCGATATTCGCATGCCCGGCATGGACGGCCTCGAACTGCTGGGCGAACTCCACGCCCAGGACTCAGAGCTGCCGGTGCTGCTGATCACCGGCCACGGCGATGTGCCGTTGGCCGTGCAGGCGATGCGCGCCGGCGCCTATGACTTCCTGGAAAAACCTTTCGCCAGCGATCACCTGCTCGACAGTGTACGCCGGGCCCTGGCCTTACGCCGGCTGGTGCTGGACAACCGCAGCCTGCGCCTGGCCCTGAGCGATCGCCATGAACTCAGCGCCCGCCTGGTCGGCCAATCGACACCCATGTTGCGCCTGCGCGAGCAAATCGGTGCACTGGCCGCCACCCGCGCCGACGTGCTGATCCTCGGTGAAACCGGCGCCGGCAAGGAAGTGGTCGCCCGCGCATTGCACGATCTTTCCGGCCGACGCAACGGCCCTTTCGTGGCGATCAACGCCGGGGCCCTGGCCGAGTCGGTGGTGGAAAGCGAGCTGTTCGGCCACGAACCCGGCGCGTTTACCGGCGCGCAGAAACGCCGCATCGGCAAATTCGAATTCGCTAACGGCGGTACGCTGTTTCTGGATGAAATCGAAAGCATGAGCCTGGATGTCCAGGTCAAGCTGCTGCGTCTGCTGCAGGAGCGCGTGGTGGAGCGGCTGGGGGGCAATCAACAGATCCCGTTGGACATCCGCGTGATCGCCGCCACCAAGGAAGACCTGCGCCAGGCCGCCGATCAGGGGCGCTTTCGCGCCGACCTGTATTACCGCCTGAACGTCGCACCGCTGCGCATACCGCCCTTGCGCGAACGGGGAGAGGATGCACTGATGCTGTTCCAGCACTTCGCCGACGAAGCCAGCGCTCGCCACGGCCTGCCACCCCATGAATTGCAACCGGCACAACGGGCGCTGCTGCTGCGCCACAGTTGGCCGGGTAATGTGCGGGAACTGCAGAACGCCGCCGAACGTTTTGCCCTGGGCCTGGAACTGGCCTTGGACAACAGCGCGCCCGACGGCAGCCCCAGCGCACCGGTGGAAGTGGTCAGTGGCGGCTTGAGCGAGCAAGTGGAAAATTTCGAGAAAACCCTGATCGCCGCCGAACTGACCCGCCCCCACAGCTCGGTGCGCAGCCTGGCCGAAGCCTTGGGCATTCCACGCAAGACCTTGCACGACAAGTTACGCAAACATGGGCTGAACTTCGGCGACAGCAGCCATGGCTCGGCCGATGAGTCCGATTGAGTTATCGTCATTTCCCTCTCAAGCAAAAGGCCCCGTAATGAACCGCGACAGTCGTTACCTGGAATCAATCCTGCACCACGACATCCCCTTGACCCGGGACATGGGCCTCAAGGTACTCGATTGGCAGGCCCGGCAACTGCACCTGTCCTTGCCACTTGCAGCCAACGTCAACCACAAGAGCACCATGTTCGGTGGCAGCCTGTATTGCGGCGCGGTGCTCGGTGGCTGGGGCTGGCTGCACTTGGCCCTGCGTGAGGAAGGCATCGAAGACGGGCATATCGTGATTCAGGAAGGGCAGATCAGCTATCCGCTGCCGGTGACCCGCGATGCGACCGTCGTCTGCCAAGCGCCCGAGGAAAAGGTCTGGAAGCGCTTCCTGGCCACCTACCGGCGTTACGGCCGGGCGCGGCTGGCGTTGCAGACGCGGGTGATGAATACCGGGAGCGAAGACGTGGCAGTGCAGTTTGAGGGGCAGTACGTGTTGCACCGCTAAAACAGCGCATGCCCCTGTGGCCCGGCACCCTTGTGTGGGAGCAAGCTTGACTCCCACAACTCCCTCGCCACAAAGGATCGAGCCGGGCTTAAGAGCGGGCGAGTTCCAACAACTTTCCACGCCACGCCGCTTTCGCCGGCAACGCCAGGAACGACGTATTCAACAGCGACTCACGCGGTGGGTAACTGAACGGTTCGCCGCTCAAGTCCAACACCTCGCCACCCGCACCTTCCAATACACCCTGGGCGGCGGCGGTGTCCCACTGGGAGGTCGGCGCCAGCCGTGGATAGCAATCCGCCGCGCCTTCGGCCACCAGGCAAAACTTCAACGAACTGCCAATACTGGTCAGTTGCAGCTCACCCAGGCTCCCGCTCAAGCCATTCAGCAGGCGTTCCTGCTCAGGGCTGGTGTGCCGGCGACTGGCAACCACGGTGAAGGCTTCTCCCGGCGCCAAGACCTCACGAACCGCGATAGGCAAAGGCACGCCCCCCTTGTCGCCACGCCAGGCACCCAGCCCTGCGCCGCCGACGTAAAAGCGCCCATTGGTGGGCATCGACACCACGCCAAACACCACACGGCCCTGCTCCACCAACGCGATGTTGACGGTGAACTCCTCGCTGCCGGAAATGAATTCCTTGGTGCCATCCAACGGGTCCACCAGCCACCAGCGATGCCAGCCGGCGCGCACGCTTTGGGCAATATCGGCGTCTTCTTCGGAGAGGATCGGAATATCCGGGGCCAGCGCCATCAGCCCGGCCACGATCACATCATGAGCGGCCATGTCTGCGGCGGTCACCGGCGACTCGTCGGCCTTGTGGTTGACCTGCACGTTGGCGCGCCAGAACGGCAGGATCGCCTCACCGGCCTGGAGCGCCAGCTCGACCACAGGGGCCATCAACGGATGGGGGAAAGTCATGACAGGAACGCTCCACGCTGGGTCAACAGGTCACGGGCCAGGTAGAGCGCCGCCAACGCCCGGCCTTCCGTGAACTGCGGGTTCTGTGCCAGGGCCGACAGCTCACGCAGGTTGACCTTGTCCACGCGCATCGGCTCGGGCTCGTCACCCTCAAGCCGCTCTTCATACAAGTCAGTCGCCAGCACCACCTGGATCTTCTGGCTCATGTAACCGGGGGACAGCGACAGTTCGGTCAGGTGTTCCAACTGACGCGCACCGAAACCGGCCTCTTCCTTGAGCTCCCGTTCGGCCGCCGCCAGCACGTCTTCACCTGGCTCGATCAAGCCCTTGGGCAGGGACAGTTCGTAGGCGTCGGTGCCACCGCAATACTCTTCCACCAACACCGCGTGGTCGGCATCGAGCATCGCCACGATCATCACCGCGCCGTAGCCCGCCCCCTTGCTCGCCAGACGTTCATAGGTGCGCTCCACACCGTTGGAAAACCGCAATTTCAGTTCCTCCACGCAAAACAGACGAGTGGTAGCGACAATCTGGCGATCGAGTATGGTGGGTTTCTGGCGCATAAACGGCTCCCTGGGCGATAGCGAGCTACTATACCCGGCCTATTCTGATTGTTTGTGTCGGATATCCGATTACCGCTGGAGAAGTTTTATGGCTTTGCTGCCCTGGCATGAGATCGATACGGTTCTGCTGGACATGGACGGCACGCTGCTGGACCTGCATTACGACAACCATTTCTGGCTCGAACACCTGCCCCAGCGCTACGCCGAACTGCATGGCGTGAGCCGGGCGATGGCCGAGATGGAGCTGCAGCCGCTGTTCGAGCGCAACGCCGGCCAGTTGCAATGGTATTGCCTGGATTTCTGGAGCACCGAATTGAAACTGCCGGTGCGCGAACTGAAGCTGGAAACCGCACACCTGATCGCCTTGCGCCCGGACGCCGATACCTTCCTGGCGGCGATCCAGCAGGCTGGTAAACGCGTGGTGATGATCACCAACGCCCACCGCGATTCATTGTCCCTGAAGCTGGAACGCATCGAGTTGGCCCCTTACTTCGACCGTTTGATCAGTTCCCACGACTACGGCTTTCCCAAGGAAAACCCGCAGTTCTGGGACGCGCTGCAAGCCGACTTGAATTTCGACCCGGCCCGCAGCCTGTTCATCGACGACACTCTGGCAGTGCTGCGCAGCGCCCGGGACTTCGGCGTGGCGCATTTGCTGGCCGTGAGCGAACCGGATAGCCGCAAAGGGCCGAAGGAAACGGGGGAGTTTGACGCGTTGGGGGATTATCGGGACTTGATTGCCGGGCTTTGAACCGCGCCGCATTCATCGCGAGCAGGCTCGCTCCCACAGTTGGATCGGGGCACGGTTGGAGAAATAGGCCGGCTTTAAGGCCGCCTCGCGGCGGACGTTGATCCCGGCGCCCCGTTAACCACGCTGGCCGAACGCAGGCACTGTGGAGTGGCCATCCCGGCATGGATGCCGGGATGGCCGCGCTGAGCCATGGAAGGCCCTTCGCGGCGGGCCCACGGAACAACGCCTTCGTTCGAGCACACCGAGCCTAGGCGAGGTGCCGAGTGGTGGGCCAAGAGCGTTTTGGTGACTTTTGACTGGGCCGGCTTCCGGGCTCTTCAAAAGTGACCCGTTGTAAGAGCGCAACCATAAGCCGCCATTACCGCAGCAATGGATATGCACTCGATCAACAACATCCTGGCTGTCAGGCCTGAAGGTTACTCGGGATACGCAACACCTGCCCCGGATAGATCTTGTCCGGGTGCGACAGCATCGGTTTGTTGGCCTCGAAGATCTTGTTGTACTTGTTCGCGTCGCCGTACTCGGCCTTGGAGATGGCGCTAAGCGTGTCGCCCTTCTTCACGGTCACGAAACGCGCCGACTGTGCCACCGGGCCAGTCACCGTGATCTGGTCGTCAACGCTGCCGACACCGGCGATATTGCCCACCGCCAACAGGATCTTTTCCTTCTCTTCCTGGCTCGCTACTTCACCGGTGACGATGACTTTGTCACCGTCAATGGTCGCCTGGACATTTGGATTACCCAGGCCAACCTTTTCAATATGCGCTTTCAGTTGTTCGCTGGCATTGGCATTGCCGGGGGTCAGCAGGTCGATCAGCTTTTCCCCCGCTTCCTTCACAAAACTAAAAATACTCATGGCGCACGCTCCTTGATTTAAGTGTCCAGACGCAAAGACTAGACCAGGCGAAACGAACCTGGTTCCCAACCGACCAATGACCCCGCTACGCGCAAGCGCTAGAATCCGAACCTTCCTGCGCCCTGGAGCGAAGATGGACATCAAGCAGCTGAAATTTCTGATCGCGCTGGACGAAACCCGTCACTTCGGCCAGGCCGCCGCACGCTGTCATATCACGCAGCCGACCTTGTCGATGCGCCTGCGCAGCCTTGAAGAAGAACTCGATCTGCCGCTGGTCAACCGCGGCCAGCGCTTTGAAGGTTTCACCGCGCCGGGGGAACGGGTGCTGGCCTGGGCACGCACGGTGCTGGCGGCCTATGACGGGCTGCAGGCCGAAGCGGCGGCCTGTCGTGGCAACCTGGTGGGTACGCTGCGCCTGGGCGTGGTGCCGTTGTCGGATTTCGCCCCCCTGGCAATGATGCAGCGTTTACATGCCGAGCACCCGAGCCTGCGTTTCGAACTGTCCTCCCTGAGCTCCGAAGGCATCCTTGAACAGCTGGCCAACAACCGTATCGACCTGGGTGTTTCCTACCTGGAACGCCTGGACAACGAACGTTTCGAAGCCCTGCCCTTCAGCCACACCCGCATGGGCCTGCTCTACGACCAGCGCTTTTTCTTTTTCGGTGAACAACCGCTGAGCTGGGAAGCACTGATCGAAGTCCCCCTGGGTATGCTCACCAGCGGCATGCACTTTCGCCAATCCATCGACCACAACTTCCACAGCCGCGGCCTCATGCCTCAACCGCTGTTGCAAACCGATGCGGTGCATCAATTGTTACAAGCTGTGCACGGCGGACTGTGTTGCGCGGTGATGCCCCTGGACAGCGGCCTGAATGTGCTGACCGAAGACTTGCGCATCCAGCCCATCGACAGCGCGCAGACGTTGGTCCCCCTGGGCCTGATCATGCGACGCGGCGCCCCACGCTCGGCCTTGGCAGAAGCCTGTTTTGCCCTCTACCAGAAATCATCGACACCATCTTGATCGACGTCATCTATTGAGAGATCAGTAATAGCGATTAGACGTGGCAGATTGCCGCATTTAGTCTTATCACTATTCCTACTTTCAGTGATACCTATGAACGACAAGCCTCCGGTCAGTCCAGCGCCAGCGATGGAAACGTCCGCGCCAGCCGCCAGCCAGAGCTATCGCTACTGCAATCTGGACCACTCCCGTTCGGACAGCACCGCGCTGGCCGAGGAGGTGGCGCTGGCGATTGCCTATAACGGCATCAGCCAGGCAGTCATGCTGGTCACCCCCACCGACCTTGAAGACTTCATCGTCGGCTTCAGCCTCGGCAGCGGCATCATCGAAGACGCAGCGGATATCTATGACCTGCAACTGAGCGGCACGGGGGCTGCGCACCATGCCGAGGTGACCATCGCCAACCGCGCCTTCTGGAACCTCAAGCAGCAACGCCGGCAGTTGACGGGCACCAGTGGCTGCGGGTTGTGCGGTGTGGAAGCGGTGGAACAGGCATTGCCAAACCTCAAGGTCCTGCCCGGCGCACCGCTGCCACCGGCGCAATGGCTCGATGGCCTGCGTGACCGTATCAGCCAGTTCCAGCCCCTGGGCCAATACTGCGGCGCAGTCCACGCCGCGTTGTTCATGAACGCCCAGGGCGAATTGCTGCTGGGGCGCGAAGACATTGGCCGACACAACGCCCTCGACAAGCTGATCGGCGCATTGATCCGGCAGCAGATCCCGGTGGCCGGCGGCGTGGCGATTGTCACCAGCCGTTGCAGCCTCGAACTGATCCAGAAAGTCCTGCGGGCCGGCATCCAGACCCTGGTCAGCCTGTCGTCACCCACCGGCCTTGCGGCGCAGTGGGCCCGCCAACACAACCTCAACCTCATCCACCTACCGCAAAAAAGTGCGCCGCGGGTCTACAGCCCTGCGATGGAGAAACAAGCGTGAGCAATCATCAACAAGCCGACCAGAAACCCGTACCGCGCTACAAGCCCTACAAAGGCCCAGCCGGTGGCTGGGGTGCGCTGATCAGCGTCGCTCAGGCCTGGTTGACCAGCGACAATGCGCTGAAAAACATCCGCATGATGCTCAAGACCAACCAGAATGGCGGTTTTGACTGCCCGGGCTGTGCCTGGGGGGACTCGCCGGAGAGCGGCGTGGTCAAGTTCTGTGAGAACGGCGCCAAGGCCGTGAACTGGGAAGCCACCAAGCGCCGCGTCGATGGTGCATTTTTCGCCAAGCACAGCGTGAGCTCGCTGCTGGAGCAGAGCGACTACTGGCTCGAGTACCAGGGTCGCCTGACCGAGCCCATGCGCTACGACGCCGAAACCGACCGCTACAAACCCGTCAGTTGGGAAGTGGCGTTTGACCTGATCGGCAAGCACCTGCAAGGCTTGTCCAGCCCCAATCAAGCCGAGTTCTACACCTCGGGCCGGGCCAGCAACGAAGCGGCCTACTTGTATCAGCTGTTCGTGCGCGCCTACGGCACCAACAACTTCCCCGACTGCTCGAACATGTGCCACGAGGCCAGCGGCGTAGCGCTGTCCCAGAGCGTGGGCGTGGGCAAGGGCACGGTGACCTTCGACGATTTCGAGCACGCCGACGCGATTTTCGTCTGGGGCCAGAACCCCGGGACCAACCATCCGCGGATGCTCGAACCACTGCGCGAGGCGGTGAAACGCGGCGCCCAAGTGATCTGCATCAACCCGCTCAAGGAGCGTGGCCTGGAACGTTTCCAGCATCCACAGAGCCCGATCGAAATGCTCACCAACGGCAATAAGCCGACCAACACCGCCTATTTCCGACCGGCCCTGGGTGGCGACATGGCGATCTTGCGCGGCATGGCGAAGTTCCTGCTGCAGTGGGAGCGCGAAGCGCAGAACACCGGCGCGGCGGCGGTGTTCGACCACGCGTTCCTCAATGAGCACAGCACCAACGTGCTGGGTTACCTGGCTGCCGTCGACGACACACCGTGGGAACAGATCGTCGAGCAATCGGGCATGACCTTGCTCGACATCGAGCAAGCGGCACGCATGTACGCCAAGAGCAAGAACGTGATCATGTGCTGGGCGATGGGCATCACCCAGCACCGTCATTCGGTGGCGACCATCCAGGAAATCGCCAACGTGATGATGCTGCGCGGCAACATCGGCCGGCCGGGCGCAGGCCTGTGTCCGGTGCGCGGCCACAGCAACGTCCAGGGCGATCGGACCATGGGCATCAACGAGCGTCCGCCAGCGGCGTTCCTCGATTCGCTGGAGCGGCGTTTCCAATTCAAGGTACCGCGTGAAAACGGCCACAATGTGGTCGAGGCGATCCACGCCATGGCCGCCGGCCAGGCGAAGGTGTTCATCGCCCTGGGCGGCAACTTCGCCCAAGCCACGCCAGACAGCCATCGAACGTTCCAGGCCCTGGCCAATTGCGACTTGACGGTACAGGTCAGCACCAAGCTCAACCGCAGCCATCTGGCTCACGGCAAGGAAGCGCTGATCCTGCCGTGCCTGGGTCGCACCGACATCGACCTGCAAACCGAAGGTGCACAAGCGGTGACCGTGGAGGATTCCTTCAGCATGGTGCATGCCTCCATGGGCCAGCTGCAGCCGCTGTCGAACCAGATGCGCTCAGAACCGTGGATCATCGCCGGCATCGCCGCCGCCACGCTGGGTCGCCGTCCGGTGAACTGGAACTGGCTGGTGGCCGACTACAGTCGCATCCGCGCCCTGATCGCCGACACCGTACCCGGCTTCAAGGACTTCAACGAAAAGCTGAAGAACCCCGGTGGGTTCTACCTGGGCAACAGCGCCAGTTCGCGGCGCTGGAGCACCCCTTCGGGCCGCGCCAACTTCATGCCCAACCGGTTGCCGACCGACCTTGTGCATGAACGCACCCGGGCCACCGGTCAGCTGCCCGACCTGATCATGCAGTCCATGCGTTCCCACGATCAGTACAACACCACCATCTATGGCCTCGATGACCGCTATCGCGGCGTGAAGGGCCAGCGTGACGTGTTGTTTGCCAACGAAGCAGACATCATTCGCCTGGGCTTCAAGCCGGGACAGAAAGCCGACATCGTTTCGCTCTGGGATGACGGTCGCGAGCGCCGGGTCAAGGGCTTCACCCTGCTGGCGTTCGACATTCCTGCCGGCCAGGCTGCGGCCTATTACCCCGAAGTGAACCCGCTGGTGCCACTGGAAAGCACCGGTGACGGCAGCTACACCCCAACGTCGAAATTCGTCGCGATCCGCCTGGAAGCGGCGAGCGAGAATGGACTGATCCTGGCCAAGTCGGCCTGACACAACGAACGAGGAGATTAGGATGTGTGGGAGGGAGCAAGCTTTGCTCCCACACTCACATCTTTTCGAACACAAAAAAAAGGCCGTTTTCCATAGAAAACGGCCTGTCCGAAGTAGCTAAAGACCGACCAATTCACCTTAAGTTCCCACAGAAAAACAATAACTTAGCGAATTGTGCACAAGTCGTGTTACTCGTCGGATTTCTATTGTAACCAAGCGAAGCCAGCCTCAGGATCGCGCCGTCATCCCTTTGAGGCTCCTCTATGAAGTTCTCCTCCATTCTCTTGTTGTCCCTTAGCCTGGCCAGTGGCATCGCGTCTGCCGGTGGTACTGCCGAAGCAGGTGTGGGCGGCGCATTAGGCGGGGTTCTGGGTTCCGTCGTTGGCCAGTCCCTGGGCGGCAACACCGGCTCCACTATCGGCGCGGCGCTGGGCGGTGCGGGCGGCAGTGCAGTCGGTGCAGACAAACGCAGCCGCGGCGAAGCCGCTATCGGCGGCGCGCTGGGCGCAGCCGGCGGTAATGTGGTCGGTCGTAGCGTCGGCGGTACCACGGGCAGCCTGATCGGTGCGGCAGCGGGCGGCGGCGCTGGTGGCGCCCTGGGTAACTACATGGGCAAGGACGATGACGATGATCGTCGTTATGACGGTCGCCGTGGTGACCGCCGCTACTACCGTGATGGCCACCCAGGTCGCGGCCATGCCTACGGGCATCGCAAAAAGCATCATCGCCACTACCGCGACTAACGGCTGACGGATACCCGCCGTTTAAAGATCGCAGCCTCCGGCAGCTCCCAGAGCTGACAGGAGGCTGCGATTTTTTGTTTCAGACCACCAACCGTTCCAAAGCCCCACGTAGCCGCTCCGGAATCGCCACCGGCCGATTCGAGGCCCGGTCCACGAATACGTGAACAAAACGCCCCGCCGCGCAGGCCTCCTCCTCGCCCGCCTTGAACACCGCCAGCTCGTACTGCACCGAACTGCTGCCCAGCTTGCCGACCCGCAGGCCGATTTCAATCCGGTCCGGAAAGGCGATCGAGGCAAAGTAGTCACAGGCTGAACTCACCACGAACCCCACCACCTCTCCGTCATGGATATCCAGGCCGCCGACTTCGATCAGGTAGGTATTCACTGCGCTATCGAAAAAGCTGTAGTAGGTGACGTTATTGACGTGACCGTACACATCGTTGTCGTGCCAACGCGTGGTGATGGGTTGCAAGTGTGGGTATTCGTTGCGTTGGGGCATCAAGTGCTCTTCATGGTTGTTCAATGGTTTAGAGGATGGCGGCTTATCGGTTAGCGAATCCCTTGCCCTGAGCTGCCAGCTCGCCGATCAGGCGCGCGGGCTTCCACTGGTCGCCCTGCTTCGTTTCGAGCGCCAGCAGGCGTGCGTGGATATCCTCCAGCCCCTGCCCGTCGGCCCAGGCCATCGGCCCGCCCTTGTCCACCGGGAAGCCGTAGCCGTTGAGGTAGACCAGGTCGATATCGTGGGCCGACTCGGCAATGCCTTCCTGCAGGATTTTCACCCCCTCGTTGACCAGCGCCAGCAAGCATCGCTCAAGGATTTCCTCCGGGCCGATCTCGCGACGCTGGAAACCCAGCGCTTCACTGACCCCTAGTACCAGCGCATCGACCTCGACATCATGCTCGGCCTGTCGACTGCCCGGCTCGTAGTGATAGTACCCATTGCCGCTTTTCTGGCCGAACCGCCCCAACTCGCACAACCGGTTGTCCACCTGCACCTCGGGCGCGTCCTGGCCCTTGCCCGCCAGCTCACGGGCGCGCCACTCCAGATCGATGCCAACGACGTCGTACATACGGAACGGTCCCATGGCGAAACCGAAGCCCTGCAACGCCGCATCCACCTGATGGGGGAACGCCCCCTCCAGCAGCATCTTGCGCGCTTCCAGCACATAAGGATGAAGCATTCGGTTGCCGATGAATCCATGGCAATTGCCCGATACAACGCTGACCTTGCCCATGCGCCTGCCCAGCACCAACGCCGCGTCCAGCACCGCTGTGGAGGTGTGTGCGCCGCGAACGATTTCCAGCAACTTCATGATGTGCGCCGGGCTGAAGAAATGCAGGCCCAGGACCTGGGCTGGCCGGCGGGTGACAGCCGCGATGGCATCGATGTCCAGCGCCGAGGTGTTGCTCGCCAGGATGGCCTTGGGCTTGAGCAGGCCGTCCAGCTCACGAAAAATTTTCTGTTTGAGCTCGAGGTTTTCGTAAACCGCTTCGATCACCAGGTCCACATCGCGGATCGCCGCGTAATCATCCGCCCGTGTTACCCGGGCGATCCGCGCGTCAGCCTCGACCTGGTCGATACGCCCCTGGCGCACGCCATGGGCATAGGTCTCGGCCACGGCCACCAGTGCCTGCTCGAGCATCTGTGGATTGTTGTCGACCCACTGCACCGCCACGCCCGAGTTGGCCAGGCACATCACGATGCCCCGGCCCATGGTGCCTGCACCTACCACCGCGGCACGCTGAACATCGAAAGGTGTCTGGCTCATGTTTGCTCTCTTGTTGGCGACCCGAAGACAGCCTTCACCTTAGTCAGCCAGCGAATATTTTTGAAATTTATTCGTGTGATGAAGGGCATTCAGCGGATGGATACAGCTCACAGGTGCGCTTGGGTCCACTGGCGAACTTCAGCGTATGGATACGCTTCCAGTGCGGCATACCCACCGATCTTCCGTGCCTTCAATCGGGTGAACAGCGGCACGCTGATTCCGCACAGGAAGCGGGTCAGGCGCTCTGCTGACGGCACGCTGCCGCTGTGCTGCTCATGCTTGTGGATAAAGTCGCCACACAGCGCCTCGAAGCTTTTATCCACAAGTGCCGGCAGCGAAGGTGGTTCCGGCAGGCGAGCGACATGCCCGTGGCACACCGAGCAATGACCACACTGGCGTGGCGCATTGTCGTCGCCGAAATATTGCGCCAAGCGATAACCCAGGCAACGGTCGGTGGCGAACAACTCGAGCATGGCGTGGATCCGTGCGATTTCACCCTGCTCGTGCCGGGTGAAATAGACGTGTAGCTCCGCGCTCAAGACCTGCACATCCAGGTCCGCGTCCAACACGCTGTACACCTCGGTCATCTGTTTGCTTTCCAGCTCGATCCAGCCCTTTTCCTGGAAAAAATCCAGCGCCTTGACCACACGATTACGCTCAGCGTGATACTGCTGGTACATCCCGTCGAAATTCACCGTGGCCCAGGCCCGGGCGCGACTGGAGGTCTGGATGATGGCCGAGACGAAGTCCCTTCGCTCGCCTTCGAAGCGCTCCAGCAGTTCTTGCGGCTCAGTCAGGAACTTGAAGCGGTACTCCGCGAAATAGGCATAGCGCGGCGCGATCAGCCCGCGTAGCTCCAACTGGACCAGCAGCGTCTTGAGTGGCAGTTGCCGGATGTTGCTCTGGTCCGCCAGTGGTCCCAGCAAGAACTCCCATTGCCCATCGGGGCCGGCGGCCTTCAGTTCATCGAGCACGCAACGAATGCCTGCAAGCTCCGGCGTATCGCCATACACAAAGTTTTCCAGCACGTTGAGACTGTCGCGGTTGGCCAGCACCAGGCAATCGGAAGGCTGCCCATCCCGCCCGGCCCGGCCGATCTCCTGGCTGTAGTTCTCGATGGACTTGGGCAGGTCGAAATGCACGACATTGCGGATGTCACTCTTGTCGATGCCCATGCCGAAAGCGATGGTCGCGACGATGCAATTGGATTGCCCGCCCATGAACCGCCGCTGGATGGCTTCACGTTGTTCATGGGGCAAACCGGCGTGATAGGCCTCGGCCTCTATACCGTGCCGGCCCAGGTGTTCGGCGATCTGCTCGGCGGTTCGCTGCAAGGTCACGTAGACGATGCTCGGCTGCCCGGCACGCTCGCCCAGCCATTGCACCAGCCGTGCGCGCTTGTCGGCACCCCGCACGGGCTCGACCAGCAGATTGAGGTTCGGGCGGTAGAAACCGGTCGTCACCACATCGACGGCGGCGATGGCGAATTTCGCCTGCATGTCAGCGATGACTTTGGGTGTGGCGGTGGCCGTCAGCAGCAATACCTGAGGAACATTGAACTCACGCTGGTAGTCGGGAAGCTTGAGGTAGTCAGGTCGAAAGTTATGCCCCCATTCCGAAATGCAGTGGGCCTCGTCCACCACCAGCAACGAAATCGGCACCTGCTGCAAGAAATTGCGAAAGCGCTCATTCTTCAGGCGCTCCACGGAAATCATCAGGATCTTCAACTCGCCCGACCGGGCTCGCGCCATGGCATCGTTGGTTTCGTCACGGCCCTGGGCCGAATCGATACTGGCCGCCGCGATGCCGTGGCGCTTGAGGAACGCCAACTGGTCCTGCATCAGCGCCAGCAACGGTGAGACCACCAGGGTCAGGTGCGGCAAGAGCAGGGCCGACAATTGATAACACAGGGACTTGCCCGAGCCGGTGGGGAAAATGGCCGCCGCCGACCGACCGGCCAGCACGGCGCCGATGGCCGCCTCCTGACCGGGACGAAACTGTGGATAACCGAAAACCTGTTCCAGGGTGCTGTGCATGCGCGGTCGCTCCTTTGACTGCTGCGATGCCCAAAGCCTAGTGGGACAATGCAGCGAGTCGAGAAAAGGTCGGGGTCAAAAACGATACGGGATGATACAGCCTGGTGCCTAACGTTTGGTTCAGGAAATAGACCACGGGAAATGCGAAGAAATCTACCGCCTCGCTGCCTTGGTGGTTGGTGGCGCGGCGAGCCTTACCGGGCGACCAAAGCAATACTCAGCAGACGGTTCCGAGACTGCTGTGAGACCTTTCTTCTTTTCCAATGGGCTGCGATTTCCCCCTAAACTTTCCTACCATACAGACACGCGCCAACCTCCCGGAAACCTCGCCATGCACTTCGCCCCAGACTTCCCCGACGATCACGCCATGCGCCAGCTCATGGAACTGCTGCACGAAGAGATCGGCCTACCGGAACGCAAGACCATCCGCCTGGACACGGCGATCAATCTCGACTTGGGTTGCGATGGCGCGGATGCCCGGCATCTGATGGAGGCATTGGAGGAGCGGTTCGCCATCGAGCTCATCGACTACGACGCCTACCGCTATTTTCAGCCTGAGGGTTTTGATGTGTTTCAAAAGCGCAGGACCAAGGGCCGTGGGAACAAGATGCCACTGAGCATCGGCATGCTTTACAAGGCGATCAAGGCACAACGATGGGATACGCGGGAAGTAGAAGGGGCCTAGTCAACCTGGACGGCATAAGTGGCATTATTCTGACTGTAGTTCTCTATTTCAGGTGCAATAATGGCAGTTACTCTAGGTCGACGTTCATAAGCCTCGCAGGAGGATGGCGCCAGCCCCCGCCTACGACATGCACCCCTGTGCCACACGCCAATGGGCTGAAACTCAACATCACCGATGCGGACAACGCTCTGGATCTGGAGCTCGCGCTAGAGGCGGCTGGGTATTTTCGGGTCAACCACGCGGATGCCCTGGACATCATTGCACGGCTTCAAGAGGTGGTTAGTCAGGCCCGTACTGGCTGGGGCATTGGGACTGTCCAGGCGTGAGCAGGACAATATGGCGTCCGCGTTACACCTTTCACACACAAAATAGTTGCCACAAAAAAGCCGCCCTGATCAGGGCGGCTTTTTCATTCGCTAACCAAGCCTTACAGCTGTGGACCCGCCGCCTTGATCGCGTCGCTCACGTCGAACTTCTTGAAGTTCTCGGTGAACAGACCGGCCAATGCCTTGGCCGCTTCGTCGTAGGCCACTTTGTCGGCCCAGGTGTTGCGCGGGTTCAACAAACCAGTCTCGACGCCTGGAACCGCCAGCGGCACGTCCAGGTTGATGATGTCCAGGTGTTCGGTTTCAGCACCAATCAGCGCGCCGCTCTGGATCGCTGCGATCACCGCACGGGTGGTCGGGATGTTGAAGCGCTTGCCAACGCCGTAGCCGCCGCCGGTCCAGCCGGTGTTGACCAGGTAGACCTTGGAGCCGAAACCACGGATGCGCTTGATCAGCAGCTCAGCGTATTCACCGGCCGGGCGCGGAAAGAACGGGGCGCCGAAGCAGGTGGAGAAGGTCGACTTGATACCGCTGCCCGAACCCATTTCGGTCGAGCCCACCAGTGCGGTGTAGCCGGACAGGAAGTGATACGCGGCTTGTTCTTCGCTGAGGATCGACACCGGCGGCAGTACACCGGTCAGGTCGCAGGTCAGGAAGATCACGGCGTTTGGCTCGCCACCGAGGTTTTTCGGTGCGCGTTTTTCGATCAGCTCACGCGGGTAGGCGGCGCGGCTGTTCTGGGTCAGGCTGTCGTCGGCGTAGTCGGCTTTCTTGGTGATCGGGTCGATGACGACGTTTTCCAGGACGGCGCCGTGCTGGATGGCTTTCCAAATGACCGGCTCGTTCTTCTCGGACAGGTCGATGCACTTGGCATAGCAGCCGCCTTCGATGTTGAAGACCACGCCCACGCCCCAGCCGTGCTCGTCGTCACCGATCAGGTAACGGCTTTCGTCGGCGGACAGGGTGGTCTTGCCGGTGCCCGACAGGCCGAAGAACAGGGTCACATCGCCCTCTTCGCCCATGTTGGCGGCGCAGTGCATCGGCAGCACGTCAACAGCTGGCAGCAGGAAGTTCTGCACGGAGAACAGGGCTTTCTTCATTTCACCGGCGTAACGCATGCCGGCGATCAGCACTTTCTTGGCCGCAAAGTTGATGATCACGGTGCCATCGGAGTTGGTGCCGTCGCGCTCAGGCTCGCAGACGAAATTCGGCGCGTTGAGGATCTGCCATTCATCCTTGCCGCCGGCGTTGTATTGCTCGGGGTTGATGAACAGGCAACGGCCGAACAGGTTGTGCCACGCGGTCTCGGTGGTCATCTTGACCGGCAGGTAGTGCGCAGGATCGGAGCCTACATGTACGTGGGATACAAAACGCTCGCGCTCGCCCAAGTAGGCTTCGACGCGGTTCCACAGGGCGTCGAACTTGTCGGCCGGGAACTTGCGGTTGATCGGGCCCCAGGCGATGGCGTCCTGGGTGGTTGGCTCTTCCACAATGAAACGGTCGACTGGCGAGCGACCAGTACGATGACCGGTACGAACAACCAGCGCGCCAGTATCGGCAAGCTCGCCTTCACCGCGATTCAGGGCTTCTTTGACCAGATCATCGACACTCAGATCGGTGTACACGGCGTTATTGGCTTGCGTCATGAGATTCCCCATCGGCCCGTGGCCGAGTGCTCCAAACGTTTTGTAGTAGGAAGTCGCGCACTACTACCCGAAAAAAGTGGGCCGGATTATGCCAGAAAACCCCAAAAAGAGTAGGGCCCTCCCGTCAGTACGGCGTAAACCCGGCGTTTGCCAGGAGATTTACCTGCGCTGAAACGTTTTAGTGACGAGTATCTGACGGTGTGTCGACACCCGCACCGGCGAACAACTGCGCGATGTCCGCCGCGTCGAACAGGTAGCGCTCGTTGCAAAACTGGCAATCGATCTCGATGGCGCCGCCATGCTCGATCACCAGTTGCTGCGCATCTTCCAGACCCAGACTGACCAGCGCATTGGCGGAACGTTCACGAGAGCAACTGCATTGGAAGCGCAACGGCTGTCCGTCGAACAAACGTACCTGCTCCTCGTGATAGAGGCGATGCAGCACGGTTTCGTTGTCCAGGCTCAACAGCTCATCGGCGCTCAGGGTGCTGGCCAGAGCGGTGACGTGCTGCCAACTGGCGTCACGTTCTTCCGGGTCGCGCAGGCGATCGGCAGGCAATTGTTGCAGCAGCAAACCACGAGCGCGCCGCCCGTCGGCGTAGAGCCAGAAGCGGGTATTGGTCTGTTGGGACATGACGAAGTAGTTGGTGAAGCATTCAGCCAGGGTCGCGCCATCGAGATCGACGATGCCCTGGTAGCGCTTGCCATGGGTAGGGTCGACCGTCAGGGCCAGCACGCCGTCGGGCATCATGTCGGCCAGGGTCGCGTCGGGCGCGATCTGCTCGGCGTGATAACGGGCCAGGCCACGGATCTCACGTTCGCTGGAGCACTCGATCATCAGCAGCGGCACCGGCCCTTCGGAGCGTGCCTGGAGAATCAGCAAGCCATCGAACTTCAAGGTGCCCACCAACAACGCCGCAGCCGCCATCAGCTCGCCGAGCAATTGTGCGACCGGCTCCGGATAGGCGTGCTTGGCGAGGACTTCGGCGTAGCTACGCTCCAACGCCACCAGCTCGCCACGGGCGTCGCTGTCATCGAAGATGAAACGTTGGGTGTAGTCGGTATCCGGTAAATCAGTCATAGGGTCTGGTATCTGAGGTGATGACAAATGATGGCAGGCATTTTATGGGCATTCAGGGTGGGTTCCAAGCAAGGCTTGGGTTTGTCTGACAGGAAGGTACTGAAGCTTGCTCCCGCTGGATCGGAGGTACTGGCGTAGGAGCTGTCGAGTGCAACGAGGCTGCGATCTTTCCCCAGACAATTGAATCTCAAGCGAAAGATCAAAAGATCGCAGGCTTCGCCAGCTCCTACAGCGCCCAGCGGGATGACGGTGCTTTATTCACTGTTGCTGCCATGAAACTTGAACAGGTCCCGGCGCTGCTTCTTGCTCGGCTTGCCGTCGGTGCTGACCCCCAGGGCGCCGGCCTTGCGTTGCGCGGCAGCGGTTTCACGCTTGGCGATGCTGGCTTCGGTTTCGCGATACAGTGCCTGCGCTTCAGGCGCGCCGCGACGCACGATCGACAGGGCTTCGACCACCACGGTCTTTTCATCGAAGCCAATACGGATGACAAACTCATCGCCAACGCGTGGCTCCTTACCCGGCTTGCAACGCTCTCCCCGGTGATGGACCTTGCCGCTTTCGATGGCGGTCTTGGCCAGGGCCCGTGTCTTGTAGAATCGCGCCGCCCACAACCATTTATCGAGACGGACCTTGTCGTCCTCTTCCTTTTTTTGTGCCACTGCCATTCCTCTTTTCTGCCAATAGCCGCAACTGTACTACCGTTTTTGACGAGCGCACGAATCCGGCCCTACGGATAGAATGCCCGCCAAACCGCGTCCACACCCATGGCTTGGCTCGGAATCGGTCACAAGCACAAACAAGTGCGTAGATAACTGTCGCCATTTTGTGATTATTCTGCGTGAATACCGCGATTCGCGGAGTCCACGATCCGATGTACTGATCGCAGGTTTTTTTATTGAAGACTTTTGACCATTTGACCGTTGTCGGTCTGCGCGAGTGGGTGGCGCTCCCGGATCTGGGAGTCGTGGGCCTGCGGGCAAAAATCGACACCGGCGCCAGCACCTCCAGCCTGCATGCCACTGACATCGAGCCGTTCGAGCGCGATGGCGAAAAGTGGGTGCGCTTCACTGCGCACCTCGGCACCGTGGTGCAGTTGCGCCATCGCCGCTGCGAAGCCCCGCTGGTGGCCCGCAAGACAATAAAAAGCTCCAACGGCCACGCTCAGGTCCGCTACGTGATCAGCACCACGCTGGCACTGGGTGATCGGGTCTGGCGGGTCGAGTTCACCCTTGCCTGCCGCAAGTCCATGCGATACCGCCTGTTACTGGGTTCCAAAGCCTTGATCGACGGCCAACTGGTGGTCAATCCGGGTATCAAATACGTTCAAGACAAGCCGGCATTCCCGGCGTCCACTACCTCTGCCACAGGTGTTGCATGAAGATCGCTGTGCTGTCGCGTAATCCGCGTCTGTATTCCACTCGTCGCCTGGTTGAAGCCGGGACCGAACGAGGCCATGAAATGGTGGTGATCGATACCCTGCGCGCCTACATGAACATTGCCAGCCACAAACCGCAGATTCATTACCGTGGCAAGCCGCTGGAAGGGTTCGATGCGGTGATCCCGCGCATCGGCGCATCGGTGACGTTCTATGGCTGCGCCGTTTTGCGTCAGTTCGAAATGATGGGGGTGTTTCCCCTCAACGAGTCGGTGGCTATCGCCCGCTCCCGGGACAAGCTGCGCTCGCTGCAGTTGCTGTCACGGCGCGGGATTGGCCTGCCGGTAACCGGTTTTGCCCACTCCCCCGACGACATTCCCGACCTGATTGCGATGGTCAACGGCGCACCGCTGGTGATCAAGGTGCTGGAAGGCACCCAGGGCATCGGCGTGGTCTTGTGTGAAACCGCGACGGCGGCGGAGTCGGTGATCGAGGCGTTCATGGGCCTGAAGCAGAACATCATGGTCCAGGAGTACATCAAGGAAGCCGGTGGCGCGGACATTCGCTGCTTCGTGGTCGGCGACAAGGTGATTGCCTCGATGAAACGCCAAGCCAAACCCGGAGAGTTCCGCTCCAACCTGCATCGCGGCGGCAGTGCCAGCCTGATCAAGATCACGCCGGAAGAACGCATGACCGCCCTGCGGGCCGCAAAAGTCATGGGCCTGGCCGTGGCAGGTGTAGACATCCTGCGCTCAAACCACGGGCCGCTGGTGATGGAAGTCAACTCTTCGCCAGGCCTGGAAGGGATCGAGACCACCACGAGCAAGAACGTGGCAGGGATCATCATCGAGCATTTGGAAAAGAATGGCGGGCCGAACATGACCCGGACCAAGGGCAAGGGTTAACGCAACACAAAACCCTTTGGGAGTGTGCCTTTGTGGGAGCCGAGCTTGCTCGGCTCCCACAGGTTCTCTGTCTGACTTGAGAGAGACCGCTACACCGCATCCCGAGGCAACATCAAACCCAACGGCAATCGCACCCGAGCTTCCAGCCCGCCACCGACGCGGTTACGCAGCTCGACGTTGCCGCCGTGCATCGAGGCGATGCGCTTGACGATGGCCAGGCCCAACCCCGTACCCTTCCCGCCCCGGGCACGATCGCCGCGGGTGAAGGGGTTGAAAATGGCTTCCAACTCAGAGGAATCGATGCCGGCACCACGGTCCAAGACGCTCAGCACCACGTAAGGCGCGCTGGTGTCGCCAGAAACATAGGCCGCGACTTCGACGCCAGTGCCTGCGTGATTCAGAGCATTGCCGATCAGGTTGTTCAACAAACGCTTCATCGACACGCGGCGCAACGGGAACGCTTGGATTGGCTCCAGGCGCAGGTGTACTTTCTCATCGCTCTGGTTATAGGGCGCGGCCACCTCCCGCACCAACTCACTGAGGTCCACGTCCTCCACAGACTCGTCACGACCGTCGCGAATGAACGCCAGGAACTGGTCGAGAATCGCGTCCATGTCCTCGATGTCGCGGACCATCTCATCGGTCAGGTCGGTGTGCTCGCCCATCAACTCCAGCGACAACCGAAGCCGGGTCAGCGGCGTACGCAGGTCATGGGAGACGCCGGCGAGCATCAGTTCGCGCTCGCGCCCAGCCTGTTCGACATCCTCGGCCATCTGGTTGAAGGCACGGTAGACCTCGGTCATCTCGCTGGGCGTATCGCTGATGGGCAGCCGCACGCTGCGCCCCTGGCCCAGTTGGCGGGCGGCGTAGACCAGACGTTTCAGAGGCTGGTTGAGCTGGCTGACGAAGATCCACGCCGACGCCGTCGACAGCAGGCCGATGGCCAGGAACCAGCCGAGCACGTTCCAGATTTTCTGGCCGCGCAGCGGATGCGGGTACAAGGGCACTTTCAGCCAGCCATCCCCCAGGCTCGGGGCCCGCACCCAAAGCGCCGGCGGCGAGTGCATGCGCAATCGCACCTCGGTATCGGCGCCCAGTTCGGCCTGCATCTGGCGTTGATAGATCTCGCTGTAGGGCCAGTGCTGCTCGCCCTCCGGCACGCCGGCACCGACGACGCGGATCAGCGTTGCCGCCTCGGCAATTTTCGCCCGGTTGGTTTCGTCCGCCGCCCAATAGGCCCGCAGGGTCAAGGCAACACCGTGGCTGTACTGCCGGTCCACGAGAACGTCTTCGTTCATCAGCAGGTACACCAGCGTCAATGCCTTGGAGAAGAGCACGACGATCAGCACCAGCCAGAGGGTGCGGGAGAAGAAACTCTGGGGGAACCAAACGGGGGTTTTCATGAATAACCGCTACACACTTGCAGGAGCGAGCGATGCTCGCACAATGACAGACCGCGAGTCGCCTGGAAGAAGACATTTCAACCGGCCAAACCACCCGCTCCTACAAATCGCCGATCACTTGCTGGCGGCGCCATCCGGTACGAACACATAACCCACTCCCCAGACGGTCTGGATATACCGCGGTTTGGAAGGATCGGGTTCGATCATCCGGCGCAGGCGGGAAATCTGCACGTCAATGGAGCGTTCCAGCGCATCCCATTCACGACCACGGGCCAGGTTCATCAATTTGTCGCGGGTCAGCGGCTGGCGGGCATTCATCACCAGGGCCTTGAGCACCGCGAACTCACCCGTGGTGAGCATGTGGACCTGATCGCCGCGCTTGAGCTCGCGAGTGGCCAGGGACAGTTCATAGTCGCCGAAGGTCACGCTTTCATCTTCGCTACCCGGCGCACCAGGCACCGGCGCCGACTGACGACGCAGTACCGCCTTGACGCGGGCCATCAGCTCGTCGGGGTTGAACGGCTTGGCCAGGTAATCGTCGGCGCCCAGTTCAAGGCCCTTGATACGGCTCAATTCGTCGCCCTTGGCGGTGAGCATGATGATCGGGATCTGGTTGTTGGCGCCGCGCAGGCGGCGGCAGGCTGTCAGGCCGTCTTCACCGGGCAGCATCAGGTCGAGCACCACCAGGTTGAAAACCTCACGGGCCAGCAGTCGATCCATTTGCTCGGTGTTCGGTACGGTGCGGGCGCGGTAGCCCTTGCTGACGAAAAAGCGTTCCAGCAAGCTGCTCAGCCCCGGATCGTCGTCAACAATAAGAATTTTTTCGCCTTCAGCAGTTTGTGCGGTGCTGCTCATAGGAAGCTCCTTTGATCTTGGCGCGCATTATGGCCTAGCTGCCGTTATACGCACCGTGTGCATTGTTAGCAGATTTTTCCTCTAGCTCCACAAATCCGGGTATCAAACCTACAGACCACGACGCCCCCGAAGGACGGAACGCTGGTTATAATGCGCGGCCTTTTGTGCCAGGGAATGTCGGATCATTATCCCGGCGTATCGTTTTTTCCCCTTGGCCCGGCAGCACTTTTTGAATTTCGCGGGTCAACAGGCAGCCTGTTGACCCAGGCAGCGGCGCACGCCAGGCCGCTCAACCAGTCTCGCCGAGCCCTGTTTGCGCGGTGGCGAGCCTGATTTCACAATTTGTCAGGTGGTTTTATGGACAGCATCAACAGCCGCATCGCCGAGGAACTCGGCGTACGCCCACAACAGGTCGAAGCGGCCGTCACGCTACTCGATGAAGGCTCTACGGTGCCATTTATCGCCCGCTACCGGAAAGAAGTCACCGGCAGCCTCGATGACACCCAATTGCGTCATCTGGAAGAGCGTCTGCGCTACCTGCGAGAACTCGACGAACGGCGTATCAGCATCCTGGCCAGCATCCAGGAGCAGGGCAAGCTGACCCCGCAACTTGAGCGCGACATCAAGTTGGCCGACACCAAGACCCGCCTTGAAGACTTGTACCTGCCCTACAAGCAAAAGCGCCGCACCAAGGGCCAGATCGCCCTGGAAGCCGGCCTCGGCGAACTGGCCGACGGCTTGTTCAACGACCCGACCCTGGCCCCGGAAACCGAAGCCGCGCGCTTCGTCGATGCCGAAAAAGGCGTGGCGGACGTGAAAGCAGCGCTGGAAGGCGCCAAGTACATCCTCATGGAGCGTTTCGCCGAAGACGCCAACCTGCTGGAAAAACTGCGTAACTTCCTCAAACAGGAAGCCATTCTCAGCGCCCGGGTGATCGCCGGCAAGGAAGAGGAAGGCGCGAAGTTCCGCGACTACTTCGAACACGACGAACCGCTCAAGAGCATGCCGTCCCACCGTGCCCTGGCGATTTTCCGTGGCCGCAACGAAGGCATCCTCAGCTCCGCACTGAAAGTCGGTGAACAATTGCCCGGCACCATGCACCCGTGCGAAGGCATGGTCGGCCAGCAGTTCGGCATCCAGAACCAGAATCGCGCCGCCGACAAATGGCTGGCCGAGGTGGTGCGCTGGACCTGGAAGGTCAAGCTCTACACCCACCTGGAAACCGACCTGCTGGGCGAGTTGCGCGATAACGCCGAGACCGAGGCGATCAACGTGTTCGCCCACAACCTGCACGACCTGCTGCTGGCCGCCCCGGCCGGCCCACGCGCCACCCTGGGCCTGGACCCGGGTCTGCGCACCGGTTGCAAGGTGGCCGTGGTGGACTCCACCGGCAAGCTGCTGGACCACGCCACGGTCTACCCGCACGTGCCGCACAACAAGTGGGACCAGACCCTCGCCGTGCTCGCCGCGCTGTGCGCCAAGCATTCGGTGGACCTGATCGCCATCGGCAACGGCACCGCCAGCCGCGAGACCGACAAGCTGGCCGCCGAGCTGATCAAGAAATACCCCGCCATGAAGATGACCAAGGTCATGGTCTCCGAGGCCGGCGCTTCGGTTTACTCAGCGTCGGAACTGGCCTCCAAGGAGTTTCCGGACCTCGATGTATCGATCCGTGGCGCGGTGTCCATCGCCCGGCGCCTGCAGGACCCGCTGGCGGAGCTGGTGAAGATCGACCCCAAATCCATCGGTGTCGGCCAGTACCAGCACGACGTTTCCCAATTGAAACTGGCCCGTGGCCTGGACGCGGTGGTGGAAGATTGCGTGAACGCCGTGGGCGTGGACGTGAACACCGCGTCGGTGGCGCTGTTGGCGCGAATCTCCGGGCTGAACGCCACCCTGGCGCAGAACATCGTCACCCACCGTGACGAACACGGCGCGTTCAAGACCCGCGCCGCGCTGAAGAAAGTCCCGCGCCTGGGTGAAAAGACCTTCGAACAGGCCGCCGGCTTCCTGCGGGTCATGAACGGCGATAACCCGCTGGACTCGTCGGCGGTCCACCCTGAAGCCTACCCGCTGGTGCAAAGCATCGCCGCCCAGACCGACCGCGACATCCGTTCGCTGATCGGTGACGCCGGGTTCCTCAAACGCCTGGATCCGAAGAAATTCACTGACGAAACCTTCGGCCTGCCCACCGTCACCGACATCCTCCAGGAGCTGGAGAAACCGGGCCGCGACCCGCGCCCTGAGTTCAAGACCGCCGAGTTCCAGGACGGCGTCGAAGACCTCAAGGACCTGCAACCGGGCATGATCCTCGAAGGTGTGGTAACCAACGTCACCAACTTCGGTGCCTTCGTCGACATCGGCGTGCACCAGGACGGTCTGGTGCACATCTCGGCCTTATCCGAGAAGTTCATCAAGGACCCGCGCGAAGCGGTGAAGGCCGGTGATGTGGTGAAAGTGAAGGTCATGGAAGTCGACATCCCGCGCAAACGCGTCGGCCTGTCGATGCGCATGAGCGACACGCCGGGCGAAAAAGTCGACGGGGCCCGTGGTGCGCGTCCTGGCTCGACGCCACGCCAGTCGCAAAACACCGCGCCACGCAAGGAAACCGCCACCGCGGCACCCGCGAACAACGCCATGGCTTCTTTGTTCGCCAACGCCAAGCAGCTGAAGAAACGCTGATGGACGTGCCAGCCGGGTTGGTGGAGAGCGCCTTTTTCAAGCTGCTTGGCTGCCGTCTGCACAGCCTTGGGGACGGGGTGGCGCAAGTCGCCCTGGGCCTTGAGCCGCCGCTGCGCAATCGCGGCGGCAAGCTGCACGGCGGCGCGCTGTTCAGCCTGGTGGACATCGCCATGGGACTGGCCTGCTCCAGCGTCCATGGCTTTGACCAGCAAAGCGCGACCATCGAATGCAAGATCAACTACATTCGCGCCGTGTCCGACGGCGACGTGTTGTGCACCGCCCGGGTCATCCACCCCGGCCGGCGCACGCTGGTGGTCGAGGCCGAGGTGATGCAAGGCGACAAACTGGTCGCAAAAGCGCAAGGCACGTTCGCTGTCCTATAGCTCCCTGTCATCGATTTGAGTTAATTTCGATGCCATGAATGCCGCGCCGAAACCCCTTGTGGGAGCGAGCCTGCTCGCGATAGCGGTGGACCAGTCAATATAAAAGTTGACTGACAGACCGCTATCGCGAGCAGGCTCGCTCCCACAGGGGGTGTGATGATTGTCTTTGGCAGCATGAAAACCAGGCGAAAACGCCAGTTTTAACTTCACCCTTGTAGACCGTCTTGCCCACCCCCATATTGGGGCGACTGACGCGTGAAGGAATTCAACTTGAGCGACCTTTTAAACCGCCGCCTGGCCCTGCTCGGCGAGCGCGCCAACCTCTCTCTGCTCGAACAGTGCCTGCACGGCATCGAGCGTGAATGCCTGCGCGTCACCGGCAATGGGCACTTGGCGCCGACCCCGCACCCCAAGGCCCTGGGTTCGGCGTTGACCAACGAACAGATCACTACCGACTATTCCGAGTCGCTGCTGGAGTTCATCACACCGGCCCTGGCCAACCCGGCCGATACCCTGAGCAGCCTCGACAAGATCCACCGGTTTGCCTACAGCAAACTGGGCGACGAGTACCTGTGGAGCCCTTCGATGCCGTGCCCACTGCCGGCGGAAGAGGACATCCCGATCGCGTATTACGGCACCTCGAATATCGGTCGGCTCAAGTACGTCTATCGCCAGGGCCTGGCCCTGCGCTACGGCAAGAGCATGCAATGCATTGCCGGGATCCACTACAACTTTTCCCTGCCGGAAAAGCTCTGGCCCCTGCTCCGGCAGGCCGAGGGCATCGAGGCCAGCGACCGTGACTTCCAGTCGTCGGCCTACATCGCACTGATCCGAAATTTCCGCCGCTACAGCTGGTTGCTGATGTACCTGTTCGGTGCCTCGCCGGCCCTGGACGCCGGTTTCCTGCGGGGTCGCCCGCACCAGTTGGAACAACTGGACCCGGACACCTTGTACCTGCCCTACGCCACCAGCCTGCGCATGAGCGACCTGGGTTACCAGAGCAACGCCCAGGCCGGCCTCACGCCTTGCTACAACGACCTGGCCAGCTACACCGACAGCCTGCGCAAAGCGGTGGCGACACCTTATGCGCCGTACGTCGAAGCCGGCACCCACCAAAACGGCGAGTGGGTGCAGCTCAACACCAACATCCTGCAGATCGAAAACGAGTACTACTCCAACATCCGCCCCAAACGCGTGACCTACACCGGCGAGCGGCCGATCCAGGCCTTGATGGCCCGGGGTATCCAGTACGTCGAAGTGCGTTGCCTGGACATCAACCCTTTCCTGCCAATGGGTATCGACCTCACCGAGTCGCGGTTCCTCGATGCGTTCCTGCTGTATTGCGGCCTTAATGACAGCCCGCAGCTGGAAAACAACGAATGCAGCAACGCCACGAGTAACTTCCTGACCGTGGTCAAGGAAGGCCGCAAGCCGGGTCTGCAATTGCAGCATCAGGGTCAGTCAGTGGACATGCAGGCCTGGGCCGTCGAATTGCTGGAAAAAATCGCGCCGCTGGCCTCGCTGCTCGATCAGAGCCAAGGTGGCGATGCCCACCGCCAGGCGCTGGATGCACAAGTGGCGAAAGTCCGTGATCCGTCCCTCACGCCCTCCGCCCAAGTGCTGGCCGCCATGGCCAAGCACCAGGAAAGCTTCTCCCAGTTCTCCCTGCGCCAAAGCAAGGCCCACGCTGAGTTCTTCCGCGCCGAGCCTCTGCCCGCCCAGGCACAGGCGGCATTCGAAAAAACCGCCCGAGAGTCACTGGTCCAGCAAACTGAGCTGGAGCAGAACGAAGTGGGGGACTTCGACGTGTTCGTGGGTTCGTATCAGGCGAGCATCCTGGCAATCAGCAACTGACCCCTCTTTGACGAGGACGCTTCGCTGGACTGCACTGTAGGAGCTGCCGAAGGCTGCGATCTTTTGATCTTTTGATCTTCTGATCTTCTGATCTTTCGCTTGAGATTCAAGTGGCTGGGGGAAGATCGCAGCCTCGTTGCACTCGACAGCTCCTACGCGGTTCCGGCACGGTAGGGCGTTACTCAGCCGACGAAGGTTTCTCCCAAAGATTAATTCCGCCTTCCTGGGCAAACCGATCGATCTGCGCCAGTTCTTCAGCACTGAAGCTCAGGTTCTGCAACGCCCCGACGTTCTCGATGACTTGCTCCGGCCGGCTCGCGCCGATCAGCGCACTGGTCACGCGTGGATCGCGCAGGGTCCAGGCCAAGGCCATTTGCGCCAGGCTTTGGCCGCGCCGCTGGGCGATCTCATTGAGGGCGCGTACATGGGCGATGTTTTCCTCCGACAGGTGCGAGGCTTGCAGCGAGCCACCGCCCGGACGGTTCACCCGCGCATCGGCCGGAATACCCTTGAGGTACTTATCGGTCAACAGGCCCTGGGCCAGTGGCGTGAAAGCGATCACACCGGTGCCCAGTTCGTCGGTGGCGTCCAGCAGGTCCGTTTCCACCCAGCGGTTGAGCAGGTTGTAGGCCGGCTGATGAATCAGCAGCGGGACTTTCCACTCGTTGAGCAGCGTCGCCATTTCCCGGGTTTTCACCCCTGAATACGAGGAAATGCCGATGTACAGCGCCTTCCCCTGCTGTACGGCAGTGGCCAGTGCGCTGGCGGTTTCTTCCAGTGGGGTATCGGGGTCGAAGCGGTGGGAATAAAAGATATCCACATAGTCCAGCCCCAGGCGTTGCAGGCTCTGGTCGAGGCTGGCGAGCACGTATTTACGCGAGCCACCGCCCTGGCCGTAGGGGCCCGGCCACATGTCCCAACCGGCCTTGCTGGAGATGATCAACTCATCGCGGTACTGCTTGAAATCTTCGCGCAGCAACCGGCCGAAATTGATCTCGGCGCTGCCGTAGGGAGGGCCGTAGTTGTTTGCCAGGTCGAAGTGGTTGATGCCCAGGTCAAACGCCGTGCGCAGCAAGGCGCGCTGGGTATCGATGGGCGTGCTGTCGCCAAAGTTGTGCCACAACCCCAGCGACAGCGCCGGCAGCACCAGCCCGCTGCGACCGACGCGGCGATAAGGAATGGACTCGTAGCGGTTTTGCGCAGCGGTGTAGGTCATCGAAAGGCTCTCTGTTCGGACGCTGGTGGCAGAAGCTAACACTTCACAGACGCATCGGGGATTTCGTAATCGGTCATGGGCTTCATTTCAGGCCCGCCTGTTTCAATATGCTATTGATCGTGCCTCTGGGCAGATCGGCGTCTGGGTGTTTGCAGCTCTGCCGGAAAACTCTAGCTGCGAAAGATGAGTTCGATACACACAACACACACCCTGAAAAAGACTGGCTCAACTCTCCAGCCAATGCGTCGCCATCACCACTCGGTCATTGCGCCTGCGCAAACGCCTCCGCCAACCAATCCACAAACACGCGCACACGCGGCGACATGAGCCGGTTGTGCGGATAAAGCACCGACACCGGCATGGACGGCGGTGGGGTGGCGGTGAGGACTTCCTGGATCAGGCCCTGCTGGATCTGCTCTTCCATTCGGTAATGCGGGCATTGGATCAAGCCCAGGCCGGCGATGGCCGAGGCGGCATAGATTTCGGCGCCGGACACCGACAGCGAGCCCCCGATCGGTACCTCCTTGAGCTCGCCATCGACCATGAACTCAAACGGATACAGTTTGGCGGTGGTCCGAGAGACGTAGTTCACCGCTCTGTGATGTTTCAAGTCATCGAGGCTTTTCGGCTCACCGTACTGGCGCAGGTAAGCGGGACTGGCACAGGTAATCTGCCGAAGATTGGCGACACGTCGACCGATCAATGACGAATCCGCCAGCGCACCGGAGCGCAGCACGCAATCGACGCCTTCGGCGATCAGATCGACGAAACGATCCGCCTCGCTGATGAACAGGTCTATTTCGGGATAGCGGGCCATGAATTGCGGCAACGCCGGTATCACGAAGTGCCGAGCCTGGGTTCCGTGCAAGTCCACCCTCAGCTTGCCTTTGGGCGCCACGCCGCGAAACGCCAGTTCGGCTTCTTCAAGTTCCGCCAGCAATTGCACGCAGCGTGGGTAATAGGCTTCGCCATCGAGGGTCGGGCGCACTTTGCGGGTGCTGCGTTCCAACAAGCGAACACCCAGCCAGGCTTCGAATTGATTGAGGGTGTGGGTCATCGTCGCCCGTGGCATGTTCAAGTCTTCGGCGGCCAGGGTGAAACTGCTTCGCTCGTAGATGCGCACGAACACCTTCATCGCTTTGACTTGATCCATCTGAAACCGGCGCCTTTATTGTTAGCGATTGTTGAACAGTCAAGGCAACTTTCCGGCATTTATCGCCGAGAGTAAACATGTGAGCCTGGCCTCACCCACTTCAAGAGGACTCAACTATGCCGACTCAAACATCCAAAGTTGCCATCATCACCGGCGCGTCCCGCGGCATCGGTGCCGAAATCGCCAAGCAACTGGCCAGCGAAGGTTTCGCCGTCGTCATCAACTACGCCAACAGCGCCAGTGAGGCGTCCAAGTGGGTGGTGCAATTGCGCCAGGCCGGCCACCAGGCCATAGCGGTGAAGGCCGACGTGTCCTCTGCCGCCGATGTCCGTAGGCTGTTCGATGAAACCGAAGCGCAACTGGGCAAGGTCGATGTGTTGATCAACAACGCCGGTATCCTCCAGGTGATGCCTCTGGCGCAGCACAGCGACGAACTGTTCGACCAGACGTTCGCCATCAACACCCGTGGCACCTTCAATACCCTGCGCGAAGCCGCGACCCGCTTGAACGACGGCGGCCGGATCGTGAACTTTTCCAGTAGCACCGTGGGCCTGAACCTGCCCGGCTACTCGGTGTACATCGCCAGCAAGGCCGCAGTGGAATCCCTGACCCAGGTGTTCGCCAAGGAACTGCGCGGGCGGCAGATCACGGTCAACGCCGTGGCCCCCGGCCCCGTCGCCACCGAACTGTTCATGCACGGTAAGAGTGAAGAGCAGGTGCAGCACTACGCCAAGATGCCGCCCCTGGAACGCCTCGGCCAGCCACAAGACATTGCCAGCATCATCGCATTCCTGGTGAGCCCGGCTGCCGGCTGGGTGAACGGGCAGATCCTGCGGGCCAACGGTGGGCTGGTCTGAGGTTTCTTCGTCGCCAACCAAACCGCTCCGCCCGGAGCAGGCTCGCTCCCACAGGGTTACGTGATTGCCTTGTGGGAGCGAGCCTGCTCACGATGGGGTCGGCACGGTGGCACGTTGGTCAGCGCACCAAATGCAGGAACTGCAGATGACGCTCGTACTGGTCGAGGATGTCGTTGATGACTTGCTCCTTGGTGTAGCCCACCAGGTCGTAATCCTGGCTGCCTTCGCTCAAGTGCACCTCGGCACGGTAGTAACGACGGTTGTTGAGTTCCTTGGAGCCCATACCACCCCGGGCGAAGGACGGCGTGAAGTAGCCGCGCATCTGCACCTGGTAGATGAATGGATGCTGCTCGCCGTGACCGATCTCCAGGCTGACACTGTCGTTGGCCGGGTCAGGCTGAGTCACCACCGCCAGGCCTTTTTCGACGAACACCGCCGTCACCTCTTCAATGGCCGGGCGCACCGTGGTGTTGAGGAAACGGTACACCTCATCACGGGACGGAAAATGCACCGCCTGGCTTAAGCGTTGGCGCCAGCCGCCCGTGCCCCGGCGTGAATCCGACACCGGCGCCAGGGAGTGCAATTGCGCGATTTGCTTCTGCGACTCCAGGTAGAACGCCTTGTGCAGTCCCCACATCATCAGCAACAGAATCAACGAGAACGGCAAGGACGTCAGCACCACCGCCGACTTCAAGGCATCGATGCTGCCGGAGAACAGCAACGCACTGGTCACCAAGGCCGTCATCGCCCCCCAGAACACCCGCAGCCATTTCGGCCCGTCCTCATCGGGGTTGCCGCCCTTGGCCGACAACGTCGACAGCACCACGGTGCCCGAGTCGGCGGACGTGACGAAGAACACGAAGCTGATGAACACAGTGACCGCGATGACGGTCTTGCTCCAGGGGTAGGTTTCCAGCAGCAGGTAAAGGCTCATCGATGGGTTTTCCAGAGCGGACATGCCCAGGGCACTCATGCCGTGGTTCAGCACTTGGTCGATGGCGCTGTTGCCGAAGATCGACATCCACGCCAAGGTGAAACCCAGGGGAATCAGCAGCACGCCAAACACGAACTCACGGATGGTGCGGCCACGGGAAATCCGTGCGATGAACAGCCCCACGAACGGCGACCACGCGATCCACCAGGCCCAGTAAAACACCGTCCAGCCGCCCAGCCAGTCGCTAGGTTCATTGTAGGCGTACAGGTCAAAGCTCTTCATCGGCAGGGCGCCGAGGTAATCGCCGATGTTCTGGATCAAGGTGTTGAGTAAATGCTGGGTGGGCCCGGCGAACAGCACGAACAGTAACAATGCGCAGGCCAGCAGCATGTTGATATCGGACATGACCCGCACGCCCTTGTCGACACCGGCCACCGCCACAATGATCGCCGAGCCCATCATCAGCACGATCAGGCCGACCTGAATCCACTGGGTATGGGCGATGCCGAACAGGTAGTCGAGCCCGGAATTGAGGTGCAGCACACCAAAGCCCATGTCCGCGCCGAGGCCAAACACCGTGGCGATTATGCCGAAGCCGTCCACGGCGTAACCGATGGGGCCGTTGATGCGCTTGCCGATCAGCGGATACAGCGCCGAACGCAGGGCCAGCGGCAAATTGTGCCGGTAGGCGAAGTACGCCAGGGCCATACCGACGAACGCGAAAACACCCCAGCCGTGCAGCCCCCAGTGCAAGAACAGGATCTGCATGGCCTGGCGCGCCGCCTCGGCGGTACCAGCCTCGCCCTGGGGCGGCTGGACCATGTGGGTCAGTGGCTCGGACACGCAGAAGAAAAACAGGGTGATACTGATGCCGGCGGCGAACAGCATGCCGGCCCAGGACAGGTAACTGAATTCGGGTTCGTCGTGGTCGGCACCGAGCTTGATCTTGCCGTAGCCGGACAAGGCGGTGACCACCACGAAGACCAGATACAGCGTCATCGCCAACAGGTAGTACCAGCCGACCGTATTGGCCGCCCAGTTCTGCGCCGCCAACAACCAGGCGCCGGCCTGGGCGGGCATGGCAATCACCACCAGGCCGAACAACAAGATAAAGGTCGCGGCGAAGTAAAAGACCGGCGGGTTCATACGGACCAGGCCGCTGGATGGAAGGGGCGAGGTACTCATGAAACCAGCACCTCGGGAAAAAGAATCCGGGTGGTCGAAAATGGACTCGGCAAAGGCAAGCCTCCTGTTGTGAGCGGGCAGCAAACCGACGGTTTAACTTGAATGAACGTTCAAGTTAAACATAAATAGCTAGCTAAGGACCAATCGCAGGGCTTGATAGCACGCTTGCTACACCAACCTACGGGAGGGTATGACGTTGCCTGGAAGGCATTCGTTCATTAGCGCCAAGCCCGCTCCCCCAGATCAAGTACAGGGCAAACCGACGACGTGTCGCCAGATCCACGCTCAAACAAAAACATGCCGGTTGCCCCTGAATATCGGCGTGCCTATAGTCCAGGCATCGCCTACAACCAGTACGGACCCATGATCAAAGAACAGCTGTCTCGCTTTAACCGTCTCGACCTGCTCGGCCATCCGACACCGCTGGAAAAACTTGACCGCCTCTCCACCTGGCTCGGCCGGGACATCTATATCAAGCGTGACGACCTGACGCCCTTGGCCATGGGTGGCAACAAACTGCGCAAGCTCGAATACCTGGCCGCCGACGCCATCGCCCAAGGCGCCGATACCCTCATCACCGCCGGGGCGATCCAGTCCAACCATGTGCGCCAGACCGCAGCCCTGGCCGCGAAACTGGGCCTGGGCTGCGTGGCCTTGCTGGAAAACCCCATCGGCACCGAAGATAGCAATTACCTGGGCAACGGCAACCGGCTGCTGATGGAGTTGTTCGACGCCAAGGTCGAGTTAGTGGACCACCTGGACAACGCCGATGAGCAGCTACAAGCCCTGGCCGGTCGCCTGCGCAGCAACGGGAAAAAACCCTATCTGGTGCCAATAGGTGGTTCGAACGCCTTGGGCGCGCTGGGTTATGTGCGCGCCGGCCTGGAACTGGCCGAGCAGATCAAGGACACCGGAATTGAATTCGCCGCCGTGGTACTGGCCTCCGGCAGTGCCGGCACCCACAGTGGCTTGGCGCTGGCGCTGAGTGAAGCCCTGCCGGCGCTGCCTGTCATCGGCGTCACGGTTTCGCGCAGCGAGGAGGACCAGTTTCCGAAGGTCCAGGGCCTGGCCGAGCGCACCGCAGCGTTGCTCGAAGTCGCCCTTCCAGAAGCGTTCAAAGTGAACCTGTGGGACGAATATTTCGCCCCCCGCTACGGTGAACCGAACGCCGGGACACTGGCGGCGGTCAAGTTGCTGGCCAGCCAGGAAGGCCTGCTGCTCGATCCGGTCTACACCGGCAAGGCCATGGCCGGCCTGCTCGACGGCATGGGTCGTGACCGTTTCGACGATGGCCCGATCATCTTCCTGCACACCGGCGGCGCACCGGCGTTGTTTGCCTATAATGCGGCGTTCTGAGATGTCGGGGGGAACCTCTATATGGGCGTGAGCCTGCTCGCGATAGCGGTGGATCAGCCACGATCAATTTGGCTGACAGACCCTCGCGAGCAAGCTCGCTCCCACAGGAGAACCCATTGGATTTTGGAATATGTGGATGATTTAATATTATTTTCCAATCTATAAAAGCCATCCTATAGTCTCGCCGCAGGCGCATTTGCCGCAAGACGCCCAAGCTGCTTTAAGGCAGGATGTGGCAATCTTTTCGGATCGCGGCTACGCCGTCGCTCAGCCAAAATAACCTCTTCATAAGAAAACACAGGGGCTTGTCATGAATTTTTCCGCATTACGTCGCAACCTGTTGCTAGGTTCGCTGGGCCTGGCATTGAGCGCCGGGCTGTTGGGGCAAGCAGTTGCCGGTGAGCAACTGCAGAAAATCAAGGACACCGGCGAAATCAAGATCGGCTTGGAAGGCACGTATCCACCGTTCAGTTTCGTTGATGACAGCGGCAAACTGTCCGGCTTCGAAGTGGAGTTCTCCGAAGCCCTGGCCAAGGAACTGGGGGTGAAAGTCAAACTGCAAACGACCCCTTGGGCCGGCATTCTCGCGGCCCTGGAATCCAAGCGTCTGGACGCAGTGGTCAACCAGGTGACCATCTCCGAGGAACGTAAGAAAAAGTACGATTTCTCCGAGCCGTACACCGTCTCCGGGATTCAAGCGCTGGTACTGACCAAGAAAGCCGACGAGCTGAACATCAAGAAGGCCGCCGACCTGGACGGAAAAAAAGTCGGCGTGGGCCTTGGCACCAACTACGAACAGTGGGTCAAGGCAGAAGTACCGGGCGCCCAAGTCAAAACCTACGATGACGACCCAACCAAGTTCCAGGACCTGCGCGTCGGTCGTATCGATACCATCCTGATCGACCGCCTGGCCGCACTGGAATACGCCAAGAAAGCCAAGGACACCACGGTGACCAGCGAAGCCTTTTCGCGCCAGGAGTCCGGTATTGCCCTGCGTAAGGGCGAGCCAGAGTTGCTGGCAGCCGTGAACAAGGCGATCGAGAAACTGCGCGCCGACGGTACGCTGAAAGAGCTTTCGGAAAAATACTTCAGCGCTGACGTTACCCAATAATGGAAGCTGCTCTTCAACTCGCACTGGATTCCGCGCCCTTCCTGCTCAAGGGCGCGTATTACACGGTCATCCTCAGCCTGGGCGGTATGTTTTTCGGCTTGCTGCTGGGGTTCGGCCTGGCGCTGATGCGCCTGTCGCGCTTCAAACTGGTGAACTGGATCGCCCGCATCTACGTGTCGTTCTTTCGCGGCACGCCGTTGCTGGTGCAGTTGTTCGTGATCTATTACGGGTTGCCGCAACTGGGCATCGAGCTGGATCCGCTACCGGCGGCCCTGATCGGTTTCTCGCTGAACATGGGCGCCTACGCGTGTGAAATCCTGCGGGCCGCCATCAGCTCCATCGAGCGCGGCCAGTGGGAAGCGGCGGCAAGCATCGGCATGACCCGCGCCCAGACCCTGCGCCGGGCCATCCTGCCGCAAGCGGCACGCACGGCCCTGCCACCGCTGGGCAACAGCTTCATTTCCCTGGTCAAGGACACCGCGCTGGCGGCAACCATCCAGGTACCGGAGCTGTTCCGCCAGGCGCAGTTGATCACCGCGCGAACCTTCGAAATCTTCACCATGTACCTTGCCGCCGCGCTGATCTATTGGGTTCTGGCCAGCGTGCTCTCGCACCTGCAGAACGTCCTGGAAGCCCGGGTCAATCGGCATGACCAGGAGTCCTGACCCATGATTGTCGTGGAAAAACTGACAAAGCAGTTCAAGGGTCAGGTGGTGCTCAACGGCATCGACTTGAAGATCGAAGAAGGCGAAGTGGTTGCGATCATCGGCCCCAGCGGCTCGGGCAAGACGACGTTCCTGCGCTGCCTGAATTTCCTCGAAGAGCCTACCAGCGGCCGGATCAAGGTCGGCGACATCGAGATCGATGGCAGTCGCCCGCTAAACCAGCAACAGGGCCTGGTGCGCCGCTTGCGCCAGCAGGTGGGCTTCGTGTTCCAGAACTTCAACCTGTTTCCCCATCGCACCGCCTTGGAAAATGTCACTGAAGGCCCGCAAGTGGTGAAGAAAGTTCCCCGTGCCGAAGCCGAAGCCCTGGGGCGCAAGCTCTTGGCCAAGGTCGGCTTGGCCGGCAAGGAGGACGCCTATCCACGGCGCCTTTCCGGCGGTCAGCAACAGCGCGTGGCGATAGCCCGAGCGTTGGCGATGGAGCCGGCGGTCATCCTGTTCGACGAGCCGACCTCGGCCCTCGATCCGGAGCTGGTAGGCGAGGTGCTGGCAACCATTCGCGGCTTGGCCGAAGAAAAACGCACCATGGTCATCGTGACCCACGAAATGGGCTTCGCCCGAGACGTGGCCAACCGCGTGGTGTTCTTCGACAAAGGCGTGATCGTCGAACAAGGCGAAGCCAAGGCCTTGTTTGCAGCACCCAAGGAAGAACGCACGCGACAGTTCCTCAGCAAGTTCCTCTCCGCCGGACACGGCACCCAGTAAGTTATGGGGAGCGCCATCACTTCCAAGGATGGAAGTGAGGCCGCCACAACACATTCAAGACACTACCGTCATAAATTTGAGCACAAAGAAACAACGTGCGACTTGCGCCCCACTCAACATCCTCGACCGTTTTATGTGCGGCATGGACCTACCTCTCGTAACACTTCCTCTGAGCCCAAGCCCCTGCCTTTTTTAGTCTTAAGACGCTCTCCGGAGCACTTTTCAAAAACCTGCGAGCCTGGGAAAATGGCTTGTGATGCCGCGCATTATTAACACGAGTGCGTAGGATATTTCTGAAGCCTTTAACATTGAATTATTAAGCAAGTGCCTCTATTGACACTGAAACTATTGAGCCCTTATCTAGTGTCCAACAGGCGATGCACATTATTTATGTTCTGCTCAGTGATTAAGCACAATCCGCCTACATGACTGTACACATAAAGATATCTCGCAATTAGTCGTTGCCGTTGATCTTCCCGAAACGGACTTCGTTTTCAAGCATCAAGGAGAACACCATGACATGTAAGTCGAAGAGTTCCGAATTGGCTGCACCCACCTTGGCCAACGCCCACCCCACCGGCATCAATATCGCCAACGCCGCTCACCTGGAGGTTGCCATTGCGCCCTACCCCGGTATGGACGCCGGCGACCTGATCGAACTGTTCTGGGACAACTGCTACGTCGGCTCGCGCTTGCTGTCGCACGCCGATGCGCAAGACCGCGTCACCCTGCGGGTCCCGGAGAGTTTCATCGTCGATGGGATTTCGCGCATCCACTATCGGGTGATGCAGGTCGGGCGTGGGCCGGCGCTATCCGCCAAGCAACGGGTACACGCAAAGCTCGATTGCCCTGGCGGGCAGCCGTCGCCCCTGAGCGGCGATGAAAACCAAAGCCTGGCCCCAGTGCGCATTCCCGACACGATCCGACGCCAAGGGGTGAACCCCAACCAGATCAAGCGCGGCGTACCACTGACCATCGAACCCTACCTGAACATGGCCGCCGGTGATGCCGTGACCCTGCGCTGGGGCGATGTGCGCATGGACCTGCCTGCCGTTACCGCCAGCGACGTCGGCCAGCCAATCCATATCTGGGTCCCGCCGCAGATCATCCTGGAGGCAGGAGAAGACCTGCGCCTGGAAGTGACCTATTGCATCCTCGACCGTGTGGGCAACAACTCCCACTGGGCACCGCCACGGACGTTGAAGATCGGTTGCGCCAATCCGTATCTGAACAACCCGCCGAAAGAACCCCTCCTGGCGGCCGAGTCACGTCACCGAACGTGAATACCCTAAAGAAGCTTTTTGTCGCGTGGGGATAAATCCCCTCGCTACAACATCACCCGGCAAAAGCCCGCTAGCCGCAGTCCTAAAAGTTAGTTCAAAAAATAATATAAACGCGTTTAAGGTATATAGACCGGATCACCGGACATTCTCGATTTTCGCTCGCCGCATTCAACGCGGCGTTTTCTTGAGATGTGAGGTGGGTATGGAACGGAACACGATCACTCCAGTGCAATACGCCAAGGCCCTGCCTAGATTGCCGTGGCCGAAACGGCTGCCTGGGCCAAGCATGCCGAGTACCTGAGCTACGCCAGCGCCGAGGCCGGCGTGGCGCATTTTGCCGCATCGACGGGAATCGATTTTTCCCAGTACGTGGACGTCATCGACCTGGTGATTCCCGAGTTGCAACGACGCGGCTCGTACAAAACCGAATACGACAACGGCACCCTGCGCGAAAAGCTGTTTCACGCACTGGCCCATCTACCCCAACAACACACGGGCTCGACCCACCGGTAGACCAAGGATCTTGCGGTATAGTCGGCTGACGCTCCCCACCTAAGCCCACGATCATGAAACGCACCACCGAAGACTTGCACGCCATCACTGCCACGACCCTGGGCCATTACAACGCCGTGGCAGAAAGCTTTCGCGAAGGCACCCGCGATCACGATGTCAGCCAGAACATCGACGCCCTGCTGCGCCATATCCAGGGCCAGGCACCGTTGCACATCCTGGATTTCGGCTGCGGCCCGGGGCGCGACCTGCGGACATTCACGGCCCTGGGCCACGTCGCGGTCGGCCTCGACGGTTCAGAAGCGTTTGCCCGGATGGCGCACCAGGACAGCGGCTGCGAGGTGTGGCAACAGGACTTCCTGGAACTCGACCTACCGGCCGAGCGCTTTGACGGGATTTTCGCCAACGCGGTGCTGTTTCATGTGCCCGTCCAGGAACTGCCGCGGGTGCTCAAGCAACTGCACGCCACCCTCAAGCCCGACGGCGTACTGTTCAGCTCAAACCCTCGAGGCGAAAACCAGGAGGGCTGGAACGGCCAGCGCTTCGGCGCCTACCACGACCTCGCGGCCTGGCGCACGCTGCTCGGCGACGCAGGCTTCGTGGAACTGGAGCATTACTACCGACCGGCGGGGCTGCCGCGGGAGCAACAGCCTTGGTTGGCGAGTGTCTGGCGTAAACCCTGAAGACAGACTCGTCTGAACCGGTTAAATGCTGAACCCTGGCGAAGAACTTACTCCCACTGAGCTCTGTAGGCGCCTGCGATCTTTTGATCTTTTGATCTTTCGCTTGAGATTCAAGTGTCCTTGGAAAGATCGCAGCCTCGTTGCACTCGTCAGCTCCTACAGCCCCAACCACTTCTGCGACAACCGCTCCAGCCTTCCATCATCCTTGATACGCGTCAGGGCGTTGTCCAGGCTGGACTTGAAGGCCGGGTTGCCCTTCTGGAACGGAATCACCAGGCTCGGCGCCGGGTCGTTCTTTTTTTCTGGCTGGAATGACTGCGCCATGACCAACGGGCGTGGCGTCTCATCCTTGCTCGCCAGCAGTTGTGCATCCGGATGGCTGTAAGCAGCACTGAGATCGAAACGTTCCGCCAGTTCCGGGGTCATTGCTATGTGGTTGATGGCGACGTCGTACTTGCCGCTCTCCACCCCGCTCATCAGGTCCCCGGCATCAGTGACCACGAAGTCGGGGCGTACATCGAGCTCACTGGCAAGCATTTCGCCCAGTTCCACTTCGAAACCGGTGAGTTTGCCGTCTTCCTTGAAGTTGAAGGGCGCGGTGTTGGCCTCGAGGGCAATGCGCAGTTCGCCACGGTCATTGATGTCATCGATCAGTTCGGCATGAGCCAGGGGACTCAAAAGGGGTAGCAGGCAAATCAGGCCAGGCAGAAAGCGCATGGTCACTCCTTTGTATTTAGCGACGCCCGTTTCAGCCGCGCTTTGCTATGGTTGTTGCAAGCTTCGACAACGATTGGTCATGAAGTTGTCATGGCCAGGCGGATTTCATGGAAAAACTGGAGAAAAAAATGCAAAGCTTTATGTCTCGTGCCACGTTGGCCGGCCTGTTATTGGGCGCCTCGATGCTGGCAACCGCCGCGACCTCGGCACCCGAAGGTGCAAAAGTGTTCATCGTTTCCCCGGCAGACGGCGCCACCGTCGCCCAAGAGTTCACGGTCAAGTTCGGCGTCAAGGAGATCGCCCTGGCCCCGGCCGGCGATGTGACCAAAAATACTGGCCATCACCATTTGCTCATCGATGTCGACAAACTGCCTGCCGCTGGCGCGCCGATTCCAAACGACGCCAACCACATGCACTTCGGCAAGGCACAAACCCAGGCCGACATCAAACTGGCCCCGGGCAAGCACACCTTGCAATTGATCCTGGGTGACAGCGGCCACATGCCGTTCGATCCGTCGATCGTGTCCGAGAAAATCACGGTAAACGTGAAGTAACAGCCCTGGCCGACACACCACCACCCTTCAGGGTTTTGATGTTGCGTCAGGCAAAAAAAACGGGAGTCCCTTGCGAGGCTCCCGTTTTTTATTGCAAGCCAGGCCTGCTTAGAACAACACGCGGCAACGAATGGTGCCATTGATGTGCTGCAGCTTCTCTTGCGCCAGGTCCGAGTATTCGGCGTCGACGTCGATCACGACGTAGCCGACTTTCTCGTTGGTCTGCAGGAACTGACCGGAAATGTTGATGCCGTTTTCGGCGAAGACCTTGTTGATCTCGCTCATCACACCCGGGATGTTTTCGTGGATGTGCAGCAAGCGGTGCTTGCCAGGGTGTGCCGGCAGGGCCACTTCCGGGAAGTTCACCGACGATACCGACGTACCGTTGTCGCTGTACTTGACCAGTTTTTCCGCCACTTCCAGACCGATGTTGGCCTGGGCTTCAGCGGTGGAACCGCCGATGTGCGGGGTCAGGATCACGTTGTCCAGGCCACGCAGCGGGCTTTCGAAGATGTCGTCGTTGGAGCGTGGCTCCACCGGGAACACGTCGATGGCGGCGCCAATCAGGTGCTTGTCCTTGATCGCGTCGGCCAGGGCGTCGAGCTTGACCACGGTGCCGCGAGCGGCGTTGATCAGGATCCCGCCCTTCTTGATGGCGCGGATTTCCTTCTCGCCGATCATCCACTGGGTGGCAGCGGTTTCCGGCACGTGCAGGGTCACGATGTCGGCCATGCCCAGCAACTCGTGCAGGTTGTTGACCTGGGTAGCGTTGCCCAGGGGCAGCTTGGTCACGGTGTCGTAGAAGAACACCTGCATGCCAAGGCCTTCAGCCAGTACCGACAACTGGGTGCCGATCGAGCCGTAGCCGACGATACCCAGCTTCTTGCCACGGATTTCGAAGGAGTTGGCCGCACTCTTGATCCAGCCGCCACGGTGGCAGGAAGCGTTCTTCTCAGGGATGCCGCGCAGCAGCAGGATCGCTTCGGCCAGCACCAGTTCGGCAACGGAACGGGTGTTGGAGTACGGCGCGTTGAACACCGCGATACCGCGCTCGCGCGCCGCGTTGAGGTCAACCTGGTTGGTGCCGATGCAGAAGCAGCCGACCGCCACCAGTTTCTTGGCGTGGTCGAAGACCTCTTCGGTCAATTGGGTACGGGAGCGAATGCCGATGAAGTGAGCATCGGCGATCTTTTCCTTGAGCTGGGCTTCCGGCAGAGAACTGGTGATGTACTCAATGCTGGTGTAGCCCGCCGACTTGAGGACGTCGACAGCCGATTGGTGGACGCCTTCGAGAAGAAGGAACTTGATCTTGCTCTTATCGAGAGAAGTCTTGCTCATCTGCGTAAACCTGTGTCCCGGAGAAAAATGGCAGGGAATCGGACAGCGCATGCTGGCCCGACCGGCATGACAGCCGTCGCCGCAGAACAGCCGTTGGGCACTACGCTGCGGGGCCGGTATGCTAGCATACGCACCCCGCTAAACACTCATTCCTGCGACGTGAAGCGTTCTCAGGATGACCATGAATTGTTCGAGAGTTCTGTCGATGACCAATCCTGCCCTGATAGATGAGCTGAAGACCCTGGTTGAGCCTGGCAAGGTCCTGACCGATGCCGACTCCCTGAACGCTTACGGCAAGGATTGGACCAAGCATTTTGCCCCTGCGCCTTCGGCCATCGTCTTTCCCAAGACCACCGAACAGGTCCAGGCCATCGTGCGCTGGGCCAACGCACACAAAATCGCGCTGGTGCCATCGGGCGGACGTACCGGGCTTTCCGCCGCAGCCGTGGCGGCCAACGGCGAAGTGGTCGTGTCGTTCGACTACATGAACCAGGTGCTCGACGTGAACCTCACCGACCGCACCGCGGTCTGCCAGCCTGGCGTGGTTACCGAACAACTGCAGAACAAGGCCGAAGAACATGGCCTGTACTACCCGGTAGACTTCGCTTCGGCCGGCTCGAGCCAGATTGGCGGCAATATCGGCACCAATGCCGGCGGGATCAAGGTCATTCGCTACGGCATGACCCGCAACTGGGTGGCGGGCATGAAGGTCGTCACCGGCAAGGGTGACCTGCTGGAGCTGAACAAAGACCTGATCAAGAACGCCACCGGCTACGACTTGCGGCAGCTGTTCATCGGCGCCGAGGGCACCCTGGGCTTCGTGGTCGAGGCCACCATGCGCCTGGACCGTGCGCCGAAAAACCTCACCGCCATGGTGCTCGGCACACCGGACTTCGATTCGATCATGCCGGTGCTGCACGCCTTCCAGGGCAAGCTGGACCTGACCGCCTTCGAGTTTTTCTCCGACAAGGCCCTGGCCAAAATCCTCGCTCGCGGCGACGTGCCCGCACCGTTCGAAACCGAGTGCCCGTTCTACGCGCTGCTGGAATTCGAAGCCACCACTGAAGAAGTCGCCAACCACGCCCTGGAAACCTTCGAGCATTGCGTGGAGCAAGGCTGGGTGCTGGACGGCGTGATGAGCCAGAGCGAAACCCAACTGCAGAACCTGTGGAAGCTGCGCGAGTACATCTCCGAAACCATCTCCCACTGGACGCCGTACAAGAACGACATCTCGGTGACCGTCTCGAAAGTTCCAGCATTTTTGCAGGAAATTGACGCGATCGTCGGCGAACACTACCCTGACTTCGAAATCGTCTGGTTCGGCCACATCGGTGACGGCAACCTGCACCTGAACATCCTCAAGCCGGAAAGCCTGAGCAAGGATGAGTTCTTCGCCAAATGCGCAACCGTGAACAAGTGGGTCTTTGAAACCGTCGAGAAATACAACGGCTCGATTTCCGCCGAACACGGCGTGGGTATGACCAAGCGCGACTACCTGACCTATAGTCGTTCGCCTGTGGAAATCGAGTACATGAAAGCCGTGAAGGCGGTATTCGACCCGAACGGCATCATGAACCCGGGCAAGATTTTCGCGGTTTGACGCCTAAAAACACCTGATGAATCCCTGAAGCAGGAGTCGGTAATGAGCTATCAGCACCAGTATGTCGACGGCACACGTATTCACTTCCCGGTAGGGAAAGTGGTGTGCATTGGCCGTAACTACGCCGAACATGCAAAGGAACTGGATAACCCGGTGCCCACCGAACCCTTGCTGTTCATCAAGCCGGGCAGTTGCGTGGTGCCGCTGGAAGGCGGTTTCAGCATTCCTGCCGACCGTGGCTCGGTGCACTACGAGGCGGAAATCGCCGTGCTGATCGGCAAACCGCTGTCGCCACGCCCAAGCGCCGAGGAAGTGCTGGACGCCATCTCCGGCTTCGCCCCGGCCCTGGACCTGACCCTGCGGGACAAGCAGGCCGAACTCAAGGCCAAGGGCCTGCCCTGGGAAGTGGCCAAGTCCTTCGACGGCGCGGCAGTGCTCGCCCCGTTCGTGTCGAGCGGCACCTTTGCCGACCTGACCGATATCGCCGTTCGCCTGACCATCAACGGCGAAGTGCGCCAGGACGGCAACAGCAGCCTGATGCTCAACCCCATCGTGCCGATGATCCAGTACATGGCCGGCTGTTTCTCGCTGCTGGCTGGCGACGTGATCCTCACCGGCACCCCGGCGGGCGTCGGGCCGCTGAATGCAGGCGACGAACTGATCCTGGAACTGCCCGGGGCGAGCCGCTTCGAAAGCAGCGTTCGTTAAAAACGCAATGCTGACCTCACTGTGGGAGCGAGCCTGCTCGCGATAGCGGTCTATCCGACACATTAATGTTGGCTGACACACCGCTATCGCGAGCAGGCTCGCTCCCACAGGTATATATGGCGCATATCCGATCATTTACCGTTTTTTTCACATGTCATCCGGATAATTCCGGGGAATGCGGCATCTGAGCCAACACCCCCTAGCCGAATTCTCTGGAACGCATTCCCCGATGGCCAAAACCCAAGCACTGCCTGCTGCCAAACCTGCCCGCCGCTCCCGCTTCGCCCTGCCCTGGTATGCCTGGTCGCTGCTGGCGGTGGCCGCTGCCTATGGCCTGGCGTTTGCGATGCATTGGGACGACCGCGGCCTGCTTTGGCTATCGGAACACTTCCAGAGCCCGGCCCAGCGCCAGGAGAGCATCTGGTTGCCGGACTACCGCGCCGTAATCGACGCCAAGCCACTACCCGGCATGGAGAAGGACGAGGCGTCCGATGTGACCTACAACCCGCAGACCAAGACCTTGTTCGCCGTCATGGGCAAGTACCCGTTCCTGGTGGAACTGACCCTGCAAGGCGACGTGCTGCGCAAGATGCCCTTGGTGGGCTGGAACAACCCCGAGGGCGTGGCTTATATGGAAAACGGCCTGCTGGCCATCACCGACGAACGAAATCACACACTGACCATCGTCCACGTTGATGCCGATACCCGCGAACTGAACAATGCCGACTTCCCCCACTATGATCTCGGCCCATCCAAGAACCAGAACAAAGGGTTCGAAGCGATCGCCTGGGACCCGCGCAACCAGCAACTGGTGCTCGGAGAGGAACGCCCACCCGCGCTGTTCACCTGGAAAAGCGATGGCAGCCAGTCGCTCAAGGGCGACAAGCAGAGCCATGCCAGCCATGAACTGGACCTGCGCAACCTCTCGGCACTGGCGATCGACCCGCGCAGCGGTCACATGCTGGCACTTTCCGCCGACTCCCATCTGCTGCTGGAACTGGACGAAAAAGGCGAACAGCTCAGCTTCATGACCTTGCTGGGCGGCCTAAACGGATTGAAAGACACAATCCCTCGTGCCGAAGGCGTCACCGTCGATGAAGCCGGCAATCTGTACATGGTCAGCGAGCCGAATCTGTTCTATCGTTTCGAAAAACAGCGCTGACAGCACTAACTCTGTAGGATAAATCCTCCTTCGTTGTAGGGTGTGGCACACAGCCATTAAGCTTCAGTTCAGGCATCCGTGGTATTTCCACGCACCTGTTCTTATCCGAGCCCACCCCAACATGCGTCGACTCGCCCGCTCCAAAACCTTGATCCTGATACTGCTGGCGCTGGCGCTGATCTTTCTGATCGCCGCCGGCCAACATCTGCGCCTGTTCGAACGCGCCTGGTTCAACCTCAACACCCTCTGGAGAACCACCAGCGAACAGGCCATCGCCCTGGATCAATACCGGGTTACGGTCGAAGCGCAGGTGATCGACGGCCTGGACGATGACGTTTCAGCGCTGACGTTCGATCCGATCCGCAAGAGCCTGTTCACCGTCACCAATAAAAATGCCGAGCTGATCGAGTTGTCGCTGGACGGCAAGATTTTGCGGCGCATCGCCCTGATCGGCTTTGGCGATCCGGAGGCGGTGGAATTCATCAGCGAAGACATCTACGTCATCACCGACGAGCGCCAGCTGCGCCTGATCAAGATTCACCTGGAGGACGACACCCAATTCCTCGACGCCGCCGAAGCCGAACAGATGACCCTGGGCGTGCACATGAGTGGCAACAAGGGGTTCGAAGGGCTGGCCTACGATTCGGTGGGCAAACGCCTGTTCGTGGCGAAGGAACGCGACCCGATGCTGATTTATGAAGTGCATGGGTTTCCCCACCACAATCCAGAAAAGTCCTATGCAGTCCATGTGATCAACAACCCCAAGCGCGATGCCAGGCTGTTCGTACGCGACCTCTCAAGCCTGCAATACGACGAACGCAGCGGCCATTTGCTGGCGCTGTCCGAGGAGTCGCGGTTGATTATCGAATTGGATATCGACGGCCGGCCGTTGAGCACGCTGTCGCTGAGCAAAGGCCGCCAGGGCCTGCAAAAAAACGTGCCCCAGGCCGAAGGCCTCGCCATGGACGACGATGGCAACCTGTATCTGGTGAGCGAGCCGAATCTGTTCTACGTGTTCAAGAAACCGCAGTCTTGATCCGCTCACTCCGACCCACCACAAAAACCAATGCGGGAACGGGCAAGCCCGCTCCCACAGGGTTCGAGCTCTGATCAATAAATGACCAGCTCCGGGCTTACTCAGCCCGCAGGGTCTTCACCCCTTCAGGGGTCCCCAGCAGCAGCACATCCGCAGGACGTGCAGCGAACAAACCGTTGGTGACCACGCCCACGATGGCGTTGATCTGGCTTTCCAGCTCCACCGGGTTGGTGATCTGCAGGTTGTGCACGTCCAGGATGATGTTGCCGTTATCGGTCAGCACGCCTTCGCGATACACCGGGTCGCCGCCCAGCTTCACCAGTTGGCGGGCCACATGGCTGCGGGCCATGGGAATGACTTCCACCGGCAATGGGAACGCGCCGAGCACCGGCACCAGTTTGCTGGCGTCGGCGATGCAGATGAAGGTCTTGGCCACGGCCGCGACAATCTTCTCGCGAGTCAGGGCCGCGCCGCCGCCCTTGATCAGGTTCAGGTGCGCGTCGCTTTCGTCGGCGCCGTCAATGTAGAACTCCAGATCGCTCACGGTGTTGAGCTCGTACACCGGGATCCCGTGGCCCTTGAGACGCGCGGCGGTTGCTTCGGAGCTGGCGACCGCGCCGTCGAATGCGCCCTTGTGTTGCGCCAGCGCGTCGATGAAGCAATTGGCCGTAGAGCCGGTGCCAACCCCGACGACGCTCTTGTCATCCAGCTTCGGGAGGATGAGGTCGACGGCGGCCTGGGCCACGGCCTGTTTGAGTTGATCCTGGGTCATGCGGGCTCCGAAAGCGGGCAGGAAGTAAAGAGGGGGGCGAGTATAACCCAACAAAACCTTGGGATTCGTGTGGTCGCCCAGCTAAAAGCCGGGTTAGACTCCTTGGCCCTGCCCAACCCGCTCAGTGATGCTTTCCGATGCTTGAACAGTACGTCAAAAAGATCCTCACCTCGCGCGTTTACGACGTTGCCGTAGAAACCCCGCTGCAGACCGCTCGCCAGCTCTCCGAACGGCTGGGCAACAGCATCTTGCTCAAGCGCGAAGACTTGCAGCCGGTGTTCTCGTTCAAGATTCGCGGGGCCTACAACAAGCTGACCCAGCTCAGCGACGAAGAGCGCGCACGCGGCGTGGTCACGGCTTCGGCGGGCAACCACGCCCAGGGCCTGGCCCTGGCGGCCAAGGTGCTGGGCGTCAAGGCCACCATCGTGATGCCCAAGACCACCCCGGAAATCAAGGTCGAAGGCGTGCGCTCACGGGGCGGCAAAGTGGTGCTGCACGGTGACTCGTTCCCCGAAGCCCTGGCCTATTCGCTGAAACTGGTCGACGAAAAAGGTTACGTCTACATCCACCCGTATGACGATCCCCACACCATTGCCGGGCAGGGCACCGTGGCGATGGAAATCCTGCGTCAGCACCCGGGGCGCCTGGATGCGATTTTCGTCCCGGTGGGCGGTGGCGGGCTGATTGCCGGGATCGCGGCCTACGTGAAATACCTGCGCCCGGACATCAAGGTCATCGGCATCGAGCCGGACGACTCCAATTGCCTGCAAGCGGCCATGGCGGCTGGCGAGCGCGTGGTCCTGCCGACCGTGGGGCTGTTCGCCGACGGCGTCGCCGTGGCGCAGATCGGCCAACATACCTTCGATATCTGCAAGCACTACGTGGACGAAGTCATCACCGTCAGCACCGACGAGATATGCGCAGCCATCAAGGACATCTACGACGATACCCGCTCGATCACCGAACCTGCCGGCGCCCTGGGCGTGGCAGGGATCAAGAAATACGTCGAGTCACGGGGCATTAGCGGGCAGACGCTGGTGGCCATCGACTCCGGTGCCAACGTCAACTTCGACCGCTTGCGCCACGTTGCCGAACGCGCGGAACTGGGCGAGGGCCGCGAAGCGATCATCGCCGTGACCATCCCCGAGAAGCCGGGCAGCTTCAAGGCGTTCTGCGAAGCCGTCGGCAAGCGCCAGATCACCGAATTCAACTATCGCTACAACACCGGCAGTGAGGCGCACATCTTCGTCGGCGTGCAGACCCACCCGGAAAACGACCCGCGCAGCGCGCTGATCGCCAGCCTGACCGATCAAGGCTTTCCGGTGCTGGACCTGACCGACAACGAGCTGGCCAAGTTGCACATTCGCCACATGGTGGGCGGGCATGCGGCCCATGTCATCGACGAAGTGGTGCTGCGCTTCGAATTCCCGGAACGCCCGGGTGCGCTGTTCAACTTCCTCAACAAGCTGGGCGGGCGCTGGAACATCTCGATGTTCCACTACCGCAACCATGGCGCGGCGGATGGCCGTGTGGTCGCCGGGCTACAGGTGCCTCACGATGAGCGCCACCTGGTGCCGGCCGCCCTGGAAGAAATCGGCTACCCGTACTGGGATGAAAGCGATAACCCGGCCTATCAACTGTTCCTCGGTTGATAAAGCCGGGCTAGGCTGTGAGCAAGACTTAAGGAAGATCCAACAATGGAAACATTGACTGCGCTGAAGATCGCTCACGGCATCGCCACCGTACTGCTGCTGGCGGGCGCCCTGGGGTTGGCCGCCTGGGTCTGGCGCACGCGCCGCAACGGCGATGCCACGGCGGCCGCGCGGACGTTGCAACGTCCGCGGCTGTTCATCTGGCTGGTGATGATCCTGGCACTGGCGAGCCTGCCCTTCACGGGCTGGTGGATGGTGCATCAGGTCGGCTGGCCGCTGGGGCAGACGTGGCTGTTGGCTTCCAGCGTGCTCTACACCCTGGCGGCGCTGGCGGGGGCCTGGCTGATGGTGCGTTTGAACGCGTTGCGCAAGACGCCGGGAGGTAGCGGGAAGTTTACCTTTGCCTTGGCGCTGTTCAGCGTTGTCTGCTTTATCGCCATTGCGGGATTGATGGGCGCAAAGCCGGTTTAAAACACTGCCTAGCAAGGCTTGCCCGCGATTGGCTTACACGATAGGTCTGAAACCCTGTGCGGCGCAGGTGCGGACGCCATCGCGAGCAAGCTTAGCTCCCACAGTCAATTGCGCAACGAAATCACCGGCCAACCCCGCTTCTGGGCCTCGGCCCGAAGATTCGGATCCGGATCCACCGCCACCGGATGCGTCACCACCTCCAGCAGCGCCAGGTCATTCATCGAGTCACTGTAGAAATAGCTGCCATCGAGCGAATGCCCGGTCTCTTCCAGCCAACGGTTCAGCCGGGTCACCTTGCCCTCGCGAAAGCACGGGACATCAGTGCTGCGCCCGCTGTAGCGCCCGTCGATCATTTCGCACTCGGTGGCGATCAGGGTTTCGACCCCTAGGCGCTCGGCAATCGGCCCAGTAACGAAGCGGTTGGTGGCGGTAATGATGACCAGCTTGTCGCCGGCGTCACGGTGTTTTTCCAGCAATTCGATGGCCTGGGGCAACACGATCGGCTCGATGCAGTCGCGCATGTAATCCAGGTGCCACTGGGCCAGCACGTGCATTTCGGTACGACCGAGGATTTCCAGGCAAAAATTCAGGTACTCGGCGTTGTCGAGCTTGCCGGCCAGGTAATCCTGGTAGAACTCGTCATTGCGCGCCTTGTACGTGACAGCGTCCAGGAAACCGCGCTCGCACAGGTAATCGCCCCACGCGTGGTCGCTGTCGCCGCCCAGCAATGTGTTATCCAAGTCGAATAAAGCCAGCCGCATTGCAGTTACTCGCTGAAAAATCTGAAGAAAGGCGTCCAGAATACGGACTTTTCACAAACGTGCACATAAGGTGGTGGCCTGTGTGGTGAGTTCGTTGGTTCAAATTCGGATGTCAGAAGTGCCTGGTCAAGGCGTTGCGACGAGTCATAGCCCGCTATGGCGAGGAGCAACAACACAGGCCAGGCGCTTCTGGCGCCGAAGTTGACCAACAGAACTAACTACACAGGCCACTGCGCAGGCTCGTTGCTGCTTTCACAACCTTTGTGGAACAATGCGGCGACATGCGTTTGCGAGGTTGTTGCCGTGATCGACCCCGATGGTTTCCGCCCCAATGTGGGGATCATTCTTACGAATGATGCAGGGCAGGTGCTATGGGCTCGCCGTATCAATCAAGACGCCTGGCAGTTTCCCCAGGGCGGGATCAACCCCCAGGAGACGCCGGAAGAGGCCTTGTACCGCGAGTTGAACGAAGAAGTGGGGCTTGAGCGAGAAGATGTCGAAATACTCGCCTGCACCCGAGGCTGGTTGCGCTATCGTTTGCCTCAACGCTTGGTCAGGACACACAGCCAACCGCTGTGCATCGGCCAGAAGCAGAAATGGTTTCTCCTGCGCCTGATCTCCAACGAGCAGCGGGTGCGGATGGATTTGACCGGTAAACCGGAGTTCGATGGCTGGCGCTGGGTCAGCTATTGGTATCCGTTGGGCCAGGTGGTGACATTCAAGCGCGAAGTGTACCGACGCGCTCTCAAAGAGCTTGCCCCGCGCCTGCTGACGCGCGACTGACGACGGAGTTCGACCCCGAGCCATGCTCAATACGCTGCGCAAGATCGTCCAGGAAGTTAACTCCGCCAAGGATCTCAAGGCGGCGTTGGGGATTATTGTATTGCGTGTCAAAGAGGCCATGGGCAGCCAGGTCTGCTCGGTCTACCTGCTGGATCCCGAGAGCAATCGTTTCGTGCTGATGGCCACCGAGGGCTTGAACAAGCGCTCCATCGGCAAAGTCAGCATGGCCCCCAATGAAGGCCTGGTCGGTCTGGTCGGCACGCGCGAAGAACCCCTGAACCTCGAAAACGCCGCGGATCACCCGCGTTACCGCTACTTTGCCGAAACCGGCGAAGAACGCTACGCCTCGTTCCTCGGGGCCCCCATCATCCACCACCGCCGCGTTGTCGGCGTGTTGGTCATCCAGCAAAAAGAACGCCGCCAGTTCGATGAGGGTGAAGAAGCCTTCCTCGTGACCATGAGCGCGCAACTGGCCGGGGTGATCGCCCACGCCGAGGCCACCGGTTCGATCAGCGGCCTGGGTCGCCAGGGCAAGGGCATCCAGGAAGCCAAGTTCGTCGGCGTACCGGGTTCACCGGGCGCGGCGGTGGGCACGGCGGTGGTCATGTTGCCGCCCGCCGACCTGGACGTGGTGCCGGACAAGGCCATCACCGACATCGACGCCGAACTGGGGTTGTTCAAGACCGCCATTGAAGGCGTGCGCGCCGACATGCGCGCCCTGTCGGCCAAGCTGGCGACGCAACTGCGTCCTGAAGAGCGCGCGCTGTTCGACGTTTACCTGATGATGCTCGACGATGCCTCCCTGGGCAGCGAAGTGACCACCGTCATCAAGACCGGCCAGTGGGCCCAGGGCGCACTGCGCCAGGTGGTGACCGACCACGTAAACCGTTTCGAACTGATGGACGACGCTTACCTGCGCGAGCGGGCCTCGGACGTCAAGGACCTTGGCCGCCGGTTGCTGGCCTACTTGCAGCAAGAGCGCCAGCAGACCCTGGTCTACCCCGACAACACCATCCTGGTCAGCGAAGAGCTGACCCCGGCCATGCTCGGCGAAGTGCCCGAAGGCAAGCTGGCGGGGCTGGTCTCGGTATTGGGTTCGGGCAACTCCCACGTGGCGATCCTGGCCCGGGCCATGGGCATCCCGACGGTGATGGGCCTAGTGGACCTGCCGTACTCCAAGGTCGACGGCATCCAGATGATCGTCGATGGCTACCACGGCGAGGTCTACACCAACCCCAGCGACGTGCTGCGCAAGCAGTTTGCCGATGTGGTCGAGGAAGAAAAACAACTGTCCCTGGGCCTGGATGCGCTGCGGGACCTGCCGTGCGTGACACTCGACGGCCACCGCATGCCACTGTGGGTCAACACCGGCCTGCTGGCCGACGTGGCCCGGGCGCAGAAACGTGGCGCCGAAGGTGTGGGCTTGTACCGCACCGAAGTGCCGTTCATGATCAACCAGCGCTTCCCCAGCGAAAAGGAACAGCTGGCGATCTACCGCGAACAACTGGCCGCGTTCCACCCGCAACCAGTGACCATGCGCAGCCTGGACATCGGCGGCGACAAGTCCCTGTCCTACTTCCCGATCAAGGAAGAGAACCCGTTCCTCGGCTGGCGCGGTATTCGCGTGACGCTCGACCACCCGGAAATCTTCCTGGTCCAGGCCCGCGCCATGCTCAAGGCCAGCGAAGGCCTGAACAACCTGCGCATCCTGTTGCCGATGATCTCCGGCACCCATGAACTGGAAGAAGCCCTGCACCTGATCCACCGGGCCTGGGGCGAAGTACGCGACGAAGGCACCGACGTACCGATGCCGCCGGTTGGCGTGATGATCGAGATTCCGGCAGCGGTGTATCAAACCAAGGAACTGGCGCGGCAGGTGGACTTCCTGTCGGTGGGCTCCAACGACCTGACGCAATACCTGCTGGCCGTTGATCGCAATAACCCGCGGGTCGCGGACCTGTACGACTACCTGCACCCGGCGGTGCTGCAAGCCCTGCAGAACGTGGTGCGTGACGCCCATGCCGAAGGCAAGCCGGTGAGCATCTGCGGCGAAATGGCCGGCGACCCGGCGGCGGCAGTGCTGTTGATGGCGATGGGGTTCGACAGTTTGTCAATGAACGCCACCAACCTGCCGAAAGTGAAGTGGATGCTGCGCCAGATCAACCTCAGCAAGGCCCAGGAATTGCTCGCGGAAGTGATGACCATCGACAACCCACAAGTGATTCACAGCTCCTTGCAACTGGCGCTGAAGAACCTTGGGTTGGCGCGGATGATCAATCCGGCCTCGAACAAGACCCTCTGACCGTTCAACGAGCATTTGTGGCGAGGGAGCTTGCTCCCGCTGAGCTCTGTAGGAGCTGGCGAAGGCTGGGGCCGCGTTCGGACGATCTTTTGATCTTTCGTTTGAGATTCAAGTGTCAGGGGAGAGATCGCAGCCTCGTTGCACTCGACAGCTCCTACACAGCTTCTACACAGTCCCTACAGGGCTGAATCAAATGTGCAGCGCCACCTCCCCCAAATGCCCCCCATGGGGCCCGAAACTGCGCTCGACCATCTGCCGCGTCCCGTCGGCATGGACAATCAACACCGTACTGGCCCGCGTCCCGTAAGCCGGGCTGGCGATGAACACACTCGATAGCAGCATTTCGGTCGCCACTCCCACCCCCGTATCAGGCAGCTCAGCCACCGGCGCAGGCTGCGGGTCATTCAGCAGCGCAAGCAGTGCCTGGGGCTGCGGATCGTCCAGCACCTCGCTCAGCGCCGCGCGGGCCTTGAGCAACTTGGGCCATGCCGTGTTCAGCCCAGCGTTCGACAAGCCATAGACCCCCACGTCCAACCGCTGCGCCTGGGCATCGCGAGCGTTGTGGTGCCACAGTTCGACGCCATCGCCGAGCAGCAGGTTGAACCCTCCATACTCGCTGGCGCGGGGCACGACTTCGCTCAAATACTCGACAATCGAAAGATTCCCGGTCAGGAACCGCGCCACCAGTTCGCCGCGGGACTTGAAAGCCGGTAACTGGCCCGGGTCACGAATGTTGGTCAGCGCCGCAAAGCGCCCCTCGGCGCCAATGCCGAGCCAGGTGCCGCCGGCCTCCAGATCGCGACCGGCATGCACATGGGGCGCATCAGGCCACTGGGCCAGGGGCAAGGTCGGCCGGGCATAGAACTCGTCGCGGTTGGCCGCCACGATCAGTGGCCGGGCATGGCCGGGTCGCCAGGAAAATACGATCAGGCACATCAGGTCGTCCTGTTAAAAATGCCAATCACCAAATAAGGCTCGCACAGGGCTCTGTAGGAGCTGGCGAAGCCTGCGATCTTTTGATCTTTTGATCTTTCGCTTGAGATTCAAGTGTCTGGGGAAAGATCGCAGCCTCGTTGCACTCGACAGCTCCTACACAGCTCCTGCGGGTGCAGTCGAGCTTGCTCCTTCGCCACAACATCTGTTCACCACTCTACCCACACATCGCCCTCGCATCCATCACCTTCAGTGGAGCCTGGGACCCTGGATCCGTTACCATGCCGCTCTTATTTCAGGGATGGACGGGGAGACGCTGGTGGAATTTGTGCTCTATCTGCTGCTCGGCGCCTGCGCCGGCGTGCTGGCCGGGTTGTTCGGTGTGGGGGGCGGGATCATCATTGTCCCGGTGCTGGTGTTCAGTTTCACCCTGCAGGGTTTCGACCCGCAGGTGTTGACGCACCTGGCCGTTGGCACGTCGCTGGCATCGATCATCTTCACCTCGGTCAATGCGGTGCGCGAGCATCAGCGCAAAGGCGCGGTGCGCTGGCCGGTGTTCGCCTGGATGACCGTCGGCATCCTGATCGGTGCCGGATTCGGCGCGATCACCGCCGAAGCGATTTCCGGCCCACACCTGCAAAAGATCATCGGCGTGTTCGCCCTGATCGTTGCCGTGCAACTGACCCTGAACTTCAAGCCCAACGCCAGTCGCAGCGTACCAGGCAAGGCCGGACTGACCCTGGCCGGCACGGTGATTGGCTGGGCCTCGGCGATTTTCGGCATCGGTGGCGGTTCGCTGACCGTGCCGTTCCTGACCTGGCGCAGCGTACCGATGCAGCAAGCGGTCGCGACCTCATCGGCCTGCGGACTGCCCATCGCCGTGGTCAGCGCGCTAAGTTTCATGATTCTGGGCTGGCACGATCCACTGCTGCCGGCCCATAGTCTCGGTTTTGTGTATTTGCCCGCGCTGCTGGGCATCGCCCTGACCAGCATGGTCTTCGCCCGCTTCGGTGCGCGGCTGGCCCATCGCCTGTCACCGCGCTTGCTCAAACGGCTGTTCGCCGGCTTGCTATTGTGCGTAGGCTTGAGTTTTCTGTTCTGACGCAATCCTGGTTTAATCCCGAGGTGGCAGCGTCACCCGGGTATTTTTGACGTTTACGAGGAGTATCAATGCTGCCTTACCCGCAGATCGATCCGGTGGCCCTGGCCATCGGCCCGCTGAAAATCCACTGGTACGGCCTGATGTACCTGGTCGGCATCGGCGGCGCCTGGTTACTGGCGTCGCGTCGACTCAACCGTTTCGACCCGACCTGGAACAAGGAAAAACTCTCCGACCTGGTGTTCTGGCTATCCATGGGCGTGATCGTCGGTGGGCGCCTGGGCTACGTGCTGTTCTACGACCTGAGTGCGTACCTGGCCAACCCGACACTGATCTTCGAAGTCTGGAAGGGCGGCATGTCGTTCCACGGCGGGTTCATCGGCGTGATGCTGGCGGCGTTGTGGTTCGGCAAGCGCAACAACAAATCGTTTTTCGAGCTGATGGACTTCGTCGCGCCGATGGTGCCGATCGGCCTGGGTGCCGGGCGCATCGGCAACTTCATCAATGCCGAGTTGTGGGGCAAGCCGACCGACGTGCCATGGGCGATGATCTTTCCGCCGTTCAGCGACCCGGCGCAGTTGCCGCGCCACCCGTCGCAGCTTTATCAATTCGCCCTCGAAGGCGTGGCACTATTCCTGATTCTCTGGCTGTTCTCGCGCAAGCCGCGGCCAACCATGGCGGTGTCGGGCATGTTCGCGCTGTTCTATGGCATCTTCCGTTTCATCGTTGAGTTCGTCCGCGTCCCGGACGCCCAGCTCGGCTATCTGGCGTGGAACTGGCTGACCATGGGTCAGGTGCTGTGCCTGCCGATGATCATCGGCGGCCTGGCGCTGATCTGGCTGGCTTATAATCGTGCGCCGGCTGCGGCGGCCAAGGTTTAAAATTCGAACCCGGGGCGCAGGCCTCAGGTTCAAGGACACAGGTAATCCATGAAGCAATATCTCGATCTGGTGGCCGACGTCATCGAGCACGGCACCCGACAAGCCAACCGCACGGGCGTCAATACCATCAGCCTCCCCGGCGCCATGCTGCGCTACGACCTGAAGAAAGGCTTCCCGGCCATCACCACCCGCAAAATGGCCTTCAAATCAGCCATCGGCGAGATGTGCGGCTTCCTCCGTGGCGTGAACAACGCCGCCGAATTCCGTGCCCTGGGCTGCAAGGTCTGGGACCAGAACGCCAACGAAAACGCCCAGTGGCTGGCCAACCCGTTCCGCCAGGGCGAAGACGACCTGGGCGAGATCTATGGCGTGCAATGGCGCAAGTGGCCAGCCTACAAACAGATCCCCCTGAGCAACCCGGCGGCCATCGAGCAGACGCTGGCCCTGGGTTACCGGCAGATCGCCGAAGGCGAAGAAAACGGTCAGGCCTACGTGGTGCTGTACAAGGCCATCGACCAGGTGCGCCAGTGCGTCGACACCATCATCAAGGACCCGGGCAGCCGGCGCATCCTGTTCCACGGCTGGAACTGCGCCCAGCTTGATGAGATGGCCCTGCCGCCGTGCCATCTGCTCTACCAGTTCCACCCGAATGTCGAGACCAAGGAAATTTCCCTGACCCTCTACATCCGCTCCAACGACCTGGGCCTGGGCACGCCGTTCAACCTCACCGAAGGCGCCGCGCTGCTGAGCCTGATCGCTCGCCTGACCGGCTACACGCCGCGCTGGTTCACCTATTTCATCGGCGATGCCCACGTCTACGAAAATCATCTGGATATGCTTAAGGAGCAACTCACGCGCGAGCCGTTCCCGATGCCCAAGCTGGTGATTTGCGAGCGAGTGCCGGAGTTTGCCAAGACCGGCGTGTACCAGCCTGAGTGGCTGGAGTTGGTGGAGCCGAGCGACTTCACCCTCGAAGGCTACCAACACCATGCGCCGATGACCGCGCCGATGGCGGTCTAGAAAATACTATTGTTGATTGCCTCCACACCCTGGGTGGCGGCGATCAATTTAAGCCTAGACTTAATACTCACGCTCCGGGCTGGGAACGAATTTGAGGGAAGATACACAAGTTGATTCATTTCCGCATAATCAGGAGGTTATTCGATTCAAGCCACGCTCTAGGACAATAATTTCAGGGCCATCGATCATAACTTCAGAGCCTTTCTTCTTTTGCTGGGCGGTATAGCTCAGGAAATACTCGCCCCCTTGAAGGTTATCAGCACCATGCGCCAATGACCGCGTCGATGTTGGTTTAAGCCTCATCACCTTCCCCCTTGTATGCGGAGGGTGTTCTCTGCGTCGGGGCCGTGGTGGCGACTGGCGCGTGGGGAGGCACGGCCCTTGGAGCTATGGGAGGTGAGGGAATCGGAGAAGTACTATACGAGAAAACGCTGCAATGATACCGGAGGAGTTCTGGAAGTCTTGGCTGGCTTTTTGGCTTATGGCCGGCCCCACTCTGCTGAGCTTTGTAGGTGCGGTATTTAGCTTATACCTGAGCCACCGCCATCTGGATGCGATGAAGGAGGCTTTGAAGAACAGCCGCTATATTTATCTTTGGGGCCCGAACCTGGGGAGACGGGGTTTGATTTGGTCGTTCTTGGAGATAGGAAAAATTGCCGGGATGGTGTTGTGGCCTGGAGTATCAATCCGTATTGGTGAAGTAGACCCGGTCGATATCGAGAACTTCCCGCGTTATTTGAAACGGCTCCTATTAATTGAAATGACGATAATAATCGTCGCCCTCGTCTGGATGGCACTTGCAGCCGTGCTAATCCAATTTAAATAACTCGATCAAAGCCAGCTGAACTGACGCTACTCGCGTGGTGATGATGCTCGTCGCGTCGATTGGGATACTGCTCGGAGCGGTACTGGTAAAGCTCCTATGAGGAGTCCTACGGCGGTTGCTCGTTCACGTCCTCACATTCAATACTTATGTGACTGATCCACCGCTATCGCAAGCAAGCACGCCCACATTGGATCTGCATGTGCTCCAAGATCGGCTCAATGCCCATGACTACGCCCCACATGGGAATGCTCCACCTCCGCCGCCACCGCCCCACTCACTTCCAACCGCTGCAAGATCCCGCATTGATCCAGGTCCGGCCCTTCGCCACAGCGATGGCGCAGGTCGATCAGTTGCGTCTGCAAGGCCTGCAGGCCGTCGATACGGGCCTTGACGTGCTGGATGTGTTCATCGATCAGCGCATTGACGCTTTCGCATTGGTCCTGGGGGCTGTCGCGCAGGCTCAGGAGGCTGCGGATTTCTTCCAGGGTCATGTCCAAGGTGCGGCAGTTGCGGATGAACGTCAGCCGCTCGGCGTGGGCCTGGGTGTAGACGCGGTAATTGCCGTCACTGCGGGCCGGTTCCGGCAGCAGGCCTTCGCGTTCGTAGTAGCGGATGGTTTCGACCTGGCAGTCGGTGATTTTCGCCAGTTCTCCGATCTTCATGATGCGGCCTCCAAAATAGGTGCTTGACCCTATAGTGGCTACAGGGTCTTTACTGCGCAACAGGCACTTTTCACGGACGTCACCCGATGAGCGATTCCCTTCATATCCACAAACCCGACCACGGCCATGACCACGGGCATTCCTGCTGCGCATCGAAAGCAGCGCCGTCGCAGGTCAACCTCGGCAAGGCGCCGACGGACGGTGCACGGCTGAGCAGTTTCCGCATCGAAGCCATGGACTGCCCCACCGAACAGACGCTGATCCAGAACAAGCTCGGCAAGCTCGAAGGCGTGCAGCAACTGGAGTTCAACCTGATCAACCGCGTGCTGGGCGTGACCCACGATTTGTCGAGCGACGCGCCCATCATCAAGGCTATCGAATCCTTAGGGATGCAGGCCGAGCCACTGACCCCCGGCCAGAAACCGAAAACCAACGACTTGCCCGCCCCGGCCAAGCCTTGGTGGCCGCTGGCGCTGTCCGGCGTGACGGCCTTGGGTGCCGAGGTGATCCACTTCACCAACGCCGCGCCAAACTGGGTGGTCGCACTGGTGGCGCTGGTGTCGATCCTCAGCGGCGGCCTGGGTACCTACAAAAAGGGCTGGATCGCGCTGAAGAACCGTAACCTGAACATCAACGCCCTGATGAGTATCGCCGTGACCGGCGCCGTGCTGATCGGCCAATGGCCGGAAGCGGCGATGGTGATGTTCCTGTTCACCGTGGCCGAGCTGATCGAAGCCAAATCCCTGGACCGGGCCCGCAACGCCATCAGCGGCCTTATGCAGATGGCCCCGGAACAGGCCACCGTGCAACAGACTGATGGCAGCTGGCAGGCGCAAGACGTAAAAGTCATCGCCCTCGGTGCGCGGGTGAGGGTTCGCCCGGGGGAAAGGATTGGCCTGGACGGCGACGTGGTCGCCGGTCGTTCGACCATTGACCAGGCACCGATCACGGGCGAGAGCCTGCCGGTGGAAAAAACCATCGGCGACAAGGTGTTTGCCGGCACCATCAACCAGGCCGGCGAATTGGAATACACCGTGACCGCGGCGGCCGATCACTCCACCCTGGCGCGGATCATCCACGCCGTGGAACAGGCCCAGGGCTCCCGCGCGCCGACCCAGCGCTTCGTCGACCAGTTCTCGAAAATCTACACCCCGGCGGTGTTTGTCCTGGCCCTGGCGGTAGCCATCATCCCACCGCTGTTCATGGGCGCAGTCTGGTTCGATTGGATCTACCGGGCGCTGGTGCTGCTGGTGGTCGCTTGCCCATGCGCATTGGTGATCTCCACCCCCGTCACCATCGTCAGCGGCCTCGCCGCCGCTGCGCGCAAAGGCATCCTGGTCAAGGGTGGCGTGTACTTGGAGGGGGGCTACAAGCTCGACTACCTGGCCCTGGACAAGACCGGTACGATCACCCACGGCAAGCCGGTGCAAACCGACTATGTGGCGCTGGACCCGAGCGTGGAAACCACCGCTGCGGCCCTGGCCGCCAGCCTCGCCGCCCGCTCCGACCACCCGGTATCCCGGGCAATTGCCAGCGCGGCTGTGGATAAGCAACTGACGCAGCAGGTTGTGGATAACTTCGAGGCACTTGCCGGGCGCGGCGTGCGCGGCGACATCGACGGCCAGACGTATCACCTGGGTAATCACCGCCTCGTGGAAGACCTCGGCCTGTGCTCCCCCGAACTGGAAGAGAAACTCTTCGCCCTGGAAAAACAAGGCAAATCCGTGGTGCTGCTGCTCGACACTACAGGCCCCTTGGCGCTGTTTGCCGTGGCCGACACCGTGAAAGACTCCAGCCGCGAAGCCATCCGGCAACTGCATGAGCTGGGCATCAAGACCTTGATGCTCACCGGCGACAACACCCACACCGCCGACGCGATTGCCGCGCAGGTGGGCATAGATCAGGCTCGGGGCGACCTGTTGCCGGAAGACAAGCTGCAAGCCATCGAAGCGTTGTACGCCCAGGGTCACCGCGTCGGCATGGTCGGCGACGGCATCAACGACGCCCCGGCCCTGGCCCGTTCGGAAATCGGTTTCGCCATGGCCGCGGCCGGCACCGACACGGCCATCGAAACCGCCGATGTCGCCTTGATGGACGATGATCTGCGCAAGATCCCGGCCTTCATTCGCCTGTCGCGGCAGACTTCAAGCATCCTGAAACAGAACATCGCCCTGGCATTGGTGATCAAAGCGATCTTTCTCGGGGTCACCTTCGCCGGGTTCGCCACCATGTGGATGGCGGTGTTTGCCGACATGGGGGTGAGCTTGCTGGTGGTGTTCAATGGGTTGCGGTTGTTGCGCAAATGAAGCATCCGGGGTGACTCAAAGGACGCCTCGCGAGCAAGCTTTGCTCCCACAGCAGATCCGTAGTGAATTCAGATTCTGTCTTCGCAAAGATCCAACTGTGGGAGCAAAGCTTGCTCGCGATGGGCTGCACACGGCCCTCATGATTTAACGCCAATTCAATCGCGCTTCGGCTCGCGGATCTTGTACCAGGCCACATACAGCGCCGGCAGGAAAAGCAACGTCAGTAGCGTCGCGATGATGATCCCACCGATCATCGCGTAGGCCATCGGCCCCCAGAACACTTCCCGGGCAATCGGGATCATCGCCAGGCTCGCCGCAGCCGCCGTGAGCAGGATCGGCCGGCGCCGGTGCTCGGTGGCTTCCACCACCGCATCCCAGGGCTCGTAACCGTCACGTTCGTATTGATCGATCTGGGTCACCAGGATCACCGAGTTACGAATGATGATGCCAATCAACGCGAGGATCCCGAGGATCGCCACGAAACCCATGGGCGTGCCCGTCGGCACCAGCGCCAGCACCACGCCGATCAACCCCAGGGGCGCGACGCTCGCCACCAGGAACAGCTTCTGCACGCTGTGCAGTTGGATCATCAGGAAGGTCGCCATCAAGAACAGCATCAACGGCACGACACTGGCGATCGGCCCTTGGGCCTTGCTGCTCTCTTCCACCGTACCGCCCGTGGCGACCTTGTAGCCCACTGGCAGGCCGGCGGCGAACGTGTCGATCTGCGGTTGCAGTTGCTTGACCAGATCGGTGGGCTGAATCTCGTCGCGCACAGCAGCCTTGATGGTGATGGTCGGCTTGCGGTCACGACGCCACACCAAGGGCTGTTCCAGTTCATAGCGCACCGTGGCGAACGCCAGTAACGGAATCGAGATGCCGCCCGGGGTAACGATTTGCAGGTTCTGCAGGGTTTCCGGCGAACCACGCTCGGCATCTTCGGCACGACCGACCACGTCGATCAGATAAATATCGTCGTTGACCTGAGTCACTGGCGAGCCGCTGACGATGCTGTTCATCAGCCTGGCCACATCATCGGAAGACAAGCCCAACTGCCGCGCCTTGTCCTGGGCGATGTCGATGCGCAGCACCTTGCCCGGTTCGTTCCAGTCGTAAATGATTTCGCCAATGTGCGAGTTCTTGTCCAGCTCGGTGGCCAGTTCGATCGCATGCTTGCGCACCCGGTCGATGTCCTTGCCGCTGACCCGGTACTGAATCGGCCTTCCCACCGGCGGGCCCATTTCCAGGGCCTGCACGTAGCTGCCAACCCCGACGAAATCTTCACGCAGACGCTTTTGCAGGCGCTCGGTGAGGGCCGTGCGCGACTCCAGGCCTTTGCTGACAATCACCAGTTGCGCGTAGTACGGGTTCTGCAATTGCTGGTCCAGCGGCAGGTAAAAACGAATCGCGCCCTCGCCAATGTAGGTGCTCCAGCGCTCGATGTCCGGGTCGCCCTTGAGGGTCGCTTCCAGGCGATCGACCACCCGGCGAGTCTCGTCCATCGAGGCGTTTTGCGGCAGGTTGAGGTCCACCAGGATTTCCGGCCGATCCGAGGAGGGGAAGAACTGATTCTGCACAAAGCGCATGCAAAACACCGACAGCACGAACAGCAGCACGGTGATGCCGATGGCCCACCAGCGATTGCGCATTGCCCACAGCAGGCCGCCGTTGAACGCCCGGCCGATCCGCCCCGGCTCGGCGCTGTGGGGTTTTACGTGGGTGCTGAGGATGTGCACGCCGATCACCGGGGCAAACAACACCGCGACGACCCATGACACCAGCATCGCCACGGCGATGACCGCGAACAGGGTGAAGGTGTATTCGCCGGCGGAGCTGGCGTTCAGGCCAATGGGCACGAACCCGGCGACCGTCACCAGGGTCCCGGTGAGCATCGGGAACGCCGTCGAGGTATAGGCAAAAGTCGCGGCCTGTTCCTTGCTGTCGCCTTTTTCCAGGCGCGTGACCATCATCTCCACGGTGATCATCGCATCGTCCACCAGCAGGCCAAGGGCGATGATCAACGCACCGAGGGAAATCCGTTGCATGGTGATGCCGCTGTATTCCATGAACAGGAAGACCATCGCCAGCACCAGCGGAATCGAACAGGCCACCACCAGTCCGGCCCTGACGCCGAGGCTGACGAAGCTGACGGCCAGCACGATAATCACCGCCTCGAACAAGGCACTGGTAAAGCCGCCGACCGCCTCCTCAACCACTTCGGCCTGGTCCGACACGGTGTGCACGCCAACGCCCACCGGCAGGTCGGCGGTCAGTTCGGTCATGCGCGCATGCAGCGCCTTGCCGAAGTCCTGGATGTTGCCGCCCTTTTTCATCGCGATGGCGAGGCCGATGGCCGGCGTACCGTTGAAACGGAACATCGGTGTAGCGGGGTCGACGTAACCCCGGCTGATGTCAGCGATGTCGGCCAGTCGATAGAAGCGGTCCTTGAGCCGCAGGTTGACATTGGCCAGATCTTTTTCCGACTGGAACTGCCCGGACGTGCGCACGGAAATCCGCTCCGGCCCGGCGTCGATCACCCCGGCCGGGGTCACGGCATTCTGCGATTGCAGGTTCTGCACCACCTGGCGCTGATCGATGCCCAGCGCGGCGAGTTTGCGCGTGGAGAAGTTCAGGTACAGCACTTCGTCCTGCTCGCCCACCATCTCGACCTTGCCCAGGCCGGGCACGTCACGGATCTCGGCGCGCGCCTGTTCCACGTAGTCGCGCAACTGGCGCATCGACAGGCCATCGCCGGTGAAGGCGTACACCGAACCGTACACGTCACCGAACTCGTCGTTAAAGCCAGGCCCTTGCAAGCCGTCAGGGAAATCGCCGCGAATGTCGTTGATCTTCTTGCGTACCTGATACCAGATCTCGGGGATTTCCTTGGCCCCGGTGGTATCACGCAGGTACACGAACACCGTCGACTCTCCCGGGCGGGTGTAGCTTTTGACGTAGTCGAGGGAATCGAGCTCTTCGAGTTTTTTCTCGATGCGGTCGGTGACCTGCTTGAGGGTTTCCTCTTGGGTCGCGCCGGGCCAACGGGTCTGGATGACCATGGTCTTGATGGTGAACGATGGGTCTTCTTCGCGCCCCAGGTTCATGTACGAAAACACGCCCATCAACAATGCAACGAACATCAGATACCAGACGAATGACTGATGCCGCAGGGCCCATTCGGACAGGTTGAAAGGCCCTTTCATCGTGCGTCCTCGTCGAGTTTCACTTTCTGCCCCGGCTGGAGACTGTTCACACCCGCACTGACCACGCGATCGCCAGCCTTGATGCCGTTGGCCACCAGCACCGAGCTGGCCGAACGTTCGAGAATCCGCACGTCACGGGGTGAGACGGTCTGGCTGTGCGGGTCGACCAGCCAGATCCGCGCCTTGCCGTCGATCTCTTGCAACGCGCTGAGTGGCAGCTCGATGCGCGGCTCGATGGTCGAACTCAGGGTCACACTGATGGCCGTGCCCAGACGAAAACCTGGCGGTGTATCGACCAACGTCAGACGCGCGCGGCGCGTGCGGGTGGCGCTCTGGGCCTGGGGTTCGATCTCGCGCACGGTGGCGCTGGTGTGGATGCTCGGGTCCATTTGCGCGGCAACCTCGAACACCACGTCCGAGGGCAGGCGCTCGACCAGCCCGGCCGGCAGGTCGATCACCGCTTCCTTGATGTCCGGGCGAGCCAGAGTCACCACTTGCTGGCCGGCGGTGACCACCTGCCCGGCCTCGGCATTCCAGGCGGTGACGACGGCGTCGTGGTCGGTGTGCAGTTCGCTATAGTTGAGCTGGTCGCGGGCCTGCTCCACCGAGGCCCGGGCTTGTTCGAGAGAGGCGCCGGTGGTTTTCAAGTCGGTCTGGGCGATGTCCAACTGCGCCTGGGCACCGACGCCACGGTCGAACAATTGTTGCTGGCGACGGGCATTGGCCTGGGCATTGATGTATTGCGCCTCGATCCGCGCCAGATCGCCCTGGGCGACGCGCAACTGGTTCTGCTGGTCGGTGGGATCGAGCGTGGCAAGCAGGTCGCCCTTCTTCACCTGCGCGCCGACATCGACATTGCGACTGGCGATCCGTCCTGGCACGCGGAAACCCACGTTGCTCTCGTAGCGAGCCTGGATATTCCCGGCGAACCGCCCAAGCGCTTGCTGGTCGAGGGCCCTGACCTCAACGGACAACACCGGACGCACCGGTTCGGGCGGCGCTTCCTCCTTGGAGCAGGCGGCCAGTAAGAGGCCGGCCGAGATCATCCACAAGCGCTTCATGGCTGAACTCCCGGCGTTGTTTTTTCAGCGGTGTTTTCAGCAATCTCGACGCGTACGCCGGGGTGGAGCAGTTGCCCGCCTGCGGTGATGATTTTCTCACCGCCCTTGAGGCCGTCGCTGATGATGACCTTGCCGGTCAGGTAGCGGCCGACGGTCACCGTTTGCAACTGCGCCTTGCCCTCGCCGTCCACCAGCCACACGGCCGGGTCACTGAGGTTTTTGGTCAGTGCCGACCAAGGCAGCTCGAAGGCGGGCTTGCCGGCGGACTTGGCCGTGGCGCTGACCACCGAGCCCAGGCGCATGCCTTCGGGTAAATCATCAAGGGTGACCTTGACCTGCACGGTGCCGGTCTGGGCAGACACCGCCGGGGTGATCTCACGCACCGTGCCGGTGGTCTTGATGGTGGGGTTATCCAACAAGCTGATGGTGATTGCAGGGTCCGACGGCGGTTCGCTCAACAGCGATTCGTAGATGTTGAACACCGCGTCGCGTTCGCCGTCCCGGGCCAGGCTGAAGATCGGCTCCGTGGCCTGCACTACCTGGCCGACTTCCGCCTGACGCGCCGTGATGATGCCCGGTGCCTCGGCAACCAGTGCGGTGTAGCTCAGTTGTTCACGGGCGTTGGCCAGCTGGGCCTGGGCGGCGGTGAGCGCACTCTGGCTGCTGCGCAGTTGAGCCTGGGCGGCGTCGTATTCGCTCTGGCTGGTGTAGCCCTTGGGCAAGAGTTTGTGCTGACGCACGAACGCCGCCGCGCTCTGCTTGACCCGCGCCTGCTCGGCAGCCACCTGGGCCTCGGCGGAGTCGACGTTGGTCTGCAGGTCCCGAGGATCGAGCCGGGCCAGCACTTGCCGGGCCGAGACCCGGTCGCCGACATCGACCTTGCGCTCAATGATCTTGCCACCCACGCGAAACGACAGGTCGGTCTGCACCCGCGCCTGGACATCGCCGGTCAGGGTCACCGAGGCGGCGTATTCGCTGGGCACGGCTTGCTGCACGAACACCCGTGGCAGGGCTTTTTCCACAGGCTTTTGATCACCGCATCCGGCCAGCAGCGCGCAGAGGCACAAGCCAACTACCAGTTTGATTCGGGGACCAGCCATGCAGACTCCTTGGCGCTGTACGGACGTACCAGTGACGATACGACTGTGAGCTTAGAACAGGGTTCAACGAATACAATGGACGCAGCAACTCGGGCAAACTGATCGCCTCCTGTAGGCGCTGCCGAGCGAAGCGAGGCTGCGATCTTTTGATCTTTCACTTGAGAATCAATGGGGTTCGGAAAGATCGCAGCCTCGCTTCGCTCGACAGCTCCTACGAACCCATGCAGCAGGAGTCTGCCCATGCTCAAGACATTGGCGGTGGCCAACTATCGCTCGATCAATAAACTGGTCATCCCCCTGGGCCGGCTGAACCTGATCACCGGTCCCAACGGCAGTGGCAAGTCCAATCTGTACCGCGCCCTGCGCCTGTTGGCCGAGACAGCCCAGGGCGGGGTGGTCAACGCTCTGGCCCGCGAAGGTGGACTGGACTCGACCTTCTGGGCCGGGCCTGAAGAAATCAGCCGGCGCATGCGCAACGGCGAAGTGCCGGTCCAGGCAACTCTGCGCCGGGATACCAAGCGCCTGCGCCTGGGCTTCGCCGGTGAAGACTTCAACTATTCGATTGCCTTGGGCTTGTCGGCAAACGGTGGCTCAGCGTTTTCACTGGACCCTGAAATCAAGCGCGAATGCATCTGGGCCGGCCCGGTGTTTCGGCCTGCCAGCCTGCTGGTGGACCGCAACGGGCCGATGATCCGTGCCCGCGAAGGCCGCTCCTGGGATGTGCTGGCCCAGCACACGCCGACCTTCGACAGCCTGTTCGACCAGGTCGGCAGCTTGCGTACTTCGCCCGAGGTCTTGCAGATGCGCGAGTTCATTCGTCGCTGGCGCTTCTATGACCATTTTCGCAGCGATGCCGACGCCCCGGCGCGCCAACCGCAACTGGGCACCCGCACGCCGGTGCTGCACCACGACGGACGCGACCTGGCCGCTGCACTGCAGACCATCCTTGAAATCGGCGATGTCGAGGCCTTGGATGCCGCCATCGGCGACGCGTTCCCCGGTGCCCACCTGCATATCGAGCAATTGCAGGGCGGACGTTTCGCCATCGCGTTTCAACAGCATGGCCTGCTGCGCCCGCTGTCCGCCGCTGAACTGTCGGACGGGACCCTGCGCTATCTGTTGCTGGTAGCCGCCCTGCTCACACCACGACCGCCCTCGCTGATGGTGCTCAACGAACCGGAAACCAGCCTGCACCCCGATTTGTTGCCAGCCTTGGCGCGACTGATCATCCGGGCTTCAGTCAATTGCCAGGTCTGGGTGGTGTCCCACGCCACGCGCCTGATCACCGCCTTGGAGCAGGATGAGGGTTGCAATTGCATCGTGCTGGAAAAGGAGCTTGGGCAGACTGGGATTGTCGGGCAGCGGGTGTTGGATGAACCGGCGTGGCATTGGCCGGATTAATGAGCGCCTGCTCAACCGAATCGCGAGCACAAAAAACGCCGACGCTGTATCAGCCGTCGGCGTTTGAAACCGTGAAAGGGTTTAGCCTGCGAATCAGAACGCCGGCAGTACCGCGCCGCTGTATTTCTTCTCGATGAACGCCTTCACTTCAGGGCTGGTCAGGGCCTTGGCCAGCTTCTGGATGGCCGGGCTGTCCTTGTTGTCCGGACGGGCCACCAGGAAGTTGACGTAAGGCGAGTCCGCGCCTTCGATCACCAGTGCATCCTTGGCTGGGTTAAGACCCGCTTCCAGGGCATAGTTGGTGTTGATCATGTCCAGGTCGACCTGGTCCAGCACACGCGGCAGCATGGCCGATTCCAGTTCCTTGAACTTGAAGTTGTGCGGGTTCTTGGCGATGTCCTTGGGCGTTGCCAGAGCGTTTTTCGGATCCTTGAGCTCGATCAGGCCAGCCTTCTGCAACAGGATCAGGGCGCGACCACTGTTGCTGCCTTCGTTGGGAATGGCGATGGTCGCACCGTCCTTGAGTTCGGCCAGGCTTTTGACTTTCTTCGAGTAGCCACCGAAGGGTTCCACATGCACACCGATCACGGTCACCAGATCGGTGCCTTTGCCTTCGTTGAAGCTCTTGAGGTAGGGCAGGGTCTGGAAGTAGTTGGCGTCCAGGCGCTTCTGGTCAACCTGTACGTTGGGTTGCACGTAGTCGGTGAAGACCTTGATTTCCAGGTCCACGCCTTCTTTGGCCAGGGCCGGCTTGATCAGCTCGAGAATCTCAGCGTGGGGCACCGGGGTGGCCGCGACGACCAGTTTCTCCACGGCCTGGGCCAGGCCAGAGGCCAGGGCTGCCGCCAATGCGGTGAACAACAGAACCTTTTTCATGCAGTGTCCTTATCGAAAATCACAGTCGTCATGGACGACGGCCAAATGTGGAGTGCCAGTGAAGTGCTATCGCTGGCGTGATGCGGACGATACCGATATTTTTTATTCCTTAACAATATCTTTTGTTCAAGTTCATATTCATTTTACTCATATAGAAAACACCGCTTTTGCGGCGAGGGCGCGTGCTCGCGCTAAGCTTCTGTAGGAGCTGGCGAAGCCTGCGATCTTTTGATCTTGATCTTGATCTTGATTTTTCACTTGCGACTCAATTGTCTGGGACAAGATCGCAGCCTCGTTGCACTCGACAGCTCCTACACCGCTCCTACACCGCTCCTGCACGATTGAGCAGCGCCTTGAGGGCTGTGCGCTCGGCCTCCGAACCCCGTGCAATGACCTGCGCCACCTGCTGATCAATCAGCTCCAGGGCTGAAGGCTGGGACGGCAGATTCAAGTGCTCCGGCAAAATCTCATCCCCCGTGCTCACCAGCAACGCGAAGTGAATGACGTTTTCCAGCTCGCGGGTGTTGCCCGGCCAACTGTGCCGCTCGAGGGCATACTGCGCCGCTTCACTGATCAGCGGCACCGTGAGGCCGAGTCGCTGGCTGTAGATGCCCAGAAAGTATTCGGCCAGGGACAGAATATCGCCCACCCGTTCGCGCAGGGCCGGCAGCTCCAGCTGGCCTTCGCCAAGGTAATGGTAGAGCCGTTCGTGGAATTTTCCGGCCGCCACCGCTTGCGCCAGGTCGATGCTGGTCGCTGCCACCAGGCGGACATCCACCGGGCTGGGCTGATGCGCGCCCACACGGGTGACTTCGTGGTTCTCCAGGGCCGCCAGCAGTTTGATCTGGATCGGCAGCGGTAAATCACCGATTTCATCCAAGTAGAGGGTGCCGCCATTGGCCGAACCAAACCAACCGGCCCGGCTGCTGGCGGAGCCGCTGTAGCTGCCGGCGGCATAGCCGAACAGTTCGGCGTCGGCGTAGGTCGGGCTGATGGCGCCGCAGTTGACCGACACAAACAACCCGCCGCGATCACTTTCACGGTGGATATGCCGGGCCAGCAGTTCCTTGCCGCTACCGGTTTCGCCGCGTATCAGCACCGAGATCGCCCGGGGCGCCAGTTGCTCCAACGCCTGGCGCAACTGCCGCGAACGAGGGTCGACGAACACCAGCGCCTTGGCGCGAATGCTCAGGGGGCTTTTTTCCGCATCGGGAAAGGTCAGCAACGGCTGACCGAAGGTTTCATGCAAACTCATGACAAGCTCCCGCCCAGACCGCCGGGAGACGGCGGGCGCTAAACATTCAGGCGCGGCGCAGGGCGTGATGCTCCATGCGGTTTTGCAGGCGATAGAGGTAAGCGAAACCCTGCTCCCAACGCTGGTGACCGGACTTCACATTGATATGCCCGGCCCCGGCCAGGATCCCGGCCTCGGCCCCCCAGTTGCGCGCCAGCGCCAGGGCGCGCGGGGCGCTCACGGCGGCGTCGTTGTCAGAGCTGACCACTTGGCTTGGGAACGGCAACAAAGCGGTGGGAATCGGCGCGAAGTTGCGCAGCGCCGGAACACAGGTCGGCCGCTCGACATCCGCCGGCGCCACCAGCAACGCCCCACGCACCTGCCGCAGAAACTGCACCGGCGCGGTGGCGGCCCAATGGGCCACCGTGATGCAGCCCAGGCTATGGGCAATCAGGATCACTGGCGTGCTGTCGGCGGCCACGGCCTCGGCCAACGCCGCGACCCAGTCTTCACGCCGGGGCGTGACCCAGTCGGCCTGCTCGACCCTGGCGCTGTTGGGCAGGCTGTTCTGCCAGTGGGTTTGCCAATGATTTTGCGGCGATCCTTGCCAGCCCGGCACAATCAGGTAGCGAATCGATTCGTTGCGCATGGGGGGCTCTCCTGCGTGTCTGTTCCCGGACGAGTATAGGGAGGAGAGCTATATTGTTTAAGGAATAAGAAGCTATTTGTTAATGCAAATAAAGAATAAGCGAGCATCTCTGTGGGAGCGGGCTTGCTCGCGAAAGCGGTGGATCAGTTGACACTGATGTTGCCTGACACGACGCATTCGCGAGCAAGCCCGCATAGGCTTGGTATGTGCCTCACTCGCTACGCCCCTTGCGCAACAACACATCCAACTGGTCTATCACTTCCGCCCAGTCCGCATCCTCGAGGATTTCGTCGCGCAGCATTTGCCGCTGGCTCTCGCTCCAGAAAAACGCATCGGCCAGGTGCAGCCCAGGCTTGAGGGGGGAATGGCTGGTGATAAATTGATCAATGCCCTGAGCGTCATCGGGCAAGCCCAGTTGCTTGAATAAAGAGGAAAGAGGGTGAATTGGGGGTTCCATACGGGCCTCCTGAACATAATGGAGATGGCTGGGTGTTTCTCCGCAGTCTAGCCCCTCGACGACCGCCAGACTGATCAAAATTCAATCAGCCCTCGATTCGACTAGACTTTGGATAACATCCCGACGAATACACGTTGCGGAGGATCCTGTGAACATTCATTGGTTAACGGTTGCGCTGCTGGCGATCAGCGGGCCTGCGTTCGGCGCCGACGGCCCGGTTCTGCCGGGCACCGATCCCATGGGTTTCTGGCTGATCGCCGTTGGCGTGAGCTTGCTGGTCTTCGAGGCGGCCCTGCCCAATTATGGCGTCGCGGGGCTGGGCGGGATTGTCCTGTGTGTGATCGGCGCGGTCATCCTGACCAACGCCGACGTCCCGGTTCCGCTGATGCTCGGCCTGGGCCTGGTCAGCGCCCTGCTGCTGATCGTCCTGTTGGTCCGTGCATTGAAAACACGGCCGCGCCAGCCTGTCAGCGGCGATGCCGCGCTGTTGGGTAGCGTCACGGCAGTGACCGCGTTGCAGGCCGGCAATCATCATCATGGCTGGGTCCAGTTGGAAGGCGAACGCTGGCAGGTGGCAAGCGCAACACCGCTGCGGCCTGGGCAAGCGGTGCGAGTCATCGCACGCAAGGGTTTGCTGCTGGAAGTAGCCGCCGCTGACTCAGGAGGGGTATGAGATGGGCATGCAAATCGGTTTTACGCTGCTGTTGCTGCTGTTGATCGCACTGGCGGCTTCGACATTCCGGATCCTGCGTGAATACGAACGGGCAGTGGTGTTTCAGCTCGGTCGATTCTGGCAGGTCAAGGGGCCGGGGTTGATCCTGCTGATCCCGGTGGTGCAGCAGATGATCCGCGTCGATCTGCGCACCATTGTCCTCGACGTGCCAGCCCAGGACGTGATCACCCACGACAACGTCTCGGTGAAGGTCAACGCGGTGCTGTATTTCCGTGTGCTCGATCCGCAGAAAGCCATCATCCAGGTCGAAAACTTCCTCATGGCCACCAGTCAACTGGCCCAGACCACGTTGCGTGCGGTCCTCGGCAAGCATGACCTGGACCAACTGCTGGCCGAGCGCGAGCAATTGAACAGCGATATCCAACAGGTGCTCGACGCCCAGACCGACATCTGGGGCATCAAAGTCGCGAACGTCGAGATCAAGCACGTGGACCTCAACGAATCCATGATCCGCGCCATCGCCCGACAAGCCGAAGCCGAGCGGGAACGCCGGGCCAAGGTGATCCACGCCGAAGGCGAGCTGCAAGCCTCGGAAAAACTCATGCAGGCTGCCGAAATGCTCGGTCGCCAGCCAGGCGCCATGCAGTTGCGCTACATGCAGACGCTGGGCTCGATTGCCGGGGATAAAAGCTCCACCATCGTCTTCCCCTTGCCGATTGAATTGCTCAAGGGGATGGCGGAGTTGTCGCCCAACAAAACTTGATGCGTTGCTCACTGTGGGGCGCGGCGACGTTTTGCTAAATCCCCTTGCCACAGTGCAATGTTTCGAGTGTTTCATAAGGCCCCTGCGCCCAGCGCATGACCCGCTCACGCAACAACGCCGAAGCTTCCCGGCGCTTGTCCTCGCTATCGCCGACAAACGCCTGCGCCGGCTGCTTGGCATGCTGCCCCACGGCGGCGAACACTTGCCTGCATTGCGCCTCATCGAGGCGGAAAAACGCCGCCAGCCGGCCCGTCATCGCCTCGGGCAACTCGGTGTAGTTGACCGCCATTGCGGTCAATGCCTGACAGTGTTCCAAGCCCGTCGCCAACAACCGCCCCACCCGGCGCGAGATGAAATCTTCCGGGCCACTGAACGGCAAGCCATCGTCCAAGACACTCGTCCCGATCATCCCCGGCACCATGTGCATGCCAGGACGACGCAGATGGGAGACGGCGATTTCCAAGGGATCGCGGTACAGGAACAGCCAAGGCGTGTCGGGAAAACATTCTCGCAACAGCGCCAGCTCACCGATGTTCCAGGCGTCGAGCTTGACCACCAGGCGTTGCTCCACACCTCGGCGGCGCTGCCCGTAGGCCGACATCAAACCCTTGAGTGCCACGCACCGCTCGGCCGGTGGCAAATCACTGCGCAGCAGGGTATCCAGGGGCGGCGGTTCCGAGATGACGATGTGGTCGTCCAACTGGGCAAGCATCTGGCTGATCAATGTCGAGCCGCAGCGGGAAGCATGAAAAATGAACGCACTGGGCGCCAGACCCGGGCTTTGTCGTTGCCACTGACCGAGCACGTCCAAGGGTGTCTGGCGGTGGAACGCCTGGTTGAAGGGCAAGCGCAGGGCGTCTTCCACGGCGTCGCCGAAAAAAGGCTGCGACAGTCGCGCGTCGCCAAACCAGCACCAATCGACCCACCATTGCCCGGCCTCTTGCCCTACGCGGATCGGCAGCCAGCCGTGCAGGTTCAGGTCTTCCACTGGTTTCTCCACTGCTGGCGACCGGCGCGCATCGCAGCGCGCAATTCTTCCCGGGTGAAATGAAGCCCTTGCTCGGCCCCCAGCGCCAGCGCCGACTCAATGAAAGCGTCGAGGTCGCGCAGGCTCTGCAAGGTGCGGGCGAGGTCAGGATCGGTTGCCACGCGCTGCTGAAAGCGGACAAAGTCGCTTTGCCCGACGCCCGCGGCGGGGGTGGTGGGCAGCCCATCGGCGATCTGCTGGGCCAGCCACGGTCCGGGGCGACAATCGAGCACCAGGTGAACCCGCGAAAGAGCACTTCGATTCACCACCCGATGAGGCCGCGCCAAGTCGAGAAACCAGCACTCGCCCGCCGTCATCGCAATGATTTGCCCATCCAGAAAGAAGTCCACGCCAGGCGAGCTGAGCAGCGGCACGTGCAGGCGCAGGTCGGCGTCCGGCCCGCCCAGGTCATAGTCGCGATGTTCGTGGATGCACCCGTCGGGCCCGAGCCGTAGCAGCCGGGCCGAAACAATCTCCAGGGGCCAGTCGCGCAACGCTTCGTGCCAGCGGCCATCCGTTGACCAAGGCGCGCGGTGCAAGGGCTGACCGCGCCCCGGCGACAGCTCGGTGACGGCATCGGCCGCCGAAATCAGCGCCACCCCACTCCAGTCGCCGCTGTAATAGGCATGGTTGAAATGCCCCTGCCAGCGCTCGTCTTCAATGGCGGCCAGTGCCTGCAACAGCAACGGCAGGTTCACCGACACTGGCAGCCGGGAAAACGCCGGGCGCGTCATGCCTGCGCCCGGTTATTGAGTCACTGCGGCGGTCGTCGGCTCCGTGATATCGCCCTGAGCCCAGGCTGCTTCACGGTTAGCCAGCGCTGTGGCAATCGACTGGACTTCGGTCGATTGCACTTCGTTTGGCAATGGGTCGAGACCGGCACTGGCAAAAATCTGCCCGTAAGCGTTACGCAGGTCGGCGTAGGCCAGGTCCCGACGCAGATCGGCCTGCAGGGTGTTCAGTTCACCCTGGATCAGATCCAGCTCGCCAATGCCGGCAGCCTGGTGACGGTTGCGCAATTGACCGACAATCTGCCCGTCGATGTCCGCCAGTTGCTGGCTGGTCTTGAACTGGCGCAGCGCTTCGCGATAGTTGGCATTGGCCACGTACAACTGCGCCAATACAGCAATCGACATCGCCTGGCGCCGCGCCGACGCCACTTCTTCACCGGCCTTGGCCACGTCGATGGCCGCCGGGGCGGAAATCACGTTGAACAGGTTCCAGGTGACTTTCACGCCATAGTCGGCCCAGCCCTGTTCCACCAGGAACGAGTTGCTGTCGTAATGCCCGCCGGCGGAAAACTCCAGCCCCGGCAGCAGGCGCAGCATGGCCTTGCGGGTTTCGGCGGCGGTGATGCGGGTCTGGTAATCCTGCTCGCGCAGTTCCGGACGGCTGGCCAGGGCTTCCTGTTCGAGACGGGCCAGGTCGACCTTGAGTTCCGGGACGGCGTATTCATCCTGGGTCGCCAAGGTCAGCTCGGTACCCAAAGGCAAGTTGATCAGGGTCGCCAGTTCGGTCTTGGCCAGGGACAGCGCCCGGCGCTGCTCTTCCAGTTGACGGGTGGCCTGGATCAGCGAGCGCTGGTAACCCAGGGCCTGCACCGGGTCACCGATGCGCTGTTCGCTCATGCTCTGGCTGTTGTCGCGCGCCGCCTCGACCCGAACCATCAGGCTGTCGATCTGCTTGAGCAGGCGCTCGGCGGCCATGGCGCGCCAGTAGGCCGAACGCACGTCCTGGACGATGGTGTTGATCACCTTGCGCCGGCGCTCCTGCACGATCAGTCGCTGGTCCCCGGCCTGCTTGGCGCTGATGTAGCTGACGCCAAAATCGAGCACGTTCCAGACCATGGTCAGGTCAGCCACCTCACGGTCGCGATCCTGGGAGGTCGACGGCTCCAGGGACTGGGTACCGGTTTCCACGCTCTGGCTGCTGGAGGCGTTGACGTTGTTGCGACCCACATACCCGGCGTCCAGGGCCATGCGCGGCAGCATGTCGAAACTGGCCAGGTCCAACTGACGCTTGGCCAGGGCTTCCTCCATGATCTTCAAGCGACCTTCGAGGTTGTACTTCACTGCCCGGGCCATGGCCTGGTGCAGGGTCAGCGGGCCGCTGAGCGGCTCCTGATCCTTGTACATATTCTGCAGGTCGGTTCGAGCGCGCTGTTCGCTGACGCTACGCTCGATCGGATCGCTAGTGACCGCACAACCACTCACCACCAACGCCAGCAAACTCATTCCGAATAACTTCTGACTTCTATTCATTCCCTGGATTGCCCCTGACTGCCCCAATATATTTAGAATTCAAGCCTGCACTTGGCTGATGCCGACCTGTCGTAACGCGGTTGCCAGGCTGTCGACCTGACGTTGTTCAGTGTCCTTGAGCTGTTGCAGTTGTTGACCCAGGGTTGGCGCCCCGAACATCCCGCGCAGGCCTTGGGACACGCCATCGCCCTGCATCGACTGGCTGCCGAAGGCGTCCATTGATTCGCCCTCGGAGCCGGAGTCCTGGTTGAACAGGGTCGAAAGCGTGCTGCTGCCAAACACCCCGCCATCACCACCACCAAAGCCCAGGAACCCTTGGCCGGCGCCATCACCGGAGGCGTCATTGCCGAACACCTGGGCGATGTAGCTCGGCGCCAGTGCGCCATGGTTGATGAAAATATCCCCAATCGGTCGCAGGCCCCCGCCCACGTCCCGTTGCTCGAACAGCGCTGGGAAGCCCAGTGGCGACCCCAGGTTGCCGGTCGGCGGTGTAAAGACGATCGGTTGCAACGGCACCTCGGACGGAGGAGTGACCGTGACCGGGTCGGCGGTCAGGAAGTCCGGCGGCGGCTTCACATCGTTGGGCACCACGGTGTCGATCGCATAGTTGTTGGACACCGCCACGCTGGCCCCGGCGTTGCCCGACAGGTCACTGACGTTGCTCGTGTCCAGGGCAATGAAGTTGCTCGGGTCGGTGAGGCTCACCGTTGGCGTGAACGTTGCTGTCCAGGTCTTGCCACCATCGCTGGTGGTCAGGTTGGTCAGTTCGCCGTTGGTGACGCTGAGGTCCGACAGGTCAAAGTCCGTCACCGCTTCGCTGAAGGTGAAGGTCACCTGGGTCGTCTCGCCCACCGTCAGGTTCGGGTCGGCGACCACGATGGTTGCCGTCGGCCGGGTGGCGTCGAGCGCGTAGTTGGCGGAAATCGCGATGCCCACGCCGGCGTTGCCGGCCAGGTCCTGCACATTGCTGGCGTCGAGCAGGATCAGGTTGGTGGCATCGTTGACGCCCGCAGTCGGCGTCAGGGTCGCGGTCCAGGTCAGGCCACCGTCACTGCTGGCAAGGTTGGACAACACGCCATTGGCGACACTGAGATCCGACAAATCGAAACCGGACACGGCCTCGGTAAAGCGGATGGTCACGGTGGTGCTCTGGCCGATGCCCAGGCTGGTATCGCCCACGGTGATGGTGGCGCCAGGGCGAACCGTGTCGATCGCGTAGTTGTTGGAGTCCACCACGCCGACACCGCTGTTGCCCGAAACGTTGACCACACCGCTGGTGTCCAGGCTGATCAGGTTGCTGGTGTCGGTGATGCTGGCGCTCGGCGTGAACGTGGCCGTCCAGGTAATGCCGCCGTCGGTGGACGACACATTGCTGAGCGTGCCGTTGCTGATGGTCAAGTCGCTGTTGTCGAAACCGCTCACCGCTTCCGAGAACGTAATAGTGACCTGCGAGGTTTCCCCTATCTGCAGCGCACTGTCGGCCACCACGATCGTGGCCGTCGGTACCTGCGTCTCGACCACATAATTGGCCGAATCAGTGGTGCCTGTCCCGGTATTGCCGGCCGCATCGCTCACGCCGGTATTGTCCAGGGTGATCAGGTTGCTGGTGTCGGTCACGCCCAGGGTCGGCGTGAAGGTCGCGGTCCAGGTCAGGCCGCCATCGCTGCTGCTGACGGCGCTCAGGGTGCCGTTGGCAACGCTCAGGTCAGCGTTGGTAAACCCGGTCACCGCCTCGCTGAAGGTGATGGTCACCTGCGCGGTTTCACCCGGTTTCAACTGCGAATCGCTTAGCACAATGGTGGCGGTCGGACGCTGGCTGTCGACGCTGTAGTTGTTCGAATCGGTGGTACCGCTGCCCGCGTTGCCCGCCAGGTCGGCGACGCCGCTGTTAGTCAGGGTGATGATGTTGCTGGTGTCGGTGATGCCAGCGGTTGGCGTGAAGGTCGCGGTCCAGGTGAGGCCGCCGTCACTGCTGCTCAAACCGCTGAGCGTACCGTTGGCCACGCTCAGATCGGCGCTGGTGAAGCCGGTGACGGCCTCGTTGAAGGTAATGGTCACCAGCGAAGTCTCGCCAGCGGCAATGGCAGTGTCGGCGACGACGATGGTCGCCGTTGGCCGCACGGTGTCGATGGCGTAGTTGTTTGAGTCGGTGGTGCCGACACCCGCATTGCCTGAAATGTTGATGACACCGGTGTTGTCCAGGGTGATCAGGTTGCTGGTATCGGCAATGCTCGCGTTCGGCGTGAACGTGGCCGTCCAGGTGATGCCACCGTCGGAGGACGACACGTTGCTCAACGTACCATTGCTGATGGTCAGGTCGCTGTTATCAAAACCGCTCACCGCTTCATTGAAAGTGATGGTCACCTGGCTGGTTTCACCGATGCTCAGGGACGTGTCGGCCACCACGATGGTCGCCGTCGGCACCTGCGTGTCGATCGCGTAGTTGGCCGAGTTGGTGGTGCCGGTTCCGGTATTGCCCGCCGCGTCACTCACCCCGGTATTGTCCAGGACGATCAGGTTGGATGTATCCCGCACGCCGAGGGTTGGCGTGAAGGTCGCCGTCCAGGTCAGGCCGCCATCGCTACTGCTGACGGCACTGAGGGTGCCGTTGGCAACGCTCAGGTCAGCGTTGGTGAAACCGGTCACGGCCTCGCTGAAAGTAATGGTCAGCAACGAGGTTTCGCCGACACTGAGGTTGGAATCGGCCAGCACGATCGTTGCGGTCGGACGTTCGGTGTCCAGCGCGTAGTTGTTGGAGTCGGTGGTGCCAACATTGGCGTTGCCTGCCACGTCAACGATGCCGCCACTGTTGAGCGAGATGACGTTGCTGGTGTCCGTGACGCCACCGGTTGGCGTGAAGGTCGCGGTCCAGGTGATGCCGCCGTCGCTGCTGCTCAGCCCACTCAGGCTGCCGTTCGCCACCGTCAGGTCGGCCAAGGTGAAACCGGTCACGGCCTCGTTGAAGGTGATGGTCACCACGGAGGTCTCGCCGGCGGCTATGGCGGTGTCGGCCACGACGATGGTCGCGGTTGGCCGCACCGTATCGACGGTGTAGTTGTTGGAGTCTGTGGTGCCCACGCCCGCATTGCCCGCGCCGTTGATCAAGCCGGTATTGTCCAGGGTGATCACATTGCTGGTATCGGAAATGCTGACGCTCGGCGTGAACGTGGCCGTCCAGGTGACACCGCCGTCGGAGGACGACACGTTGCTCAACGTGCCATTGCTGACGGTCAGGTCCGAATTGTCGAACCCGCTGACCGCCGAGTTGAAGGTCACGGTGACCAACGACGTCTCGCCGATGCTCAACGTGGTATCGGCAATCACGATGGTCGCCGTCGGCACGTTGGTGTCGACCTGGTAGTTGTTGGAATCGGTGGTGCCAGTGCCGGTGTTGCCCGCCACATCACTGATGCCGGTGTTGTTCAAGGTGATCACGTTGGACGTGTCGCTGACCCCGAGGGCCGGGGTGAAGGTGGCGGTCCAGGTGATGCCGCCATCACTGCTGCTGACCGCACTCAGCGTGCCGTTGGCCACGCTCAGGTCCGAATTGTCGAAACCCGTCACCGCTTCGGAGAAGGTGATGGTCACCAGCGAGGTTTCGCCGACGCTCAGCGCCGTGTCAGCCACCACGATGGTGGCGGTCGGACGCTGGGTGTCAACGGCATAGTTGTTGGAATCGGTGGTGCCGCTGCCGGCATTGCCCGCGCCGTCCACCACGCCAGTGTTATCGAGCGTGATCAGGTTGGTGGCATCGCTGATGCCAACGCTTGGCGTGAAGGTCGCGGTGTAGGTGATGTTGTCGCTGGTACTCAGGCCGCTCAGGCTGCCGTTGACGGCGCTCAGGTCCGCCAGGGTGAAACCCGTCACGGGCTCGCTGAAGGTGATCGTCACCACCGATGTTTCGCCAACGGCGATGGCCGTGTCGGCGACCACGATGGTGGCGGTCGGACGCGCGGTGTCGATGGCGTAGTTGTTGGAGTCGGTGGTGCCGCTGCCGGCGTTGCCCGCCGCGTCCGCAACGCCGGTGTTATCCAGGGTGATCAGGTTGCTGGTGTCGCTGACGCTGGCACTTGGCGTGAGCGTGCCGGTCCAGGTGATGCCGCCGTCGCCGCTGCTCAGGCCAGTGACCGTGCCGTTGGCGACCGTCAGGTCGGCGGTGGTAAAGCCTGTCACCGCCTCGTTGAAGGTGATGGTCACCAGGGAGGTTTCGCCAACGCTCAGGGAGGTGTCGGCTACAACGATGCTAGCGGTTGGCCGCAGCGTGTCGACCGCGTAGTTGTTGGAGCTGGTGGTGCCGCTGCCGGTGTTGCCCGCCGCGTCCGCCACACCGGTATTGGCCAGGATGATCAGGTTGGTGGCATCGCTGACGCTGGCGCTCGGGGTGAGCGTCGCGGTCCAGGTAATGCCGCCGTCGCTGCTGCTCAGCCCGCTCAGGCTGCCGTTGGCCACCGTCAGGTCGGCCAGGGTGAAACCGGTCACGGCCTCGCTGAAGGTAATCGTCACCAACGAGGTTTCGCCGATGTTCAGCGCGGTATCGGCCACCACGATGGTGGCGGTCGGGCGCAGCGTGTCGATGGCGTAGTTGTTGGAGTCGGTGATACCGCTGCCGGCGTTTCCAGACAGGTCGGCAATGCCGGTGTTATCCAGGGTGATCAGGTTGCTGGTGTCGTTGACGCTGGCACTTGGTGTGAGCGTCCCGGTCCAGGTGATACCACCGTCACTGCTGCTCAGGCCGGTGACCGTGCCATTGGCGACCGTCAGATCGGCGGTGGTGAAACCACTCACGGCCTCGGTGAAGGTGATGGTCACCACGGAGGTTTCACCGACGCGCAGCGCGGTGTCAGACACCACGATGGTGGCGGTCGGGCGTTGCGTGTCGACGGCGTAGTTGTTGGAGTTGGTCGTCCCCACGCCGGCGTTGCCATTGAGGTCCGCCACGCCCGTATTGTTCAGGACAATGAGATTGGAGGTATCGGTGGTCGCCGCATCCGGCGTCAGCGTGGCCGTCCAAGTGATGCCACCGTCGCCGCTGCTCAGGCCGCTGAGCGTACCGTTGGCCACCGTCATGTCGGCCGTGGTAAAGCCGGAAACGGCCTCGGAGAAGGTGATGGTGACCGTGGAGGTCTCGCCAATCCTGAGGGCAGTGTCGCTCACCACGATGGACGCCGTGGGCGCCACGGTGTCGTTGACGATGTAATTGTTCGAGTCGGTGGTGCCCACGCCGGCATTGCCGGCCAGGTCGGCAACGCCGGTGTTGTTCAGGGTGATGATGTTGGTGGTGTCGGCGATGTTGCTGGCCGCGGTCAGCGTGCCGGTCCAGGTGATGCCGCCATCGCCACTGGTCAAGGTGCCGACGCTGCCGTTCTGCACCGTCAGGTCCGCCGCGGTAAGACCGGTCACGGCTTCGGAAAAGGTGATGGTCACCAGCGACGTGCCACCGGAGTTCAGGTTGGTATTGGCCACGACGACGGTCGCGGTGGGCGGCGTCTCGTCCGGCGTATAGTTGGTGTTGATCGTGCCGCCATCGCCGTAGACGTTGGCCACCGACGCCGGCGAAACACCAGCGCTGCCGGCGCTGGTCCCGCCCACGCCGCTGCCGCCGACGTTACCGGCCAGGGCGGCAAAGTTGGCGGCCGTGATCAGGATCGAGCCTTTGTTCCAGATGGCGCCGACACCGACACCACCGGCACCACCCGCCTGGAGATAACCACCACCGGCACCACCGCCGCCGCCGCCGCCACCCGCGCCGACGTTGTTGGAGATGACCGAGTTGCCGATGATCCGCAGGGTTGCGCCGGTATCGTTATAGATCCCCCCCGCCGCGCCGCCGCCGGCGCCGCCGATGTCGTTATAGCCGTCGCCACCGCCGCCACCGCCGATGGACAAGCCACCGCTGGTGGCCGTGCCACCGGCCGAACCGGTGCTGTAGCCCGGATAAGCCGCACCGCCCGCGCCACCGCTAGTGGAACCGCCGCGCCCGCCAATGTTGAAGAAACCGCCGCCCGCGCCGCCCTGTCCGGGCGTGCCGTTGGCGCCCGAGGAGTTGAGCGTATTGCCGCCCTTGCCACCGGTACCCCCAGTGATCGCGCCACCGCCACCACCGCCGCCGCCGGCGTACTGCGGCGTTACACCACCGCCACCACCACCGCCCGAAGCGGCGTTTGCGGTCACTGTGACGTTTCTAAGGGTCAAGGTGCCGGCGTTGTAGATACCACCGCCCTGGGACACCAGCGCATCGTCGCCGCCGTTACCACCGTTGCCTGCCACCATGCCCCGGGTAATCACCAGGCCATCGAGGGTCGCGGTGGTCCCCGACGTCACGTTGATGATCTGGGTGCGGTATTGCCCATCCAGGGTCACATCGGCCACGTTGTCGTTGTTGAGGTCACCATCGATGGTGACGTTCTTGTCGACGACCAGCACCTGGGTCAGCGCGACGGTCATGCTGGCATTGAAGGTGACGATATCGCCGCTCTGTGCAGACGACAAGGCGGCGCGCAGGGAGCCCACGCCGCTATTGAGGTTGTTGGTAGCGGTCCAGGTGGCCAGGCCCCATTGGTACTCGCTCATGGCCTTGCTCGACAGCACGTTGGCGCTTTCGATGTTGCCAGTGGCAATTTCCAGGTCCCAGTCGCCGCCCAGGCCAGTGCGGTCGTTGGACGCCGCCACGTCGCGGCCGGTCAACTGCGCCAATGAATCGACCAGGTTCAAGCCACGCTCGCCTTCGGCGGTGTAGCAGCCATAGATCAGGATATCGCCGCCAGCGTTCATGTCCTGGCCGATCTGCGCGAGCACTTCGCTGCGCGCCTGGACGTTATCCGCCGACAGGTAGCTGTTGCCCAGCCACAAATCACCGGCGTTACCGTGGGCGATGATCTGCACCGAGCTGATGCCCTGGTGGGTGTCCAGGTAATCGGCGATCTGTTGCAAGCCGTCCTTGCTGGCATCCAGCTGCACGACCTGGGTACCGGGCGCCACACCTTCGAGCAGGCTGGCGGAATCCTTGACCCGGGAATCGACGAACACCACGGTCTTGCCCGGCACGGCGGCCTGGGTGGCATCGACCTGGCCCTGGGGAGCATGGCTGTCGACTGGCTGATCCGTCGTGGGCGCCTTGGTCGCCTCGGCGGTGGGATGGGCGTCCGGCTGCGCGGCATCGGCCACGGTTGCCGCCACCGCGCCGTCGAATAGCATTCGCGGCTCCAGGGACATGATCATTGGCGATGCCAGGGCTTGTGTGCCCTCGGTTACCCGCGATTTGCCTTTGCTCCACCACATGACGATCACCTGGACTCGAACTTTTTGAACGCAAATGAAAAAAAACCGCAGTCAGCTGACGGCGGCATCGGTTTTCATACGAATGACATTGGCGGCGCTTGCAGATCCATCGCACCAGAACGACAACTCGGCATACTTTTCAAACAGATCCGGCGGCAACAAGGTCCGCCGGGCTTGCGGCGCGACCTTCGGCTTGACCTTGTGCAGGCCGGCAACGCCCAGGGCCTGGTCAAAGGCCGGTGCGTCGTAGGTCAAGTGATTGAAATCGTGTTCGAACCAGGGTTCGCCGATGAATTCGTACACCAGGCGCATCACCCGCTCCGGGGCCTGGCTCAACAAATCGTAATCAACGATCAGCAGCGACTCGGCGTTCTCACCGTAGTAGGCCTCTTTGAGCGCGGTCCAGGCGAAACCCACCAGGCGGTTGCGCTGAGCCAGGGTCTCGCAGCGGCTGTAGACGGTGTTGCGCTCGTCATCGTCATTGAACAGCTTGGTGTTTTCAAAGGGGTTGGCGCGGTAGAGCCGCTCCAGGCTATCGAGGATCCAGGCAACGTTACGCACACAGGCGATGGTCTTGGCCTGGGGAAACAGGTCCTGCAGGGCGGGCAAGCGGGCACACCACTGGCGATTTGTATCGAAGATGACCGGCTTATCGGATTTGTCGGCGTAGTAGGAGTCGAACAGACCGCGCAGCAGGCGGCGGCGCAGGTCGGTGTCGATCACCGAACCGAACTCGCTGCCGGCGCTGCATTGCTGCAAGACGCTGCTGAACAGCGTGCCAACAGGACTGGTCATGCCGGCATGAAAGCGCGGGTTCTGCAACAAAATGGCAGAAAGCAGGGTCGAGCCTGAGCGCGGTAAACCGGAGATAAAGTGAAACTGCGACAATCCCTTCACCTGTTTGTAGTCCCTTTGTATCGCCAAGCGTAGCCGAGGAAATAATCGCCGACTAGTAGTACTTTGATATCAAATTCACCTTGAACCGTAAAAAAGATGGACGGTACAGGCCAATGGCATGCGTGAATCGATTAAGCGCACTGGAAATATTTTCACCCTTCCTTCACCCGGCAAAATGAAACAACCGCGTCTACGCTCAGCCGTGCATGACCGGGCCAGGAAGTGAAGCCTCTCTCCCAGAATCCTGCCGGCATCGCCAGACCAATAACCTGAGGGATGAGGAATCTATGGAAGTATTCATCGGCACTATCCAATCATTCGCCTTTAACTTTGCGCCCAGGGATTGGGCCCTATGCAACGGGCAGACACTTTCCCTTTCCCAATACCAGACCCTGTTCGCCCTGATCGGCGTAACGTACGGCGGCAACGGCCAGACCACCTTCTTGCTACCCAACCTTCAAGGTCGCCTACCCTTGGGCCAAGGTAATGGCCCGGGCCTGACCCCGCGCGTCATCGGTGAAATCTCCGGCACCGAAAACGTCAGCGCCACGATCAATAACCTGCCCAACCACACCCACACGCTCACGGGCATCACTGCCTCGACCACCCTGCAGTTGGCCAACCCGGCCAGCAACCCGGTGACCACCCCTACGGGCACCAACTCGTTCATCGGCACTTCGGGCACCGGGCCGGGCGCAGCGGCGATCTATTCCGACCAGATAGGCGCTTCGCCAGTGCCGCTGCAAGGCGTGACCACCGCGGTCAGCGGCTCGGTGTCCGCCACGGGCAACAGCATGCCCATGGCGGTCATGAACCCCTTCCTGGCCATCAATTTCAGCATCGCCCTTCAAGGCTACTTCCCGTCCCGTAACTGATGAACCGCCGGAGGGCTGCGGTCCTCCGGCCTTTTGGAGTGTCGACATGCTGCAACAGGTTCATAGCCGCCATTTCCAACCGCTGCTGGGCCAGACCGGCAGCCTGATCCTGCCCGACGGCAGTTGCCTGCCGGTGCGCTTCGAAACCCTCGAAGAAACACCTCGGGCGAAGATGCCAAACACCGAGCGCATGCCCTTCAGCGTCGAGTTCAACAGCCTGGAAAGTACGGCGTTCGTCGACGGGCTCTGTGGGTTGGAAGTGCCGGAACTGGGCAAGATCGAAGGGGTGTTCGTGTCACGCATACCGCCCATGGGACGGGATCCAGCGCTGGGATATTTTTACATCGCGTTTAACTGACTGGACTCATTTCAAACTGTGGGAGCTTGCTCCCGCTGGATCTGTAGGAGCTGACGAGCGAAGCGAGGCTGCGATCTTTTCACTGCCAATTGAGTCTGGAGCGAAAGATCAAAAGATCGCAGGCTGCGCCAGCACCTACAGAGCCGAGCGGGAGCAAGCTCCCTCGCCACGGGTTACGGATGGATGGAAGCTCGCACAGGACTACAGGGGACGCTCAGTCCCCTTTCGGATACCAGACCAACCGCTCCGCTGCCGGGTTGCGCTCTTGCACTTCGAAACCCAGGGCCAGGTAGTGCCGGCGGGCGTGGGGGTTGCTGCTCCAGACCACGGTCGCCACCGGGCAACGGATCTGCTGCGCGGCTTTCTGCACCCCTTGCAACACCGCCCGGCCATACCCCTGCCCACGCGCCTGGGGGATGAAGGCCAGGTACAGCACGCGAATTTCATTGGGGCCGAAATCCGTGCTCAAGGCGCCGATGGCGGTGCCGAGTTTTTCCACGACGTAATGCATAGCGTTGGGGAAATTTTCGCCCAACCCCTGCTCCTGCACCTGGAACTGCTGGGCAATCACCTGCTGCACCTGTTCATGCTCGCCATCGATCCATTGCAGGTCCGGTCGCGCCGCCTGGTACAGGCCCTGCAAGAACGGCCCATCACTGACCCGCGATGGACGCACCACCAATCCCTCTGCTGCCACTGAATCCATGCTCGCCCCTTAGAACCCGCTTTCCCTGACACCCAACGCCGCCAACCGGCGCCAGGCCGCTCCCAACACCGACTCGCCCTTGCCCTGCAACACCGCCACACCACGCAGCGGTTGCACCGGGGCCGACGTGTCGTCCACCGCACTCAGGCGCACGCCGTATTGCGCCTGCACCGGCTCGGCCCGTTGCTGCGAGTCGCGGCGCACCGCAATCGGCCCGTGATGGTCAGACGTCAACGCTTGCTGTTCGACCCAGGCCACGCCATTGGTATCGATTTCATTCAGTTGCACAGCAATGGAGGTGTGCATCGGATCGTCAGCAATGAACCGCCCCGTAGCGCCCGGCGCGACCCGCCAAAGCTCGGCTTCGGTCAGGTAGCCGCGCAACCGCGAATCGGTCTGCACCACCCGCGCCAGCGCCTGCGTCGGTGACAGCCAGCGCCCTACCGCCAGCTGCGGCATCAAATCGCGCACCTGACCGGCATGGGGTGCGCGCAACAACAGCCGTTCGCGCTGGGCGACCAGGCCGCGGTACTCGGCCACCGCTTCGGCCAGTTGCTGCTCGATGATGCCAGCATCGGCAGCGGTTTCGCTGCGCCCGGCCTGACGGCGCATCTGCAACTGCTGGATCTGGATTTCCCGACGCACGATGGCCAGGCGCGACGCCATGTCCGGCGACGCCAGCTCAATCAACACATCGCCCTGGGCCACGGTCTGGCCATCGTGCACATTCACCTGCTTGACCCGCGCCGCCACCGGCGCATGCAAGGCACTGGCGCGCCCGGCCTCGAGCATGGCCGGCACTTCCACCGCGCTGCGCCAAGGCAGCAACAGCACCAACAGCACCGCCAGCACGACCAGGCCGCTCAGGAACACCCGAGCACCATGGGCTTGCTCACGACGACTCCACCATTGCCGCCATTCATTCACGATGGGCATAAAAATGAACCACGCCAATTCCACCATCATCAGAAAAATGCCCAGCACCTTGAAGAACAGGTGATAGACCGCCAGGGCAATCCCGAAAAACAACAGCGCCCGCCACAGCCAGGAGCCATAGCCCCACACCAGCAAACGACGACGCATCTTCGGCGACCAGGGTTCCGGTGCAGCCGCGCCATAACCGAACAAGGCTTCGCGCAGGCGCCAGCGGCACAGGGCGAACGCACGGCCCTGAAGGTTATCCACCGCCCAGAAATCACTGAGCAGGAAATATCCATCGAAGCGCATGAAGGGGTTCAGGTTGATGATCAACGTGGTGATCCAGGTGGCGCTGGCGAGCATGAACGCCGCGGTGCGCGCCGGCCCGTCGGGCAGCAGCGACCAGGCCAGCAGCGCGATGCACGCCAGTAGCAGTTCGGCCAGGACCCCGCCGGCACCGATCAGCAACCGCGCGCGGCGATCATTGATCCGCCAGGCGTCGCTGACGTCGGTGTAGAACATTGGCAACAGCACCATGAACGCCACGCCCATGCTTTGCACACGACAGCCCGCGCGCTTGGCCATGAAGGCATGGCCAAATTCGTGGCACAGCTTGGCGAAGAGCAACGCCACCCCGAACGCCAACGCACCACCCAGGCTGAACAAATGCGGGAACGTGGCGATAAAACGCTGCCAGTCCCGCGACACCAGGAAGATGCCGACGCCCAGGGTCAGCGGCAGGCCATAGCGCAGGATCCCGGGGCCAAACCGCGCCAACCAGGGCCAGGCACGATTGAGAAAAGCGTCCGGTCGCCACAGCGGAATGCGAAAAAACAGGTATTGATGCAGCAAGATCTGCCATAGGCTCTGGCGCTGCGCGGCGGTCTTGAAGAGGTAGCTGTCGCGCTGTTGCGGGTCCATCGCGCTGATCAGATCATGGCCGCGCAAGAAGCCCAGCAACTGCTCCAGCGATTCACCATTGAGTGGCAGGCCCGGCTCGCGGTTCGCGGCCTGCAGCACCTGCTGCGGATCACCCAGGGACCAGTGCCGCAACATGCGCATCGCCGCCGCGCCAAGCTTGAAATAGCGCCCACGCACCGGATCGGCCAAGGTCCACTGCGGCGAACCGTCCGGGTCCGGCGCCGCCGGGGACAGTTGCAGGTCCGGCCGCAGGCTCGGCAGCGCCATACTACAGGCCTACGCTCTGGCGCAAGCCGGCCAGTGGCCGACGCAACAGGTACAACGCCAGCGGCGCGCGGTCGCCGAAGACCTTCGCCGTGCCCCGCAGGCCGATACGCGGCGCTTGAGCATCGAAACGCGCATCCAACCGATACGCCAGTTGCCCGGCGGCGGTAGGCTGCGCTTCATAGGCCGAGCGCTCGAGCCAGGCCAGGTGTCGCTGCAACGGGTCGCTGTCGAGAAACAACGCCACTTGCGCACCGGGCTCCAGGGCAATCGCGTCGCCCACCGCCAACTCAATACGCAACTCGGCCTGGTTCGGATCGGCGATTTCCATCAGCCGCTCGCCGGTTTGCACGGGCTTGCCAAGCCAGCGCTCAGCATCGGCGAACACCGCGATGCCGTCCCGCTCGGCACGTACTTCGCTGCGCTTGAGCAGCTCAAGCGCGTAGTTGTGCTCGGCGCGTTTCTGTTCGACGCGGGCGGCCAGCAAGTCAATCTTCGAACTCGACTCCGCATCGGCAAACGAGCGCTGAGAGTTGGCCTTGAGTTCCGCCTCGGCCACGCCCAGCGCACGTTCGGCCACATCGGCCTGGGCCTTGAGGCTGGTGCTTTCGAAACGCAGCAGCAGGTCGCCGTTCTTGACGGTCTGGTTGGGCTTGACCAGGAACTCGGCGATCACGCCATCCAACGGCGCCGCCACCACCTGTCCGCCCAGCGGCACCACTTCGGCCGGGGCCAACACCGACTGGCGCACAGGGATTAGCAAGCCCAGCAGCAACACCGCCACCAGGGCGACCTGGCGCTTGCGCGTCCAGCGCAGGCGCCACGGCTTGCGCGGTTGCAGCGCCAGCCACGCATGGCTGTAGGTGTCGCCCAGCTGCGACAGCAGCACTTGTTCGGGAGGAGTCCAAGGCAGGTCGCGAGCTAGCCACAAACCGCCGAACACCTGGCCCTGATGATCGATCAACGGCAGCCAGAACACTTGTCCGGCCGACAGGCTGTGCCAGTCTGCCCGGACGGATTCGCTCACCCCATCGGCGGCAATCACTCGGGCCTGATTCAACAGGCCCTGTTTGAACAATTGCGCCACAGCCTGCTCGACAAACGCCACGAACGGCGCATTCGGCTCCACGGTGCTGACGCCGGTCACGGCCTGGACCTTGCCGGCAATCAATAACGCAACGTGGCGAAACCCGAACAGGGCCTGGCCGTCGTTGACGAGGCTGTAGCTCAATTGTGCCGGTGTCCGCGCTGCCCGTGTCTGGCGCTCAAGGTCGAGGAAGCGGGCAAACACCTGCTCGGCGCTGCCTGAAATCGGCGCGTTCACTTGAGCTCCGCGAAACGCGCCGTGCCGCTCATGCCCGACAGCAAGCCGCTGGCATCCGGCACGTTCGCCACCAGCAGCAGGGTCTGGCTACCCTCGTCGATACGCGCGCCCAGGCGCTTGACCGTCGCTTGCAACGGCTTGCCGGTTTCATCGGGGACAAAGGTGAAGGGCTGGCCGGGCTTGAGCCTGTCCATCCAGCGGGAAGGCACCAGCAGGTGAATCTCCAGGGTGCGGTTGTCGACCACGTCCAGCAACGGCGCACCGGCCGCGACGCTTTCATAACGCTGGACCTTGCGCGCCACCACTTGCCCGTCGAACGGGGCGATCACGCTGCAGCGCTTGACCTGGACCTGATACACCTGGGACTGCGCCTGGGCCTCGCTGAGCCGGGCTTCGGCCCGCGACACCTCGAAACGCCCAACGGATTTCAACGCCGCCAACTGCCGGTTATGCGCCAGCTCTTCACCCGCACCACGGCTGGCGGCCTGGGCCGCATTGAGCTGGGCCTGATAGGCCGAGCAATCGAAACGCGCCAGGGTGTCGCCCTTCTTGAACGACTCGCCCTCACTGAACGGCAACTCGACAATCCGCCCGGCCAACTCGCTGGCCAGCACCGCCTGATCCCGCGCTCGAAGCACCCCTCGCGCCTCATTGCCAGGCGCACTGGCCGACACGTTGCTCTCAAGCAACGGATCGTCGAAAGCCGGCGTTTGCGCCTGGACCCCGCACGTTACAAAGGCCAATCCCACAACCCAACTACTCAAACGTCGCATGACCGTTACTCCCTGACGGATGGGCGGAGTCTACGACAGCGGTGGGGGGCGTCAAGGGAGTAGCGGTGAAGAGAGGGAAATCTCTGTGGCAACGGTAGTGTTGACCTCGTGATTTCTTCAACTTAGGAGTCGCTCACTGCTCAACCCCGTACGCAGAGATTAAATTCTCTGGCCGTTGGGGTGAAAACACCGGCTTCGGCCGGTTTTTTCGTTTCTGGGGATTGAGAACAGCCATTAGCGAGAGTGTCAGATTTTTTGTGTGCGAGCCGGTAATGGCCTGCCGTCAGGCAGGCCTTTATTTTCACCAGGTCGGCCTGATAAATCGATCTCCGTACAAAACCGCGAACTGATTCATGGCGTTCTTCCAGTCATGGGCCGGATTACCCGCCGCGCCGCCAGACAGTTGGGTCCAGTCGACCTTGATATCGATGCCCTCTTGCTTGCCGTGTTTCTCGATCAATTGCTGGTCGCGGACCACGTTCAGCAACAGGTAGACGATGCCGAACTGCTCGGCGATCCGAATCTCGCCCTCGGCGTGGGCGCTGGCCGGCGCGACCAGGCGGCTGACGAGCAAACTGAAGCCGAGGCCGACGGCGGCGGCCAGCGGTGCAAAAGCAATGCGTTTGGACATGATGAGCCTCCGGGCTCTTTGCGCGCTGCGCAGCCGATCAGAAAGGGGCGTCGCCCTGGATGGTGGTGCGATACAGCTTGCGGCGCAGATGGCTCGGGCAACCGGTGGCCAAGTGGATCAGCGAGCGGTTGTCCCAGAACACTAGGTCATGGGGCTGCCATTGATGGCGATAGATGTTCTGGGGCCGCACGCTGTGGGCATATAGCTCGGCCAGGATGGCTTTGCTTTCATCCTCCGGCAGGCCGACGATGCGGGTGGTGAAGCCTTCGCTGACGAACAACGCCTTGCGCCCGGTTTCCGGATGCGTGCGCACGATCGGATGCACGACTTCGGCCACCTGGGCCAGTTGCTCAGGCGTCAACGTCGGGCGCCAGTTACCTTCGAATTTGTTTTCGCTGTAGCGCGCGGTGTAGGAATGCGCCGCCGAACGGCCCTCGACCGCTTGACGCAACGTTTCGGGCAGAGCGTCCCAGGCCTTGTGCATGTCGGCGAACAACGTGTCACCGCCTTCACTCGGCAACTCCTGGGCGTGAAGCATCGAGCCGAGGCTGGGCAGTTCTTTATAGGAAAGGTCCGAATGCCAGAACTTGCCGGCATCCCCCAGGCCGATGGATTGGCCGTTTTCGATGATGTTGGAGACGATGAGGATTTCCGGATGCCCGGCCAGCAGGAACTGCTTGAGCACATGGATCTGCAGCACGCCAAAGCGGCGACTGAAGGCGATCTGTTGTTCGGGAGTGATGCGTTGGTCGCGGAACACCACGACGTGATAGTCCAGGTGGGCGCGGTGGATTCGGGTGAAATCCTGGTCGTTGATGGGGCGGGACAGGTCCAGCCCGACGATCTCGACGCCTACGGCATCGCGGAACGGGAGAATTTCGAACGATTGCGGCGCGCTGTTCGCGGCATTTGAATCTGGAGAAAAAGAGACGGCTGGCATACATCACTCCCACGCACGGCGCGCTTCAATGGGCGCGCAGTCGATCAAAACTCACGGCGTAACCGTGTTGGTTTGTGTCGTGCGGCGCGCCGATTGGTCGGCAGGTACGCAGGGGGATGACTTTAAAGGCATAAGAACAGCAATTTAAATACCGTTAGCGAATAACCATATGGCTTTTGGCTAGAGTTGCAAAACCAAATGTGCTCGCGAATGCGTCGGGGCAGCTACATATACATTGACTGACAAACCGCCTTCGCGAGGGAGCTTGCTCCCGCTGGGGCGCGCAGCGGCCCCAAAAAAGCGATGAGCGGTGCGCACTCAAGCGGGAGCAAGCTCCCTCGCCCCGCCACAAAAGCCTCAAGTCCTCAAACCCTCAAACCCTCAAACCCTCAAGCCACAAATCGGCAGTTTGGGGAGTCAGCTCTGAGGTGCTACCGCTCGTGCAGCGCCTCGGACCGGGCCCTGATGATTGGCTTGAGCAGGTAACTGAGCACGGTTTTCTTGCCGGTGATGATGTCCACCGACGCCACCATGCCCGGAATAATCAGCAGCGGCTTGTCATCGGTGCCCAGGTGGCTACGTTCGGTGCGCAGCTTGATGACGTAGTAGGTGGTTTTCTTGTCTTCATCGGTGATGGTGTCGGCGCCGATCTGTTCCAGCTTGGCTTTCATACCGCCGTAGATGGTGTAGTCGTACGCGGTGAATTTCACCGTGGCGTCCTGGCCGGGGTGCAGGAAGGCGATGTCCTGGGGACGGATTTTCGCTTCCACCAGAATGGTGTCGTCCAGCGGCACGACTTCCACCAGGTCACTGCCGGGCTGGATCACGCCGCCGATGGTGTTCACCAACAACTTGTTGACGATGCCGCGCACGGGCGACGTCACCAGGGTGCGGCTCACCCGGTCTTCCAGGGCTTTGCCGGTGGCCTGGGCCTTGTTCAGGTCGGTGCGAGCTTCGTTGAGCTGAGTCAGCGCTTCGCTGCGGAACTTGCCGCGAGTCTCGTCGATCTTGCGCTGCACTTCCTTGATCGCCGACTCGGCACGAGGGATCGCCAGCGTCGTGGCGTCCAGTTGCCCACGGGTCTCGACCTCGGCGCGCTTGAGCCGCAGCACTTCCACCGGCGACACCGCCCCCTGGGCCACCAGCGGCTCGGACATGTTGATTTCCTGGCGTTGCAGCGCCAGGCCGGCGCGGTACTGCGCCTGCTTGGACACGAATTCGCGCAGTTCCTGCTGGCGCTGGATCAACTGCTCCTGCAAACCGCCGATTTCATCATGCAACTGCTGCCGGCGGCTGATGTACAGCGACTCCTCGCTGGCAGCCTGGCGCGGCACCGCCTTGAGCACATCGGCCGGAAAATTCAGCGGCCGGTCATCGACCTCGGCACTCAGGCGCTCGACCCGCAACAACATGGACAGGCGATCCGCCTCGGTTTCACCGACGTTGGAGACAAACCGGGTGTCGTCCAGGCGAATCAACGGGGCGCCGGCGTCGACGATCTGCCCTTCCTTGACGAACAGTTCAGCGACGATGCCGCCTTCCAGGTTCTGGATTTTCTGGATCTTGGACGAGGGAATCGCCTTGCCGTCACCCTTGGTCACTTCGTCGATCACGGCGAAGTTGGCCCACAACATCAGGAATATAAAGAAGCCGATGATGCTCCAGATCGTCAAGCGCACCACCCGGGGTGCGTCCTCGATCAGCGCCTTGTTGACCTCGGGCAGCGGTTGGCCGTGCAGCGAGTCGGAACCTTTGAAATAGCGACCCACAGCGCCCTTTAAACCGGTTTTAAGCAACACTGATCTGCCCCTTCTTCAACGCTTCCATGACGGCCGCTTTCGGGCCATCGGCGAGGATCTGTCCACGGTCGATCACCAGCAGGCGATCCACCAGCGACAGCAGGGATGCCCGGTGCGTCACCAACAGCACCGTCTTGTTTTCCACCACGGCGGCCAGGCGCTGTTTCAAGCGTTCTTCACCGGTGTTGTCCATGGCGCTGGTGGGTTCGTCCAGCAACAGGATGGGCGGGTTGAGCAGCAATGCGCGGGCCAGGGCGACGTTCTGGCGCTGACCACCGGACAGGTTCTGCCCGCGCTCACCGACTTGCAGTTCATAGCCTTGCGGGTGCAGGCGGGCAAACTCATGCACCCCCGCCAGCTCAGCGGCCTGGAGCACCAGCTCATCTTCGACGTACCGGGCGCCGGAGGTCAGGTTGTCCCGCAGCGTACCGGCCAGCAGCTGGATGTCCTGGGGCACGTAGCCAATGTTGTAGCGCAGCTCGCTGACATCGACCTGGCGGATGTCCATGCCGTCCACCAGCAAGGCACCGTCATCGGGTTGGTAAAGGCCCACCAGCAACTTGGCCAGGGAGCTCTTGCCCGAACCGCTGCGGCCGATGATGCCGACTTTCTCGCCCGGCTTGATTACCAGGTTGATGTTCTTCAGCGCGGCGTGCTGCTGGTTCGGGTAGGTGAAATTCAACTGGCGGCATTCAATGGCGCCCTGCAGGACCTTGCGACTCAACGGGCGCTCGTCGAAATTGCGCTCCTGGGGCAGCTCCATCATCTGGTCGACCGAGGTCATGGTCACCCGCGCCTGCTGGTAACGAGTCAGCAGGCCCGACAGCGAAGCCAATGGGCTAAGGGCACGACCGCTGAGCATGTAGCAGGCGATCAGCCCACCCATGCTCAAGTCACCAGCGATGATCTGGTACACGCCGAAGACGATCATGATCACCCCGGCCAATTGCTGAATCAGCAAAGTGATGTTCATCGCCAGGCCGGACAGCATCTTCACCCGCAGTTCGAGACGGCTGAGGGTGCCGATGGTCTGTTCCCACTGGTACTGGCGCTCGCTTTCGGCGTTGTTGACCTTCACGGCGTCCAGGCCGGCCAGGGTTTCGATCAGGCTGGACTGACGCTCGGCGCCCAAGGCCATGGTTCGCTCCATGGTCGCCACCAAGGGTTTTTGCAACGCGTAGCCGATCAGCAGGGCAATAGGGAACGCCAACACCGGAATCCACACCAGGTGCCCACCGAGGATCGCGATGACCGTAAAGATCAGCAGGGTAAATGGCAGATCGATCAGGCTGGTGAGGGTCAGCGAGGCGAGGAAGTCCCGCAGGCTCTGGAATTCATGGATGTTCTGGGCAAAGCTGCCGACCCGCGCCGGGCGGTATTTCATGGCCATGCCGACGATACGCTCGAACAGCGTCGCCGAAATGATCAGGTCGGTTTTCTTGCCGGCCAGGTCCAGGCACAGGCTGCGCAACATCTTGAGGATCAGGTCGAATACATAGGCACCGGTGATCCCAACGGCCAGCACCCACAGTGTCGCTTCAGCCTGGTTCGGCACTACGCGGTCGTAGACGTTCATCACGAACAACGGCGCGGCCATGGCAATGATGTTGATCAACAGGCTCGCCGCGATAGCGTCGGCATACAGCCAGCGGGACCGTTTGAGGGTGTCGCGAAACCACGAACGCGCCCGAGGGATTAGCGTGCCGTGGTTCACGTCAAATTTATGCTGCGGTTGGGCGAAGAAGACCTTGCCACTGTAGTCATCGGACAGCAGCTCGCGGTTGACCGTGACTTCACCGCCGTCACTTTCGCTGAGCAGCAACCGAGCCTGGTCGTCGCCGACCCAGCCCAGCAGCACGGCGCTGCGACCATCCTTGAGCAGCAACAGCGCCGGCATGGCGATGGCCGGGATTTGCTCAAGCTTGCGTTGCAGCACCCGGCCTTGCAAACCGGCCCGGGCCGCCGCGCGCGACAATAATTCGACGCTCAGCCGTTGCTTGGGCAGTGGCAGGCCGGTGGTGAGCATCGCCGCGCTGGCCGGCTTCTGATGCAGCATGCAGAGTGCCAGCAAACCGTCCAGCAGCGGGTCGTCGTGCAGCGTGCGCGGGTCATGAACTAGTTCGACTGGACTGACTTCTGATTCCACGCTCGGCACTCTGACTGATTAAAACGGGTGGTAGGACTCAATTCATCCCAGGCAACTGAACCCTGGGCTTCACGTCGTTCTGCACAACCGATGCCAACGGCGCGACAACACCCTGGCTTTTCAACAACTGCCCCATGGTTGCCTTGATCCGGTACTGGGTAAACAGCTGCACATTCTTGATTTCCGCCAGGCGACGGGAAGCGCTGAACAGCTCGTTTTCGCTGTCGAGCAAGTCGAGCAGGGTACGCTCGCCGAGGCTAAACTGCTTCTGGTAGGCAGTGCGCACGCTGGTACTGTGATCGACATATTGCTGGGCGATCGGCACTTGGGCGTTGGCGTTGTTCAAGGCATTCCAGGCCAGGCCCAGCTCTTCATTGAGCTGGCGCAGGGCGTTGTTGCGGATGTCCAAGGCCTGGTTGGACAGGTACGACTTGGATTCCAGGTCCGCCTTGTTGCTGCCGCCGGCATACAGGTTGAAACGCATGCGCAGCATGGCTTGCCATTCATTATTGTGCCCGTTCTGGCCGTCCAGGTCATTGTCGGCGGTGCGGCCCAACTCGGCGTCAAAGCGTGGGTAGAAGCTCGACTTGGCGGCTTCGTACTGTTGCTCGGCAGCGGCAATGTCAGCTTCGGCCGAACGCAGCACCGGGCTGTTGTCCAGCATCTGGGCGCGGGCTTCGGTCAGATTGGCCGGCAGCAACGCCAGAAAATCGGCAGGACGCTCCAGTTGATCGGGCAGTTGGCCGACGGCGCTGAGGTAGTTGGTCTCGGCATCGGCCAGGTTGGTTTGTTCGGTGATCAGGTTGTTGCGGGCCTGGGCCATGCGCGCTTCGGCCTGGTCCAGGTCGGCACCGCTGCCCACGCCGCGGGAAGTGCGCAGTTTGATCTGGTCGAAGATGCGCTCGTGGCTCTTGAGGTTTGCCTCGGCCAGGCGCACGAATTCGCGACGGGTCAGCACGTCCAGGTAGACCTGGGCCACCGTCAACCCGGTGCGCTCGGACGCGTCCAGCAACGAGTAGGCACGAGCATTCACGGTGGCTTGTTGACGCCCCACTTCGCTGGACGTCGCAAAACCGTCAAAGACCATTTGCGTCAAGCGCAGGCTCGACTCGCTGCGGTTCAGGGTCTCCCAATGATTAGTCCCACCCGAACGGGTGGTGACGCTGTCGGTGCCTTCACGACCATATCCGGCTGCCAGGTCCACCCTGGGCAGATAGCCGCCCTTGGCCGCCTTGAGCTGGTAATCCGCCGCGAGGCGACTGTTCACGCCGGCCTGGATCTCAGGATGGACATCCAGCGCCTGTTGCATGGCCTGCGGCAAGGTTTGTGCTTGTACGAAACTGGCGGCGAGGGCGAAGGGTAAAGCCATGAACAGAGGCGAACGCATGGTGGATTTCTTCCTGAAACACTTGTCTTGGATCACAGCGAAACGTGGCGCTGCATCGGATGATGGCAACCGGAATGACCGTATATCGGAAAGTTCAAAGCAGGAGCTGGAACATGCACCGGAAGAACAGGTCGCCGCTTAAATATCAATGTGACATTGCGGCAGCGATTGTTTAGGATGGCCAGCATAAGGTCAATAGTTTGGCACAAACAAAAACCTGAAAAAAAATTGCCAAAATATTGACACGCAAAAGCGTCAAATAATCTTATTCTGTGAACATGAACGTCCAGACCCCTGCTGCCTACAAGCTGGCGGGTACATGGAAGTCTACTGAGCGTTGCACCGGGAGAGTCTTCAATGAGCAGTGTTATTGCCATCGTCAAAAGCATTGTTGGTCAGGTTTTCGTCGTATCCCCAGAAGGTATCCGACGCGTACTCATTGAAGGTGATCGCCTGTACACCGGCGATCAGTTGGACACTGGCCCTTCTGGCGCCGTCACATTGGACCTGGCCGATGGCCGTACCCTGGACCTGGGCCGCGACACCCAGTGGAGCGCCAATGCCCCAGACTCGTCTACCGATCTTCAACAGGCCGCAGCGCAGGCCGCGCCGTCGGTAGAAGAGCTGCAACAAGCCATCGCCGCGGGCGTCGATCCGACGACCGCCCTGGAAGCCACCGCCGCTGGCGCCACTGCCGCAGGTACGGGTGGAGCTGCCGGTGGCGGGCACAGTTTTGTGGTGCTGGATGCTACCGCTGGCAGCGTCGACCCTACCATCGGCTTTCCGACTGAAGGGTTGAGCACAGCCGCGATAACCGACACAGACATTACTGCTCTGGACACCGATACCACAGCCAACGCAGTGCTCGACGCGACGCTGACCTTGAGCGCCACCCCGACCCTGACCGAGGCCGGCGGTGTGCTGGTGTACACCGCCACTGTCACCCAGGCGCCCCGGACCGACCTGACCGTGACCCTGTCCAACGGCTCCGTGATCGTAATCACTGCCGGACAAACCACTGGCAGCGTCAACGTACCACTGGCGCCGAACGACACCGTCTATAACGACGCCAGCCAGATCAGCGTGACCGTCACCGGCACCACTGGCGGTAGCGGCATCGCCGTCACCCTGCCGACCACGCCGGCCGTGACTCAGATCACCGATACCATCGACACCACCACCGTCACCCTGACGGCGGGCAACACCGTGACCGAAGGCGGCCAGATCACCTACACCGCCACCCTGACTAACCCGGCCCAAACCCCGGTGACCGTGACCTTGAGCAACGGCTCGGTCATCACCATCGCCGCCGGCCAGAGCACTGGCACCGTGACCGTCGAGACGCCAGCCAATGACGTCTACAACAACGGCAGCACGGTCAGCACCACCATTACCGGTGCGACGGGTGGCAACTTTGAAAACCTGGTACCAAGCACCACGCCTGCGGTCACCACAATTACCGATTCGGTGGACACCACTGGCCTGAGCCTGACGGCCAGCGACACCATCACCGAAGGCGGTTCCATCGTTTACACCGCCACCCTGACCAACCCGGCCCAAACCCCGGTGACCGTGACCTTGAGCAACGGCTCGGTCATCACCATTGCCGCCGGTGCCACCACCGGCACCGTGACCGTCGAGACGCCAGCCAATGACGTCTACAACAACGGCAGCACGGTCAGCACCACCATTACCGGTGCGACGGGTGGCAACTTTGAAAACCTGGTACCAAGCACCACGCCTGCGGTCA